>CAZRYS010000001.1:0-14310 GCA_964604365.1 uncultured Terrimonas sp.
AACCTGCCCTTGTTTTCATACGGTGGAAAGAATGATGCAGGTCACCAAGTGGGATATGGAAAAGTATCTGAAACATAAGGCTTATTTTTCGGATACCGATTTTACCGTGAGAAATTACACCTGAAGCGTGAAGTGCATACACTAATTCAATGAGAGCATTTTTGCTGTCTGTCCAAAATATATCTTTGGAGCTTTCCTGCTTTTGCAAAATCATATCAGGACCTTCATCAGGATTGATTTTTGTAAGCAAGTATGAATAGAGCAATTCATTAGCGATAATCCTTGCAATTTTGTAATCGAAAAAAGTCGAGAATGCCGGATCTATTTCAAACACAATACTGTTAAGCCCATCCTGGTAGTTTATATTTCCACGTTTGAAATAAGTATCATCACGGTCTGTTCGTCCCGAGCGGTAATACCTGTAAAAATCGGAATTACAAATATGCTCAATATACTCCCGTTTCAGGTTTGCAAACTGTGTGGAAAAGTAACTGTAATACATTTTTCCATTGCTTACTGGGCAAGTTGTTTCTATTCTATAAACTTTATTATAAAAAATGAGCTTACCGAGTATTTGTGGCTTTATGGTATGGAAGAAATGTATCTCTTCCGCATCGTTTTTAAATCCTTCTTCAATAATGTATTTCTTGACCGAAAATAAAAGGTCTTGGAGATACAAAGTCATTTCATAAGCCTCATCAATCAACCTTTTGCTTTGTGCTGAAATCTTATTCTCCTTGTTGTGTATCTCTAAAAGGATGTTTTGCAGAAAGTATTTCATAGCTTGTAATTTTATAAGGATTAACAGTGCCTCTAGGCTGGTTTTCCCTAATTAAATAACAAACATTAGTATAATAAATGACAATCTTTCCCAACTTGGGGGCAACAGGGGAAAGGTTTTTTTGATTTGCCTATTAATAATTTAAGTTTTATACTGCTAAATAGAAAAATAAGTAGGCATTGTATAAGTATAAAATAGTATAAAAATATAAGCATCCCTTAACCTATTTTTTGTATTTTTGTAATGATTTACAAGGAAAAAAATAGAAAATTAATGCAAATAGTACCATTACTAAATCGTTACCTGATACGATTTCCTACCTCGTAAACTACTCTTTATTAGCCACATTGGACTTTATTAACTTTTTTGTCGAAAAAAAGTAAAGCTAAAAGCCAGAAAATTGATTACGGCCAATTTTGGGAATGCCTTGATGTAGCTTTAGTACTACTGCAGCCTCAACGACAGTTCCCTGATGATGTGCAATTTCAAGGAAAGCAGACATTCAAAAATCAATCGCTACGCGAAGTTGCTGACTTCGTATTATTATGTTCTTTTTCGACTCTGTCGGTTCCAATACCTCAATGAAGTTTTAGTGGCAGCAAGGCTGCCTTACTGGAACTCGGTATATTTGTACTGCTCTATTCAGTCCGCAACAAATCCCACTAAAATTGTCCTAGGCTATTTTTTGCATCATGGTAAGACGCCTGTAGACACTTTCTTCAATTTCTATCAGCTCATAGTGGCTACCGCGTTCTATAATTTGCCCATCCTGCATAATAATAATTTCATCAGCTTCTTTAATAGTACTCAATCGGTGCGCTATCACCAGCGTTGTTCGTCCACGCATCAGGTTATTCAAGGCCTCCTGCACCAGTTTCTCCGCTTCGGTGTCCAATGCCGAAGTCGCCTCATCCAGGATCAATATGGAAGGATTTTTGAAAACAGCCCGGGCGATACTCAACCGCTGCCTTTGTCCTCCGGAAAGCCGGATTCCCCTATCACCTATCACGGTATTATAGCCGTCCTCCGTTTGCATAATAAAGTCGTGGGCATTGGCAATCTTTGCAGCCTCTATCACTTCTTCCATGCTGGCGTCCGGCTTTCCCAACGCTATATTATTAAATACAGTATCGTTAAACAAAATAATTTCCTGTGTTACGAAGCTCATCTGACTTCTTAAAGATTCCATCGTATAATCTTTCACATCCTTTCCATCCACCAATACCTGACCCGTTGTTGCCTCGTAAAAGCGGGGTATCAAATCGGCAATGGTAGACTTACCTACTCCCGATGGTCCTACCAATGCAATTGTTTTTCCTTTCTCAATTTTAAGGTCTATTTCCTTCAACACTTCCTTCTCGTTGTAGGCAAAAGATACATTCCGCAATTCAATAGTATCCTCGAACGACTTGAGCTCAATGGCTCCCGGACGATCAGCTATTTCGATGGGTTTATCCAATATCTCCAAAATTCTTTCGCCCGAAGCCTGCCCCAATTGTATGTTGGACAAAGCCACCACTATTGCTTTTGCTGGTCGGATTACCTGTGAAAAAATAGCGATGAAGGCGATAAATGAGCTCGCCTGCAATCCACTACCAGGGGACAATACCAACCCACCACCGTACACCAATATACAGGCAACCACAAAAACACCCGCCGCCTCTGAGAAAGAAGGTGCCAGTTCCCGCTTTTTAAAACTGGCCAAACTGGCTTTTCTGTAAAAATCGTTTTCCCTGCTAAACCGTTTCAGAATAAAATTTGTAGCATTAAAGGAACGAATGATACGCATTCCCATCAATGTTTCATCTATAATAGTCAGCAATCTCCCTGCAGATGCCTGCACATCCTTTGCTTCTTTTTTTAGTTTTTTGGTGATCGCCGCTATAGCAAAAGCGGAAATGGGAATAATCAACAGCGTAAACAAAGTCAACTTACCAGAGATAGCAAACAATCCGATAAAATAGCCGATCAACAACGAAGGTTCTTTAAACAACACTTCCAATGAACTAGCGGCCGCAGCCTCCACGCCATATACATCTGTATTCAACCGGGAAATAAGGTCCCCTTTGTGTTCTTTAGTGAAATACCCTAACTGTAGCCGGTTAATCTTCTCAAATAATGCCTCCCGCAAACGTTTCACTAACAACGTACGGGTACTGACCAGTGTACGCTGCGCCATATACCGGCAGATATTGGTAAGGATAACGGATACAACAATAGTAGCTGCCAAAAAATACAGTGCATAAGAAGGATCTGCCTGTTTAAAATTATAGATCAGGTGATAAAAATAATCCTTAAAAAAAGACCCGCTCATAGAAAATTCCGGTCTAACTGCATATTTAGCCGCATCTGCAGCCGTCATCGGGTTAAACAGGAAATTGAGCAACGGTATGATTAATGCAAACTGAAAAACGCTGAAAAACGCCGCGGCGATAGTAAAAAACGAAAAAGGAAGAATAAATCTACCGAGTGGTCTAGCGTAAGCAAATAATCTTCTATATATCTTCATATTAGTCTAATAAAGGGAACGGTAAACATCCAGGTACTGATCTACCGCCCTATCCCATTTAAATTTCTCACTATGTTTAACGATATCCGGCTCCATATTATTCTCTCTGTAAGCCTCCATACCTTTTTTAAAAACCGAATTCATGTGCTCCTCAGAGAAATCCCGAAAATAAAACGCAAAATTACTACCGATTTCTGGTAATGCCGTACGGTCAGAAAGAAAAACAGGCTTACCAACGGACATTGCCTCCGCTACCGGCAGACCAAAACCTTCGGCGATGGATGGAAGTGTAAACGCATAACAGTTTCTGTAATACCATGACTTCTCCGGCTCGGTAATGCTTCCCAACATCCGCAGATTATCGGTAACGCCAAGTTTATAAGCCATATTATTTATATAATCAAGATAAGCGGCATCGTTGGTATGTCCGGCAATCAACAGTTCCAGGTGGCGGTTTAATTTTAAAAGCGGAAGCAACACATGAAAATTCTTTTTGGGACAAACAACGCCTAGCGAAAATAAAAAAGGCCGTTTCGGTTTGTAAGAAGAACGTTGCAGGTTGGGTGAAGTCAAATGATTTGTACCATTTAATATAACGTGTACCGGTTTGTTTTTAACATTACAATAAGTTAAAACGTCTTTTTTGCAAAAATCCGAGATGCAGATAATAACATCGCTCCGGTCAATATTGTTCTGCAAGTGCTTCAGGTACTTCTGTCGCTTTTCCTCCGGTTTGTCTTCGTATAGAAAATTTAGGTCGTGAATGCTCAGGATAACTTTAATCTTTCTATTCCGCCGGGGAATATAGTTAGAGCTCTGATAAGTGGCATGCCATATATCGTATTCATCAACCGAAGGCATAAAAAACTTCTGTAAAGAGTGCTGTGTAAGGTGTGAGGAGCCTTGACCAAAAGCCATTTGTACACCTGCGGGCGAGTAAAAAGTAATATTTTCCTCCGCCGACTTTTCCATCCGCCTACTGATATGCTTCCCGAGATTCAGGCAATAATGATAGAGCCCGGTATTGGCATACTTCATCCTTTCGCAATCAAATACGATCTGCTTCATCTAAAATTGTTTGTTAAAATACTACACTTAAAGAGGTAGAAATCTTTGGCAGGGCAATTGTTTCAGGAAAGCCTATTCAGTAAATCAAACTTCATACCTAACTCACGGAGAGTAATGACAACGCAAAATAGAAAGATGTTGCACCACTGTTGAAATTTTGTTTTCTTTAACAAAATACAATACAGTACTTTTACTAGTATAAATTCGTATTTATGCCTACAAGGTTACAAGCCGACATCACCCAATACCATAGCGTTGCATTTCAATTTATTTTTTTATTTCGATACATTTTTTGAATTTGGCAAAAAATATGCTGTAACAATACCTTTACTTATTCCACACATGAATTATATTTTTCTGGATTGTGATTTAATGCGTTTTCCCAACTCGGGGTTGTATCATTATTGTTTGAATTTGGGCAACGAGGTAAATAAATTGTTGGAAAAAGAAAATGATAGCCAAATAAGAATGTATGTACCTCCGGCAGAAAAAGGTTCCTTTCCTAATCGTTCCATTGCAGAAAAGAAATGGCATAATATATGGAAACCTTTCCTAAAACGGAACAGCGTTTGGCACACACCTTTCCAATCCGGGAGAATGGCCCTGCAAAAGAACAACCCACACATAAAAAAACTACTGACTATTCATGATTTAAACCCCCTTCACGAAGGTAAATCTATCGTAGAGCAACAAAAAAGCCTGGCTCATACCCAAAAGCTTATAGACGAGCATGATGCGATTGTATGCATTTCGGAGTTTACTAAATCGGATGTAATAGCCAATTGTAACGTTGGGAGCAAGCCGGTTTATGTAATTTATAATGGGTGCAACCCAATTCTTATGTCATCGGCTAAACCTTCGACGATTGTTACAGAAAAAGAGTTTTTTTTTGGTTTGGGCTATGTCAATGCAAAAAAAAACTACCACGTATTAATTCCTTTATTATTGACCAATCCTGAAATTGATCTGGTTATATCCGGGAGGCTAGACGACCCCGATTACATAGTAGAAATGAAGAAATATGCGGCTGCACTTGGAGTAAGTGACCGCCTGCACATCACCGGCCCCATAAGCGAAGCAGAAAAGGCCTGGTACCTTACAAATAGCCGGGCTTTTTTTCAGCCATCATTGGCAGAGGGATTTGGATTTCCTGTGATAGAAGCCATGTCTGTTGGAAAACCGGTTTTTATCTCTAACCGAACATCGCTTCCTGAGATTGGGGGGAGTGCAGCGTTTTATTTTCCGAGTTTCGAAGCTGAAACGATTCAAACTGTGCTTAAAAATGGACTAAATGCATATGACAACAGCAATTTAAAAGAGCTTTTAATGGCTCAAAGCAAAAAATTTGATTGGAAAAACAGCGCTTTAAAATATCTACAAGTATACTCTTCACTCCTTAAGTAAATTTTAGAGCAATACAATAGTCAATACTTTGAATTACATTAATAATTCAAAGTGCTACATTTGACCTATTAAACCGAAACATGATGATCGATAATATTTCGGAGTTAAGCAAATTAACTCGAGCACAGTTTGAACAAGAGTGCCAGTCAAGAATTGACCATATATATCTGGGCAATAACACAGTGCTTTGTAAAGTGCTTGGCGGTCGAAAAATATATGTCGATTCTCGTGATGTTAGTTTAGCGCCCCATTTAATAATGGATGGCTTCTGGGAGTCCTGGATTACGCTTGCCTTTGCAAAAATAATTCGACCGGGGTTTACATGCGTAGATCTGGGTGCGAATTATGGTTACTATTCTATTCTAATGTCGGAGTTAGCTGGTTTTGAGGGAAGAACGATAGCTATTGAAGCTAATCCAGAGGTTGGTAAATATCTGACGTTTACTTCGATGTTAAATGGAGGCAGATTTGAAGTAGTTCAAACTGCTGCTTCAAACACTAATGGTGAAGTAACTCTTACCGTAACGGAACAACAGTTTGGCGGATCTACAATTATTGAAAGGCAGCCTGCTGAAGGAACATACCAAATAAAGGTTCCTACTGTTACAATTGATGAATTGCTAGAACAAAAAAAAGTGTCACAATTAGACTTTATAAAAATTGATGTGGAAGGTGTTGAGCCAATGGTGCTGGAGGGTATGAAAGATACATTAAAAAACAATCCAAGACTCCAAATGATAGTTGAGTATAGTCCGTGTATGTACAGCGACGCCCAAGCGTATACGGAATATCTGTTTTCTACATTCATAGTTCATGAAGTAGGATTTAACAGCCAATTTACTGAACTAAGTAAAAAAGATATGAATAAACTTCTAAACATACCTGGACACACTGATCTTTTCCTTAAGGTAAAAAGATAATTATCCAACTTTTGTAGAAATATGTTAAGATAAAAATAGATAACAATCATGAACCCTTTCCTGAACATCCAAGACATTGCAACACTAACAGGGTTTGAATTTGAGACGCCTTGCCGGTTCTATGCTACCCATATACAATTAAAAAACGATATTGCTTTATGCAGAATATTAACCAGGTATAAAGTGTATGTTGATCTTCGCGACCGGGGTATTGCACCGCATCTCATATTAGATGGGTATTGGGAAACCTGGTTGACACAATTTTTGGCAAGTATTGTAAAACCTGGAGATGTATGTATCGATATCGGTGCTAATTTCGGTTACTATTCCGTGTTGATGTCGGCGTTATCAGGCGACAGTGGTAAAACTATTGCCATTGAGCCTAATCCTGCTATTGCCAAATTGCTTAGAATGACTGCGGGTCTCAACTCACCGGGATTTAAAGTAGAGGAATCCGCTTTGGCCGATAAGAGAGGAGAACTTATGTTGACAATTCCCGATGAGCTGTTTGGAAGTGCTTCATTGGTTGACCAGGATTTTTTACATTCGGTTAGTACAAAAAGTATACCTGTAAAAGTAAAAACTTTGGATGAAATAGTTGAAGAGTACAACCTCTCAAAGATTGATATAATAAAAATGGATGTCGAAGGCGCCGAACCTTTAGTGTTTGAAGGCATGAAAAAAACAATCAGGCAAAACCCCAACCTGCAGATCATTATGGAATACAGTCCTTATCTGTATCAGTCTTCACGAGACTTTACCAAGTATCTTTTTCGGCACTTTGAAGTACATAGGTTAAAGGATGGAATAGCAGGAGAAGCATTAACAAACGAAGCAATAAAAGACCTTTTAGCATTAGATGATCATACAGACCTTTACCTAAAAAAAAAAGAGGAATCCTGAATCGGATTTATAGATGGCTTAGATTTTAGATGACTAGGGTAACCTAACATTTTCTACCTCAACTTTTCATTTCCCTTATGTCTTTCGCCATCGCGAATATTTTTCTTTTCGAAGTTTTTCTGTAGTGCTTCGGTTAGGTTCACGCCGGTTTGGTTGGCCAGGCAAATCAGCACCCACAATACGTCCGCCATTTCATCGGACAACTCCTTTCCTTTATCAGATTCCTTAAAAGACTGTTCGCCATAGGTACGTACCATCAACCGGGACAACTCCCCCACTTCCTCCATCAATATGCCCAGGTTGGTCAGCTCATTAAAGTATCGAACCCCCACCGTACGGATCCAATTGTCTACTTTTTGCTGGGCATCGTTCAATGTCAAATCCATATGTGATAAGTTGTTGTATTAAAAAACAATTCTGAAACTACCGAAAATACCGAAACGCTCGAATGTTTTTTCTGGTAGCGGCCGCGGCAACACTTTCCATATAAAATCTATCCGGAATATCTTGAAAATGTTGTCTACACCGGTACCGATTTCCATATAAGGTTTGCCGTCCAGCGTTTTAAACAAATGCTCACTGGTAGTATTATACAATTTGTTTTCTTCGCTTAAGCCACCCCACAAAATTTTCGCCCCCCAAAACTGGCGGAATTTCAGCCTGCGGGTAAGCGGAATATAACGAAACAATCCATTACCGAAATTATGTTCCACATTGGTGCCGGCATACCAGTCTGCCAGGTATTCGTACCGGGTCATCATGTTGAAAGCATACTTATTGTAATACCAGATATTATTACCAGGTGGCATTTCCAGCAGGGTATAAGGGAGTTTTCCTATGATCTTTCCTCCAAAAACATTAAAATACACACTTCCATAGGGTGATATCTTTTTATAGTGAGAAACACTACCGCCCACGCGCTGAAAATTATAATTACTATTGAGAATGCCTTTGAATCCCCTGTTATAATGTGCTTCTATTATAGGATACCGGCTGCCTAAACTCATCCTGTAGAAATTACCATCCAGAAACTTTTCGAGGTAGGCGAAACGAAGTTTTATACCGGTCTCAAAACTATTCATGGATATACCATTGCCATATGCCGGGTAATGGTCTTTAGTAGGTAGATTAGTAAGTGGTGTAAATTGGCGGCGTTGTGTAGACAAGGTCACAGAAAAACCATTGAGCCACTCTTTAAAATACTCTACCCGTTGTTGTTCTATTTTCATGTAGCGCAGCGGTACATTAGGCTTCCACAAGGCAATAGCAAACAGGTTGTCTGTTCCCACCTCGTCATAATATACCTGCCCATTATCCACATCATTCATATAAGAGGCCATGATAGTAGAACGCGGCGATTTATTAAGCAGATACATAGTCTGAAAACGACCCTTCAACTTTTGATCACGAAAACCATAAGCGAGATATCCTGAAAAATATAACTTTTTGTGAAACCCTCTGTTTGTTCCCAGATCAAAGCGCACCCGGGCCCCCTCATAGGCATTAATAGTAAACCAATTATACCAGGGCCCTATTTCGTAATTCCCTACATTTTTATATCCCGTACCTACAAAATATAACAAGTCTGTAAATCGTTTAAAGCTGGGCATAGCCATCAGGGTATCAATCATTTTGTAGATGCCCTTCTCCGAGGTTGACAATTCTTCATGCCTTGCTTCTGCCCAATAATCATCAGATTTCTTGTTTACAGAATCACCCATCACTGTCTCTTCCCGCATTTTGTTTTTGTTCAGCTCTATTTCCACCGATGGATCATCAAGTACCACATTTCTATAGGTGCTGGTTTTTCTTCCTATAAAATTCAATCGGTTTTTATCCAGAAAAATAAAATCTGCCACAAATTTATCCTTCGACAAAAACCAGATAGAATCGTTTATTAAAGCGTACTCCTGCACCATATCTAATTTCTCCACGAAATTAAGATTGGCATTTTCCGGTACCCGTAAGGTCATCTTCATTACAGCGTACGAAGAGTCGGCTATCCAGGCATCTCCAATAAATGCATTGTCTCCCTTTTGCTTAGGAGAAAAAACAAAATGAAAAAAACGTCGACCATCAATTTGCTGTGTATCCGGCACCCGGTAATGATAGTAAGCTGATCCATTGTCACTAATGGGACTGACAAAGTCTTTGTCAAAAACCGGGATGAAATTTTTGTACACATTCACATTCTGATACATTCCTCCCAGCATTTTGCTGATACTCTGATTATTGATGCCAATAGTCTTTACCCCTTTAAACACTTCTCTTACTTTTCGGGGTTTACTTTGATAATAATAATCCGAAAGCGACTCTGTAAGGTACAATGGAAGAATGGGCTTTTCTTCTGTTGCAGAGTCAATATTTTTATCGATAACCTGCCTGAAAGGCTTAAGTATCTTTAATTTGATTAATTTGTTGTTGCCTGCATCATTTAAATCGGCTTCCAGCTTATTGTATATTTCATAAGAATAGTTATCGAAACGGGCCCGGTCATTGATGGGTTTGTTTTTTACAATGCGCCGCCACATCAACACTCCTTTGCCCACCTTGCTTTTAACTATCACTTCTTCCGTTCGTTTATGCTCCAGCTCTATTACCACTTCCATTTCTTCAATGGTACTGTCTATAGCCAGGTAAAAGTCCTCGTATCCTACATAGGTAACCTCCAATGTGTCGGACGGCCAACTTTCTACCACTAAACTAAAGTGTCCATTAATATCAGTAAGTGCGCCAATAGTAGTATTGCGAAACTGAACGGAGGCAAAAGGGATGCGTTCTTCACTATGGGCATCCTGCACGTAACCCGTGATTTTTCTTATCTGGGCGTTAGCAGCCAGCCCCGGCACCACGAACAAGAGTACTAATAAGCTCTTACACAGTATATTCCAGGCCATATGTTGCAAAAATAGAGTGCAAAAGAGTGATAACGTCCATATACCATATAATATTTAAGTAAGTGTTAGGAAGTTTTTTCAAAAAAAATTTGCTTATAAGCCGTTCTTGTATTTACTTTGAATCTCAAAGCACTTCTATAATGGAAAAACAGTCAGGTCTCGATGCCATAAAAGACATTAAACAGATGATGGAACGGAGCAGTCGTTTTATCAGCCTGAGTGGTTTAAGTGGTGTGGCTGCGGGCATTTGCGCGCTGGTGGGTGCCTGGTTTGCCTATGATGTGGTGGGGCAGAATATGCACATGAGATATGGGTTTGAAGCGAAGGGGCTTAACCTTAAACATTTTATGGGGTACCGACTGTTCACCATTGCATTGTACACATTAGTCGCCGCAATCATCGCCGCTTTTTTATTCACGTGGTGGAATAGCAAAAAAACCAAAGTGCCGTTGTGGGGAAGTGCCTCAAAAAGGTTGTTTATAAATTTTTCCGTTCCTCTTTTTGCCGGTGGCGTATTTTTACTAAAAATGATTGACCTGGAATACTTCGGGTTAATTGCACCAGGTTGCCTCATTTTTTATGGTATCGCCCTGGTGAATGCTAGCAAATATACCCTCGGGGAAATACGCTACCTGGGATATGGTGAAATAATACTGGGATTGCTAAACTGTTGGATGCCGGGCACAGGATTGCTTTTCTGGACCCTGGGATTTGGTGTATTACACATAATATACGGCGTAGTAATGTGGTGGAAATATGAAAAAACGGCTTCGTCATAAAACTGTTTCCGGGTAAGCCATAAAATAAACAAGCGCATCAAGCACAAGAATAGTATAATAATGCGGCAGTGGTAAAAGAACAATGATGAAGAATCCGATAGAAAATTTAAATAAAGTTTTTGACAGTCGTATACGATTGGGCATCATGAGTTCTCTAATGGTCAATGAATCTGTCAATTTTAATCAACTGAAAGAAATAGTAGAAGTGACTGACGGTAATCTTGCTTCGCATTTAAAAACACTGGAAGAAAATAGTTATATCAAAGTAGAAAAAGGATTTATAGGGAGGAAAACAAATACCACCTATAGTGTAACCAAAGCCGGTGAAAAAGCTTTTAAAGTACACCTGGATGCATTAGAGAAAATGATCAGATCAATAGAGTAATTTTTTTTAGCCATAAACTTTGTATTTCAAAGCACTTTTAAAACGAAAAATAAAATGAATCCCCACAACAAAGAAACATGGACAGAAACCAGTAATTTCTGGACAGCCAACAGACTAACCATCAAAGGTATTATTGTAGGTATCCTAATCCTGGTGATGCTTATTCCTTCCGCCTTTATATACAACCTGGTGGAGGAACGCGGCGCCAGGCAGGAGCAAATCATACGGGAGGAAAGCAGTAAATGGGCTGCCGCACAAAATGTAACCGGTCCCCTACTTATTATTCCCTACTACGAAAAACGCACGCTGACAACAGGCGAAATTGCCAACGCAAGAAAAATGGCTTATGTCTTACCGGAAATGCTAAAGATTAAGGGGGATATCCAACCACTAAAGAAAAACAGAAGCATTTATGACATTACGGTCTATACAACCGATATTAATATAGAGGGCAGCTTTGCCAGTATTGCATCGTACGGACTCAATATACCGGAAGAAAACCTGTTGTTAGAAGAAGCGCAATTGTGCATAGGTATCAGCGACTTTAAGGGTATAGAGGACCAGGTAACCATGCAGTGGGGGGAAACGCCGCTGATCTTTAACTCTGGTTTACCGGAAAATGACGTCTTGCGAAACGGTCTGAGTGTAGGAATGCCCGCTACCGATCTCTCTACGTCCCATAATTTCAAGATGAAACTGCGCCTAAGGGGTTCCGATAAGTTGAGCTTTACACCCATTGGAAAAACAACCCTCGCAACGCTTAATTCTACCTGGGCTGATCCTTCCTTTGACGGCAACTTTTTGCCATACGAAAAGAATGTCAGCGATAGTGGTTTTACTGCCGATTGGAAAGTTCAGCATCTAAACAGAAGTTATCCCCAAAGCTGGAAAGAAAGCAGATACAATCTAGAGGAATCGGCTTTTTGGGTAACCCTTCTTCAACCGGTAGATTCCTATGCAAAAACATTGCGTTCGGTTAAATACGCCATACTGTTTATTGCGTTAACTTTTGGTCTCTATTTCTTTGTAGAAATATTACAGAAGCGGGCAGTACATCCCATCCAGTATATTCTTGTAGGATTGGCGCTTTCTATCTTTTATACCCTGCTACTCTCTATTTCTGAATACACAGATTTTAACAAAGCCTATGTTATTTCGGCTTCTGCAACTATTTCGCTCATCACATTGTACACCAAAAGTCTGTTCAGTACCTGGAAAGTATCCTTGCTATTCGGAGGCTTACTCGTCCTGTTGTACAGCTTTATATTTATACTGATTCAGTTGCAGGATACAGCACTACTGTTTGGCAGCATCGGTCTGTTTATGCTGCTGGCTACTATTATGTACTACTCCCGAAAAATAGAGTGGTATGGAAAACCACAGCCGAAAGCAAGCCCAACGGTGTAATTGTTTAGTGGATGTGGACGGGGATTCTAAAGGCCCGCCTGCTTTTCAGTGCGGGTCTTTCTTCCACTTGTTTACAATGAATATAAGATATATGATAAAACGAATTCGGTCTTTCCAGTATGCTTTTAGCGGTATCATTCGATTCCTTAAACATGAAACGAATGGTCAGATACAATTGACCGTGGCAGTGATAGCCATAATTACTGGTTTTGCACTAAAAATTGATTCCTTCGAATGGATTGCTATTATTGCCTGCTGTGCTCTTGTACTAAGTTTTGAAATGATCAACACTGCAATCGAAAAAACATGTGACCTTATCACCACAGACCATCATCCTGCAATAAAAATCATAAAAGACGTTGCCGCAGGAGCGGTATTAGTGTCAGCCGTTGCAAGCCTGATAATTGGAATCATCATTTTTCTCCCCAAAATTTTATTACTTTTTAAACTGTACACATGAATACACATAAATCTGTCCACAAAATAGTTTACATCTCTCTACTATTGAGCCTATGCATGATTGCCGGTAGAATGCTTTATACCGGGAATGGGTATGGTACATTCCTGGTATGGAATTTATTTCTGGCCTGGCTGCCTTTTGCTTTTAGTAAATTACTGATGAAAGAAAATCTTAAACCGTTTGTACAATATGGATTACTGGGTATCTGGCTTTTGTTCTTTCCAAATGCCCCTTACATCATCACCGATTTGTTTCATTTGAAACAAAGAACACCGGTACCTTATTGGTATGATCTGTTGCTGCTGTTTTGGGCTTCCTGGAATGGACTGTTGTTAGGTATAATGTCGTTAATGAATGTAGAGCGTTTTTTACAGCGCCGCTTTAAACCCAGGACGGTAAATATAATGATCAATCTTTGTTTGATATTATGTGCATTTGGTGTATATGCCGGGCGGTTTTTGCGTTGGAATAGTTGGGATGTAGTGTACAATCCTGGTAGTATAATCAGCGATGTAGCCCATATAGCCCGCTATCCTGCAGACAATCTCCGGACATGGGGCGTAACTTTCTTTTTCTCTTTATTGATGATTACTATATATAGAACGTTGAAAGGGCTGCGTGAATACCAGAACAAAATATGATGTAACATAAACTTATAAGGTTTTTCGATTTGCCGACTACATGCTTATAAAGCTATAAGGTTATGCTGTTCACACATCCAGGCTGCAAGCCTTATAGGTTTTATCATTCGCTGTTCGAAGTCTCCGACTTCGTAACTTCTATGTTCTTCGAAGATT
>CAZRYS010000001.1:14410-336072 GCA_964604365.1 uncultured Terrimonas sp.
TGAATCTTATAGAACTTTTCACCAAAGTTTGTCCAACAAAATTTACTGATTACATACTTATAAACCTATAAGGTTTGCAATTCACAACCACCCCGGCAAACCTTATAGGTTCCAAAACTGTAACTTCTATGTTCTTCGAAGACTTGAATCTTATAGAACTTTTCACCAAAGTTTGTCCAACAAAATTTACTGATTACATGCTTATAAACCTATAAGGTGTGCAATTCACAACCACCCCGGCAAACCTTAGAGTTTTTATAAGTTAGGATTTCTTATGGGAGTATCTTCAGCAATACTTTACTACAGGCTTCTGCATATTGCATCATCCCAAGGTCATTGGGGTGCGAGCCATCTACCGTACTTTCAATATACAGTCCGATATCTTCCGCATTGAGCACATATACATTACGTGTCTCCGATACTGATAGTTCCTTCCATATCTTACGGAAAGCAATGTTCACGTTGTTGTACCTGTTACGCCGGTTGGCATCCATATCGGAATCTGCCAGTCCACCAGCGTGCTCTATAAGCAATATCGGAACATTGAGGTGTTTAGACCGGGCTTTCTGCAAAGACATGACGATACGCCTTTTTAATTCATTGTAGGAGAACTGTGCAGTATCCACCAGGTTGGGCAGACAATCTAACACCAATACGGCCGGATCAAGTTCGTTTATCAGGTCCATAACGGATTCATCCAAAGTACCATTTCCCGAAAATCCAAGGTTGATAACCGGACGATCCAGCATTCTGTTCAAGATAGTGGTCCAGCCGAGCCCCGGCCTGGTAGCGCAAGCTCCCTGTGCAATAGAAGAGCCATATACAACAACCGGCTTCTTATTTTCTATCGGTAAAAAAGCAAAATTATTTCCATCCGGCACCCCTATTTCCAACCATTCCGGTTGATTGTATAATGGTAGATACAGCCGAAACTCTTCAATACCCTTCGGCGGGCCCAGGTATTCGAAACGATAAATAATAGTATCACCAAATTTATAACTACCTGCAGAAGCCCAATACCATTTTTTGTTTTTGTCTTTCGCATACAAATCCACGCCGCTTACACCAGTGGCCGGCATATGTGGAAATGCAATGCTACCCGTGACCTTATATCGAACCTGCACCTGTGTTGCACTGGTGGTAAATCTAACATAAACGCCTGCTGTCTGCTTGCCCAGCTCCCAGACCTCTTCCCTTACCGAATTCTTTGCTTTTGCCGGTAGCCGATCGTACGTCGATTCGGTGTTTCCATGCCACCCCTGTCCTTCTATCACCCGGATTTTACTCTTCGCCGGATTATTCCACTTATAGCTTTGCGCATCTACTGAAATAATCAAAAGGAAAGAGAGACATAACAGAATATATTTTTTCATCGCGGGAGATTTTATTTCAAGAGTCTTTGGCACTGCAATTCTAATCAATTCAATACAATTTTTGTGATAACAAAGCATTCTTTCGGAGGTTTGCCTTACTTTTAAATCCTTAATTAAAAATGAACCTATGCTGTTACCCGTTGGTGACGACAACTCAGACAGAGTCATTACTCCATTTGTCAATTATATTTTTATAGCCCTGAATATCCTTGTTTTCATTCTATTTCAATGGGGCGGTCTCAATATAGGGTTTACACACGCTTTCAGCACGGTACCGGCTGAAATTCTTACCGGCAGGGACATTATAACCCGTGGCGAAGTATTTACCGATGCTGCCACCGGCTATACTTACGAAATACCGGGATTGCAGCCCACTCCGATACCTGTTTATTTCACACTAATCACCTCCATGTTTATGCATGGCGGCTGGGCACACTTGGCCGGAAACATGTTATACTTATGGATCTTTGGCGACAATATCGAAAACAGGCTTGGGCACACACGGTACTTTCTCTTCTACCTGCTTTGTGGCGTATTAGCTTCTCTGAGTCATGTATTTGCAACGGTTATACAACACCAAAACTCATTGATTCCGAGCCTGGGTGCTTCGGGAGCTATCAGTGGTGTAATGGGTGCTTACCTTTTATTGTTCCCCGGACGAAAAGTGCATGCACTTTTTTTCATTTTTATTATTTCTATCCCGGCAGTTTTAGCATTAGGTCTGTGGATTGTCTTTCAAGTTGTAAGTGGTTTGGGTATATTAGGAGGAGAAGAAACCGGCGGTGTTGCGTACGCAGCACATATTGGTGGCTTTATTGCCGGTTTTGTACTCATAAAGATGTTTGATCCTGTTAAAATGCCAGTACACCGAAGTCCATTTATTGAACGAAGACGATAAACGAATTAACGGTTCGATGCGCTATCTTTCTTAGTGCGCAAACCCTGGCCTATCAAACTGTCATTATTTTGACCGAAATTGCACAAAAAACGGCGTGAGAGTTTTACTACTGGCATTGACCCTTTTGGCTTTTTCCGGAAGCTATTCCCAGGACACTTCCCATTTAAGAATAAGCCTGCTCACCTGCAGCCCGGGGGAAGAGCTGTATTCGACCTTTGGGCATAGCGGCATAAGGGTAACAGACACCACCACCCGCACCGATATTGTATTCAACTATGGTACGTTCGATGGCTTCGACCCTGATTTTTACATGAAATTTGTAAAGGGAAAACTGGACTACTATGTAGAAGCGGATCAGTTCCGCGACTTCGTTTATACCTATCAGATGGACGGACGAAGCGTTGTAGAACAGGAGTTGGACCTGACAGCGGAAGAAAAAATAAGATTGTATAAGGCGCTACGCGAAAACCTGAAGGAAGAAAACAAGTATTACCGCTACGACTTTTTGTTTGACAACTGTGCCACCCGCATACGGGACATTATTCGCAACAATACCAACAATTTACAGTTTCCCAACCTGCTACCTCCCAATCAAGTTACTTTCAGACACCTGATATACGAATATCTCGATGCCAACAAAGCCTGGTGGAGCAAACTCGGCATTGATATACTGCTGGGTGCTGGCATGGACAAATACGCCAATTCCGACCAAAGCATGTTTTTACCGGACTACCTCTATAAAGGTTTTGACAGTGCTCTGGTAAGCAATACGCCTCTGGTCTCCAAAAGAAAAACATTAATAGCCGAAACGGCAGAAGATATTAATACCTCTTTTTTTACACCCACTGTAACGTTCTGCATTATACTGATGGTGTTTGTCGTATTGGCAGTGCTCCGTAAAACCCAATTATTGCGATTGCTGGATTTTATACTCTTTCTCGCCTCCGGTCTGCTGGGTATTTTACTCATCGTTATGTGGACGGCTACGGAGCACCAGCTCTGTGCCAACAATTACAACCTGCTCTGGGCTGTTCCACTGCATACAATTGCCGCCTTTACGATTTTTAGTAAGCAAAGAAGCATACCCACATACTGGAAAGCTTCTGCTATCATCGCTGCATTGTTGCTACTATTGTGGATAGTGCTGCCACAAAACATGAACGAAGCATTGATTCCCATAGTTATTTTACTCGGCTGGCGAAGTTGGGTGCTAGGAAAAAGTTAAATAGTGTTGATTTATAGAGCAGCCCATAAGCATAGACACTGTTCCTTATCTGGAAATTTCTATAGATGCAGGGTGGCTCCGTACACATTAAACACTTTGGTAGTTACAATGGGAGATTTTATATTTGAAAATCTAACAGGCAGGAATAATTGTAACAGACTCAACGGGAATGGGAAAAACTAATTGCCAACAATTACTGAACATAGATGTTATTTCATCGGCTTTCAAAGACGGTGAAAAAGCCGTATCAGAACAAATTACGGCATGTTTTTATTCCTGCTACCAATCCCTCTTCCTGCAATGGGCTAAAACAACCTATCATCATTATTCCACAGATACACTCGAGTTTGCCGCCAACAGTTCATTTACCGATGGTGTAATAAAGCTAACAGAATCGGCTAGACGCGGAGAATTGTACAAAGGCCATGCAAGCGTACAAACGATACTACTCAGCTTCTGCAAAAATGTTCTCCGAGGTCATTTGACAAGCGAAGACAGATTAGCAAGAAAAAACGAAAAACTACAACGTCATTTATCTTCTGATCAATATGAGACGATTGACGAAGAAAGCGAAAATGTTGAAAAAAAATATGCGATACTTATACTGGCTATGAATAAAATGTCTGCTGAAGACAGGCAAATTATTCAATGGAGACATATAGAAGGAAGATCAAATGATGAGATTGCCAGGAATTTGGCTATTAAAATAGAATCTGCTACCAATCGCATTTACCGATGCATGCGGAAGTTACATGAATTTGTTAGCGAAATCGAGAAAAACCATAAACAGTAAAGCATGTCCATAACAAATGAACAATACGAAAGGTTAATGCGTTTTATGGACACCGAAATGGACGCCGCCGAAATGGAGGCTTTTGCGCAAGAATTGGCGGAATATCCCGAACTGAGGAAACAACTTGATTTCGAACAGTCTGTAAGAGATAAACTTCTTTTGGGTAACTCCTCCCCATTGCCCGGCATTGCTTCTATACCCAATAATAGTCTAATTGAAGAGGGGCAGGGAAAAATAAGAAGCCTTCGAAAATGGTTCGCTTTTGGTGCCGCTGCCGTCATTGCAATATTTCTCGTAGCTGTCGTTTGGAAAGAGCCGAAGGTTACGACCATTGTCAACGTTAGTAATAGTGATACCGACCAGGTTCAGCCGCAAACGATTTCTACACCAATAACAATAACAGAGCCTGAACCTGTAAAAGGCAGTAATCAATCTGTTGATATGAGCGAATTGTTCAAGCGATATTTTAAAAAAGATGACTTGCCGGAGGAGTATCCTCTTTTTCTGGCAGAAGCACTTTTAGATTATGAAACCGGGCAATACAAAACGCTGCTACAGTTGGACCTGAGTAACCCGCCACAAACACGGGGTGCCAGTGAAGCTGATAAAACCAATATCCTGCAGTTGGGGCATTACTACAAAGGACTGGCCTTTTTACAAACAGGCAACACAAAAGAAGCCATTGCTAATTTGAACAAAGCTATTCAAAATAAACCGGACAAAAGCTTGCTGACAAAAACCCAATGGTATCTGCTGCTGGCCTATCTAAAAGAAAACAATCGGAAAAAAGCGGCAGAATTGTGCAACAGTATTATTAAAAAAGAAAATCATACCTTAGTAAAAGAGGCAAAAGAAATACTGAGTGTATTAGAAAAATAACCCTATAGTCCTGAATCTATCATGAGATTTTCTTTCGTTCTGGTAGGAATCTGTTTCAACCTGCAACTTGCCGCACAGAAGCTACCGTATATAGATTCTGTAAAACACTATGCCGATAAAGGTCAGATCAATAAAGCCCTCCACTTTGCCATCAAAAATTATGAAGCTGTAAAAAATATCAATTCCGACGACAGCTTACACATATTGGCTAACAGCCGGTTAGCTAATACTTACGCAAGACTGGCAAATTTTGATAGTGCTCTGACACACCATATAAAGGCCGGGGAAAGTATAAAAAGACGATACGGAGAAACCAACGTAAAATACGGACTTACGCTAGTAGATATAGCGACATTGTATTGCTACCTGGGACAATTCGTAAAAGCGGGAGAGACATTCCAGCATGCAACAATTATCCTTAGTGGCAAAGAAGATTTAAATAAAGTAGTATATACCCGGTATTTAAATGAGTATGCTGCTTTTTACATAACAACCGGCGACTTACGTAAGGCAGAGGAACTAATTGTGCGTGCCAGCGAATTGGCGTTAAAAGAGCCTGTTGACGTCAATGGCTACATATCTTGTTTAGAAAGACTACTTAAACTCCATAGAATAACGGGGTTATATGCAAAACATGAAACAGTTGCAAAAGTTTACTTCGACATTGTTAGGGAAAGTTATAGCGAGAACCATCAAAATTCTGTTCGGGCGTCGGTAGTATTATCAGATGTATATCTGCGTAACCGAAATTTCGAAAAGGCCGATTCGCTCGTCAGAAACGCATTAGATATTCAACAACAATCCCTAGGCACAAAGGCTACCGCTAATATTTATCTTTTGCGGCGTATTGGTGTTATTAATATGGATATGGGGAAATATGAGGTCGCGGAAAGCTTCCTGCAAGCGGCGGCGGACATTATCTATGAAAATGTTGGAGAAGATTTTACACCTTATGCATTTTGCATGAAAAGCTTAGCCAGGTTATATGTTTTAACCGGAAGAAAAACATTGGCGGAATCATTATTTCAAAAGTGCCTGATTATCTATAACAAACTTGGTTTAGAATTACACTCTGATCGTCTCGAAGTACTTCACGATATGGCGGAACTGCTGTATACCGACGACCCACTACTAGCCGCTAAATATTTACGTGAGAAGATAATGACCGAAAATAAGCTACTGTTGAGAAAACTGGATTTTTTATCCGAGCCGGAACTACTGACTTATTTACAAGCGAACAAAAATGCCTCAGACAGTCCTTATCGATTTTTGCTACGCCATCAAAGCCCTGAAATCGCTGGAGCAGCTTACAACAGCAAATTGTTGACAAACAGCATCAGCTTACAAAATACCAGGGCTCTGTACCAGAAGATGACACAATCTGCAGATCCTGAACTTACCGGGCTTTGGGAAAATTACCTGTTGCAAAAATCTTTCTATAATAATCTTTTGTTGACTCCGTTAGCCCTAAGAAATGCTGACACTGACTCTCTTGCTGCGCTGCTGAATCAACAAGAGAAAAATATATTGCGCAGGTCAGCAGAATACAGGAATATGAAAGAAAAACTGTCCGTTACCTGGCAGGATGTGCAGAGAAATCTACAAACCGATGAAACGGCCATTGAGTTTGTAAAGTTTACCGGCCATCCCGAGACAGGAGGCAACAAAAAAACCGGGATAATTTATTATGGAGCATTGTTGCTTCGTCCGCAAGACACGGCACCAAAATTTATAGTCTTATGCCAGGAAGATCAGTTGATTGACGCCAAGAAAAAATTCCCTTATAAAGCTGTCAGAAACAGTAGAGGAAAAGAAGCGGCAGGCTTTGAGTACAATACAACCAATGCTTTTTACCAATTGTTGTGGCAGCCACTGGAGCCTTACCTCAAAAATACCCGGACTATATATTTTTCGCCTGATGGTTTACTGCACCGCATAGCCTTTGCTGCTATACCTTACAAAAACAATGCATTGCTTTGCGACCAATACAATTTGGTACAAGTTACCTCTACCCGTCAGGTTGTTTTTTCGGAGATCGGCTCCCCGGCGCCAATCTCGATAGCCATGTTTGGCGGCATCAATTACAGCCAGCAGATTGCCGATACAACCCAGGTATCTCCCGAAGCATATACCTGGACCTACCGTACTGCCGATCTGGACTCATTTTATTTTCTGCCCCATACTTTACAAGAGGTCAATACCATAAAAGCAAATACTGAGACCTTACAAAAAAAAGCCATCGCCTTTACCGCCGACAATGCCAGCGAAGCAGCTTTCAGAAGCTTGGCCGGCGGCAATTCGCCTGAAGTGATCCACTTTGCTACACATGGCTTTTCGTTGCCTGATACTGCCACGCAAATGAGCAATGCAGGCTCTCTATTCAGGAAATCAGACAATCCCCTGCTGCGTTGCGGATTGGTGATGGCCGGAGGCAATAAAGGCTGGAAAGGTGAGGCCGGTTTGAATGAAGATGATGGTATACTAACAGGATTGGAGATAAGCGGGGTGCAACTGCCCAATACGCAACTAGCTGTTTTGTCCGCCTGCGAAACCGCACTGGGAAAAATAGAGGACAGCGAAGGCGTTTTCGGTCTGCAAAGAGCCTTCAAGCTGGCTGGCGTGAATTATGTAATGTCTACGCTCTGGCAGGTACCTGATAAGGAAACAGCTGAATTTATGGAAATATTCTACACGCATTGGCTGAGCGGAAATACCATCCGACAGTCCTTTTTACAGACGCAACAAATGATGCGAAAAAAATATGCGCCCTACTACTGGGCTGGTTTCACATTGGTGCAATAGTGAGCTGTCGCTACTGTGGCAAAAAACAGTCGTTTAAAATATAGAAACCACATTCATTCTAAAATATCGGTCTACTGAAATATTCCCGAGATCCGCTTTTTAAACTCCGAGCGTCTTCGATCGGCTACAGGGATGGTAGTGGCATCTTTCAATTGAATCACGCCATCTTTACTATCGTATGAATTTATTTGTTTAAGATTGACAATGTGGCTCTCGTGTATTCTGTAAAAACTATGGATCGATAATTTCTTTTCAAACTCTTCGAAGGTTGCTTTCGAACAAAGCGTATATTTTTTATCTCCCTCTACATAAAATTCTATACATCCTTTATTGGATTCGCATCGAAGAATTGCAGAAAGCGCTACAAAAACATTCTCTCCGTTGCGTAATGGCAGCGCTATCAATCCTCCTAAAGCTCTTTCCTGCTTTTCTTCTATGCGTTGAAGTCCTTTATCTATATTTTTACCAGTTACTTTCATTACACGCCGTATGGATTCAGCAAGTTCATCACCGTCAATTGGCTTACAAAGATAGTGTGCCGCATTAAGCCCAAACGCTTTCACAGCGTAGCTAAGATGAGCAGTGGTGAATACAACCTGAAAATCATTCTTACCAAGCTTTGGAAGCAAGTCTATCGTCTTCTTTCCAGCCATCTCTATATCAAGAAACAAAAGGTCGGGAGAATAACTAAAAATCGCACTGCGGGCTTCTTCCCAAAAGTTGTATGTACCTAAAACCTCCACTTCGTTGTTATGGTAGGTCTTTAAAAGATAACTCAAGTGAGTGATGCAATCAGGTTCGTCATCTATAATCAGGCATTTGATCATGGCATTCAATTTAATATTAAGGGTATCTGAATAGTTGCGGTAGTTCCATTGTTATTCTTAAAAATGTGCAAAGATGTTTCCGAACCAAGCATTTCAATTCGTTTGCGGGTAATATCTAAACCCATAGATTTTTCCTTTCCGGGTTGAGTTACTTTATCTTCGGAACCGTCATCAATACCGTTGTCCGTCAAATTAAACAAGAGCGAAGCACCCTGCTTTTTTACCTCAATGCTAATATATCCGTCTTTCTTTTTTCCAAATCCATGTCGTATACTGTTTTCAACAATGGGTTGAAATAACATAGGCGGCAATACGATATCCGACGTCTTTACATTTTCGTCTATCACTATGTTATAATTGAAATTTTGTTTGTTTTTTTGTTCAAGTTGTAGGTACAATTCAAGTATCTCTACATCTCGCCTGAGTGATATTGTCTTTTCTTCAGAAGCCTCCAATACCATCCGAATAAGCTTAGCCAACTGGTTGATGAACTGTAGCCGTTGAGCGATATCCCCGCTGTTTATTATTTCTGCATTAATACCCGTAAGCGCGTTGAAAACGAAATGGGGGTTAATTTGTGCCAACAACATCTTGATCTCAGCCTCAGCTTTGTCTGCTCTCAATTCTATTTCATGGCGTTTGCTTTTTTCTTCTTTTAGTCTTTGCCTATACCGATTGTAACCGACTGTGGCTAACAACCCAAGTACGGCAGCACTAATGATCCAGTTTCTTTTTTGCCGCTCTTTGTTTTGCTGTTCAATCGCAGCAATTTTCATTTGACCTTCCTTAATCTCAAATTCATAGGTAGCTTCCTGCAGGGCTACATCCTGCCTTTTTTCCACATTGAAAACACTGTCTCTAATTGTTGAAAACTGCCGATAAGCATGTAATGCTTTCGCAAATTGTCCCTGGCTTTCGTAAGCATAACTCAAATTTTCCCAAGCCTTAAATGCCGCCTCTGCCATTTGATTTTTGTCTGCTAACACCAGTGCTTTTTGAGAGTATTGTTCAGCCATCGATGCCCTGGAGGCTTTGGAAAAGCCATTCATCAACAACTCACCTTCCGGCAACGCCATCAATGTTTTCCCATAGACATTGTAAACAGAGGACGCTTCGGGTGCATCATCCTCCACCATATCCAAAGCGGCAGTTATCGCGTTAAGCGCTTTTGCATAAGCGGCTGTTTTAAGAAAAATAGACGTCACATTAACGAGGCTGTTAATTTCTATATGTTTGAGTTTTGCTTCGCGGGCAGAGATGGCTGCGGATTCAAACGCCAGCGTGGCACTGTCTGTTTTTTCCATATTGTGATAGCTTTTGCCAATATTTACAAGATTGATGGCAATGCCAGATTTATTACCAATAAGCTCGTCGTATTCCATCGCCTTTTTGTAGAACAGGATAGCATCCTGAGGCTTTTTTAAGTTATCATATACAATACCAATGTTTCCGTATATAGAAGACGCAGAGACAGGATCATCTAATCCAGTGGTCTCATAAATTTTTCGTGCAATATTAAAATGTCTTAAGGCCTGCGGGAATTTTGCCTGATAGAGCAGTAGTGACCCGATATTGTTATTTACCTTCAATTGCCTTACCAGATCTCCCTGCTTCACAAAAAAAGAATCTGCCATTTGCAGATTAACGATAGCCGAATCGAAGTAGGCCATCCCCAAATACGAGTTGGCAATATTTACCGTCACATTGGCTAAAGACTGAAGGTTTTTCGTTTTAGTAAATATATCTACTGCAATTTTATAATTTGCCAAAGCCGGGACATTGTCACCCAGCATCCAGTAATTAACACCTTTAGAGACATATAGTGCTGCGATGTGGTTACCTACCTGATCTATTTTTGGAGCAAACTCTATTGAGGAATCCGCAATGGCAATTCCACGTTCAGGGTTTACGTCCTTATAGTAAAAGGATAACCATTTCAGTAGCGTAAGCCTACCAGTGTCTTGTTGCGGATATTTGTCGAGAATTGCTGAAATTGAATCAATATAAAACTGTTGGCCATTTGCCACATTTCCAAAGAACAAAATAAAAAAAAGCCCCAGGAGCCGATTCATCTACTAATATAGTTTTACTAAAGTTAAGGCAAATCAGAAGTTTATCTCTTTGGTGCTTCAAAAAAAGTGTACACCGCCAGACTCCAACTTCTCTCATTTTTAACTTTCCGCGGTTGACCTGAAAAAAGCGACGCTTACATACCGTAAGTCTTCACTTGAAGGAAGCAGGTCGCCCCATAGCATTCAAAAAAATAATTTTACTGCCGTCAGGTTATAACAAATTGATGGGTGTAAAATGTCGATCCGTTCATTAAACAATCATTGTAAAAAATAAAACCAACCAATATGTCTTTACAATCAATCAACAGAAGCCGTCTTAAAAGTATAAGTGTTGTCATTTTTTGCCTTCTATCTTACATCTCCGGACACTCGCAAACTAATGCGGAAACAGTCACTAACCAGTCCGTAATATCACTCGTTAAGGCCGGACTGGATAAATCTATCATTATTACAACAATTAACAACGCCCAGACGGATTTTGATATATCGACTGCAGGATTAACATCACTCAAAAAACAAGGTGTTCCCAATGAGGTAATTGCCGCTATAGTAGACAAGGCAACAGGCACAACCGCCCCGAAAAGCCAAACAACTAAAACCTCCTCCACTCCGCCAACGCAAGTTGAAAATATTAATCATCCCTACATTTCCAATGCTACCAGCAGTACAATACTGGCAACAGAAAAATCTACTGCCGATTTCAAAGCAAAAAGAATTGCATTGGGCTATGGCGGTGCCAACTACCAATATGAGCTAAGCGGAGTGAAATCAAATATCCGCATTCCTTCATCCGACGCAGTATACTTCCTGATTAAGCTCAGCGGCAATAATATTCAGGAATATACATTGTATAAAGCGGATGTATCAGGCAACAAACGAATCGCAGTTATCGGAAAATTCAAGACAATCACTGCAAGTGCCGGATTAGAAGCCAGCAAGAGTGTAATCGGACTGACTACAACCGAAGAAAACAATCTCTACAAATTAACGCCCTCTAAGAAACTGGAAACAGGGGAATATGTATTGGCTGTGAAGGCGGAAGCTACCAATGCCCCGAGCACTACCGTGTTTTCCTTCGGAGTGGATTAACTCCCATTGTTTCGCAAAAACGGAAGTATTTCGTCGCACTATAGATTTTAAAAGCCAGTGATGAGAAAAGTAAAAAATGGCTATTAACCCTGTAATAAGACTGCTGCTATGATTCAGATCCCCCAAAATATACATGCGTTTTACAACCCGGTCCACACATTGTCAGTTGATTATCTTCCGAGCGATCACTATTCCGAAATCGTTTCCTTAAATGAACAGCAAAGCATACTACAACGTATGGACGAGGAAATACACCGGGAGTCTATGTATTTTTCAGTTGACCTGAAGGAAAATCGAATTGTGCACTCCAACGGTATTGCCCGTTGGCTCGGCTATGCCGATAGAGACTTTTCGCTGAAAGATTATCTGAGAATTATTCACCCCACACATGCGCCTGTACAAGCATACTATGCGATATCCTTATTAGAATTATTGGATGACGATCATATGCGTCTACAATTCATGCAACCCGTTTGCGCAAGCATTGTTGCTTTAAGACATAAAAACGGAAAATACATCTGCTTCAAACGGGAATGCACCCCTTTTCAATTGACGGAAGACAACCGACTGACAATGTATATGTGTCGGTTTACGATTATAAAAGAATTCAGTCAGGAAAATTTTCACACCCGCATATATTCTACAAACGCAAACAACATCCACATGGAGGAAAAACTTTCTATACTTGTAAAAAAGAAATTTGCAGCCCATACAGCGCTATCTACTCAGGAACTGAAAATACTGAAAAGATATGCTCAGCAGAAAAATAACACCAGCGAAGTGATAGCAAAAGAATTAGCCATCAAAAAATCTACAGTAGATACCTACAACAAACGAATTCTGGAAAAAGCAGAAATCTTCTGCCAGAGAAGGTTCGATACAGCTAAAGATGCTGCGTTGTATTTCAAAAAATCGGGGCTAATATGAGAAATCGAATCATTGTCCCTACCATAGGGACAATGTTGACATTAAAGGTGTATTACATTCGTCAGGCTGACAAAAAAACTAAACCCTGTAAAATCGTAATGTATGCCCCTTTAGAACATTAAGAACCGTATGGTCCAATCTCATTTGGACAGTTGTTTGAATAAATACCTGTAAAAGAAGCCTCTTTTCGGTAAACCCATCAACAGGAACGCAGAATCAGGTTTTTATCTGGAGTGGCGAACCCTGACGGCAAAAATCGAGAAAATACATTGCGGCCAAAGTGTAAACAATACCATGCGAAAGTATTAGGAGTAGCTTCTCCAGATCAGAAGTTCTGTGGGGAAGAACTAGAAAGGTCCTTAAAAGTACCCGGTATGGTGTGCAAATAATTAAATGATACCAGGCTTTGTGCCGGATATCATTCACATCAGTCATTTCAAAATGAATGATTGAACAAAGAAAAATTCAAAAATGGAACCAATTACTAATTCAAATGCAGCAAAATCAAAGGAGTTCAATTGGCGGGATTTCCTTTCACTCAAACCATGACTACGCTACGCATTATACAGATAGTGTATGTAGTAGTAGCGATTATCACCATCAGTGGGCTCGTCACCATGTTTGGCGGCAGCAGAAGTAGCGGTCTCGGTGATTATGGATATGGCAGCCTGATGCCTGGCGTACTATTTATGGGTTTGTTAATTCTTATTTTCGGAAATATTTTATGGAGAATCTGGTGTGACCTGATCTTGTTTTTTTCCCGAATTAATAAATCGCTGAACAACATTGATGAAAAACAAAGAGATAGACATAATAATAAATAACCGATTAAAAAAATACAATGAAATGGCGTTTATTGGCAACTGTGAGTATCATTCTATTCTCTTCCTGCGAGAAGACATCTGACGTTGATACAAAGAAAGAGGAAGAGCAAACACAACGAGGCACCCCTATAGAAATCACAATAGACTTTCTATCGAGCTTGAACCGTCCTGACTATATATTCAATTGGCATATTCTGAGCACACAAAAACAACACTTTAAAAAAGACGGTTCCCTTGATTCAAAAGAGCAACAATCATACAACAACGGAGAATGCATATTATCATTCTATCCTTCCCACCCCAATGATAGTTATGATCGAATCATCAAACAATCCTGTCTCACAAAGATTATTCTGCCGGATGCATGGGATTTGAGATGGGATTTGAATGAAACCGGCACTATGTTACTTATCTATTACGGATTGAAATCGGATACTCAAAATCTATACTATACAGCCAATTTCAAAATAAAAGGATGGAAGCTTCCCTATGGAGCAGATTACACCTATGCAGTTGAAGCCCATAGAAGAGATACACTTACCAACGGCCGTATTATTGAAGAATCCTTCAATTTGGGGGGAATCAAGTTGAATTGATCCTTAATGAAAATCATGGAAGTGAATCGTAAATACTAATTTTTACAGATGAAAAAGTTTCCAATCATTTTTGCCGTTGCTCTTTTGGGGCATATAGCATACTCTCAGGATACCGAAAAGCCTTTTAAACCCGTTTTTAAAAAAGGGTATATACGGTTGGGTACTTCAATAAGCGGAAAAATAGATAATAGCATTTCTCCGCTCGAAAACCTGAAAAAAGGAAACACGGGCGCTGAACCAGGATACAATATAGAATTTGGACATATTTTTTATTTTCTGAATCGCCGGGAGCTACGATTGGTGAATGTAGGACTAGACTGGACCATTGCAGGACTGGGAATTATTCCGTCAACCGGCTGGAGCCAATACGTAAAACTAGACCCATCAGCAAAATTCTATGATGGTACTTATTCTTTATACGCGACTTCAAAACTCGGCCCTACGGTAACATTTAACCCTGTCAAAAAACTGGTAGCAGAAGTCAGAGGTCAACTGACCTATGGACTCCGGTTGGCGACCAATATGGGTTTCGAAGGAGAAGACTATCACTATAAATTTCAGGATGATGGCTTTTTTGGTACAACTGGCTTGGGTACAAGTTTCGGCGCAACTCTACGATACGGTTTTTTCGGATTTAGTGTCGATTACGAAAATGTGAAGACAACAATAAGTAGTGCTATAAAAGAAAAAGGTAGTACTGAAATAATCAGTTCTCAAAAAGTACCTTTTAGAAACTTATTCTTAAAACTAAATTTTTCACTATAAGTAAAATGATTTAATCAGCTTAATAAAAGAATTATGAAAACTTTCCTTTTTTTAACATCGCTAGTACTACTCACAGCTTGCAGCTCATCTCCAGAACAAAATATCATTGGGAGGTGGAAGCCGATCAGCTTATATGGAGTTGATTCGACTTCCTCAAAAGACTATTTTTTTCGAAATGCCCGTGATTATAAACAAATATTCGAGTTTAATAAAGAGGGAAAATTCAACTACTATCAAAACGGAGAATTAAAGTATAATTTGGAATTTACGCTTGCCTCTGACGGTAAATCTATACTCGTAAAAGATCCAACTTTCGGTCATAGCATGCCCATCAAAATAATTTCTCTGTCTGGAAATAAAATGGAAGCCGTGACAGAAGTGGGATACCTGAGTAAATCAGACACCGTCATTTTCATTAAAAGTAAGACAGGAACCTTTGAAAAAGAAGAAAAACAGATTGCTGAAAGGGCTGACAAGGTAGATGTGGAAGAAAATTTAGCTAAGAGCTTTTCTGAAATAAAACGAGAAATCAATAGAATGATAGAAGACATAGAAAAATTTCTGCCAAATGTAGATGAAGACGAAAGTTATACAATTGTCAATAACACGCTCGCTGAAATAAAGAAAGTAAATCTTACAAAAGAGGGATTCTCCAATGAATGGTCCACAGACCTTGTTAGTGTGTTAAAACGACTTGTCGCTTCAACTCCCAATCTTAAAAACCGTACCAGCAAGCAGGTAGGATACTACAGCTCTATTATCAATAGTCAAACGCATAGATTAAATTACGCTATTGACGGATATAATAGTGCCGTAGAGTACTTTAACAAGAACGCCGACAACCATGGCTGGAAAGAGCGACTTACGATCTTAGAGAAATTATAGTTTTACACCTAAGATTACATAGAAATTAAAAGACTATTGTATAGTTCAAAATTAATGAGTGCCCTGTTGGAGGATGTGTAGTTTTCAAACAGTTATTCTTAAACAATATGTATGGCAAAAAATATAATCTCAGTTTGTCTCATCGTCCTTTTTAGCTGTCTTTCAACCTCCGCTCAGGAGCTCAATTCAGCTTCCGCCTTTCAAGGCACCTGGAACGGCACGATCAAAACCATCGCCTATGCAGAGAAACAAAATATTACAATGGAAATAAAAGTATTAAAAGAGATACAGGTAATATTTGGAGTAGAAGGTCAGAAAAAAAAAGATACCGCTTACACGGTGATAAAAAACGGCTTTATCAGAATTCCTTACCAAATTACACATACCAATACAACAGGACAATTATCTCTTAGCCTGGCTACGACCTCCCTAATCGTAGGCACCTTTGAAGGAAGTCAGCCGGTTAACACAGGGGTTGAGCTAATTGCCAGAAAAGTTAGTAAGTCAAAGTAATACATTCACATAACTAAATTTATGAAAAGGAAAACTTTTAGCCTTCCTAAATTATTGTTTTTCGCTTTGCTTACGTGCGGTTCACTACACTCTGTTGCACAGGTAGCTGATGTATTTGCAGGAGAATGGATTGTTAATGGGTATATTGATGGAAAACAGAAGTATTTTGGTTCCGCAACCACCGAATTAGTTCAAAACGGAAAATATATTCGTTTTTCCTTCTCGTTTACTGACTCAGAAAGCAAGAAAACTTCTCAAGAACAATACCTCGCGGACTATAGTTTCAGTGACGAAGGAAAAAATTATGCGGTATTTGACTACGCACTTGTCGAGGAAAAGAAAAAAACCAAAGGAGCTATGTATTTTGTTGCAACCTATGAAAACAGGCTCAAGTTACTTCATGGCACATTCTATGCCGATAAAAAAGACGTGAAACACCCTGCCATAGTGTGGACGCTGCACTCAAAGAAGCAACTGGACATACTCCGATACAAACCAACCAGCCGACTGATAGAGGGGGCAAAAGTATTTACGGACTCCGTTTCTAAGCTTCACCGTTTTATGGACGGAGTGACCGTCATGGACACAGAATTTGGACAGACTCTGCTAACTGGTCAGGGAGATACCATAGCCGGAATATGGCCAGGCAAATATGCTTATGATATTTTCGAATACGATGGGCGAAATCACATGGGGGAGCTTCCATTTAACAACAGCGGGTTTTATCATGGCATATCTATTGTAAGAGACCCCAATACTGGCAAATATGGCTTTATCGACACTACCGGAAAAATAATAGTAAGCTGTATTCTTAATAGTGCAAAACGCTTTCAGGAAGATGGGTTTGGATGGGGACAAATTCTGGATGAGGAAAAAAACGTCTACCATTCATTCTATTTTGACAGGAGCGGAAAACGATATGCAGATCATGGGTTCGCAAAAGGAAATTCACTATATCGTTATGCAAAACGAAACGTAAACGACCAAACTACATACGTATATTACAAAACTGGAGAGTTGGCTTTTACGACCAAATTTCAAATAACAGAAAAAGGAAATGGGCTTTACAGCGTAGAACAGGGATTACCCAATGGAGGCCAAAAATATGGATTTATAGATACCACCGGAAAATTAGCTATTCCGTTCGTTTTCGACGATCTACCTCAACCGTTTCATGAAGGACTGGCACTGGTCTCTACAAATCTTCACCAGCCCACGCATGAACAAATATTTATTGATGCTCAAGGAAGAAGCAGAATAAGGTTTACAAAAAGTTCACCGATCCAGCCAAACAACCCGGGTCCTTTTCAATATGGATATTCTCAATGTTATGTAGATATTAATGGCACAAGAGAATATGCACTTATAGATACACTTGGTAAAATTCATGTTATCAAAGAACGCATTCAGGAACAAAACCCGCATTTCTTTAAGGACATTTCTCGAGGCTTTAATTTGGAAATTTTAACGCGTAACGAGATGGGGATATATATACGCTTGAGTACATGCTTCAAAATTGGGTCACCAACGGCCTATATTATGGACCATGGCAGGCTTGTAAAAACGATGGGAATCGGTGGAGGTCAACCTGATTGCTGGGAGGCTAAGGGTATTGGGCTCGTAAACTACGAAGGCAGGTTTTTAATTTTGCCGCAGTTAACCTCGCTGGATTATTTTGATCAAAAAAGCGAGCTCGCCAAAGCAACACTTTATGATAGGGAAAAAAACCAAACAGCCGAAGGCTATGTCTTTCCTAACGGAACATTTTTTATTCTACGTTTTCTAAAGTAATATTTTCTCAAACCGAACGAGGAGATTTGTAATTGTGAAGTCACTTTACTTCACAATTACAAATCCAAGATATTTATCCGTCCCAAAGCAAAAACATACCCCACACAGCAAATAGCAGACAAAAGAGAAGGGCGAATTTCATATGATTGAATATGAGGTAAAGGTATTAACCAGTTAAACTCCGAAAAATTCTTTTGTCACAAATTGCAGATCCTTCAATCTCATTTTCTGTTAATAATGCCGGTTGAAGGAATGGACAGGAGTTATTATTAAATCACTTTAAAGCTAATCGCCGACGCCATCATTTTTTTCCCGTCTTTCAACCGGATTATAATTTCGTCTATGATCATTTCATCTCCTTTGGCAACATTATCTTTAATGCTTTCCCTCCAATCTTTGCCCATGACAGGTTCTGAAAAGTCATTCACCCGCATATCACTCACCGTTTTGGTTTGCCCTGATTCTGAATCGGAGTAATTACTTTTGAACTTATAGAAAACCCTGTATCGTACAATGGGATAGGTGTTGCCCTTTTCGTCTCTTACCACCACAGCCGAGTCTACAGCGCGTGATAATAATTCCGGTGTGATATTCCCCCCTTTAAAGCCACCGAGCGCTACCCACACTTTAGGAACCGCTGTTTGGGTGGATTTCTGCTGTGCATACGCGCAAAATGAAGTCAAAAAAATTGCCAGAGACAACAGGTATTTCATGTGTTTAATATTTATTGGTTATAGCGGCCACATGGAATTCGCTCAGATCATCATACTGTTGGTATAGGTCTCTGTATGCTCATTTCATATACCATCCTTTAGATTCAACTGAAACAACGTATGCAATATATAGTTTAGTATATACAGTTTTTGTTAAAGGTTGGCACATGAGTGTCATACCGGGTTACGCTGATAAATGGTGGTATTAATGAATTCTGTCGCCCCGTATCTCCATATTTTTCATCACATTGGCTTCATACTCCAGCCATTCCAGCCAACGCTTTCTTACATGCTCTTTTTCAATATAGGTTTCTGCCAATTCAATAAAAAGGGTGTAATGTCCAGCTTCGCTTTCCATGAAACGCCGGTAAAATTTTCGCAAATAAGCATCGTTTAGTCCCTCGCTCAGTCTTTTGAACCGTTCGCAACTGCGGGCTTCTATCAGTGCCATCGTCAGCAACTGATCCAGAAAACGTTCTTCCGGGCTACCGCCTTTTTTTTGAAATTCTATCAACTTGTTTACGTAAATGTCTTTACGCTGCTTGCCGAGGGTAAGGTTTCTTTTGTGCAGTTCCTGCAATACCAGTCGAAAATGCCCCCATTCTTCTGTTACAATAGGGGCCAGATCTTTCACCAGTTTTTCCCGGTCTGAATATTTTTGAATCAGGCTGATACAGGTGGTAGCGGCTTTTTGTTCACAATAGGCATGATCGGTAAGTATATCTTCAATACTGATACTGGCAAGATCAATCCACCTGGGATCGGTAGGTAATTGTAAGCCTAAAATATTTTTTACGTCCTGTTCATTCATATATCAATAGCTATTGGCCGGTTTTTATCTGCAATATGGTTATTATTGTGCAAAAGTAATACACGGGAAATTACCCCGGTATGACAAACCGCATGATAACTTACATTTGTATTGTACCTGCAACCCTGTAATTTTAACGTATGAAAATTTTGTACTTCTGTATATCCTTTTTAATAACCATTGGTTTACTTGTAGTACTCGGTTCGCGGCGGGCGTTGCCGCTGCCGCTGGGTGAATTCCTTAGCCCGCAACATGGGGTCTGGTACCATGCTGAACCAACAGACAGAAGTTTTAATGAGACGCTTGTATTGCCTGCGTTGAAAGGTGAGGCTACTGTTTATTTTGACGACCGGTTGGTGCCACACGTTATTGCGACAAGTGACGAGGATGGCTTTTTTGTACAGGGATATCTGCATGCAAAATTCCGGTTGTGGCAGATGGAATTTCAGGCTTTTGCTGCTGCCGGGCGGATTAGTGAAATTGTTGGAAATGCAGCGGTTAATTTTGATAAAGGTAAACGCCGACTTGGGATGGTGTATGCAGCAGAAAATCTGCTGAAGGAAGCGGAGTCCAATCCGCAGTCAAAAGCCATGATGGACGCCTATACCGCTGGAGTAAATGCTTATATCAGTTCTCTTTCAAGCGTGTCTCTTCCTATTGAATACAAATTACTGGACTACGCTCCGGAATTGTGGACTAATTTCAAAACCGCCTTGTTTGTAAAAGAAATGACGCGGACACTGGCTGGCAGTGCCGATGATCTCAGCTTGACGAAAGTGCGGGACTTTTTTGGAGACGAAACAGTACAGCTACTGTTTCCACAAATGGAAGATTCTCTATCGCCGATCATTCCCTCCGGTACCCCTTTTGCACCGCCCTCTATTCCGCTACAAACGCCCTCTACTGCCGATTCTCTCTATTTTAAAACAAAGATGATAGGGGAAGGACCGCTACAGGAAGTAGAAAAGCCCAATAAGAACAACGGAAGCAATAACTGGGCTGTCAGTGGCAGCAAAACGGCGAGCGGAGCGCCAATTCTTTGTAACGATCCGCATTTAAACCTTACGCTACCGGCTATTTGGTACGAAATGCAATTAACTACACCTGGTATTAATGCATACGGTGTTAGCTTTCCCGGAACGCCAGGCGTGATAATTGGGTTTAATGAAAATATAGCTTTCGGGTTTACCAATTCTTCCCGGGATGTAATGGATTATTATGCCATCCGGTTTAAAGACGATACTAAAAAGCAATATTTTTTTGATAGCACCTGGCGGGATAGCGATATCCGCATAGAAGAAATAAGAATTAAAGGGAGACGTACCCTGCGGGATACAGTTGCCTATACTGTTTTTGGTCCTGTTATGTATGATGCGTCCTTTCCATCCACGGAACATGGAACAGATGCTTTGGCATTACGCTGGAAGGCGCATGATCCGTCTAATGAGCTATTGTTCTGGTATCACCTGGATCGGGCTAGTAACTACGATGACTATGTAGAGGCACTGCAGCATTTTACCACCCCCGGACAAAATGTAGTGTTTGCTTCTAAAGCAGGAGATATCGCTATTTGGCAGCAAGGTGTTTTTCCGGCCCGTTGGAAAGGACAAGGCTTATATGTCATGCCTGGCGAAGATAGTAGTTATATGTGGCAAGGTGTCATACCTATGAATGAGAACCCGCATGTCATGAATCCTGCAAGGGGATTTGTCAGCAGTGCCAATCAGCGACCGGCAGATAGTACTTACCCATATTTTATTCCTGGTACATACGATCTATACAGGGGTATTGCCATCAACCGTCAGTTGGCAACGATGGAAAATATAACGGTGGAAGATATGTTGACCCTGATGAACGATAACTACAATGTGTTTGCTGAAACCGTCCGTCCTGTCTTGCTAAAACATATTGATGAAACAGGGTTGAAAAGTAAGGAAGTAGTGTACCTCGAAACAGTAAAGAACTGGTCGTTAAAAAATGATATTGAAGAAAAGGGGGCTACCTTATTTGATATTTGGTTTGAAAAATTTAAAACCAGGATTTTTAGTGATGAGATGAAAAAGGCGGGGGTAAAAGGATATCCCGCTGATGGTGTATTCACAGAGTTGTTATTAAGAAATGATTCTACTTTCCGCTTCGCTGATGATATCAGTACACCCGGGGTGGAAACACTGGCAGACCAGGTGACAGCAGCGTTTAAAGAAACTGTTGTTATCGCTGATTCATTAGATGCGGTTGGTAAGTTAACATGGGGGGAAAATAAAAACACCTCCGTCTACCACTTACTGGGCAATAACGCACTTCCTCTTGCCAGGACCGGTTTGCCGGTTGGAGGCGGTGAGCATATTATTAATGCAACAAAACATAGTCATGGCCCCAGTTGGAAGATGATAGTGCATATGACAGAAGTACCTGAAGCTTTTGTTGTCTATCCCGGTGGACAATCTGGTAACCCGGGCAGCCGCTTCTACGACCAGTTTGTAGACAAGTGGGCCGCGGGTGAACAATATAAAGCCTGGTTTTTAAAACGCGGGGATACTGTAGGAGAACAGAAAATGTGGCAAATAGATTTTAAAAATAAATGAGGGATTTTGGAGGTCTGATTTTCCGATCGCTGCTATGAGCATTGGTAAATCAGACATCCGGAAATCTAAAAATCAGAAATAATGAAATACCTGCTTTCAGCTGTTTTGATTGCTTTACTTAGCTTTTTATTGTCCTTATATATGCCGTGGTGGAGTATTGCTGTAGTGGCATTTTGTATAGGTTGGTGGTTAATGAAAAGTCCGTTTTGGTCTTTTATCAATGGCTTCATTTCTATTTTTTTACTGTGGGGCGGGTTGGCATTTTATATTAGTTCGGCCAATAATAACATTCTGGCGCATAAAATTTCGCTGTTGGTGCTCCGAAAAGACGATCCACTGATGCTTATAGGGCTAACAGCGCTGATTGGGGCACTCATTGCCGGATTCGCAGCCCTGAGTGGAACTTTGTTTGGCAGTTTGTTGTCCAAAAAAATACCGGCTACCGGACAACAATAGTGACGAATCAACTGATAACAATAGTAGGTGCCGGAATTGGCGGACTAACAACCGCACTATTGCTCAAGCAAAACGGTTTTTCGGTGCGCGTTTATGAAGCGGCACCGGAAATAAAACCCCTCGGAGCCGGCATTGTCATGGCAAACAATGCTATGCAGATTTTTAACAAATTGGGACTGCGGCAACGGATAGAAATTGCTGGCAACAGGATAGCGAAGATGAAGATTACCGATGAAAAGTTGAAGCTGTTGTCTGTGATGTCTCCGGCAAAATTCGAAAAAGACTATGGGGTGGCTAATATAGCCATCCACAGGGCAGACTTACAACGTATACTGGCAGACGAAATAGGATTTGAAAACATCAGTCTTTCCAAAAAACTTGTAGCGATGGAGGAGGCTGATGAATTCCGGCTGCATTTCGATGATAATACTGCTGCCAATTGCGATGTAGTAATAGGGGCCGATGGTATAAAATCGGTGGTGAGGCAAAGCTTTTTGGGCAATGCCAACATCAGGTCTACCGGGCAGGTTTGCTGGCGGGGCCTTTGTAATATACAATTACCAGCGTCCGAACAACCTCATGCCATTGAAGCATGGGGAAAAGGAAGGAGGTTCGGTTATGTGCAACTCGGTGAAAATAAGTTATACTGGTATGCGGTAGTTAATCAGCGGTTGATTGCCAATCAAGCTCCTTTACAACAACTGTTTGAAGACTTCCATCCACTGATGCTTGATATGATTGATAAAACGCCTGTAGACAGTATCCATTTTAGTGAGATTGTGGATTTAGAACCCCTCCATACCTGGCAGCGTAATAAAGTATGTCTGTTAGGCGATGCTGCGCATGCCACTACGCCAAACCTTGGGCAGGGAGCCTGCCAGGCAATTGAGGATGCATACGCATTGAGCTTGTTGCTTCGCCGGGGCGGTGCTGTTGAGTCAGCTTTTCAATCGTATGAAACTATTCGCAGGAAGAAAGCGCATGCTGTTGTAAACAAAAGCCGGTTGCTGGGACAAATAGCCCATATTGAAAACGGGTTTGTGCGGCAATTGAGAGATATTATGATGCGGTTGATACCATCCTCTGCTGGCAATAAACAATTACGCTGGCTTTTTGATTTGGGATATATTGAGAGTGCCGCTGATAAATTTGCTAAACGCTAGTTCTTTCAGTTCTATCCCGGCATTGTCTATGTTGCACATTAGGTTCTATTCGTCATCCAGAAAATTATTAACCTATCTGGCAATAAAGAAACCTATAAAATAGAATGCAGAACCTGTGAAAATTGACTAAGGCACCTTATACATGGATGCTCAAAATGGAAATACTGGGAATATGAAAGATGGGTACTGAAGAAAGATAGTGTAAAGTAAGAAAATAGATTATTGGCAACGTAATCTCTTTTCTGTCTATATAATTGTCATTTAACCCTTCATCCTTCAAACCAAAAAAACTAACTTCAGGCCGAAATTAAAAAGATCCTGATGATTATAGGAGATGGCTTTTTGGCGCAGGCATTTACTCAATTCAAAAATAACGGTCAAATTCAGGTTTTTGCTTCCGGCGTCTCAGATTCCGGGAATATTTCTCAAGACGAGTTTTCAAGAGAGCAACATCTGCTTGAAAAGACATTGGAGCAGAGCCCGGACAAGATTTTGGTATACTTCAGTACTTGCAGCATATACGATGTTTCTCTAGAGAACTCTCCCTATGTTCATCATAAGCTTAAAATGGAAGAACTGATAAAGTCCCTTTCAAACGCCTTTTTTATATTCAGGCTGTCTAACCCTGTGGGTAAAACAACTAATCCCCATACACTCATAAACTTCTTCGTCAACAGCATCCATTCAGGCAAAACATTTAACTTATGGAAAGGCTCCAGCAGGAATATTCTCGATATTGAAGATGTGGTAGCTCTCTGTAGCTATTTTATTAACAGAGCGGAAGATCTAAATAAGATAACCAATATCGCCAATCCTTTCAATTATCCTATTCAAACGATTATTACAACGCTGGAGAATGTTTTGGGTAAAAAAGCAAGCTTTAATTTAATTGACAAACAAAGCATACCTGAAATTACGACAACAGAAGTTGAAGAAGCTGCTGACATCCTGGGGCTTAACTTTGGAGAAAACTATCTTAATTTAGTGCTGTCAAAATACTACGGCAACAAATGACATATAAGCAGGCTAAAAGAAAATTCTTCTTCGAAAAAATAGGCTCGTTACCATTCGTATGGCTGGGAAAAATTTTTGGAAGCCTGATAAAACTAAATAATGAAAGTGGCATTTTTTTGTTTTACTCAAGTGCAGATATTGGAGGGGCGCCAAGAGTAAATATAGACATTGCACAATGCCTTGGAGATAAACGCCCGGTTATCATTTTTTCCAAGAGACCTAAAAACAATCTTTTTTTGGAGGAATTCCAAGGACTGAACGCCAGAATTATTGATCTTTCTCCTTATATAGACTACAAAATTTTTCATTTTGTCAATTTCTTCTTCCGTGGTGTATTAGCCAGCTGGATAAATCGGCACGAAAAGCCCGTAGTATTTGGCGGGGAATGTCTTTTCTTCTATAAAATAATTCCGCATGTCAAAAAACAAACCCGGCGTATAGAATTGTGCCATCTCCCAACCTGGACAGGTTATACTATCGGGCATATTGACAGGCTCGACATGCGTATCTTCAGCGTGCTCAGTCTGAAAAAAGAAGTAGAAACGCAATACAAAGAGAATGATCTCCCTGAAAAATATTATAGAAAACTTTTTTTTATTGACAATGCAATAGATATTCCGCAATACCGGGAAACCGTCAATAATAGCACAGAAGTAGTTTTCATAGGGCGGGGAGCTCCGCAAAAAAGAGTGCATCTGGTAGCAGCTATTGCAGCGAAATTACACGAAGAAAATATTCCAGTTCATTTCACATTTGTAGGAGATGTGGAAGACGTCATTTCTTCTAAACAATTTTCTTTTTGCACCTTCCGGGGTAATATTAAAGACCAGCAAGAAATGGAATCCATTTATGCAGCATCCGACATTTTGCTGTTGACTTCTGCTTATGAAGGGCTTCCCGTTGTGGTTATGAAAATGATGGCTTATGGAAAAGTCGTGATATCAACCGCTGTCAACGGAATTCCGGACTACATTCATCACGAAGAAAATGGACTACTAATTTACAGTACAACAGAAGAAGATATTGTGACAGAAGGTGCTGCGTTGATTAAAGAATTGGCCAATGACTGCCAAAAGCAAATGCGCTTAGGAAAGAAGAGTTACGAAATCGCAAAGGAAAAATTCAGTCGTTCATCTTTTTGCCAATTTTACAGGGCAGCACTTACCAGCTAAAACTTCTTAGTCGCCAATACTACATTATTGTGATACAACTCCTTCCTCCGCAACTTTCCAAATAAAAGTATATTAAAAAAGAAGCCGACCAACATAAGTGGTAAGATGAAAATCAAATGTAAAACCAAATAAAGTATCATTGGCTTTTTAGGAAGTAGTACAAAAATATAAAAGATAATTTGTTGCAAAACCACTTCTACAAAATGTCCGGTTTTCATTTGAGCTGACACCTCAAAACCGTTTTCTTTTAACAGGTGGGCTATCCCAAAGCTGGAGTAGCGGGCATAGTCATAGGGCACTTCATGCTCTGGCCAAACAAAAGGGCAAGTGAGCAACAGTTTCCCTCCGGGCTTTAGTACCCTGAACATTTCCCGCAGTGATTCATCCGGGTTAAAAACATGTTCCATTACCTCGGAACAAAATACGTTGTCGAAATGATTATCAGGAAAAGGTATTGTTTTCCCATCGTAGAATACATCTATCTTTTCATTTTTATGCGAATGCCCGGAGACTTCAATATCCATTCCTATGTAAGAAGACGCATTTACAAACAATGTTTCATATGGTTTGGAGCCGCAACCGAAATCTAAAACAGAACCTTTCAAATGAGGAATATATCGTCGGAAAGCCTGAAAAAGACGCCAACGGACAAAATAAAAAGGATTTTTGAAAATATCCGTCCAGTTGATGATAAAAGATGTTTTCAAATTACTGAATGTTTATTTACCATTTTTTAACTCCGAAAGCATTCGGACCAAATCATATCCGAAGGTAAATTGCCTTTTCTTAAATTTATTATGATAAAGAGATGCCTCGTAAATATTAGAAACCCCTATCCTATCCCCGGACATTTTTTTTCCAATAAGCGATTGTCTAAGATTATATCTCCATTTTGAAGACCGTTTATAAGAAACCGAATCAAAAAGAGCATTCCAGTCCAGTTGATTCTTTTGAGCAGTTTTCATTAGCCCCTCTATTTCTGTGTCTTTTAAGGTTTTTTCCTTTTGTAAAGCTTCCCCGATACATATTAAGAGAGTACGCTCCAAATCTAATCCTACACTTTTGGCATCTATCAACCCTAAATCTACCAACTGCAAAGCACTCTCATAAACAAGCAAAGGAATTGAGGAGGCTACAAGTTCAAGTGAATGATGAAATGGAATAGGATTTTCAGAAAGAAATCTATTAAAATGTTCTCTATTTTTTTCCTTACTGCTGATGGAAGACATCCCGTTACTATGACTCGAATTTCCAGCAATACTAAATGCTCCGGTTGAATACAAATAAGAGTCAATTTGTGATCCGATAGCTAACCCTGAATACACATCGGGGATCATAGAATGAAAAAAAACACCTTTGCTTTTAGATTTCACTTTGTTTATAACAGACTTATGAACGAATCCACTGTATAGCCATGGATTACTCGAATAATGCTTTTTATGCCTAATTACATTTTGAAGGTTTGAAAAAGCATCTATTGAAACAATTCGGTTACGTAGAACAATAAAAAACTCGTGTGGATAAATTACATTGCCCGGCCAAAAATATCTACTTTGGTGCCAACAAAAAGCGTCAGAATTTGTGCCTGACAGGACATTGTTAATATCGTTTATCGCATTGGGTACCAATCCGTCATCATCTCCAAGAATAGTAATATAGTCCCCCGTGGCCTTTTGCAACGCAAACTCCCAGTTGTGAGACATGCTGACTCTTCTATTCGTATTAAAATATGCTACCCTTTCATCTCCTGTCGACTTAACTATTTCTTCCGTATTATCCTGACTGTAATTATCGCTTACTATTATCTCCAGATTTTCATAAGTCTGTGTAGTACATGTTTTGAGCGCCCAATACAACACATCGGCTCTTTCTCGGGTTGGTATAATAATTGAGTACTTCAAACTCATTTTATTCTTTTTAAATATCCATTGGGAGCAACACTGATGAGAATTTTATTATCTATGGATTGATCAATAATAAAATCATCATTGGTTTCTAAAAACTTGGTTACTGCAGTCAAAGGGTTGTCCCCCGGTCCCCAAGGCCGCTTTCCTTGAAAAAAATCTTTCGGCAGGTATTCTACGATAGTGTCAAACACAACCAGATAAGATCCAACAGAAACAAATCTTGAGTATAGTTCCAATTCTTTCAATACATGATCGTGCGTGTGATTTGAATCCAGACACACAAGAATAGACTTGGCGTCACCTATTTTATTTTCTACTGATTCAACAATGGTATCATCTATCGAAGATCCTTGAATCATATTGATTCTTTTGAATAATGGGTGCTTTTCAATCTCGACTCTATTGTGTTCCCTGATATCAATATCAATTCCTATCACCTTTCCTTTTCCTACTAGCTCCATGATAGAAGCGTAAAAAATTAAGGACCCTCCGTGTGCTATACCAGTCTCTATCACAATATCTGGCTTAATACTCCAAATAAGCTCCTGCATCACAACCATGTCCTGTGGATACTGTATAATAGGACGTCCCATCCAACTAAAGTTGTATGAATACCCTGAAAGGATACTTTCTTCGTTAAATTTTTGAGTCGCCTGTTTTAAACCCTCATTTACTCCTTGCGCTTTTACCCGAACTTTGATGTCCTCTTGATGTTGCTCTATTGGATCCATTATAAATTATTATAGCGTCAGTAAATTAATAGTATTATTACCTAATATAGCTTTTATCTCCTGAAGATAGTTATGATTCATAACGACAATATTTTTTATTCCCTCCTTATCTATTTCCGAAGGTGGTATTATTCTGTGACCACTTCCCCCCACATATAGATGCTGTTTACGCTTATTAATGTCAATCACTATTTTGACACGTTCTCTACTTCTATCTAACAAATTTAAAAAAGTAGACCCTTTGGCCCCAGCTCCCCAAACAGCTACATCCTTTAAACTCTCCAGCTTTTTGCTGTAAAGCTCAAGCTTCTTATCAAATTTCGCTTCGAACGGTGTAACCGACCTACTCTCTACAGCTGTTTTCAAATCGGACAAATCGGCAATCACATAGATGTATTGTCCATTAAAAAAGTGTCCTCCAATACTTTTTGTGAAAAGCATCTGAAGAGTAGCCAGTGTAAAATAGTTACAATGTTCATAAAAAATATCTTCGATAGCATTTTCTTTTAAAATCCACTCAAACGTAGGAACCTCTATGTATATTTTGCCCTTGTTGTTATTAGCTGCTGCAAGGGTCTTTAGAAAATCGAATGGCTTAGGTATATGTTCTAAGGTGTGCCGCAGTATCAAAAAATCGGAACCTATATTACTGTACTTATCTGAAAAAAAATCTTTTATTACTCTGGGGGAATCTCCTTCATAAGTAGGATCAAAACCAGTTATATCAACCCCTTTCTTTAATAGCAGATTGAGAAAAAAAGCTTTTCCACATCCTACCTCAACCACCTTTCCCCCTAGCAAATCATTTTCGGTCATAACATCAATAACATTCTGCAAGTGTTGTTGAAAGAAAACAGAATTGCTTTGTTCATTTTGATAACTATCATCATAGGTTATGATGGACTCGTCAAAATAGGCACTGAACACAAAACCATTGTCTAATGATTGAGCAAGTGTAACATCAATGCATTGAGCATTTATTGCCTGCTCTCTCGTGGCATACACTTTATTTTGAATTAGTGGTACAGCGCTTTGTTTATATAAGACCTTGATGTTACTTGAACCGGTCAATGGACATTTAATCATAATTCGAAGACATGTTTTAATTTTTGGGTATCTCCCCAAAAATGCATAGGCTCATAGTCAGGGTAATTATAGTAACCAGTATTTAGCTTTATGGTTTTATTTTTCCTCTTCAAATACTCCTCCACCAGGTTTATTACTGTAGTTGGCCGCCCGCTGCAACAATTAATAATACCAGTTACTTCAGTCTGCAACGCTATCCTTACGATATATTCTGCTACGCTTTTTACTGGCAAATAGTCTCTGCTTTGATCACCCTTGCTCATATTAAATACCTCTTCACCTTTGTCCAAAGCTAACTGTAATTGCGAAAGTAAGGATTTTGGATTTTGTCCCTTACCAAACATGTAAAATAACCGGACCCATTTGCAAGTAAACCGATACTGTAATTGTAAATCGGTAAGCCTTTGTTGTAATAGATCTTTGGCAATGGCATACGCAATGACCGGCTCTGCAGACATATCTTCTGTCAACGCCCCTTCTTTTAACCCATACTCCAGACAAGTGCCGGTTACTACAAGATCCTGCAAACCGTTCCTTACCATGTTCTCCAGAAAACAAAAGTGCATAGGCAAAATCTCCTCAATATGTTTTCGATCTTTAAAATCAGACAAGCCGGACCATGCCAGGTGAATCAAAATATCTGGTTTTCCAAAAAACTGGAAATAATCTATGCCATCGTCATAACTCGTTAAATCGTATTGCACAAAGTTAACATCTCCTTTCCACGCCTGCATAGTACTTTGAGCACTCTGGGTAGACGATGCGGTAACAGATACCCCTTTTTGTACTAATGATGTCATTACATGTTTTCCTATAAAACCGGTAGCCCCCGTTACCAAAACTCTTTTCATGTTTTATTTTATCTGAAAATCAGGAATGGACAGTACAAATTTTCCACCCCATGCTTTAATATAATCAAGCTGCGCTTTGATTTCTTCCTCAATATTCCATGGAAAAATCATCACAAAATCCGGTTTTGCCTCTTTTAAATAGTTTTCATCCACGACAGGAATATGACTACCCGGCAAAAACTTATGTTGTTTATGTGGATTTGCATCTACAACAAAGTCTATCAAATCATTCTTTACGCCACAATAATTCAATAATGTGTTTCCCTTTGCCGCAGCGCCATATGCTGCGACGGACTTACCAGCTTTTTTCTGATCCAACAAAAATTGTAACACCTGGTGTTTTATTCGTAAAGCACGCCGCTGAAATCCTGTATAATAATCTAGTTGTAACATGCCTTTGTTCTTTTCCTTTTGTAACAAAGCGGCTACATTCGAAGATACCGGTTGTTCCGTGTTCTCCCGATGTTTTGCATAAATTCTCAAGGAACCGCCATGAGTCGATATTTCTTCCACATCAAACAACAATAACCCGGCATTCTCGAAAATTAATTTCACCGTGCTGAAAGATAAATAAGAAAAATGCTCGTGGTAAATGGTATCAAACTGATTATTGTCTACCAGTTGCATCAGGTGCGGGAATTCCATTGTAATGACACCATTAGACGACAATAAAATTTTCATCCCGCCTACAAAATCTACAATATCCGGCACATGCGCCAACACGTTATTTCCCAACAATAAATCAGCCTTTCTATTTTCCGCCAGCTGTTTAGCCAGGCGAACACCAAAGAAGTCCACCACTGTTTCAATGCCTTTTTCTCTGGCAACTGCTGCCGTATTAGCTGTTGGCTCTATACCCAATACAGGAATATTTCTTTGATTGAAGTATTGTAACAAATATCCATCGTTTGAGGCTATCTCCACCACTTTTGATGATTTATCCAGCTCAAACCTGGTTATCATTTTTTCTGTATAATTTTTGGCATGTGCCAACCAGCTTTTGGAATAAGAAGAGAAATAGACATATTCATTATCGAAGATTGCATCAGATTTCTTGTATTCGTCTACCTGCACAAGGAAACAACGATCGCAGGTATATACTTTCAGGGGGTAATAACTTTCTGGCTCATTCAATTGCTCCCTGTTTAAAAAAGAGTTTGATGCCGGAGAATTGACTAAATCAATAAATACATGCTCAAGGGTTGTTTTACAAAACCTGCACGTCATAATTATATTCCTTTAAAATTTTTATCAAGCATCGGATGTTGTCTGTCTCTTTCTGATATCACGGGTACAGGCAATATTGGCCAATCTATATCTATCAATTCATCATTATACCGAATACCAGCTTCAGCAGTCGGCATATAATAGGCTGAGTGGTGATACAACAACTCACAATTATCAGACAATGCCTGAAAACCATGTGCGAACCCCTCCGGTATATACAGCATTTTTTTATTGTCGGCAGACAACTCCACTGCCATATACTGCAAAAAAGTGGGAGAATCTTCCCGGAGGTCAATCACCACATCATATATACAACCTGCAATACACCTCACCAACTTCACTTCCCTGTGTGGAGCCACCTGATAGTGCATTCCCCGCAGGGTTCCTTTTTCTTTCGTAAAGGAATGATTCATCTGAACCCAATGCTTCCCAAAACCGATTCTCCTAAAATCATCGCCGTCAAAATACCGGGCAAACCAACCTCTGTCATCCGCGAACGGTTCCGGTTCCACAATAAAGCAACCATCGAGATTTGTTTCAGTAAAGATCATAACGACAAATAGGTCTCAATTTGTTGTAAAGTAAACGCTTCTTTTTTATCATCCGGTTGGCGATACCAATTGATGGTCCAACCAATCGCATCATTAGCAGTTAATTTCGGCTCCCATTTCAAGTCCTCTTTAGCCAACCCTATGTCCAATTGCAGTAATCCCGCTTCGTGTGGATTTGACTTATCAGCTGTATCAATCCAGTTTCCATTTCCCCAATATTGGATAGACTTTTCAACCAATGATTGGACAGTCAAATGGTCTGCCGGGTTGGGTCCAAAATTATATGCTTTCGAAAATTTCGAAGAATTATTGCTAACTAAGGCGGCGGCCAATACCAGGTATCCCGTTAACGGTTCCAATACATGCTGCCAGGGCCTTACCGCCAAAGGATTTCTAACCTCAACAGGATGATGCCGGATAAGCGAACGGATGATATCAGGAACAATTCTGTCTGTACTCCAATCACCACCTCCTATTACATTCCCTGCCCTGGCACTGGCGATCCCCTTTTGATGCGTATCAAATTTATCGGGACTAAAAAAACTATTTCTGAAAGAATCTACTACCAGCTCCGTGCATGCCTTGCTTGCGCTATACGGATCATACCCACCCAGTATATCCGTTTCTTTATATAGAATGTTTTTTTCTACGTTGCGGTACACTTTATCGGTAGTAACCACCACCACAGTACAAGGTTTCTCAAGAACAGTTATACTTTCCAGCAGATTGGCTGTACCGATTACATTAGTTTCAAAAGTTTCTGCTGGAATCGCATAGGATTTGCGAACCAACGGCTGCGCTGCGAGATGAAAAATATAGTCGGGTTGAAAAGACAGTATTTCCAGGCGCAGTCGTTTTTTATCTCTGATGTCATCCAGAATACTCTCTCCGTATTCGGTAACATTTTTATAAAGCTGATGATTGTACTCCGGGGGCAAAGCATACCCTTTTGTGATAGCACCCAGGTGATGCAGCAACATCAAAAGCCAACTCCCCTTAAAGCCGGTATGCCCGGTTATAAATACCCGCTTGCCGCTATATGTATTTAGAAGATTGTTGCCTACCATATTTTCCATTGTGCCCTGTTATGTTGCCACATATCCTCCAATTCCAGTTTATCTCTTAGAGCATCCATGCATTTCCAGAAGCCCGTATGTTTATAGGCTACTAACTCATTGTCTTTCGTCAGGTTTTCAAGCGGAGCATCTTCCCACATCATATTAGTCACATCATTATCTAAATACCTGAAAACCTCGGGTTTCAGCACAAAAAAGCCTGCGTTGATCCACTTTCCTTCATCCTTAGATTTCTCTTTAAATGCCCCAACACTTCCATCCCTATTAAGTTCCATACCTCCAAACCGGGCCTCCAATTGAATGGCGGTAACAGTTGCAACCTTATTCTGTGTCCTATGAAAATGAAGTAGTTCATTCAAATCGATATCAGCAACGCCATCGCCATAAGTCAACATAAAATCTTCGTCACCAACATATTGTTGCACTTGTTTGAGTCGGCCTGCCGTTTTTGTGTGTAGTCCCGTATCCAGCAAGGTTACTTTGAATGCTTCGCTTTTGCTACCCAATACCTCCATAGAGTTGTTGCCCAGGTCGATGGAAATATCTGCATTGTGCAAAAAATAATTCATAAAGTATTCCTTAATCACATATCCCTTATATCCCAGGCAAATAATAAAATCGTTAAATCCGTAATGGCTGTAAATTTTCATGATATGCCACAAAATAGGCTTGCCCCCGATTTCAACCATCGGTTTTGGACGTGTATCCGTTTCCTCCGATATGCGGGTACCTAACCCACCTGCAAATATGACAACTTTCATTTATTTGTAAATAGTTAGCAAAGCTAACTCATTTCTGCCATCCCTCCTGAATTTGACAATTATCGTACTCACCTGATAATAAACAACTTAAAGCTTCGTTGGATAATTTTTAGAGAAAATAACTGAATAACAACAAAACCTCTTTAAGTTTACATTATTCGATTATATGTACCTATGACAATAAACTACCCTCCCTTACCTTAGCAATGGACTATAAACATTTTTCATATTTTCTTCTGTGCAGGATGCGGGTGAGACCTATGCTTAAGCTATGTCTCTGTTTGTTAGCAGTTTTATTACTTACCACGTTTCCAACCTTTTCTCAAACGGCAATATTTGAGGCGCCTGACACTGTATGCGTAAACACGCCTGTTCAAGTTTCAAATGTCTTAAACGCATCCAGCTATTACTGGAATTTTTGTGTGTCTAACTTAAATGAAACGACACCAATAGGAACCAACCTTGGAAATATATCTTCCGCATTGAGAATGCCGGTTTTTATGGACTACGTTTTATTAAATGGAAACTATTATGGATTTGTGGTAAACCATTCTCCCAGTGGACTGATAAGACTTGATTTCGGAAATTCTTTACTAAATAACCCTATAGCAACAAATCTAGGAAACTTTGGAGGTACTATCCCTAATCAGGCTGAAGGTATACAAATTGTAAATAACGAAGGAAAATGGTATGCTATTATTGTCGGAGGAAATGTTGCTTCTGGAAATGCACGGGTATTAAAAGTAGAGTTTGGAGTTGACCTTCTTAATCCAACTCCTTCAGCTACGAATTGGTTTAACATAAATGGCAGCCTTGATCAGCCTATTGATCTCCATCTATTTCAGGAAGGTAACAGTTGGTTCGGCTTCACCACAAATTCTGAAAACAACACTATTACAAGATTTAATTTCTCAAATAGCTTTGATAATACGCCGACAGGTTTTGATTTAGGAAATGTTGGCGGTTTGCTGGAATACCCAACCGGAGTTTTTGCAATAAATGACAATGGATTTTGGAGGGTATTCGTAGTGAATGGAGGTAACAACACTATGCTTAGCGGCAACTTCTCGCTCGTCAGATTGGATTTTGGAAGCTCCCTGTTAAATACACCAACTGCTGTCCAACTGGGAAATCCCGGAAACTTGCTGCAACACCCAAGAGATATCACGTTGTTGAACCTTTGTGGACAAGTTATTGGACTTGTTGTAAACGGACGCATCGGTTCTGACAACATAGTTAAACTAAACTTTGCAGACGATCTTTCAAGTGTGCCTCAAGCAAGCTCTTTGGGCAATATCGGGAACCTCAACTTTCCTCACTCCATTTCAAAACTTTTTAGAGTCAACGAGAATATATATACTTTTGTTACCAATGTTTCAAACAATACTATCACCAGACTTGAATTTGCGGGCTGCAATAGCTCCAGTATTGGCAACTCTTCTGTTCAAACCCCTCCCCCCATTACCTACGATGCTCCAGGTGTATACAATATTAATTTGACCACAGATATAGGTCTCCCAACCCAATCCTCCTACTGCAAGCAAGTAGTAGTTGTCCCGGCCCCTGTTCACATACCATTACAAACAATCTATTTAAGAGCTGGAGAAACAGTCAGGCTTGGAACCGCTCCGTCATTCTCTTACCAATGGCTGCCAGGCGGTGAACTTACCGACTCTATAGATGTTAATACGCCAGGATTTTATATTGTAGAAAATGGAGGATTTGGATGCAGCAACAGGGACAGTTTTCTGGTAGTTATAGTGGACACAGACTTTTCATTCCAACAGGATATTTGTGATCCCTATCGTTTCACCTTTAAGAACGAAACATCAAATACTACGGTAGTAAGCTGGAATTTCGGAGATGGGTCTCCGGTTTCAACCGAAGCGACTCCTCAAACACGGTATCCGTCTACCGGAGACTACACAGTTATCCTAACCGTTCGAAATAACTCCACCGGGTTAGAAGAAATGATCTCAAAACAAATTCCTGTAGAACTATTGACCGAAAATCTGATAACGACCAGTGATACAACCATATGTTGGGGTGCTTCTCTGCAATTAGACGCAATAAATGCAATAGCGTACTGTTGGTTTCCCCCAGAAGGACTAAGTAATACTACAATTTCAAACCCAATTGCTTCTCCAACTTCCAACACGACCTACTATCTGCATGCGTTGATCCCAGGAAACAATTTGGTAAGCAACGGAGACTTTTCCCAGGGAAATAGCAGGTTTACATCCAGTTATTTATACGCTGCAACAAATACAGCCACCGGGCAATACAATGTGGGAAACAACCCAATAGTATGGAACAACAGCCTTGCAAGTTGCCAGGCAAATAATGGTAACATACTAATGGTGCAAAGCACAGGCTCTGAGGAAATAGTTTGGTCACAAACCATAGATGTAACACCCAACACCAACTATATTTTTTCGACCGGGTTGCAAACACTATCCGAAATAAATCCTGCCAACATTATGTTCGCCATTAACGGTAATACTGTAGGAGATTTATTGGCACCAACATTGCCGGTTTGTACGCAAACCTTACAATATGCTGCCTGGAATTCCGGTAACAATACAATAGCCAGAATCGCTATCATCAACAAAAACACGATCCCCGGGAGCTTCTTTGCTCTGGACAACATTCAATTTGCACCATACGCGATCAAAAGAGACAGTATCAACATATCTGTTGAAGCACCAGAAATTATAGCAGGAGCGGATACAACAATTTGTGCTGGCAGCGCAGTTGAGCTGAGTGCAACCGGAGCGTTCACCAATTATCTGTGGACCGGAATCAATATTGCACAACCAACCAGTTCTCATCCTGTTGTAATTCCCTCAGTAACCGGTGAATTTATTGTAACCGGCACTACAGCAAATGGCTGTACGGACAAGGATACTACACTTATTACGGTACTACCCGCTCCCGTTGTTGAGCTTACCGACAATACAGCGATTTGCTATAACGCAACTATACAATTAGAAGCAACCGGAGGAAACATATACAACTGGTTTCCAACCGAGGGATTAAATGACCCCAATATTCGCAATCCAATAGCTTCACCTTTGCAAAGCACCACCTATTTTGTTGAGGTGTTGGACCACAATAATTGCTCCAATATTGATTCAGTTGTAATTTCGATCGTGTCCAAGCCAAAATTTGAGGTTACAGGCGATACCACCATTTGTACCGGTACCTCATTGCAACTAACCGCCACCGGGGGAACAGTTTATCAATGGAGTCCCGCTTCGGATTTGAGTAACTCAGCTACTTCTGCCCCACTGGCTAGTCCAATATCTTCTACCATATACGAGGTATATATACGTGAAAATAGCTGTAATTACGATACAACATTACAAGTACAAATTGCCGTTAGCCCAACCCCGTTGGTAACAGCAACATCTTCAAATAACATCAATTGTTCCGTTAGAACAACCCAACTAACTGCAACCGGAGCAAGTTCTTATAACTGGAGACCTGCCCCGGGCTTGAATAACGCAAATATCCCCAATCCGGTTGGGGCCATTGACTCCAGTACGCTATTTACAGTACGGGGTACCAATGAATATGGTTGTTATGCTGAAGACACTGTACTTGTAAGAGTAACAACAGATGGAGATCCATTATTCCTTGTTCCAAATGCATTTACACCCAACAACGACGGAGTAAATGATTGCCTTAGTATTAGGAAATGGGGACTGGTAGATTTACAGGAATTTTCTATATACAATCGATGGGGCGAAAAGATATTCTCAACAACCAATCAGAATGATTGCTGGAATGGCACCCACAAGGGTATCCAACAACCAAGCGGAACATTTGTCTACGTTATCAGGGCTAAAACTTTCTGTGGCAATATTTTTAGAAAAGGTACTGTGACGCTGATCAGATAAATAAACAACTGCACTAGCGCCAATCGGCAGGAACAACATAAACGCCCCTATTCGTCAGTGCAATCACATAAAACCCAATTCCAGCCGGGCTTCTTCGCTCATCATACTTTTGTCCCAGGGAGGGTCAAACGTCAGGTGTACATGCACATCCGTCACCCCTTCTATGGCTTCTGTTTTTTGCTGCACTTCCGCAATGATATCCCCCGCTACCGGGCAGGCAGGGGCTGTAAGTGTCATCGAAATTTTCACTTTGCCCTCTCCCTCTATCTTTACCTCATATACCAGCCCCAACTCCCAAATATTAACAGGTATTTCCGGATCGTGCACTGTTTTTAAGACCTCCTCCACTTTATCTCTGAGCTGTTCCATTTGCTAAATTTAAGAATTAATTACCGGCCTGAAAGGCGACTCCATACATTTTCATTTGTTTCAGCATAGACAACAATCCATTCGACCTTGTCAACGATAAATGGCTTTTTAAACCAATCTCATCAATAAAATAAATGTCTGCATCGGCTATATCTTTGGGTGCCTGTCCGGACAATACCCGAACCATCATGCTCACCAGCCCTTTGGTAATAACCGCATCACTATCCGCTGTAAAATGTATTTTACCCTCGTTATATGCTGCGTGCAGCCATACCCGCGATTGGCAGCCTCTTATTAGGTTCTCATCTGTCTTATATATTTCCTCTATCAGTGGCAAATCCTTACCCATCTGGATAATATGCTCATATTTTTCCGTCCAATCCGAAAAAAATCCAAATTCTTCGATTATCGCATCTTGCTGATCATTAATAGTCATATCGTATGCAAAGTTCTGCAATTTCAGCTAAATGATACTACACCCTTTTTATCAATAAATAATCTTTTGATTATCAAGTAGCTTATAAAACGAAAACATTTGCCTGTTATTAAGTTTACCTTTAATTTAGTTAAAAAGATACACACATGCAGGAGGATATTCTTATCCAGATTAGTAACAAAATAAAGGAAACCAGGAAAGCACAAAAGAAAACAGTTCAGGAACTTGCCACGGAAGCACAAGTTAGTAAAGGTTTGATTTCTCAAATTGAAAATAACCGGACTGTACCTTCGCTCCCGGTACTGATGAACATCGTTTTAGCCCTTAAGGTTGATCTTACCGACTTTTTCGAGGGAATCAGTCACAATAAAGAAAATACCCAGAAAGTAATCGTTAAAACTGCCAGGGACTATCAGTTGTTTGAGAAAGAAACTGCCAAAGGATTCAAATATAAACGTATTCTCACCCGAAATATGGATAGCGGGCCGGTGGATACAGTGCTGCTGGAGCTGAAAAAGGGCGCCCGACGAACAGCTATGATTACAACAGATGCCTATGAATATAAGTACATCCTCAAAGGCACAGTAGAATACCAGATTGATAACGAAAATTACGTCTTACATGAGGGCGACTCCATATTTTTCGACGGACGGCTACCGCATAAGCCAGCCAATGTGGGTAATAGCGACGCCCTAATGCTGGTTATCTATTATTTTATCACCCATTCAAGCCGCTAAACCCAAATTCAAAAACTTAATGTCAGGATCCGTTATTTTTGTTTACATTTGCTATATATTTTTTTAGTATTTATAAACAAAATCATGGCTATATCTACAGCTTCCTTTGCCGCAAATAACAAAACTTATGCCCCCCCGGCTAAACCGGTAGTGGTAATATGCATCGATGGCTCAGCAGACGAATACCTGGACGTAACCGCTGCACACGGGCGGCTACCCAACCTTCAGCAGATGAGCAAAACGGGTTACCGTGGTATGGTTAGAGGTGCACTGCCCTCCTTTACCAATGTCAATAACTCATCTATTGTTACAGGGGTAACACCGGCTGTACATGGCATCAGCGGCAACTTCTTTTATGATGCCGCCAAGGACCAGGAGGTGATGATGAACTCTTCTGAATACCTCCGCGCCGACACCATACTGGCCGCAGCAGCCAACGCGGGAAGGAAGGTAGCTGTTGTAACTGCAAAAGAAAAATTGAGAGATATTTTATCATACAAATTAACGGGCATTGCTTTTTCTGCAGAAAAAGCCAACCAGGCGACAGCGGAAACCCACGGTTTAGACAACATTGAAGAAGTGGTAGGTTTTCCGACCCCGGCTATTTACAGCGGCGATGCCAGCCTATTTGTGTTGCGTGCCGGAGTAGCCCTGATCGAAAAGGGTCTGGCTGATTTTCTGTATCTGTCTCTCACCGATTATATGCAACACACATATGCTCCGGAGGCCGAAGAATCATTGGCATTTTATGAAGCGATGGATGCTGAAATTGGCAAATTGCTGAAAGCAGGTGCAGTAGTAGGGGCGACCGCCGATCATGGCATGAATGCCAAGATAAAAGCAGATGGCACTCCCAACGTATTGTTTGTAGAAGACATGCTGGAAGCACAGTTTGGTAAAGGCTTTCGCGTAATATGTCCTATTACTGATCCTTATGTAAAACATCATGGTGCGCTGGGCTCTTACGTGGTAGTACACGTAGACGCCAATCAGGATGTTACAGCTGTAAAAAACTGGTTAAGCATACAACCCGGTATTACCGAGGTACACGATAAATCAACAGCCACCCGTTTGCTGGAACAGCCGGAAGATCGAATAGGTGATCTGGTAGTATTATCTGCAAGAGATGTGGTTGTAGGCCGCAAGCCGGCTTATCACGATCTGTCTGCACTGGATGGTACCCTTCGTTCGCACGGCGGCCGGTACGAAGAGATGGTGCCCCTCGTTTTGTCGCACCCCCTCAACAAAACTTACCAGGTAAAAGCCAGCGGCGACCCCCGCAATTTCGATGTATTTGATTTCACCATCAACGGAACTATTGTTTAAAGTCATTATCATGGAACTTACAAGTTATGTTGCCGGCAAACCGGTTAAAAGCAGCCAACTGCTGGAAGTAAAAAGCCCTTACGATAATCGTGTAGTGGGCACCGTCACCCTGGCTGGTGCGGCGGAAGCAGAAGAAGCAATTGTAACGGCACTGAAAGGTGGAAAAAAGCTATCCCGCTACGACCGATACAGTATATTAGACAAAGCCCGGCAGTTATTGGTTGAGCGCAAAGAATTATTTGCCAACACCATTAGCAACGAATCAGGATTGGCCATACGGGAAGCTATTTACGAAACAGGGCGGGCACATGATGTATTGATGTTTGCTGCCATGGAGTGCTTGAAGGATGATGGGCAGGTATTTTCCTGCGATATATCTCCACAGGGAAAAGCCAGGAAGATATTCACTACAAGAGAGCCATTGTCACTGGCAGTTTGTATCACCCCCTTCAATCATCCATTGAACCAGGTAGCACATAAGTTGGCTCCGGCATTAGCTACCGGAACCCCTGTGATTTTGAAACCATCGGAAAAAACGCCGATGACAGCCATACTACTTACTGAACTATTGTACGAAGCGGGACTACCGCACTATATGCTAAGTACTCTGTTGGGACCTACGAAAGAGATTGCAGAACCATTGGTGAAAGACCCTAGAGTAGACATTGTATCTTTTACAGGAAGTGTGCCGGTTGGTAAACATATTGCAGCAACAGCCGGTTATAAGAAAGTAATTCTGGAGCTGGGCGGAAATGATCCATTGATTATCATGGAAGATGCAGACATAGATAAAGCCGTATTACTTGCTGCAGAAGGTTCATTTCGCAATAGCGGTCAGCGTTGTACCGCCGTAAAAAGAATACTGGTACACGAGAAAATAAAAGATTCGTTTGTAGAAAAACTGGTTGAAAAAACAAAAGAATATACCTGCGGAGATCCGGCAAATCCCGAAACAAAGGTAGGAACGGTAATAGATGAAGCTTCCGCTATCTACCTGGAAAACGTGGTAAAAAAAGCCGTGGAACAGGGCGCAAAAGTGCTGCTGGGCGGCAATCGAAAAGGCGCTTTACTGGAGCCAACTGTTATCACAGATGTACCCCGGAATGCCGATATGGTCGTTCACGAATCCTTCGGTCCCTTAGCTCCCATCCTTAGCTTTTCCGACATAGACGATGCTATTGCGTTATCCAACTCTACGGCATACGGATTGTCATCCGGCATTGTTACCAACAATATGGACTATGCTTTGCGTTTTATCCGTGAATTGAAGGTAGGTACCGTAAACATAAATGAAGTACCCGGTTACAGAATTGAAAGTTCACCTTTTGGCGGCATTAAAGATTCAGGTTTAGGTATCAAAGAAGGCGTTATTGAAGCAATGAAATGTTTCAGCTTTGTCAAGACCTTCTCATTACCCTGGTAATTCTTTTTTACTAATATTGATAGCCGGCGGCTATCAATATTAGTAAAAAGCTATCTAGATAAAAAAAGATTTTTGGTTTGAACAACAATTGTATCTCCTTCCTTTAGTTGCTGGAGGAAATCTTTCGCCAAAAAATTCCAATTATTTCTATAATTGACGCCACAGTAGACATAACGGCTTTGATGATATAAAGAGAAATTAAGCAATGGTATATAAAATTTCCCATCGTTAATACCAATTGGAAACTGAGGAAAAACTCCACAAACCTCTCCTCCAGATGGGCCATTTTTGCAATCTTGAATCGATGGATATGCCTGAATAATTCTTGTTAAACTGTCACAACGGCTTCTTCTCATTAATATGCTGGTATAATACTCATAAGGTTTAATAACCAGTTCACGGCTATTTTTTCGTTCTATACGAGAATACATAGTATCCATACCATTATAATTATGAACTATAGCCGATGTATCAGATAAAATAGATATGTGGGTTCTCATAATCTCTTCACTTATAGGCTCTGAAAATTCAAAACTAAAAACTTTATCTATGCCCCTTCTCTCAAGATAACCCTTTATAAAATCTTGATTATCAATCTCTTTGTTAACAGTATACATTTTCAAGTGGGAGATATTTGAAATTGAACTCGGGGAATAATTTCCCAATTCCGGAAAAAAAAATTCTTCACTTTTATTGCAAGAAAGAAATCCCAATATAAAAATGTAGGGGAGGAAGTGTTTCATCAGGTCAATAGCATTTAATGCCAATTTAAATGCTATTGGTGAAATCTCAAAAAAATAAATAAAAAAACCCGGCACTAGAAAATGCCGGGCATCTTGTGTAGATTTTTTTCTATACCCTTTATCTATTTAAGTCTTCAAATTTACGAAAAGACTCGTTAAAGAATTCTAAAAATCGATTATTTATTCAACAAGTATTCCACCGCCAGCTCGTACCCTTTCAATCCCAAACCGATGATACTGCCTGCTGCCTTGGCGGATACATGAGACAACTTGCGAAACTCCTCCCGGGCATGAACATTCGAAATGTGCACTTCCACCACAGGAGCCTTAATAGCAGCGATGGCGTCTCCTATAGCCACAGAAGTATGCGTATAAGCAGCCGGATTCAATACAATCCCGTCGTATTCAAACCCCACTCTTTGGATCTCGGTTACCAGCTCCCCTTCTATATTACTCTGAAAATAATGCAAGGCTACAGCAGGATATTTGCCTTTCAGTGCTTCGAAGAAATCCTCAAAACTACTGCTGCCGTAAATCCCTGGTTCCCGCTTTCCCAGCAGGTTCAGGTTAGGTCCATTGATAATGGCTATTTTCATGCTTTTGAAATTCAATATTCGCTAAGGTCGTAAATACGACTTAGTTTTTCATCAAAGCGATAAATTCATCAAACAGATAACGACTATCGTGCGGACCGGGTGTAGATTCCGGGTGGTACTGTACAGAAAACGCAGGCTTTCCTTTTATCCGGATCCCTTCAATGGAATCATCATTCAGGTTTACATGTGTAATCTCCACCTTATCTGATCTTTTTACCGCTTCAGGATCAATACCAAAACCATGATTCTGGGTAGTAATTTCGCTGCGGCCGGATATAATATTTTTGACAGGATGGTTTAATCCGCGGTGTCCGTGGTGCATTTTGAAAGTAGGGATATCGTTGGCCAAGGCCAATAATTGGTGTCCAAGACATATACCAAATACCGGCACATTCTTTTCCAGAATAGCTTTTACTGTTTCAATAGCGTAATCCATGGGGGCCGGGTCGCCGGGACCATTAGAGATAAAATATCCGTGGGGTTTAAAGTCTTCTGTTACTTTTAAAGGTGTTTTTGCGGGATATACTCTTATATGTGCTCCCCGCTCTACCAGACAGTTGAGAATATTACGCTTCACCCCAAAATCGTACACGGCTATGCGTATAGGAGAATGCGGATTACCAGCTTCATATACCTCTTTTGTAGACACTACGGAAGCCAGCTCCAGACCATCCATAGAGGGTACCTGTTGCAATTTCCCTTTCAGGCTCTCCACATCCGTATCTTCAGAAGATATAATGCAGTTCATAGCGCCCCTGGTACGGATATGCGCTACCAACGCCCGGGTATCCACTTCGTGGATCGCTACAATGCCTTGATCGTCTAAATACTGATGCAGCGAATTGTCTGCCTGAAAACGGCTATACCTGGCCTCCAGGTTGCGGGCTATTAACCCTCTTATTTTCACGGAGTTGCTCTCAACATCAGCCGCCTTCACTCCATAATTCCCGATATGCGCCGCATTCATAATGGTTACCTGCCCAAAATAGCTGGGATCAGTAAAGACTTCCTGATAACCGGTCATGCCTGTATTGAAGCATATTTCACCGGTAGTAGTGCCTATTTTTCCAAATGATTTACCATAAAATATATTACCGTCTTCCAGTAATAATACAGCTTTTTTAGCGGGAACAGTTCCTGGCATTGTCTACGAAAATTTTGCAAAGAAAGCGATTTATGCTGGTTTTGCCTGAAGTTTTTGTACACAATAATAAAACCAGATACAATATTTGTTGGCTATCCAACTAAAGCAAAAAAGCTGCCCGTTAAGGCAGCCTTTCATTAAAGAAAACTATTATTTAGTCTCTTGAGAAGCTATATTCTGATCCTTTAGACTCTTCTCCATCTTCGTCTATAAAAATCTCTTCTATAGTCAGTGCGGCAGAAGTCAACTCTTTTATCCTTAAAAAATCTCCTTCGAAACCGTTGTCTACTATAATTGCGTTATCTTCTTCCGGATGGAATGACCAACTAGCACTCCAGGAATACTCATAACCATTAGAAATTGTAAGAAACCCTGCACTATAGAACGTCCAAACCTGACTGCCTTCACCGTCGACATCCCTAGCCCATGAACCTAGGATAGCTTTATCTTCAGTATCGATTGTTAAATATTCAACTTTAGACGCTGTAAAGCTGCCGGTAATCTCTCCGAATGTGTAAGAGAAACTAATGCCGTCATTTGTAAACTTTATATCGCTGATTGTTGCAGTTTGTCCAGCTTCCGCCCCCGTGAGGTCAATACTCACGCTGTCTTTAACATTGAAAGTAGCCTTTTGAGCATGTCTTTCATCAATTATTACCAACACAGTACTATCAGCAGAAAATACAACTGAGCTTATTGCAGGATCAGGTGCATCCTGACTCTTGGTAGAAGTTGGCAGCATGTCCCATCTTCCCTGGATGTTTTTAAATAATTTTTCTTCGGCGGTTTCTTTAGGAGGTGGTGGTGGCGTTGGCGTAGCATCATCTTTTTTACAAGCAATAAAAAAAGAAAATCCCAGAAATAAAGCCAGGTAGCGAAAATTAAAATGTTTCATCGATAAAGGAGTTTAGTTAAAAATGTGCTGAAACTATTACTACAGCAAAAGCATAAACGAAGAAAAGAGAGTTGAATTGCCCTAAAAAAACAGCGCATCACTAAAACAAGTAGATACCCTTAGTGAAAAAACAGTAGGTCTTATTATATCAGATGGTATTGCAAAAACTAGATAACAATGGTCAATTAAAATAAAGTTCATTGATCCACTGAAACAGAAGCATACAAATAAAACTCAATTGATCTTTTTATAAATATTCACTCTTATGCGCATGATAGCATAAACAGTTGGTCGTCCCGCAAATTCGTTGGGTTTGTTATCTAAAAAAATAAATCTGTATTGTTTTCTATATTTGTCTGATAATCAAAATATTATGGGTCTCAAAATTAATCGATCGATCATTTGTAAATAATTTTTTTTTTTTACCTTTGCGGCGCCAAAAGGATAAAATGGAAGGTAATTGTGGTTGATTTTATCTGTATTTGGCATATTATGAGAGTTTCTCCTACCATATAATTTATATGTTTTCCCGCTGTTGCGGGTTGTTTTAATTTAATTATCAAACTTTTTTCCAAATAACAATTTATGGCAGATTTAAAATTGCAAAGAAACTTTGGTATTGCTGCGCACATCGATGCCGGTAAAACCACTACTACAGAGCGTATCCTGCGCTACACAGGCATGATTCATAAAACAGGAGAAGTGCATGATGGAGGCGCTACAACCGACTGGATGGAGCAGGAAAAAGAAAGAGGTATCACTATTACCTCCGCGGCTGTAAGCTGTCAGTGGAACTTTCCTACAGACAATGGTAAAGTAACGCCTGATACCAAAAAGTATTCTTTCAACATAATTGATACTCCGGGTCACGTGGATTTTACTGTGGAGGTAGAACGCTCTATGCGGGTATTGGATGGTCTGATTGCGTTGTTTTCTGCGGTTGACGGTGTGGAGCCACAATCTGAAACCGTTTGGCGCCAGGCAAACCGTTATGGTGTTCCCCGTATCGGTTTTGTAAATAAAATGGACCGTTCCGGTGCAGACTTCCTGAATGTTGTAAAACAGGTAAAGGAGATGCTGGGTTCAAAAGCCGTTCCATTGCAGTTGCCGATCGGTGCCGAGGATAACTTCAAAGGTGTGGTAGACCTGATCAAAATGAAAGGTATCATCTGGCATGCTGAAACAGAGGGAATGACCTTTGATGAAATAGATGTGCCTGCTGATATGCTGGAAGAAGCGCAGGAGTGGAGAGCACACCTGGTGGAAGCCGTAGCAGAATATGATGATACATTAATGGAAAAATTCTTCGATGATCCCAATTCTATATCAGAGGAGGAAATTCACGAAGCTATCCGTAAAGCTGCTATCGATCTGTCTATCGTTCCAATGATGTGTGGTTCTTCTTTCAAGAACAAAGGCGTACAAAAAGCATTGGATGCGGTTTGTCGTTACCTGCCGTCTCCGGTTGATATTCCAGATACAGTAGGTACTAATCCTGCTACTGGTGAAGAAGAAACTCGCAGGGCAGATCCAAAAGCCCCATTTGCTGCATTGGCATTCAAAATCATGACAGATCCATTTGTTGGTCGTCTGGCATTCTTCCGGGTATATTCTGGTCATTTGGATGCAGGTTCTTATGTGTTGAATGTAAGAAGTGGTAAGAAAGAGCGTATCAGCCGTATCATGAAAATGTTTGCCAACAAACAGAATCCGGTTGACTTTATTGAGGCGGGTGATATTGGAGCGGCTGTAGGTTTCAAAGAAATAAAAACCGGTGATACCTTGTGCGATGAAAAAGCCCCCATCACTCTGGAGAATATGTTCATTCCTGAGCCGGTGATCGCTATAGCAGTGGAACCAAAAACTCAGGTGGACGTTGACAAAATGGGTATGGCAATTTCCAAATTGGTGGAAGAAGATCCTACATTGCGTGTAAATACTGATGAGGAAACTGGTCAGACCATCTTACGTGGTATGGGTGAGTTGCACCTTGAGATTATTATTGACCGTTTACGTCGTGAGTTTAAAGTTGAAGTTAATCAGGGTGCACCACAGGTGGCATACAAAGAGTCGTTCAGCCAGACAGTTGAACATCGTGAAGTGTTGAAAAAGCAAACGGGTGGTCGTGGTAAATTTGCTGATATCGTATTTGAAATCGGACCAGCAGATGAAGAGTGGATGAAGGAAAACGACGGAAAATCATTCCAGTTTGTAAATGATATTTTCGGAGGTTCTATTCCTCGTGAATTCGTACCTGCTATCCAAAAAGGTTTCGAAACATCCATGACAAATGGTGTGTTGGCGAACTATCCTTTGGTAAGTATGAAGATTCGTGTATTTGATGGTAGCTATCACGATGTGGATTCTGATGCCATGTCATTTGAATTGTGTGCTAAATCCGGTTTCCGTGAAGCAGGTCGTAAGGCTAAACCCGTGTTGCTCGAACCTATCATGAAAGTGGAAGTATTGACTCCAGACCAGTATATGGGTGATGTAACGGGTGATATCAACCGTCGTCGTGGTATTCTGGAAGGTATGGACAGCCGTAATAACCTGCAGGTTATTAAAGCCAAAGTGCCACTAAGCGAAATGTTCGGTTATGTAACACAATTGCGTTCATTAACCTCAGGTCGTGCTACTTCTACCATGGAGTTTAGCCACTACAACCCCGCACCAAACAATATCTCTGAAGAGGTAATTGCCAAGGTAAAAGGTAAGCAGGCTGCTAATGCATAATAACTGATTTCAGGTTAGCATAAAGTAAAAACCCCACCCTATTCAGTGGGGTTTTTACTTTATAGTCATTCCATTGCAGGGTCTACCTGGCGAATATTTCGTACCGTTCTTATTTTTGGATATACAAAAAAGATTTTAAATTGCTTTTAAATACACCTCTATATGAAAAAACAACTATCTGCAATCGCTGCCTTTTTGTTTACTTTCTCAGTCCTGCAGGCACAGGAAAATACTACCAGCCCATCAGAATTTCAACGAAACTTTGTCGCATTCTCGGCTGAACCATCATTGGCAACGGAGATGACCCGATTGGCTTACAATGAAGATAAATACCAAAAGTTCAAAAAAATGCGCACAACGGGTATGGTTCTTACGGGCGTAGGTGCCGGCTTGATAACAACGGGTATCATATTGATTTCTTCTGGTAACAGCGAGAAGAATAATTTTGGCAATAATGGTGGTACTATTTATGTAGACGATTTGACTCCTGGTGATCGTAAGATAGTAGGAGGCGTGTTTTGTATCATCTTTGGTACCTTGTCAACGGGTGGCGGCATTACCTTGTGGACCATAGGCAACAACAAGATGAAAAAATATAGTGCGCTAAATCTGCAATCCACAAAGAATGGATTAGGGGTAGCCTACTCCTTTTGATTGTTTGGTTTGTTCTTATTATAAAGCTAATCTATGAAAAGGAATGTTTTTGTATTCTTCAGTTGCCAGGTACTTCAAGCCTAGCATAATGGTCTGATGAAGGGTAAGCATGGGTAAAAAACATTTGACTCAGTTATGAGGAACTTAATTCTGCAGCGTCTATCAATTTTTGGAGAATATCTGCGGTAGATTCTCCGCTGTATCCATTAATAGATTGCCCGACCCAAATGCTTACAAAATCGGCATTGCTATTTGCTTTCGCTTTCTTCCGCAATCCATTGGTTAGTTTGTTTTGCAAAGGATAAGGAAGTATTAGCTCCGTTTTGTCCAATGCTTCAGTAAACGCATTTTTGATGCCTCTGGCAAGGCGGCCGGAGAAACTTTTGGTCAGTACTATACCGTGTTCGGTCAGATCTCTTAGCCGTTGTTTTTCAAAATCCAGCAAGGCGCTTTCCTGCGACCCTAATAATAAACTTCCTGTTTGAAAACCTTGCGCTCCCAAGGTTTTCGCTGCAAGTAAGGTAGGTGCATTGTAAATACCTCCCGCATATATAATAGGCCGTTTTACGCTATCATATACCTGTGCCAACAAAGACAAACCGCCAATTTTTGGAACATACTCATCCGAAAAACTACCCCTATGTCCTCCCGCTTCTATGCCCTGCACACAAATAATATCGATGCCGGATTTTTCCAGCATAATTGCTTCATCAACGGAAGTGCAGGTACCAATTAACGTTACATTGTTGTTTTTTAGCTTATTAATATCCGCAATAGCAAGGTTGCCGAAAGTAAAACTTAACAACTTGCAATTCTCTTCAATAACCACCTCTATTTGTTCGTGGTACGACTTAATTTCTATTTCATGCATTTCGGGCAGGGATATTTCCATTGCATATTCCCTGGCAAGTTGAGTTATAAATTGTTTTGTTTCTTCATATTTTTCTTTCAGCACATCAGTAATCTCCGGCAGCCTGTGAACAAAGATGTTGATAGCGAATGGTTTGTTTGTAAGTTGACTGGTTTCACGGATTATTTCCCGGCATTTGTCGGCTTCCAGATCGCCGAGTGGCAACGATCCCAGGCAATTAACTTTTGCTGCTGCTGCCACCATCTTGGGTGTCGTCACGCCAAACATCGGAGCCTGGATAAGCGGATAGTTTGTTTGGAATATGTTTGTGAGATTATTGGTCCATTTCATTGGCATATATTTACCCCAAAAGTATAACTCAGGAATTATATTCTACCAGGAGAAAAGTTAGCGTATTATATTAAACCAACGCAACGGTTTTTGTCGCCGAAAACTTAGTTTATACCTTCCCACCATTTGCTGAACGTCTGCGTGCTATCATTAAGATTCACCAATTCTCCTATTTTAGGTGTTACTAAAGGAATATGGTATTCTTTTTCATTCAGTTCGCCAATGGTTTTGAGTGGCTCATCCCAGGGATGGTTTGCCAATTTGAATTTGGAAGAATGTACGGGGAATAGCCGTTTGGCATGCAAATCTTTTGCGGCTTTCAGTCCTTCTTCAGGCAGCATATGTATTTCCCGCCATGCTAAATTATATTGCCCGTTATCTAAAAGTGCCAGGTCAAACCCGCCGAACTTTTTCCCTATTTCAGCAAAATGCGTATCGTAGCCGCTATCGCCGCCAAGGTATAACTTCAAGCCAGGCGTTTCTAACACAAAAGAAAGCCAAAGCGTATTGTTTCTTTTCAGGGTTCGTCCAGAAAAATGGCGGGCCGGTGCCGTATATATTGTAAACCCTTCCCCTACAATAAAATGCTCGTTCCAATCCTTCTCAATGATTTTTGAATGTTCGTATTTCCAGTATTCAAAATGTTCGCCAACGCCCAATCCACAAATGACCTGTTTGATCTTTGGCTTTAACTGTATGATGGTTGAATAGTCTAAATGATCATAATGGTCATGGGTGATGAGCAAAAAATCTATATCTGGCATATCGTCTGCCGAATATATATCCGTACCCTTAAACGATTTATTGGAGTTGGCTATGGGGGATGCATTGCCACTGAAAACCGGATCTATCAGGAAGCGCTTGCCATTCAGCTGAATGAAATAGGAAGAATGACCAAACCATACCAGCAGGTTTTCGGCTATCGGCAAGTTCTTTAAATCTGTTTTTATCGAAGGGATAATATCTATTGGTTTGGTGCGTACAAATTTTCTGAACATGAAATTGTACATTACCCCGGTCATTGAGTAACCCTGGCTTACAACAGGTGTAAAATGAATATTCTGAAACTTGCCGTTTTTGTAGTTGGGTGATTGTTGCAGGCGTTTAAGTCTGCTGCCGTTGGGTGACTTCCCAAATTGCGCTTGAGACATAGTGACAAAGTTATATTTGATAAAAGCTACGTAAGGATAAAGTGTATCCTCTCTCGTGAAAGATATTGTACACGGTGATTACATCAATCATTTAAGGAATGAATACCCTGTTCTTTAAGTTTTTCCAAATGTTCTTTCATTGTTTTAATTTGGTCTGCAGAATGGCCTTGCCAAATAGTAACCTCTCCCACAACCTTAAAAGGATGAATAGAGCGATAAGATTTTGTAGGATTGCCAGGAAATTTTTTGTCTGTCAGGTCCGGATCATCTTCAATTTCTCCTGTTGGCTCTACTAAATAGATTCTTTCTCTTCCTGCCCCTGAGGCAAGCTCCGCTCCCCATATCGCTGCGTCCAATGTTGCCGTCAGAAAAATGTACCTGGCATTTCTCTTTTGTCCATAGTTGGAACTGAAGCCGGACTCCACTAATTCCCCTGTTTTCAAGTCCGCTTTTGTACCATGAAAGTAGGTTTGGGCAAAAGGGGTAGACCCTTCTCCGGTTTGTTTTTGCATATGTTGTTTCTTAAAGGTATTCTATACACGCGTTTCTCATTTCAATTTATGTTGTCCGGTTTAACTATTCTTTTAAGTGCATCACTTCGCTCAAAAGCGGCGGCAACCTCTCTGCTCCTATATCGTCCGTATAGTGACTTAAAACGCAGGCGACATATCTTCCTCTGACCTCCGCCGTAACATAGTAGATGATTAGTATGTTGCTGCCTCCCATTATCAGTTTCGGGATTTTTATCTTCAATTTTCTTTTAGATGCTTTTACGGGTGCTCCTTCAAAAATAATATCAATTTCACTCTCTTCTATTACGTTGCCCATTTTCATTTCTGAATTCCGCTTTTTTTGCCCGTCAATCATTTGTTTTGCTCTTTCCGGACTACTGAATTCTGACCAATTCATTTGTCCCATATTGGGACATTGTATATTTCTAACATCCATCCATCTACACGCTGCCCCCAAAGCTATCGGCCGTCCAGCAAATTGTATTGTGTCAACATGGCTTGGAGTAAAAATATCAACCGGAAGTAAATCATTGACGATTGCCTGATAATAAGTAATCTCTATATCTTTATCTCTATCACAAAATGTATTAAAGCCAACTACCCGGGTTTTTCCGTCTTTGGTTTGGGATAAATAATAAGTTGAGGTTGCTTTGTCAGAGATTTTAGTATCAGCAGATGAAAGGATTTTTACACCAGGAAGGCTACTGTCTTCTGTGACAGGTAAATTCTTAGCAACAGAATATTTTCTCTTTATTTTATTAAGCCCCTTCTCATCCATATTGTAATCCAGCTCTTGCAAAAAGATGGAATATCCTTCAGCGTCATAGAATGTTACTTTTTGTTGCTTTATTGCCTGAACGTTTTGAAATGTCTTTGTTTGGCATTGAGCAGAATATACTGCTAATGAAGCAAAAACCACCAGTAGTGTTTTCATACCTGAATTATTTTTTGTATGGTTAGCACGTTGTATAGATTCTTATAATCTAAAGACATAGACGATCCAACTATTATTACTAATGTTCTTCTGATAGGTCGAAGGTAGCTGGCAATAAAGTACAGTGGGTTGTTCGTAACGGCTACTATTGCCGGCTTTTTCCCCGCTATAGTTTTATCATGACACTTTCAGAAGCAAAATCGTGTATTGCCCTCTTTTTGGGATTGGTATTAATCGTCAAAAATGAAATCCAACCCAATAAAAATTTAACGATGTACCTGATAATCGCCTGGAATATATTGATTCTTTTTGCTGTGTCTGAATATTTCCTCACTCTAATGCCTTTTATATAATTCCCCAGTGTGGCACCCAAAGTTATGCAAATGGGTTCATAGGCAATAAACAGTACAACAAAAACGCTGGCTCTTACCCAGTCCGGCACATTTTCAAATCGGTCTAAGATATTGGCGACCAGGAACATTATCATAACGATCAAAACAATGTCAATAAATGTTGATTGAATTCGATCGCCAAGTAGTGGATATCTTTCTTCCATGTTTTGTAAATTGATGTATTCTTTTATGTCATCAGTCAAGGGAAAAACTTCTTCCTATAAAAATAATGTTACTAAATTGGTATATTCAAATATCCTGTATCTATTTTCTGAAATAATAATCAGCAAGAGCGTTTACCAATATACGGGGATTGGCTTCATTTGTATTGGTGAGGACGATGATAGAAAGTCCTTCACTCATAAAATGTGCAAATACAGATCTAAAACCGATATTGGCGCCACCATGCTGAATTAGTGTCCGCCCTTTATATTCGTCCACAAACCATCCGAATCCATAATATTCTTTAGAATCTTCCTTTTCTGAAGTCCGGACAATGGGTTGCCATAGTTTTTCCCAGTCTTCTTGTTTTAGAATGATTCTTTTTTCTCTTATTGCTTTCTCCCATTTTATCATATCGGTAGAAGTCGATAGAAATCCTCCACTGGGTCTTATGGCATACATGGCCGTAGCATTAATCAGGGTATCGTTGTAGCGCATATAGCCGTTGGCACGGTTGGGAATAATTTGATAAAAATCTGTTACATAGCTATTATTCATTCCCGCCGGTTTGAATAAAACCTTATCGATGTAATCCTGCCAGGGCATGCCACTTACCTGCTTTATTATTTCGGCCAACATAAAGTAGCCAAGATTGCAATACTGATATTTTTCACCGGGTTTAAAAACAAGCGGTAGGTTATATGCAGACTTAATGACGTCTATATCGGGTTGAATTTTGAAATTATCGTATGCAGGACCTTCTCTTTGTAACCCCGATGTGTGAGACATCAGGTTTTTTATCCTGATAGGTCTCCATGTCTCAGGTGCGTCGGGAAAATATTTATGCACACCATCCTCGATACTCAGTTTTCGCTCTTCCATTAATTTAAGAATAGCAGTGGTAAAAAATTGTTTACTAACCGAACCCAACCTGATTACTGTTTCAGAGCCGACTGGCACATTTAACTCTACATTGGCTAATCCATATCCCTTGTTTGTAAGGGTCTGACCATTTTTTACTACAGCCAGTGAGAGACCAACAATTTTTTGTTTCTCCATTATTTGTCTGACAATTATATCAGTACTGTCCCCCTGCGCCAACGACAGTAGCGGTAACAGAAGAATGAATAACAATTTGTTCATTTCAAAATTATTTACCGGTAAAATTCGGGGTTTTATGGAGATTCTACGTTTTAAGACTGCGGCTTCTCTTTCAGGCATAGTTATGTATCTGCCGTGCCTCGCTTTCTGTTATGCCGTTAAATTATTTCGATATCCCGCCGTTGACTAAATAAAACTCGTATTTATTGAATAATTCGAAAACCAGGTCATTGGGGTTTTGCCAATTCTTTTTACTACCATAGGGGGTGTTATTTACAATTTTGTTCAGTTCGTTGGTCTGCTTGTGGACACCGAATTTTTTACCTTTTAAAAATCAGGGCAGGGCACCGAATGGTGAACAAGTTGCCTGGTTGTTGGAAGTTTTAAGTCACTTCGTTTGTTTTATTCTACATTTGTCCAAGGTATGCAAAAACGCTATATCGTTTATCAATTTTGATTAAGTTATCGATAAGTGCCAAACAACTGTCTAAATCTCTGTAACAGAATGGAGCGTCAGTTTTTATGTTGTCATTTGCTATCATTTCCGGGATATAAATCTCTTCTCTCAATTTGATATAGTCAAAATGTTGGGCAAATTCTTTAGCTTCTCCTCTTGACATTACTCGCCCTGTTCCGTGACAAAGAGAGTTATATGTATTCTCGACTTCGCTTGTTGCCGTAATTAAAACTATATCACCATTCATATTCGAGGGCACAACAGTTTGTTCTCCTGCTTCCACTCTTACAGCACCTTTTCTAATAATTACACCTTCGTCAGTCATCTCAAAATGATTGTGGTTTTTGTCTAACACGAGATTCAGTCTGCCAAAATATTTTTCGAGTATTCTAAAAATAGCAAAACGATTATCCTTTGCCCACTCGCACACCTCTAAAAACTTTGTGTCAAATTTGTTCGGGTTATCATTTAGGTCGTCAACCAATTTACTCTCGTTTCTCGAACCTGTATGAATGAGGAAGGAAATTTTATCGTCTGTATAACTTTCAATTGCATCAAGAAAATGATTTCCTGAACCCAAATCGCCAAGTTTGCCTTTGTTAGCTTGTATATCGTAATAAATGTTATCCCAATTTTCCTTTTTGAACTCACCTTTCGTAATATTTGTCTCACACAGTAACATCCCACAACCACAATCAGAAATAGCAAATTTCCGCCAATTTTCCTGTTTGGTAAATACAACTGTTCCGGTCGGCAACGGCGATTTCCCCGGGCAAGCATCTGGAAAAAATATAACCTTTTCAGCTTCCAAATCATGTGGCAGCCATCCATAAACTTTGTTCAATGGTTCTGCCGAATAATTTATTATTTCCATTTTTCAAGTCTGTTTCTGATCTGTCGTTAGCGGCCGCAAAGTTCACACCAACGAATAACTGTGTTGTACAGGTGTGAAATTACAATTCTGTGAGACTAATTATATACAAAAATTTAATAGAAGCCCAACGCTGAGTCTATATTTTAATCTTCATATAGCGGTCTTATGAGGTCCCTCTTTACTCAATTCTATTATAAGAAGTACTAAAATTCTTGCCGGACGCCAACGAGGGAATAAACCATTGTGGTCCCGACAGTACAAAAGCATACTCCGGGTAATGCATGGCGATATAGACATTGCATACATACAAAACATGATTCTGTTGACGGGTAAACTCAATCCTGGAAAAGTTCCGGTCGTATAGACTATATATCCGGGTAGCCGGCATGACTGGGTAGCGGAAAAGTAGATTAAGACCTGAGGGAGAAAACCCGCTTTTATTATCAATACCTATTCGAACGACCGATGCCCGCTGATATTCCGACAGGGGACGTTAAAAAGAAGAAAAATTGTCATTTTAAACACGAATGGTTCATTTATTGCGCCAGTATTATTAAACACATAATTATGGCAAAAGTAAACATTGGAATTACTGATAAAAATCGCCAGGCTGTAGCTGCCGAACTTACAACCATCTTGGCGGATGAGCATGTTTTGTACAATAAAACTCGTAGTTACCACTGGAATGTGGAAGGCCCCAGTTTTATGGAGCTTCATAAACTTTACGAAGAACAATATACCCAACTAGCGGAAATCATTGATGAGGTAGCTGAGCGTATCAGAACCATCGGTCACTATGCAGAAGGCAGGCTGAAAGAATTGTTAAAGCTGACTTCGCTAGAGGAAGAAGCGATTCCTGTGAAGTTTGACAAACAAATTCCTAACCTTGAATCTGACCACGAAGTTATCATCGTAAAGCTTCGAAAAATGATTAAGGAGTTTGATGAAAAGTATAAAGATACCGGTAGCAGCGATTTTGCTACAGGGCTGCTAAAGGAACATGAAAAAATGGCATGGATGCTTCGCTCCTACCTCGGATAATATAGTTAAAATAAAAGCCACAACAATGTGGCTTTTATTTTGTGTTTTTAAACTTCTTAAACATTCGGATCTCGTTCTTAAAAGCGTATCGTAATAGGTTGTCCTCTGTAAGCTTTTACATTGTTGTTGTTTATGGATGCGGGTTTCCATTTGGGAGAGGCGGCAATAACACGTATTAACTCCTCATCAATAGCGTATTCCAGAGACTGCTGTATTTGGATATCCCCAACAGTACCATCGGTACCCACTATAAACCGTAACATTAACTTACCCTGCGCATTTGCATTCTGTGTCCGGTCGGGAACGTTTATTGCTTTTTGAATATACTTCATCCAATCTTTGTCTCCGCCTTTAAAGCTGGCCTCCACCAAAACTTCGGTAGTATCCCTTTCTGCTTCTTTACGTTCCCGTTCAAGGCGCATAGCTAGTGTATCCATTCGCTCAAGCAGTTTCCCGTTGCGGTACTTTTCTTTTAACCAAACGGTAAAAGAGTCTGTATAGTAATACCACCAGTCATTTTTTCTACCATTTATTGTATGCCCACTTGAATCTATTTTGCCATCCGCACCATAAAATGCCATGTAGCCATTGGGCTGCTCGCCCAACTCATCTCTCGAAGTTTCTATTGACACGAGTGGTCCCAAAAAATTATAGTATTTCCAGGTATAGGTAGTATCGTCAACCTTTTCCCGCTGACACAAATAGGCAGCGTGCTCAGCTTTCATACAGCTTTTCCAGTCTTTATCTAATAGAAATAATGCAATATTCTTTTTGGATTGCGCGGAGGCAGTAATGACAGCAATTGTCAAAACAACGGTAAGGGGTAGTTTCATCAGTAGGTTTATCCCACAAAGGTAATAAGTTCTTTATTTCATATACAAATCATTTTGCCTGGTCTGCAAAATTCAGAAACTGATCCCAGTCATAGGGAACCACATCATGTTTTCCTTCCCGGATATGATAACGTACAGTCTGTCCTGTGGGTTGGTTTATGCCAGGCATTGTGTCCAAACCCTTCACATTCTTTTTGTATAACTTATAAACTAGCAACGCATGTTTTGCTGATAGAAACTCGCCCTTGGGATCTGCCCATTGATCTCCTTCAGCACTGGCAATATAGAGTGGGCGGGGTGCTATAAGCGCCAGCAACATATGCTGATCTACAGGCAAAGCCGACACATCATTATTATACATTTTATATTGCTGAGTAAACCAATGTGGAAAGTTGGTATTCAGGTGTGCGATTGTTTCACCATACCATCTGCGCGACAGGGCGGCACCGCCTTCACCAGATTCATTGGCTATAACTTTTGCAAAACGGGTATCATTAGCTCCCAGCCATAATGCTGTTTTTCCAAGTCTTGAATGTCCGATAAGGATTGTTTGGCTGGCATCTACCAATTCATCCGTTTCTAAATAGTCCTGTATCCTACTTAAACCCCATGCCCACGCACCTATGGCAGTCCATTTGTCCGGCGTAATACTCAATTCTTCTTTTAGTGTAGCACGTATGCCTTCCTGCCAGCCATCCTTATGATCTGGTTCCAATTCATAATAGTGTGCGGTGGCAAGACCATACCCGCTTGCCAGAATTTTTTCTAAGGGCCATCTTCCGGTTCTAATTCCTCTAGAGTCTTCTTCGTTAATAATATCAGTATTCGTTTCTTTCCAATAACGGGCCATCAAAATATCAGGATCAGCATCAATCGTTTGGTTTCCTTTGAAATTTAACCCTGCAAAAACGGGAACCTTTTTAACTGACTTTGGTACATACAGCAGCAGTGTTAAAAATGGAACGTCTTCTCCATTACTGAAATAGATATTGACTTGCCGGCTGATGGCTTTTCCATTCAATGCATTACGGTTTTCCTTTACCAGTTTAAAATGTAATCCCGTAGGAGCCGCCGGTATTGTACCATATACGTGTGCCTCGAATAGTTGCCTGATACGTGGTCGCTGTTCTTGCTCCCATTGTTTACTCGTTTTTACCAGTTTCCCATTATCAAGTCGCATCAGTTCCGGCAGTATATACGGCGGAATTTTACTTTCGTCATAATTGGCTGGGGGCAATTGGGCTTTAGCATATAAGCCAATCAATACAAAGAAAACAGATAGGAGCAATTTCATACTACAAATGTATTACAAACCATTGTCTTCCAAAATGGGTACATTTCAAATTTTCACAGGCGAATGAGACACCCGCCTGTATGACATCCTACCGATTGGTGTCCTCAGCGATCGGAAAAAGAATGAACTGCGAAAATTTGAAATGCGCCTTCCAAAACAGCAATGCCGGCTCGTTAATGAGCCGGCATTGCTGTTACATCTTCATTACAATGAAGATGTATTATTTCTGATCTGCTATATAGATGCTGCTTACTTCAGAAGAGCTCAGGGCTTTGGTATATATTTTCACATCATCTACCAATCCAGCCAATTGTTTGCGGGTATCACTACCTGCGTTGTAAGCACCTGTACCATCTTCCCAAATAGTGAAAGGGTAATCATTTGTGCCGTCAAAAACAGGTCCCAGTAAAAAATCAAGATCAAAAGGTGTGGCACCTGCGTATTGATGTCCGTCTAAATAAACACGAAGCAGTTTCGCCGTCTGATCGAAAACAGCCGTTACCATATGCCATTGATTATCTGCTAAAGCAGGCGCCTGTGGCGTCATTTCATTAGCTCTCCAGTCCTTACGATTGCTTGCGCCCCCCGCATCTCCGGTCACTTTCAACAACCAACCTCTCCCTGTAGATCCAGTACCTGTATAAGTAAGTGCACCATCAATAGCAAATATAAATCCTGGGTTGCCACCACTATCCCAATCAGAGTTTCCAAACAACACGGGATCAGAACCGATAGCAGACAATTTTGTCCAGAAGCTGAAAGTGAAGCTTTGTGAAAGCGATGGACGTAATAGCTCATGCCTCGGTAAAACAGCATAAGAGCCCGCGCCAAATGACGCCACTCTTCCACGTTCAGCATCTGTTACGAATGTTACTTTGGCTGAGGCTTTGGGTCCTTGCAAGGCGTCGAATCGGTTGCCGCTCACATCAGACAAATCGTTGTCCATCGGTAAATGTACAAGTAAGTTATTACCACTACCCATAGTAGTTGTGAAGTTCCAGGACTCAGGTGTTAAAAAACCTTCAAATGCTTTTCCATCAGCATCCACAATACTGCCAGCATCCGCCAGTACATAATAAGCGGTGGCAAATTTGAGTGGAGTACCCAATAACACAGTAACAGTTTTACCATCTATTGCTACCGATTGACCAGCCACCGCTATTTCAGCCACTTTCACATTACCGGCTGTTTCATATACAGTAATATTTCCTGCCCCTTTGTTAACATCAGCCGCAAAAGTTAATTTCAGCGAAAATAGAGAGGCATCTGTGCTACCGGGCAATGGACTAATGCCGCTAAGCGCTAAACCACTGGTACCAACAGTTTTAAAAGTCCAGGAACTACCTGCGGAACCCATGTATTCATTGCCAAGAAGGTCGGTCACCATTCCTTTGGGAAGCGTTACTGTATACAATTCATCTGCTTCCAAATCAGTTTGAGGGTCAATGGTTACAATCCGCAGATCCTTATCAATAGTTACAGCATCTGATCCAACATCTATACGCAAGGTGTTTGACACGCCTGCGATGACGATTTCACCTTTCCCTTTTTTAACAGGTTCGCTGAATGTTAAAACGAGGTTGCTACTTACGGCAACACCTTCTACAGCAGCAGCCGGATTGTAACTTACTATCGTTGGATTGGCTGTGTCTATTGTATGGTCAAACTTTTCCTTACACGAGATTATCAACGTCATGCTTAGGAATGTTGCTGCCAGTGAAACCAGTAACTTATTATTTTTCATCCTGATTTTTTTTTATTTTTTATAGCCGTTTAAGACCTCTTACTGTTTTTTGATTTTGTATTCGCTTTATTGCCTGGTCAATGTAACTTGAAACTCGCCCTTACCTGTATCCTTCGTATCCGTATTTTCCCATCCCATATAAAATGAGAGCGTCAATGCAGATCCACTGACTTTCACACTGAACTCATCTAAGGGTTCAACGCCCACCAGTTTCACTATGGCACTATCCTGCGTGCCCGTTACACTCCAGGAGCCGGCACCGGTATTACCAAATACAATCGGACAATCTTGCGCCAGAAATTTTGAGGGCGCACCCAAATCGTCTGTGGTAAATACCAGCCGCATTGTACCAAACACTTCTGCCGGCACATTGTCTGGCGTAACAATATTACTGGGAAAAGCCCAGGTACCGGATAATCGGCCAGACACCAGTTCCTCGGGGTTTAATACCGTATGTTGTATTTTGTCTTTCTTACAAGACATGCAGGACATTACTCCTGCCACCAACACTGCGAATATGAATTTTGAATTCAGTCTCATTTCCTTTATGTTTTATCTGGTCACTTTAAATAAACGATAGGGAACATTTGATTTTAACACACTTCCTTCCAACCCCCAACTGGCATCTGCGCGAATACCGAAATGCCCAAGGATATTCACTGCTACATCTGTCAAGCCAATAGGATAATAAGGGTGACGTTCTGAAGCCGGTCCCACCAGCTCACCATTATTTCCTTTTCCACTATGATCGGCTATAAGCGGTCCTCTCACTTCGTCCAGCTTCAGGTATAAGTTTAATGCGGTTTTATGTGGATGGTTGCTGCTTTCGATATTGCGGAGATACATATAATCTTTGATAGTAGACTCAGACAATACATCGGTCCATATCCTTACTTCATTTAAAGAACCAGCCCAGTTGGGTGCACCACCACCATACATTTCTGAACCATCCTGTCCGAGACATAGAAAATCATATGGCGAAGCCATATCATCAGCCTCAACATATGTCAATACTGATTCATTTACTTTTTCTCCATCCTGATAGATAATACATCTCTTTGTTTTGTCGAATGTAACTGCCAGGTGATGCCATTTCCCATCTTCTATAGGTTTAGTGGAGCCGATATCATAACGGGCTGATTTCTGATTGGTAAAATTAATCTTCCAGGTGTTGCCACTTCTGCAGATTACAAAACCCGGATTTCCACCCGAATCCCAGTTTTTATCACCCATTATAGAGGGATCACTTGAATTAGCTCCGGCCTTAGCCCAAAACTCAATGGTGAATTTGTTCATTCCCCGGAGCGCTGTATTCTTAATGGGAATGCGTACATATGTCTTATCTCCCGAAGCTGCCTTATTCAACGTGAGTATATTGTCCGCATTTTCTCTCGGTGCCAATGAACTACCAATTAGTTCCTTTTTGTCCATTTCTGCTCCTGAAAGAATAATGGGTACATTTATTTCCTCGGGGGTAGTGCTTTGAGGCACTCCTGATTCGGTACCACCATGTGTAGAAGCCAGAAAAATATTCCAGTCTTCATTAGCAAATGTGCTACGGGACTGAATAGCCGCATGTAAGCCCGCTACATATTCATCTATTTTTTGAATAGACAATACATATTGTGCCTGGCGGAGCTGAAATCCTACTTGCTTGCCCACATCTGCCGGACTGCTAAATTGCACAAATACTGCACCTATATCTGCTTGTTTAACCAGCTCTACCGATTTGTTATATACTTCTTCATCAGAACTATATTGAAACTTATGATCAGCAGCCGTATTCAACAGTCCGTTTACTTCCGGTGTGCGTGCTACAGATGCAATCACTACAGAAGAAAGTGCTGATTTAATACGGGATACCACTGATGGATATTGAGCAAAATTATTTCCTGCAAAAGATTCGTTTACCGTCACTTTATGCTTATCGGCAGATACACCTGTAAGCATAGTAGACCAGCCCGAACTTCCGTAAGCCGGCACCCCACCATAACCACTCATGCTATAGGATCCATTTCCCTTTATCGCTCCTATACCGGGTGTTTCTGCATAGTCAATAGCAGTGTTGATGATACCATCTACACCTATCACTAATATCTTTTTTGCGTTGGTCTGTGCGGATACTGTACTGCCTTTTATGATCAACACAGTAAGCAACAAACAGACATATTTAAATAAGTACTTCATTCTTGTAACTTTTAATGCACTACTTTTTATATTTTGATGAACCAGACACATTCCCGTTTTGTGAAATAATATCTGCTTCCTGTTTTATCTTTTACTTGTATAACCGGATTACATAACTTCCGGGAATCCCAATTACAAAATTGAAATTGTGACTCTCATACCGCACATGCTCCACACCATCCACTTCTGTAACTATCTTCCAGGTAGCGTATGTATCTGCCTGTTTTACCGGAAAATTCACTTTCCATATCTCACCATCTTCTGTATCATTTTCAAAAGTGCCTTTAAAACCGGAGGCGCGGTCTCTGGTAAAATCGATAAATTCGCCAGACAACGGCTGACCGTTCAGATAGGCTACAAAACGAAGCTGATTAGGAGCGTCGCCTACTTTTTCTATTTCTGGCTTTTTAGCCATTCCAGACGAATAGGATAACACATCCGACTCTTTGAATTCGATGACCAATGCATCTTTCAACAACGTAGCGCCCGATTGATTAGACACCTGGATATCGAAGTGATATTCGCCGGCAGGAATTCTGTTGCCCTCCTGTATTTCCAAAATGCCCGTATTTTCATTGATGCGCACTGCTGGTACCATTACGGTATCAGTTTTCAACGCCAACTCTGCTGCACTTTCATTACCCACTATCGCTTCCTTGTAACGTATTACCGGGATTTCTTCATTCAAAGCACTCACCTTACCGCCACCCGGTTCACGAATCTCCATCACTTCAAACTTTAAAGGCAATGTTGAAGTAGAGGGCTGAAAATCACCTATATTCAGCTGCAACCCGGAAATGGCGTACTGCTTTCTATTTTTATAGGTAATATCCGGAGCGATACTTCCCTCTGCCGGAATTTTACTACAAGCGCTGGTAAGTAATATGGCGGATCCCAGCAATGTTATCCCCCAAAAACTAAAAATCTTGTTATTGTATTTCATCTCTTGCCTAATTAAATCCAAAAATATGTGTGTCCGCAGTAAGCACATGTACTATACCGTTAGTTGATTGCAGATCGGCAGTTTCTACCTGTACTGACTGGTAAAACTCCGGTCCTCCAGGTAGTCCCACGTTTAAAGAAAAAATAACAAATCTTGCTCCCATATTTACATTTCCCAAATAGTCGTCCCTTACAACATTAAACCTGGCTCTGGTATCGCCAAATGTGTTTAAATAACTGTAGGTAGTGCTCAATTCGTTCCGTATTATCTTCTTATCCGGAATGATATAGTTTTTCAGTTTAGCTTCTATTGCTTCTAAATCCTCCTCTGGTATTTCAGCAAAAGATTTTGGTCGTTTACTGGGATCCGGATACTTCAGAATAAAATAGTTTCGGATGGAGTAATTCTTAGGTGCCAGAAAAGTGTTGCCGCTGGCATTAACTGCAGCTTCCAAACCAGTGAGGGTTATAAGAGCGGTCAATGTATCAAACACATGCGGGCGGCTTTTCAGGTAATCCATGGTGGATACATTTAATTTTGCTGTTTCTTGAAGATCCAGCGTACCACCATCGGTAAAATAATCCTTACCGCATCCGGTGAGTGCTATCAGTGCTATTGCAACAATTAACTTGCTTCGCATGTCTGTTATTTTTTTGATTACCGAACGGAACTTCACAAATGCATTTCCGTGGCATAAAATATCTAATCTGCTTCGTTTCATTAGTTTACCATTTATTGGTTGAACTGCCAGTAATATGTTTGTTGCATATTAGGATTATTTGCAAATGCTTCGTCACTTACCGGATAAAAACCGGCCCCGTCTTTTTCTCCCTGTTCGGTTACAAAAGGGTTAAACTCGTGCAAACGCCCCAAACGAACCAGGTCAAAAACCCTATGAAACTCTCCTATTAATTCCCGGCGTCTTTCTTCCAGTATTTCTTCTATTACTACAGGTTGATCATCTCTTGTAAAAATCGGAATACCTGCTCTTGTACGTATTGCATTAAGGTTGGTAAGTGCTTCAGCTACATTGCCCAGTCTTGCATCTGCTTCTGCTTTCAACAACAGTATGTCTGCATAGCGGAAAATCGGCACCGGAGCCTCCATCAGGCTATAGCTACGGTCTTTTACTTTCCTGAATTTTGCAAACATGATGGCTCTTTCTCCATTTGCCAATGGATCTGCCAGCACGGGTCTTAGCTCACTCGGACTAACTGAAAAATCGATGCTTTCGAAAAATGCAGGTACTCTTTTATCCGACTTATCTCTTGCATAGTCCGGATAGATTTCCAGTATTTTTGATCGCTCCACAGCCAAAGTAAGGTTGCTTCTGGAGGTATAGGGGTTAGTCAGATAATAGGTCATTATATGGCCATAGTAATCTGCATATTCACCTTTTTTAATATCGTAGTACATATGCAGAATAGACTCTGGTGAATCACCGGCATCAAATAAATTTCTGAACTGTTCGATCGGTGAAAGTTGAAATGTATTTGAATTAATGATTTCTTTCATTGCATCGGAAGCCCCCTGATAATCCTTCAACCACATCAGAGCATGCGCCTTCATGGCAAGTGCAGCGCCTTTTGTACCTCTGGACATAGATTCTTTGATAGTACCTTCTCTTTTCCATGGCAGGTCTGGTATAGCAAAATTGGCTTCTTCTACTACCATGGTCATTACATCATTAAGCGGCTCTTTGCCCAACGCTTTCACGTTTCGAGCTTCCAGATTCACAGGTATATCACCCCAAACCCGGGCTGCATAAAAATGTGCTAACGCTCTCATAAAATGAGCTTCTGCCAACAACCCTTTTTTTCTGGTTTCCGTCAGCCCATCCGTTATATCAGGTATTTTTTCTATTACAAGATTACATTGCTCTATAGCTCTGTAAAATAATCTCCAGTTGGTCATAGGTTCCAGCTCTGTTCTTGAAACCAACCGATTTTCGAAACATGCCACCCAGTCTCCATCGTTGTTGGGCGTTACCCAATCTCCGGAACGGGCATCTCCCCAGAAGAAATAATCGCCCCATGAACCGTTACGGGTTGTGGCAGGCGTATCATCTTTAGTAAGTCCGGACAATGCTCTGCGGAAAATTGCAAACGCAGCAGCAACCGCCCCTTCCGCATCACTTCCTGTCCGCCATGCCTGATCCTCTGTTACGGTATTGATCGGCTTTTCATCAAGCCATTTTTTACAAGACTCTCCCATAAGAGAAAAGAGTACAACACCTAAAAGAATTATGTATTTATTTTTCATGTCAACTTCTTTATTTAGATCAAAGTGAAATAGAAACCCCTAACAAAAACATTCTCCGCATGGGATACCCACCCGACATATCAAAACCATCAATTGTAACCAACTCAGCATCCGGTCCACTGTACTTTTGAAAAGTTACCAGATTGTCCGCTGTGCAATAAACCCGCATTCTTTCAAATGGAAGGCGTTGCATGTTTCTTTTATCGAACGTATAGGAAAGTGTAGCCGACCTGATTTTAAAATAGGAACCATCTTCTATGTATTCAGAATCCAGGTTGACAATCTGGGTTGCATCGCCCCATGGATTGAGTGTTGGATACCGTGCATTATCACCACTTTTCTCCCATATAGCGTAATTGTCGAAATTGGGCAGCGACTTATCTCCCGCAAAACCTTTGCCCAGTTTGAGCCTGTCTAACAGTGCTGTATTAACGATATCTCTACCTACTACAAAAGTGGTTACCAGGTTTAAGCTAAATCCTTTGTACGTAAAATCGTTGGTCCATCCACCGCTCCAGCGCGGATTCGGGTCGCCGGCGTATACTCTGTCAGATACATTGATACGGTAGTCTCCATTTTGATCTTTGAAATTCCGATCGCCTACTACGAGATTTTTGTCCTGAAGTCCCAACAATTTTTTACCGGTTTTAGGATCTACCGGAATCTGGTTCTCGGCCTGATAAATGCCTTGTGATTCGTAGAAAAAGAAACCGTTGAGCGGTGTGCCTACTCTAACAATAGATCCGAAATCCTGACCGGAAGTACTGATTTTAACGATGTCTGCATTGCCATCGGGAAGTTTAATAACCCTGTTTTTGTTGTAGGCAAAATTCAGATTGGTACTCCAGGTAAAATCGCCGGTAGATCTTACATTAGTATTCACCGTAAACTCCAGACCCCGGTTCAATACATCAGCAGCATTGCGGTATACTTCGTTATAACCCGATGTCGTAGGAAGTGCGGTAGACAAAAGCAAGCCTTTGGTTACCTTTTCATATGCATCGAAAATCAGCTCTACTTTCCCATTAAACAAACTCATATCTACACCGAGGTTAGCCATATTGGTTTTCACCCAGGTAAGGTTGTCGTTTTTAAAACCATCGTACCAGGTTGGTGTAAACCCTGCCACACCGCCGTAGGCAATTTGAATGAGAGAATTATATTGATCGAGTCTACCACCGTCCATAATACCCAATGCGAGATAGTTGTTATCCCAGGTAGTGCCGGATAGTCCATAACTAGCCCGGATTTTGCCGCTGGTAAGCCAGTCAGCATCTGCAAACAAACCTTCTTTATGAAAGTTCCAACCAGCAGAAATGGAGGGGAACACTCCCCATCTGTTCGCTTGTCCGAATTTGGAAGAACCATCAGTCCGGAAGGAAGCGCCCAATAAATATTTTTGTTGGTAGTTATAATCCAGGCGACTGAAATAAGACATCAGCGTACTGGCACCATAATTACTGGAACCAATACTACTTCCCTTCGGCCAGTTCACCGTTTGCGACAGTGTAGGAGAAGGACTTACGCTATTTACATTAGTTGTTTTACCCTCAGTCTTTTCCATACTCTGCCCCAGTAAAACACTCAAACTGTGATCTCCAAATTTGGGAGCATATGTGACGGTGTTTTGGAATAGTAAATTTTGATTTTCTCCTGCCCCACTTACGTTTGTTGCACGCAAAGTACGCCTTGATACGGAGTACGAATCCTGCATAAGACGCAGATACTCAAGACTCAAACTGGCTTTATAACTAAGGTTCTTTATAATATTCAATGTGGCATCAGAGCTAAAGCGAATACGATCATTAAGATTAGATATTTTTCCTGGAACAAATACCTCAGCTCCTTTTACAAGCGGGTTATCTGGCAAAGGTATAAGACTAGAATTATTCGCTGATAAAGCATCAGGATTTCTATTTTGGTCTGTGCGCGATACAGCCAGCGTATTATTAATGATTAACTTATTTTTTAACGCATTAAAACTGGTACCTGCCATCAGGCTATAACGTTTAAACCCGGTATTAAAAAGTATACCCTTATTATCCATATACCCCATGCTGATACTGTATTGCCCAAAATCACCTGCTCCGCGGATAGAAGCATTATAATCCTGCGTAACAGAAGTATTGTACACATATCCCTGCCAGTCAGAAGAATTATTATAGAAGGGATTGTTTACATCTGAAAACATCGCAGGCATATATACACCATAAGGAGCGTACATATCATAAAGTTTGTTTACCTGCTCCCGTTCCTTTTTACCACCGGCTACATCTTGCAATTGTGGTACAAAGTTGATCCCTGTACGAATATTTAAATTTATCTGAGGCTGCCCTCTTTTCCCTTTTTTAGTAGTAATCAGAATTACTCCATTGGCTGCTCTGGAACCGTAGATTGCAGCCGCAGATGCATCTTTTAATACTACCACATCTTCAATATCACTGGGATTAAGATCAGCTAACACGTTCGTACTGGTAACTGCAAATTCGCTGCTCATCCGAGAAATAATAGGGACGCCATCTACCACGTATAGTGGTTCAGACACTGCAGAAGCATCGCCACGGCTTACTGCTGCCAAGCCCCGAATGATGATAGCAGGTGTTGCTCCCGGCTCTCCCGAATTCAACTGCACATTGACACCAGCTACTCTGCCCTGCAATAGATTTCCAACGGATTCAGATGCCTGCCCCTCAGTAATTTTGTCCATCTTAATAGACGTAACCGAACCGGTAATTTCCTGCTTTATCTGGCTTTTATACCCCGTTACTACTACGTCGCTAAGTAACTTATTGTCTTCCGTCATTTTTACGGAAAGATCTGAGGCTTTTCTATAAACCACCTGCCGAGGTTCAAAACCTACAAAAGAAAAAGTAAGCGTATCTCCAACCCTTATGCCTAACCGAAAATTACCGCTTTCATCACTGGTAGTACCGATGTCTCTTCCTTTAATCCCAACAGAAGCCCCTGCTATAGGTTTTCCATTCGAATCATTTATTTTACCGGTCATTACAGACTGCGCCATGATTGCTAAGGATAATATTAGCATCGCAACCATTATACAGCCCTTTTGCATTAATGCCTTCATTAGTATTATTTTTACAGTTCAGTTTTTTGTTTCGGTTGTTATGGAACCAGCCAATACGCATTTTGGGTTAATCCATTACCTTTTATACTTCTTTCTGAAAGCGGCCAATAGGCTGCTCCTTTTTCCACATCAGCTTCGGTAAAAGAAGGTATATAAGTTTCCACTTCGTTAAATCGAATCAGATCGAACATACGTTGTCCGGTACCTACCATCAGTCTTTGCCTTTCTTTCAACAGTGCTTCAGCAAATGTATCTTCGGTTAAAGTGCTATAGTCTTCGGTGGCACCATTAGCTGCATCGATAAGATGCTCTTTCGCTTCCGCAAGGTGCTGTGCACGCCAGGCGGACTCTGCAAAAAGCAGCTTTATTTCCCGCACTGGAAGTATTTCAAGTCGGCTGGCATCACCAACAATTAATGTTGCATTGCCGCCAGAAATAGTAAACATTCTGGAACGCCGGGCATCTCCGTCAGGATAAATAGCATTGAAAACTTCGAGGGGTATTCTTATAGCACTGGCACTAAGCGGAGCCTGTGGAATTTCCATTCTTCTATCAGCCCCTATGGCTAAACCAAAACCAGCCAAACTGTCTGTAGTACTACTGGTAAATGTATTAGTGAGTATATCATAAGCATTTTGTCCGTTCCCCAACCACAACTGCTGTTGAGCCAGCAATTGTGTTGCAGCAGTTTTGTTGAACCGCACCAGCGTAAGTGCAAGACTTTCTATGCCATCATCATTCAACAAGCGCCAGGGCAACAACCGCTGGGCTTCTGTAGTCCAGGCTATGGTTTGTGTAAGCAGTTCCTGCGTGGTCAATAACTTACCGAAATTCCCTTCTTCGGCAGAAGGCACTTTTCCCCAGATACGGGTGAGATAGAAATAAGCGATTGACTTTAATGCCAGGGCTTCACCTCTAAATGTATTTCTCTGATAAGCATTAAGTATTTCGCCGTCAGCCTTATCGATGATCTCCAGCAAGTCGTTGGCATCTTTAATTACATCATAGAAAAAACTCCAGTCAGACAACTGTATAATATCTCTATCTGCTGCAGTGAGCTCCTGCTGAGAAACTTTCGTCTGGTAAGGCACAGTTACATTCACATCACCTACCCGTGCTTCTCCGTACATCATCCAGGCATAGTTAGCAAACAGTGCACGCCGCAGATCTACATAGCCGCCGATGACAGCTTGTTGAATTCGGGGAGCATCGTTATAATACCCTTCCTCTACTGTATGATTTTCCTGATCAACTGTAAGGCTTTTACGGCAGGCGCCCAATAGTACAACTACTGCCACCAGGCATATGAACCTATAGGATAAAATATGTTGTTTCATATGTTGTTTCATATATTGTTTCGATTCGTTCATTACATTCATTATTTGTATCGTCACAATTAAAAAATCACTTTAATTCCCAAAGCGACCGATGTGGGCAGTGGGGTGCCAGTATGCATCAGGTTGTATTGGCGCGAGCCATTAATATTTTCTTCCGGGTTAATGCCGCTATAGCGTGACAGCGTAAATAGGTTGTCGCCGCGGGCAAAGATTTCCAGATCAGTTAAGTCTGCCACTCTTTTGGCAAGTGCACTCAAATGATACGACACTACCGCCCGACTCAATCGTAAAAAGCTACCATCTTCTATCGTGCGAATACCCTGGTAAACAGCCCGATTATCATCGCCTGACTGAACCAGGTAATAAGGTGTTTCAGCAGTTTTTAACGGGAATTGATTTCCTACCTGATCAGCATAGTATCTACTGTTGAAAGATTCTGCAATGATGTCATTTCCCCATGCATAGTTCAGCACAAAAGCCGCAGATATGTTACCCCATTTCAAACTATTGGTCAATCCGCCAAAAGCTTTGGGATCACTATTGCCAATGATTCCAGAACGGTTTCCCTGATAAGCTAAAAGAGAAGTAATGGCGTCGCCTTTGCTAAGCGCACCTAAATATGCCAGACTGGTGTTTTGAATATCACCCGGCAGCTCCTTAACACTGTTGCGATAGAAAGAGATATTCAGATTACTACTCCAGAAAAAATTGTTCTTTTGCACCCACACCCCATCAAGGTTAACTTCTATCCCTGACAGATTGAGAACACCACCGGTTTCATATTTGTATTCAGCTCCGCTGATATTGGGTAATATTCTTTGATAAGTAAAGTCGCGATAGGTTTTATTAAAATAGTCTACGGACAAATTCAACTTGCTACCCAATGCCACAGTAACCCCCGCATCAATCTGTGTAACGCCCACACTTTTTGCGCCAGCAAACGGTTGATACAACTGACCGACACCCAGAAAGTTACTACCGAAGTAATCGCCATAAGCATCCAATTGTCCGCGATACGTTTCAGGTCTGCTCAGCACCCCCGTCTTTCCTAGGCCAGCATTCACTTTAACAGGAATGTTTAATTTGTTTTTCAGATCATAATGAATACCCAATGCCGGGTACAAAGACCATTTATCCTGATAGAGTGAACTACCATCAGCACGGAGTACGAGATTTACATCCAAATCTTTTTGATAGTTAAAATTCCAGGTACCATAGAAAGACAGAATCTTTTCTATATCGTGATTAGAAAATGCTACTACCTGGTTTGCATTGTATCCCGTTACTACTTTTACAAAATTTGACCCACCATTCTCCATACTTCTCTGTCCATTAACAGCCGTTATTCTATCGTCTGTACTTCTCAGTTCATGCCCCAAAGTCATATTCATATTTAATGCATCAGACAACTTTTGGAGATAATTAACAGAAGTATTCCATGTAATCAATTGTCTTTTGTAAGCTGCGCTGGAGGCAAAGATTTGCCCATCCAACAATGTAGAAGGAATGTAAGAATCACGACTGGAACCTTCGTATGATAAGCTTCCTACAGAACGTATCGTCAATCCATAGCCGAGATCATAATCGAGTGCCATGGAAGAGAGCAATCCCATGTTTCTATTTTTATCCATGAAAAACTCTTCGTCGCCTACAACTGGCAGCACCATCTTTCGTCCGTACTCACCTATATACCGTCCGTTACGGCTGGACAATGCCAGGTTATTATAAAAATGTGCTGAGAACCGATCTGTAATTTTATATTTAGCATTCAGGAATAATGATTGACGTCCGAATCGGCTACTTTTAATAACTCCTTTATCCTGATGATTACTCAGACCAAATAAATAAGATCCATAACTACCCGATCCATCTACTATCACCGATTGTTCGTGAACCATAGAACCATCACCATATACGTCTCTTCTGGCTGTAGTATTAAAATCGTAAAAGGCATCCTTCTTATAATTCATGTTCTGCAGAAAGTTAACCCCTCCAGAGGCGGTTGCTTTTACGTGAATAGAGCCTGATTGTCCTTCTTTCATTATAAAGTTCAGTGCACCGTTTGGCGCTTGCACTCCATAAGCCGCTAGGCGGTCTATATCTTTTATAACTTCTATGCGGTCAACCTGCTCAGGAGAGAAATAACTCAGTGGATTAATGCCTGTAATGTTAGAAGGACTAGCCACGATAGGAACACCATTAATAAGAATAAGAGGCATGGTGGATTGGTCGGTAGGGTCAAGGCTTAAGCCACGCAAATTGAGTGTAGACTGGGCTCCGGCGGTACCAGACCAGCTCTTCACCCGTAGCCCGGCTACCCTTCCCTGTATGATATTTTCAAGTCCACCTCTATTGGAAAAAATCATGCTATCCACCCTAAGAGAATCTTGGGAATGTACACTTGCGACAGCACAAAGGAAGCCCAGTAGAAAGAGCAAAGCCCTCTCAGAAGGTTTGGAGATTAGTCTCATAAATAGTTAGTTCTATATTTACTTAATCATATAAGTATTCTGTCTTATTCCATAGGTAAGGAATAACCAGAGACGCCAATTTGCTTTTAGAGAGCTAGTTTGAAGCGGTCCGAATTATTTAATTAAATTAAACAAAGTTTACTAATACTAATACATTTTAATATAAAAAGTTATCCACATTTTTGGTCATCTTATAATATTGGGCTATTAGCAATTATTAATCGTTTAGTAAAACTAAACCTTGTTTATTAACAGTAGATTTTGTTAACATTAAGCAATTGTGAAATCGCCGATGCTTTGAGATGGGTGCTGTACTATTATAATGATATGATGGTGCGCCTTAGCAGACTTAATGCAGGAAGAAAAAACATATCAGTGGTCCTCGCCGAAAAACAGTGTAAAACAAACTGGCATATAATTGGTCCGGCAGACTGTAACAGAAAGTCGATGCCCCTTTAGATTACTTCACTCTCCGAAGGATGGAAATAAAACTAAAGGGGCATTTTTTTAGCCGGACAATAATAATTATCAACTTTTAACTAACTACACAACTCCCTGCGCCAGCATTGCATCGGCAACTTTCACAAAACCACCAATATTGGCTCCTTTTTCATAATTAACGTGCCCGTCTTTTTCCTTGCCATATTTCAGGCATATCTTATGTATCTCCCGCATGATGTCTTTTAGTTTGTTGTCAACTTCATCGCGTGTCCAGGCATATCGTTGTGAGTTCTGCGACATTTCCAGTCCTGAAACGGCTACCCCGCCGGCATTAGCAGCTTTGCCCGGTGCGTAAAACACCTGTGCTTTATGAAATACTAATACCGCTTCCGGAGTACAGGGCATATTAGCACCTTCTGCTACGCACATACAACCGTTTTTAACTAACTGCATGGCATCATTGCCGTCCAATTCATTTTGCGTGGCATTGGGGAGGGCTATATCACATTTTATTCTCCAGGGGCGCTCACCCGGGTAGAATTTACAATCGTATTGTTTGGTGTATTCGCTGATACGTTTGCGCTCTACATTTTTCAGGTGTTTGATGTATTCTAACTTTTCCTGATCAATGCCGGCCGGATCGTAAATAAAACCTTCAGAGTCTGACATGGTTAATACAACACCGCCCCTGGCTATGCATTGCTCGGCGGCATACTGTGCCACATTTCCCGATCCGGAAATGGTTATTTTTTTACCTACCAGTGAATCCCCATTGGTTTTCAGGATTTCTTCCACGAAATACACCAGGCCGTATCCTGTGGCTTCCGGACGAATAAGACTACCGCCCCATTCGTATCCTTTACCCGTTAAAACACCGCTGAATTCACCGCGTATTCTTTTATATTGCCCAAAAAGATAACCAATTTCGCGTGTACCTACCCCGATGTCTCCTGCAGGAATATCAATGTCGGCACCAACATGGCGATAAAGTTCAGTCATAAAACTCTGGCAGAACTTCATTACTTCATTATCGGATTTGCCTTTGGGATCAAAATCCGAACCGCCTTTACCACCGCCCATCGGCAACCCGGTAAGACTGTTTTTGAATACCTGTTCAAATCCAAGAAACTTCAATACACTAAGATTAACAGAGGGATGAAAGCGAAGCCCACCTTTATAGGGTCCTATAGAACTGTTCATTTGTACGCGGAAGCCCCTGTTTACTTCTACCTGCCCATTGTCATTTAACCAGGGCACACGGAAAATAATGACCCGCTCTGGTTCAACTATTCGCTCCAAAATGCGTGAATCTCGGTATTTGGGAATGTCTTTGATGTAAGGAATGATGGAGTCTGCAACTTCGGTGACCGCCTGTAAAAACTCATTTTCGCCGGCGTTTCTGATTTTCACTTTTTCGAGAAATGCACTAGTAACCTCGTTCATAATGTACAAATAGCTTTGGGCAAATAGTTATGAAAAATTAATAATCTTATTACAATCATTAAAAAAAATTAAAAAAACCTTGCGAATGTATTAAATAATTTCAACATTGTGTTAAAAAATCGGAATAATCACGATATTGAACGGAATATACTGCTCGGCTGTCGTAAAACCAAATTTATCGGCAGCTACTAATGAGATCGTCTTGTTCGTATAATACTGGTACAATGCCGTTTAATTAAGGCAAAAAGTTATCAGATATATTCAATCAGGCTGTAGAATTATTTTCATTGCTATTTCTTTTTTACTTTTTTGTGGAAAAAAGAAAAGCAAAAAGCCACCCGAAAACTTGTCTATCCTCAGGCGTAGACGATTACAGGCGATTTCGGGAACGCCTTGATATGACGGTAGAATTACTGTAAACTCACCTATAGTTCCCTGATATCAGTAGCAGACAAGTTAATCAATTAATCGGGGGTCTTTAGCTGAGTATACAGATCACAAAAGCTTAATCAGGGCGTTCCGGGGAATTGGGTGTAATAATTCCCCGGCGGCTTTGGGATACTTTTTCCGCAAAAAGTATCGAAGAAAATTGATTGAAAGTTTCGAAATGAATCCGGTTCGAGTATAAATAAAAACCTTAACTAAACAGCATTGAATACCGGTATACCGTGTATTTTATTTTTTAGATTGACTAAAATCAAAACCTTTTGTCGCGGCAAACCTGTTGTATATTTTACACGTATGATAACTGAGAGCTTGCAGCGGATTTGTCAGCTTTTACGTCTTAGGTATACAAAGAGTCTTAGCCTAAGTACAACAAAGAAAACCCCAGGTGCCTGTGGGGTTTTTCTTTTTTTCAGCAATAAATAATACGGATTTTTGTTTGTATATCATTTATCAATGAAACAACTGATATCCTTATTGTTGCTCTGTTCTGTACTGAAGGTTCCTGCACAGGACTCCAGCTTTTTGGTGCAAACAACCGGAAGGCTCCCTTTTTTGGAATACGGACCCGGGAACGACAGGTTAGGTGGGGCTAAAATGACCTACCTGGATTCAGCCATCTTATTGAAAGTAGTTGATTCGCTGGATGGAGACTATATCGTACAGCTATCGCAACGACACCGTGGCTTTATTGCAAAAGAACATGTGAAACCAGCACCCGGAAAATTACAGCGTGCCTGGTACCTCACGTCAAACTGGCGTGTTTTTGGCGATGATACTTTTGATTACGTTACGATTAATCTGGATGAAAAACTGCCCTATAGAAGTGTGCAGCAGATTAATCCCTCAAGGATAGTGATAGATATATTCGGGGCTACGTCCAACACCAACTGGATCACACACCTGAAATCGGCAAAAGAAGTGAAAAGTACCTGGTACGAACAGACAGAAGACGATGTGATGCGGGTGTTTATAGAATTAAAAAACAAACAACACTGGGGCTATTTTATTCAATACGACAGTATTGGTTATAAGCTTGTAGTAAGAGTAAAACGCCAGCCACCGCTGAACGTCAAAAAAATGTACATTGCTATTGACGCCGGGCATGGCGGAACAAACGTAGGCGCAACGGGTGTTTCATCCGGCATCGCGGAAAAAGACTATACATTGCATATTGCAAAGGAGTTGCAAAAGCTCCTTAAGCAACAGAACGTAAAAACATTAATGACCCGTGAAAAGGATACTACATTGGAAATGGTTGACAGGGTGGAGATGTTACGGGCTGCCAACCCAGACTTACTGATAAGCATCCACCTTAACTCTTCCGGCAATATGTTGATCAAAGGCACCAGTACTTACTATAGATATATAGGCTTTAAAGACATCTCCGAATCTATTTTAAATAGAATGTTGGAACTGAATCTCACCGAAATTGGCGCCGTGGGTGGATTTAACTTTGCGTTAAATGGCCCTACAGAATACCCGAACAGCCTTGTGGAAGTAGCTTTTTTAAGTAATCTACAGGATGAAAAGCGGATAATAGATCCCAGGTTTCATAAGGCAGTTGCTCAAAAGATTTATGCAGGAATAAATGATTGGTTGAAGAAAATAAGGTAATCTTTAATAATTTTAGGTATGAAAAAGATTACACGACGTAAGTTTGTAAACCAATCAACAAAAACGGCAATTGCCTCCGCATTAGGCATTGCTGCCATTACAAATACAAAGGCTATGGACAAAAACAATCATCCCTTCATTCATCACGTTTATTTTTGGCTGGAGAAACCGGGCAGTAAAGAAGATCTCGAAAAACTAGTGGCAGGCTTAAAAAAGATGCAAGGCATCAAGACCATTAAAACATCTTATATAGGAAAACCTGCAGATACTAACCGGGAAGTGATAGATAGCTCATATAGTGTATCATGGCTGTGTTTCTTCGATAATAAAGCCAACCAGGATAGTTACCAGGTTGATCCCATTCACCTGAAGTTTGTGGAGGAATGTAGTCAACTCTGGAAAAAAGTGACCGTGTACGATACCGTTGGCTTTTAATAAACATATTTGAATAAAAGATAAGGGGCTGTTAATTCAGCCCCTTATCTTTTATTGCTGATTTGGAGATTGAGTTATTTCGGATGTAATGTTTTATTCAAATCAAAATCAACAATCTATTCAAGGTATCCAAACTTTCCTTTATTAAAATCATCAAAGGCCTGTTGCAACTCCTCATGTGTATTCATCAAAAAAGGACCATATGCGGCGATAGGCTCGTTGATAGGTTCACCGCTCAATACAAGGGCTATGCTATCTTCGGCAGCCGTTATACTAATATCAGTGCCTATATTGTCAAACAATACAAAATGATCTTGCGACACTTCTTCTCCATTTACAACAGCACTGCCCTGCACCATCAACAAACCAGTATTGTAATGTTCTGGGAATTGCAGATCTGCCGTGGCAGCGGAGCCTAAAGCCACATTGTACATTTCAATAGGTGAAAATGTTGATACGGGGCCTTTTACACCTTTGTACTCCCCTGCTATCACTTCTATAGCACCGCCACCATCGGGCAATGCATGGGAAGCAATCATATCCCTGGTAACAGCCTGGTAGCGGGGTGTAGTCATCTTAAATTTGGCAGGCAGATTTACCCATAACTGTACCATTTGAAACAGACCGCCTTGCTGACTATAACGCTCTTCGTGATATTCTTTATGTAAAACACCCGATCCTGCGGTCATCCATTGTACATCTCCTTGTTTTATCACGCCACTGTTACCTGCGCTATCATGATGCGCTACTGCGCCGTGGTAAGCAATAGTCACTGTTTCAAATCCTCTGTGAGGATGCACACCCACCCCTCTTGGCTCGTTTTTTGCCGAGAAGTCTATTTTGGCATTATAATCCAGCAGAAAGAAAGGACTCATTCGCTTGTTACTGATACTACCCCCAGGGAAAAAATTATGTACCCTGAAACCATCGCCCACCATATGTGCTGCAGGTGGCTCGATAATTGCCTGTATTGATTTTGTACGCATGATTTTCTTTTTTGTAAGGCAAAACTAGCATAAGCGGTAGCCAACCACGTTGACCTTTGATAAGAAACCTGCCATCCACTGGTAGTCGCATTGGCATATGTTCTTTTGCAAAGGGGCACTTTCAATGAATAGGAAAAAAGGCGTACTTTGCGCAAACGATTGCGTTGCCTACCGGAATATTTATATATTAATAAATAATTTTTATACTTCTATGTGTGGAATAGTTGCTTACATTGGTCATCGGCAGGTGTATCCAGTTGTAATTAAAGGATTAAAAAGGCTTGAATACAGAGGATATGACAGTGCAGGGATCGCATTATTGGATGGAGACCTAAGGCTCTACAAAAAAATGGGAAAGGTAGCGGCATTGGAGGAGTCTGTTATTGGAAAAAACATAGAAGGCAATATAGGGATAGGGCATACCCGTTGGGCTACGCATGGCGAACCCAGTGACAGAAATGCACATCCTCATTTGTCCAACAACGGGAAACTGGCAATGATTCACAATGGTATTATTGAGAATTATGCATCACTAAAACAGGAGCTGATTAAAAAAGGCTATAAATTTTCCAGCGATACAGATACAGAGGTATTGTTGAATTTCATTGAAGACATTCAAAAAAACAACGACAGTACTTTGGAAGAAGCGCTGCGCATAGCGTTGAAGCGAGTGGTGGGTGCTTATGTGATTGTGTTGCTTGATCAGGACAATCCCGGCACATTGATAGCTGCCCGTAAAGGAAGTCCGTTAGTGATCGGTATTGGTAAGGGCGAACATTTTTTAGCCAGTGATGCATCTCCCATCATCGAGTACACTAAGGAAGTAGTGTATGTAAACGATTATGAAATTGCAATCGTCAAACCGGACGAACTGATCTTAAAAAATTTGGGCAATGAAAGACAGACACCCTTTATTCAAAAGCTGGATCTTGAACTGGCGGCAATTGAAAAAGGTGGTTATGATCATTTCATGCTAAAGGAAATTTTTGAACAACCAGGCACTATTCATGATGCATTAAGAGGACGCCTTGACGCCATTAATGGCAAGATCACCATGTCGGGCATCGAAAATAATATTGATAAGATTAAAGATGCCAGCAGGATATTAATTGTTGCCTGCGGCACCAGCTGGCATGCGGGACTCATCGCAGAATATATTATAGAAGAGTTATGTCGCATTCCGGTGGAAGTCGAATATGCTTCAGAGTTTCGGTATAGAAACCCTATCATCAACAAGGGGGATATGATTATTGCTATTTCCCAAAGTGGTGAAACAGCGGATACACTTGTAGCGCTGGAGAATGCAAAAGAGCAGGGGGCGATCATTCTGGGTATTGTGAACGTGGTAGGTTCTTCCATAGCACGCCTGTCGCATGCTGGTGCCTACACACATGCCGGCCCCGAAATTGGCGTTGCCAGTACCAAGGCATTTACGGCGCAACTGGCTGTATTGACTGCTATAGCCCTGCGTATAGCCAGGGAAAAGAATACAATCAGTTCGGAAAGGTATCTGCACCTGCTACAAGAATTAAATGCTGTACCGGAGAAGGTGGCTGAAGTGCTGGAGAAAATAGACGCCATTAGAAAGATAGCGCTAAAATACCAGGACGCAACCGATGCGCTCTACCTTGGCAGAGGATATAACTTTCCCGTGGCACTTGAAGGTGCTTTGAAGCTGAAAGAAATATCGTATATACATGCTGAAGGGTATCCTGCTGCAGAAATGAAACATGGCCCCATTGCACTGGTGGATGAAAAACTACCGGTTATTTTTGTGGCAACCCGTGATCCCTATCACGAAAAAATAGTCAGCAATATACAGGAGATAAAGGCCCGAAAGGGAAAAGTAATAGCCGTGATAACGGAGGGCGATGAAACGATCACCGGTTTAGCAGACGATGTATTATCCGTTCCTGCTGCGGACGAAATTGTAGCACCCATTATCAATACAATTCCTCTTCAGTTATTATCCTATTATATAGGTGTGGCTAAAGGATACGATGTAGATAAACCAAGGAACCTTGCAAAGAGCGTAACGGTAGAATAGTTTTTCATATTCAATTTTTCACACTTGAATCACATTACCAAAAAAAGTCTTGATAGCTTAGGGTATAATTTCATACCGGCAGAATATATTCCGGAAGGACAGGATGAATACTATCTACGGAACCTGCAGAATAGAAATGGCATACAATACCGTGGATTAACGGCCTGGGAAATAGAAGTGTTGGTGCGTAACAGGAATACCTCTGATGACTGGAATAAGATATTGGTGTCGGATGCTTTCAATCCGGAGTTAGTAAAAAACTGCAAATTTTTCGGTTTGGTAAGGATTGGAAAGCTGGAAACCTATTATCTGGAGTATCATAACCTGCGCATGCCTGTAGGGTTGTATAACAGCACCATCATCAGCAGCGATTTTGGAGACAATGTGGTGGTGGACAGCGTGAATTATTTGTCGCACTATATTATTGGCAGCGAAGTAATTTTGGTAAACATCAATGAATTATCGGTTACCAATGCTACAAAGTTTGGCAATGGTGTCATCAAAGAAGGCGAACCCGAAAACATCCGAATATGGTTGGAATTGTGTAATGAGAATGGAGGCAGAAAAGTAATTCCTTTTACGGGCATGTTACCCGGCGATGCCTGGTTGTGGTCTAAGTATAGAGACGATATTACCCTGCTGGAAAAGTTCAAAGAATTTACCCAAAAGGAATACGATGTAAAACGTGGTTACTATGGCAAGATTGGAGACCGCACGATAATAAAAAATACGAGTATTGTAAAAGATGCATGGATAGGCACAGATGCATATATTAAGGGGGCTAACAAGCTGAAGAATATTACCGTTAGTTCTTCGGCAGAGTCACCGTCTCAGATAGGCGAAGGTTGTGAAATGGTGAATGGTATTATGGGGTTGGGTTGTCGCGCATTTTATGGCGTCAAAGCCGTCCGGTTCATTATGGCGTCTAATTCACAATTGAAATACGGCGCAAGATTAATCAATTCCTATCTCGGTAACAATTCTACCATCTCCTGCTGCGAGGTATTAAACTCGCTGATTTTTCCATCACATGAGCAACATCACAACAATTCATTTTTATGTGCAGCCGTAGTGATGGGGCAGAGCAATATGGCGGCAGGTGCCACTGTGGGGTCCAATCACAACTCCCGTAGCCCGGATGGTGAGCTGATTGCAGGCAGAGGGTTTTGGCCCGGACTCTGTGTGAGTATTAAACACAATTCCCGCTTAGCATCTTTCAACATATTGGCCAAAGGTGATTATCCGGCCGAATTGGATATTCCTTTACCTTTTGCATTAGTGTCTAACGATGTAACGCACGATCGCCTGGTAGTAATGCCAGCGTATTGGTTTATGTATAACCTGTATGCCATTGCCAGAAATGAATGGAAATACCAGGATAGGGATGCGCGGGTAGAAAAGATACAACAGATTGAATTTGGAGCACTGGCGCCGGATACCATTTCGGAAATTTTAACCGCACTTCCTCTGCTGGAAAAATTCACTGGCAGGGCTTTTTTGCATAAACAACAGCCCGACAAAGATTTTTCGGAGAGAGAAATACAAAAAGCCGGACGAAAGCTGCTGTTGAAAGAAGACCCTATTATTGATTCACTGGAAATTTTAGGCGAAAGATTTGAGAACAGTAGTCGCAAAGCAGTCATCTTTAAGGTACAACAAGCATACAATATTTATCGCAAACTCATCAGGTATTACGCTACGCGTGAATTGATTACCTGCATAAAAAGATATTCAATAAAATCGTTTTCCACTTTAAAGAAACAACTTCCAGCAAAGCCTAAAAATACTGCCTGGTTAAATGTAGGCGGGCAACTTATTCCTTCAATGGCTGTGGAACTCCTGCGCAAAGATGTACGGCTGGGAAGAATCAACAACTGGTCCGGCGTTCACAACTTTTATAGTGCACAGGCACAGGCATATCCGGAGCAAAAACTGGAACATGCATTTGCGGCCTTGCTGGACGTACTCCAAATTACTCCAGCCGGGTTTGATAAACCAATTTTTAAGACACTGCTGCAGGAATCAATTGATACCAAAAACTGGCTGACAGAGGGAATACATGACTCCCGGGCGAAAGACTATACCAATTCATTTCGTAAGATGGTATATGATAGCCAGGATGAGATGGACATGGTAGTTGGAAAGCTGGAAGATAACAGCTTTATCAATATGCAGAAGAAGGATATGGAAACTTACAAACGGCAGGTAAAAAAGCTGATCAGGGCGTTTTAGATGAAAAAATAGTTTTCAGGTATGGCTATCTTGTTTAGATTGCATGGGCTGGTAAAGATACCAGTGCAATAGAAACGTCAATATCTGTAGTATGCTGTTCAGAAACCGGATCAAATCTGTTTTTCAATTTTTTCTCCAGGGATTAATTATTCTCGCTCCTATTGTAATCACCATTTGGGCGGTAACCTCCCTGTTTAATTTTATTGATAGAATATTGCCTGATTTGCTTGAAAGCTTTTTCCCGGAACTCTCGGCTTATTATGTGCCAGGGCTTGGGTTGCTGCTGGCTTTTATTATTATTGTGGTGGTTGGCTATGTATCCAGCACTTTTGTTGTAGCTAAACTGGTTGATCTGTTTGATAATATTTTGCAAAAAACACCGGGTATCAAAATCATCTATTCTACTGTGAAAGATTTTTTTGAAGCCTTTGCTGGAAATAAAAGAAAGTTTGACAAAGCCGTATTGGTTTGCATTGAAGCCAATGATATCTGGCGGGTAGGTTTTATCACACAACAGGAGTTAAGCGAGTTTGGATTGCACGAATATGTGGCCGTTTATGTCCCGCAGTCCTATGCATTTGCCGGTCATCTTTATTTTGTGAAGCAGGAGCGTGTGCGGAAAATTTCGGAAATAGGATCAGCCGATGCCATGAAATTTGCGATATCAGGGGGTGTTACCAACCTCGACGAAGAAAGTGCCGGTAAGTAAAAAGCCGCATCCGAAGATGACGGCTTTACTACAACTAAACCCCCACTGTTACTAATTTCTGAATCCGTTTATTCCGAAATAATAGGTATCTGTACTGCCGGGATAAATACCTTCAATCTGAAAGTTATTTCCCTGCTTGCTCAAAGCGGCATTTAGTTCTTCTACTGAACTCACTTTTATACCACCTACTTTGGTTATCACAAATCCATCTTTCATATTGGTTTGTTCGGATATTATGCCATTATCATTGATATTGGTTACTCTTACACCACCAGATATACGCAATTGTGCTGCCTGCTCTTTGGTAACCGTTTGCATATCTACTCCCAGGGCTTCTACCGCTGCAGTTTGCTGACTGGGTACATTACCCATACTTCCCTTCAGGGTTGCATTAAAGGTTTTCTCTGCGCCATTGCGGTTGGCAGTTATGCTCACCTTATCACCAGGCTGTAACCTCGCTATCTGTTCAGAAAGTTGCGCAGTGGTATTAACTGGTGCTCCATTTATTTTTGTAATAGCGTCACCCTTTTGAATACCGGCTTGTGCAGCTGCGCCTTCCGGCACCACTTCTGCTACCCATACACCACTCACATCGTCCTTTATGCCCAACTCTTTTTTAGCTTCTTCGCCCAGTCCCTCGGGTACCATGCTGATGCCCAGATAACCTCTTTGCACCGAGCCATATTTCATGATATCACCTACTACTTTCTTCATCAGGTTGGCAGGGATAGAGTAAGCATATCCTGCATAGGTACCGGTTGGCGAAGCAATAGCGGTATTGATCCCTACCAACTCCCCGGTTGTATTTACCAGGGCCCCGCCGCTACTACCGGGGTTTACTGCAGCATCTGTTTGTATAAATGCTTCTACAGGTGCTTTTCCTTGTTTATTGATGCCTATGTTACGACTTTTAGCACTTACGATACCTTGTGTAACCGTTACATCCAGGTTAAGCGGGTAGCCTATAGCCAGTACCCATTGCCCTAATTTTACATTGTCAGAATTTCCCATCGGCATAACGGGCAGATTTTTAGCTTCTATTTTTATCAATGCCAGATCTGTATTGAGATCTGTTCCTATAACTTTAGCTTTGTAATTTTTACGATCGTTTAAAGTAACGTTTACTTCGGTAGCACCATTAACAACATGGTTATTGGTTACAATATAACCGTCACTGCTGATGATCACACCAGAACCGGATGCTCTCTGATCGGGCTGTTGAAAGTTTCCGCCATCTTCGCCAAAGAATCGACGCATCATATCATCATTTCCAAAAAAATCGCCAAAGGGATTTTGTTGCTGACGCTTCCCACGTCCGGCAGCGTCTTTGAATTTAACAACCGTTTGAATATGTACTACCGAGGGAACGGCAGACTCCGCTGCTTTTTCAAAATCAACCGGACCAGTATAAGTACTGTTGTCATAGGCGGTGTTCAATACAGGCATCGTAGCTGCATCCAACACGCTATTGCTGGCATGTTCAGTCTTGTTGTAAACGGCGTATGCCCCTGCCGCAATCAATGCTGTGACACCCAATGCTGCAAATATATTTTTCATTGTTTTCATACCTTTTTATTTAAGGGGTTTGTTATTCACTTTTATCAAAACAAAAATTGACTGCAATACTGAAGGAATTCTGAATTGAGAGCAGGAATTGAAACTCTTTAACAAATTTTACAGGAGCCATTAAGAAAGTATTAACTGAATCGGGTAACCACCAATGGACGAGTGGGTTCTTGCTACCGATGCTAACTCTTTTTTTTGTGTATGCGTGGCATTAATTAGGACTTAGATATCAGAAAATCAAAAATCACAAATTCATTATCGATATGGGTTTGCAGCTGATCAGGAATCTTTTATTCGTGCATTCTTGGCATATATCAGATCAGCCAAATCAGAAATCAAAATTTCATTTCGAAACACGCTTACCATTAGTGCTTCGTGTACCCGTAGCATTTACTTAAAGTAAACTGTAAATGTGTGTAGTCCATCTGTAAAATGATAATCAACTGTATACCGGTTGATCAGACATATTTTCCTTACAATTTCCAATCCCAAACCCAGGCTGTTTGAATCGGCACTGTCTTTGTGAAAGCGGGTGAATATTTTACCGCTATCCAGGGGAACGGATTTGCCTGTATTCTGTACGGTGAGTAGATTTTCTTCTAAACGAATATTTACCACGCCTCCCCGCACATTGTGGCGGATAGCATTGCTCAATAAATTGCTGATTAGTATTTCGAGTAATGTTTTATTGGTGGTCAATAGCAGCTCATCCTTACCTGTTGTTTGTAAACGAATTTGCTTTTCTGCGGCGATCGGTTCATATTGTTTTGCCAGACGGTTGACCATGGTGGTTACTGACAACTCTTCCCGTTCCGCAAACTGGCTATTGTCAATCCGTGTTAACAGCAACAAGGATTTATTCAGCCGATACATTCTTTGAGACGCATCCGCCATTTCACCTATCAATGCAGCCTGCTCTTCTGAAAGCGGAGCTGTTTGCATCAGTAATTCCAGTTTTCCCTGCATGACGGCCAGCGGCGTCTGCATTTCGTGAGAAGCGTTCTCAGTAAATTCTTTTTGCGACTCATATAGTTTTTTGTTGTTTTCTGTAAGTGAACTCACCACACGGTTTAGATCTGCAAACTCGTCGATATTTGTTTTACTCAATCCCACAGGCTGACGACTGTCTACCCTAAAGTGTTGTAAATAGTGTAGTGTTTGGTAAAAGGGGCGCCATATTTTTCCGGAAATAATTCTGTTGATAAGCAACAGTCCACCGATGATTACAACTAGTAATAGAGAAATTATGAATACAATGCTTTGAATCAGATCCTGACTGTTGACCAGTGAATTCTGTACCATAATTTTATAGGGAGTACCCCTTACCAGTACGTTGGATTCCAGAATACGATAAGAAATTGACTCAGGAGAAACCGGACTGGATTTTTTTACCGTATACAATGAATCATACGATTTATAAATATTGATACGGTTAAGCATTACATCGGGTCCATACAGGTCAAGCAACGAAAAAGGATCCCGATCGGTAAGTCGGTCGAGCCGGGCAATCACTTCTGTTCTTTGTGCTTTCAGACTTTTGTCAACATCTCGTGCGATGATAGTTCCTATGACGAAATAAAACAACGGTATAGATATAAGTAGTATGCCTATAGCATACAAAAGGTAGGAACGTATAGAACGGTTAAGGAGTTTCATATGTCAAATTTATAGCCCATACCATATACCGATTTGATATAGTCAGTACAGCCAGCCTGACTGAGTTTCTTTTTTATATTCTTGATGTGTGCATAAATGAAATCAAAGTTGTCGAACAAAGAGGCATCATCTGCAGAGAGATGTTCGGCAATCGCATTTTTAGATACTACTCTGTTTTTATTAGAAACAAGATAGAGTAGCAGGTCGTATTCTTTGCGGGTAAAATCCACGTGCCTGTCATTAACTGAAACGGTTTTGGCAGCAGTATCTATCAACAGTTCGTTCAATACCAACGCATGATTTCCATTAAACCTTCTTCTACGTATAACGGCTGCCACCCGGGCACCTAGCTCGGGCAAATGAAACGGTTTAGGCAGGTAGTCATCAGCTCCCAGGTTGAGTCCTCCAATACGGTCATCAATAGCATTTTTTGCCGATATAATAATAACTCCTTCTGTTTTACCATTTTCCTTCAATAGTTTCAACAGGTTCAGTCCGTTTCCGTCCGGCAATCCTATGTCCAACAGAATACAATCATAGTCAAAACTCTCAATTTTGTCCAATGCTGTTTTAAAGGTGTCTGCCACCTCGCAGCGATAATTCTCACCACTCAGGTAACGCACAATACTTTTACTCAGTTCTTTTTCGTCTTCTATGACTAATATTTTCATTGACACTGTTTATTGGATAATACAATATAAGGCAGAAATTCTGAAGAAAAACTGAAGAAGAGATCAGGGTCTTTGCAACAAAGAGACCGGAAAGATGCCTATAGGGCATTTTCCCGTTTATATTGACAGATTATATAGGCGCAGCAACAGCCCTGCTTTTGAAGTAATTAGTCATAAAACTTTTCTTTTTCCAGCGGGTTTCTTAAGGTTTCAAAATAGGCGCTACATTACCTATTCTGAATGCCAGCAGCTGTATGTCCAGCTTTCAAAATAAAAAAGGGATGTGTTGAAACATCCCTTTCTACGCTAAACAATCCCATTGGGGTGGAAAGATATCAAAATCCAGGGTTTTGCACCAGCAAATCATTTCTATTCATCTCTGTTCTAAGTATAGGGAAAAAATAAGCTTTATTTTGCCATGCCCTCGTTTCCAAAACTTCGTGCACAACTGTTGGAGTAGTGGCAGTAGTACGGTCGGGCAACAACTTATACAATACATTCGCTTTGTAAAGGGGACCATACGTATCGGGCGCAATCATCCATCGCCGCACGTCAAAGAAGCGATGCTCTTCATACATTAACTCTATACGTCTTTCATTTCTATATAGTTGCTTTAATGCATAACCCGTTTCATTTGTTTCCGGTTGCCCTGCTCTTTTGCGGATCAGGTTAATATACGTACGTGCTTCCTCAAACTCATCCAGCTCCAGGCAGGCCTCTGCATAATTCAACAGTACTTCTGCATATCTTAGGTGCCTGTAAGGGACGTCCTGTCCGATGCCCCCCTCCACGGCCGGGGAATTGGGATCCATAAATTTTTTACACAGGTATAATGTTTGACCGCTATTGCCTGGTTGAAAAGGACTATTTCTGCTGTCTATGCCGGGTTCTATGAACATTTGATTTGCGGTGGCGTTCCATCTTTCAAAATAACCGGTATGCACTATGCCTGCTGGATCAAGGTCTATTGAATAAGCTGGACGGGTGCCCCATTTGGCTCCATCATACAATACGTTGGCGTAAAACCGGGCGTCCCTATTGCTATATGGAAGTGCCGCATGGGTAGGATTGTTCCAATCAAATGCAGTACCGTCTTTCATTTCAAATGCATCCACCAGGTTTCCGGAAACAGCATTGTTACCCTGTCCGCCATATCCATTCGGACCATTCATTACGGGCATATTGTTATCGTTGGGTATGGTTCCGGAAGTGTAGAATTTAACCCAAATATCTTCCGATGTTTTTTTCTGCAAAAATACTTCTACATAATTCCCCGCCACAGAATCTCCAGGCGCAGGATCGGCTTTGTGCAGGGAGTATAGGTTAAGGTCAATAACGGCTTTAGCAGCGTCCCTCGCAGCTCTCCATCTATCTACTCTCGAACCATCGGTATAACCCAATAAAGCCGGATCTGAGTAATCCGAAAATGCTGAAGTGTTGTGCAGATCACTCGCTGCATGCAGCAACACCCTTGATTTTAAGGTTAATGCTGCACCCTTCGTGACTCTTCCATTATCATCACCTGTTTGTATATCTGGCAGCAAGGCGGCAGCGGCATCAAGTTCCGCAGCTATAAAATCAATACAATCCGCATAGCTACTTCTGGCAATAGCAAAATCATCCGTAAGCTCATAGGCATTTTTTACCAATGGTACGCCACCGAACATTCTGGTGAGTTGGGTATAAAAAAAGGCTCTCAGAAATCTAACTTCTCCTTCCATGGAAGCTTTTTCAAAAGGGGCATCTATTGTGTTATCCAAAAACAAATTACATCTTCTGATTTTTGAGTACAACCCATTCCATGTAGGTTGCGATTGCCAGCCGATGATATTATCAGCGGTCATTTCTCCCCTGTTAAACGCAAGAATTGCAGAGTTGTCTCTGCGATGTCCTTCGTCGCAATAAACCGCCAGCATGTATTTGCTGAGTGACTGATCGATACTCGCATAAATTCCGTTAATGAATGATACTGAAAGCGACCTGTCTTTCCAAACATCGGCAGAAGAGAATTCACTAAGCGGAGTTGTTTCCAGGAAATCCTTATTGCACGATGATAAAAATAATATTGAAATGATACCCGTAATCAAAACTCTATTTCTCATGACAATCTTTTTAAAACGTTAGTTTAATACCGAAGTTGAATACTTTGCTTAGCGGATAGACGGTACCCACTGTTTCCGGGTCAAACGCTTCGAACTTTGTAAAGGTTAGTAGGTTTAAACCTGTAAAATAAAGAGAGCAGTTTTTTATGCCTGCCTTATCCAGCCAGCCATAGGGCAGATTGTAACCAACCTGCAGATTTTTAAGACGTAAGTAATCGTTGTTTTTCAACCAATAGGTGTTGTTAATTCCCCAGGTACCACCAGACACCGCGTTCGTCCAATAATATCCTCCGGTATTCCATGCCCTGGGCTTGTCGGCATTAGGGTTGTCTGCAGTCCAGCGCCCCACAGCGTCCGCCTCCAGGAAGTTTCCTATTAAACCCGATTCCAGAGAGTAGCTTCTTACAGCTCCCATGGCACCCTGAAACAATGCAGAAAAAAACAGATTTTTATAAGAAAGATCAATTGTAAAACCACCGGTAAATGTGGGAAGCTCAGTTTTGTTAAATCGGACTAGATCGAGTCCGTTAATTTCCCCGTCTCCATTAACATCCCTAAATATTAAATCTCCGGGCTGGGCATTTGACCAATGGGGAAGCCGATCAATCTCTTCCTGATTTTTAAAGACTCCCAGTGCCTCGTAATACAATCCAGCGTTCATTGGTCTTCCGGTAGAACGTTGATACTCAGGAACCCCGGGCGTTTCATCCCAAAACAGAATTTTGTTTTTTGCCAATGCTGCATTCGCCGACACACGATAAGTGAAATTGCCTTTTTTACCGTTATATGCCAGTTCTACTTCCATCCCCCGGTTGGCTACTTTACCAATATTTTCTCTTGGCAAACTGAGTCCCGACGTAGCGGGTACAGAAGCATTTCTAAAGGCAAGGATATTACTTCTTAAATTGTAAAAATAATTGGCTGAAAACTGAATGGCTCCATTAAGAAACTGAGATTCAAAGCCCACATTTGTTTGATCGGCTACTTCCCAGGTGATGCCCGGGTTAGCTATTCTAAGTTCGTTTAAGGCTTTAGTAAGCAAGGACTCGTCAAAAATAAATGGCTGGTTCGAAAAACTGTAGCTTGACAGGTATTGATAGGGATCAATTCTATCATTCCCTGTTCTTCCCCAGGACCCTGTTAATTTAAAAAAGTTGACAACATTAGAAATCCCAGACCAGAAATTCTCTTCAGACAAAACCCATCCTGCACTCGCTCCTGGAAAAAAACCGAACCGTTGTTCTTCAGGGAAAATGTAAGAGCCATCATATCGCCATACAAATTCCAAAAGATATTTCTGCTTGAAGTCGTAGTTAATCCGTCCAAAGTAGTTCAATCGGGCATCTACTGTAGCTCTTCCGCCATTGTCTTTATCGGGGTCTCCACCAGCAAACATCTGATCGATGGCTGTTGATACAAAACCGCGTCGGAATGCTGTAAGGTCCATTGAACCACCTGTTATTCTCTCAACACCGGCTAAAAGCTTCAACTGGTGTTCGCCAAATGTTTTGTTGTAGTTGATTAAACCGTTTAACGTTGTACGATGAGCATCTGAGAAATTTTGGTTAAGCTCCGCAGTAGCGTAGGGTCCATCGAGCGCACCTGTAACAACCGGCTCTCCATTGGCATCAAATGTCTGCCTGTCCCAGGAATATAACATATAAGGTTTTCGCCACAATTTCCCGTTATTGATTATTTTGTCGTAGGATAAATTGGTGGTTAATGATAGCCCTGAAACCCATGGGATATCTATCTTTAACCGGGCATTGCTTAAAAAGTTGTAACTGATACGTTTGTCGTACCCAATAGCATCAGATACAAGAGCAACAGGACTTTGTCCTGCCTGATAACCTGCTGCAGGTTTATTGCCCGGATACTCCGCAATAAACATCGGCTTACTCCGATTTAACATGTATTGAAAAGGATTCGCAGCAAAATTTCTATTCTCCTGGCTACCCGACAGATCTATTCCAAGAGAAACATAACGAGACACTTTGGCATCCAGGTTCGCTCTAAAATTAGCCTGAGAAAAATTTGAAGAACTGTTTTTATAGATGGCATCCTGTAAACTGTAACCGCCGGATACAAAATATCGTATGGCATCCGTTCCCCCTCTTATTGAAACATCAGATCTGGTTTGAGGAGTTGTTTTTCTGAAAACCGTTCCAAACCAATCCGTATTCGGGTATAACCAGGGTTCTGAACCATCCCGAAATTTTTCTATCTCCTCGCTTGTATACATGGCAGCTCTGCCAGCATAACTTTCTATTTCGTTTACCATGGTGGCGTAGGTAGCAGCATCCGCCATTTTGGGAATTACTGTTGGCGAACTGACACCATAGTTAATATTCGCCGTGATTTCCGGTTTGCCTGTTTTGCCTCTCTTAGTCGTCACCAGTATAACGCCATTTGCTGCTCTGGCCCCGTAAATGGCACCCGATGCATCTTTCAGTACCGTCACACTCTCTACATCCTCCGGGCGAATGCTTGCCAGGTCTCTCCCTACAATACCATCGACAACCACCAGGGCTGAATTATCCCCCAATGTATTAGCGCCTCTTATTCTTATGGTAGCATTGTCCCGACCGGGTTCACCAGAGTTATTCACGGCCACCAAACCAGGCAATCGTCCGGCAAGCGTATTGGTAAAATTAACGGCTGGTGATTGTTGCAGTTCTTCACCTTTTACCATACTAATAGCACCAGTAGCTGTTGCCTTTTTTTGTGTTCCATAACCAACCACCAATACTTCTGCCAGTCCTGAATTATTGAATTCTAGTTGAACATCTATGAAGCTTCTACCAGAAACGGATAAATGTTGATCTTCATAGCCCACATGACTAAAAATTAAAATCGCATTTTCAGAAACGTTGTTTACAGTAAACGCACCATCAGCATCCGTAAAAACACCGGTTTGCTGTCCTTCAACCATAACGCTAACCCCTTTTATGGCGTTTCCTGTACTGTCTGTAACCCTTCCTTTAATAATATCTGTTTGCCAGGCAGGCACACTGGCTGATTCTTTGGCAACAGCAATACAAACTTGGAATGAAAACAAAAAAAATAACACAAATCGAATATGGCATAAAAATATTTTAGGCCGACAAACTCCACATAAAAGCATGACAAAGCAATTTAAAATTGATTAAAGAGGGCAATAAAATTATTTGTCCTGTAAAGATTTTGTGTCCTATATTTTACCACAGCAATCCGGTAAACAACCCAATAGTACCATAATGACAATATAGAGTCCTTTCAAGATAATTATCGATGACTTGCAGGTACCCAAAAACGTTAAATCGCGTAGTTTCTGTTATCTGAAGTCGAAACTAGAGTTGCTGAATGATTTTGCTGAAAGGATGAAGCCGCTATATGACAGGGGACCAATATTAATATAAACTACTTTTGGAGGAGATTGTTTTCTGCATAAAAACCGGTGTGGCTTTTCTCTGCGGCATCTTAAACTTATCGAAGGTCGGTAAAAATATTTTCTACTAATTTAGTAGACTTTACTATATTTGCATTTCAATTGTTCTGAGTATGAAAACATGCTTATCCAGAAAGACTGAGGGAATGGCCCAATGAAGTCTTAGCAACCTCTACCAGCTTCCTGAAGGTACAAGGTGCTAATTCCATTTTCGGTAAACGAAAAGATAAGTAAAAATATTCCTTTTATTACCTGCCATCAGGCACGTTTTAATATAGCAGAGCAACACAACTCCAAAAAATGAAGAACGGTTATTACATTCAAAACCCCTACACCACTTTCAGGGTTTCTATTTGCTGCATATCGATCCATTGTATGCGATGTTGATGGATTAGTCTTTTTTGCGCATGCCTACTTGTTTGCCATAGTGATTCACTAATAGGCAACGATTTCTATTGCATTTTCAATAACACTATTTTAATATATATAACATGAAAAGAAAGAATATTCTTTTATCGCTCCTGGCGTTGACGCTTGTATTTTATGCCCAGGCCCAGGAGAGAATTGTAACAGGCAGGGTAACAGACAATCAAAACACAGCGCTCGAAGCAATTACAGTGCAGGTAAAGGGAACATCCGTCTCCGGTACCACCAACGAAAACGGTATCTACACCATCAGTGTTCCCGAAGGGGTAAACTTTTTGGTATTCTCAGGCATCGGTTTTACCACGAAAGAAGCCCAGATAACAGGAGGAATCCTTGATATCATTTTAACCAATAGTTCGCAGGAGCTTTCAGAAGTGGTAGTAACGGCATTGGGTATTACCCGCCAGAAGAAAGCGCTTGGTTATTCTGTGCAGGAGGTAAAGGGTAATGAATTGGATACCAGACCTACCAATGCATTAAGTGCTATCTCTGGTAAGGTAGCAGGTTTGCAAATTACGTCGGCGGGTGGCAATGTGGGCGGATCCTCCCGAATTTTGCTGCGGGGAATACGGTCTATCTCCGGCAACAATCAACCTCTTTTTATTATTGATGGAACACCTGTAGATAATGCAGATCTTTCCACTCCAACAGCAGCGAGCGGTAGTGCCGGAAAAGATTATGGAAATATGATTCAGGATCTCAACCCTGACGATATTGAAAATATTTCCGTGTTAAAAGGACCTTCTGCGGCTGCGCTATATGGTACGCGAGCTGCTAACGGCGTAATATTGGTTACTACTAAGAAGGGAAAATTAAACAGGCCGATAGATGTAACAGTCACTACCGGACTGGAAATTGAAAAAATAAGCCGCTTACCAGCAAGACAGAAGACCTACGGCGGCGGCTTCTTAGCTACCTTTAACAAAGAAACAATTAACGGAACAGAATACAATATACCGGAATATGCTGTGGATGAGAGCTGGGGACCAAAGTTGGATGGCACACCAGTGCTTAACTGGTATGCGTTAGATCCTGAATACCCTGAGCTGTATCTTAAAACCAGTCCCTGGGAATATCCAAAGAATGACGTATACTCTTTTTTTGAAACCGGTGTTACCAACACCAATAATATAGCCATAAGTGGCGGCAGTGATAAAACAACTTATCGTCTTTCTTATACCAACAGAAATGTAAACGGTACGGTACCTAATTCTTCTCTTTACCGCAACACACTTAACTTTTCAGGCTCTACCAAAGCTGGCAAGGTTACGTTCTTCAATAATTTTACCTATATCAAAAATAACGCTACCGGCAAACCATGGTCTGGAGCTACCAATAGAGGTATTATACTAGAAGCTTTCCAGTGGGGAATGGTGCAGGTAGATTATGAAAAACTTAAAAACTACCAGCGTCCGGATGGCACCCAAATACTTTGGAACAGAAGTGGATGGCAGAATACTCCGTCAGCAGAAGCAGCCAGATTTATAGATAACCCTTACTGGTCCGCCTATAAAAGTTATCTAACAGAAGACCGGAATCGTTTTTTCGGTAATGTAGGAGCTACGTATGATGTAAATGAGTGGTTGAAATTAACGACGCGGGTGAATGCAGATTATTACAACTACCAGTTTCAGGACCGCATAGCTGTTTACTCTCGTTCTCAATCGCAATACCAGGAGTATAACAATACTTTTAGTGAGTTTAACTATGAATTTCTGGCATCTGCCAATAAATCCTTTGGTCAGTTTTCACTGAACGCCAATGCAGGGGGCAATATTTTTGACCAGAAACGCCGTGTTTCAGATGCGCTCACACAGGGCGGATTAATTGTACCTGAATATTACAATCTGAAAAATGCAAGTGCCGTTTTAATTAATTCCAACAGCTATCACAAAAGAATCAACTCTCTTTTTGCAAGTGCTTCTCTAGGATATGACGATTGGTTGTATCTGGATGCCACGGTAAGAAATGACTGGTCCTCTACACTACCGGTAAACAACAACTCTTTTCTTTATCCGTCTGTTGCGGGTAGTGTGGTGCTAAGTCAGCTCGGTGTTTTGCAAGACCTTTCCTGGTTGAATTTTGCTAAAGTGAGGGTAGGTTGGGCACAGGTGGGAAACGATACTGATCCTTATCAACTATTAAAAGCTTATGAACCGCAGCAGGCTTTTGATGGTCTGGCTGGATATCAGACACCATCTATACTACCCAATCAACAATTGAAACCGGAAATATCTTCTTCCTGGGAGGTTGGGTTAAACCTGATAACGCTTAATAACAGATTGGGATTAGATGTTACCTATTACAACACAGACAGTAGAAATCAAATTCTGGGATTGCCGGTATCAAGTGCATTTGGGTATAGTTCAAAAATCATCAATGCTGGTTTGATTAATAATAAGGGGCTGGAAATTGTGCTGAATGGTACACCAGTAAAAAATAAAAACTTTCAGTGGACCAGCTCTGTTAACTGGGCAAGAAACAGCAATAAAGTGGTTCGTTTGGAGGAAGGCGTAAACACATTGTTGCTTACCAATACCCTCGTAACATTGGTGGCGAAAGAAGGCGAAGCATATGGACAATTGTTGGGGTACGACTTTGTATATGCACCCGATGGACAAAAAGTAGTGCAGGACAATGGCACCTACCTTCGCACGCCACAGCTCGTACCATTGGGTAGTGTTTTGCCGGATTTTTTATGGGGATTCCAGAATAGATTCAACTACAAAAATTTCGATCTCAGCTTTTTGATAGATGGAAGGGCTGGCGGAAAAATCTTCTCCCAAACCTATAAAGTAGCCATGTATGCAGGCATACACCCGTCAACAGCAGAAAACAACATTCGTGAAGACGGAGCCATTTTAGATGGTGTGAAAGCAGATGTAACCTTTAATGCAGATGGTAGTTATGAAGTGAAGAATGGGGTGGTGAACGATACCCGGATATCTGCTCAAACATGGTCAAGAGATAAATATAACGGACCTGCATCACAAGTTATATTTGATGCTGATTTTATTAAACTAAGGGAGGTTGCATTAGGCTACAATCTAAAAGTAGTTAATAGCCTTGTAAAGAATGTTCGCTTTAGTGTATATGGGCGCAACCTTTGGAACATCTATACTGCCGGCAATTATATCGATCCCGAGTTCACAAACAGCGGTGGAAACATTCAGGGGATTGAAGGTGGAAATATTCCCATCCCGCTTACGCTTGGGTTTAATATAAATGTGAAGTTCTAAAAAAGTTTGTTCAAACAAAAACAAGAAATTATGAAATGGAATATAAAGAACAAAGGACTACAGTTACTATTATCCGTTATAGTGTTGGCGTCCTGCAGTAAAAACTCGCTCCAGGATATCAATATAGATCCAAACCGTCCTTTGGAGGTACCCACGCCAACAATACTTTTGTCTGCTCAAAAGCAGTTAATCGATAATTTGCGCAACGAGAATATTTCGCTACGCGGCACCAACCTCTTTGCACAGTATTATAGTCAGTATATCTATACTGATCAATCCCGCTATGATATCCCCAGAACTTATGCAGATACTTATTGGGACAATGCATACAAGGCACTGAATAATCTTCAGGAAATTATCACATTGAATACAAATGAAGTAACCAAAGAAAAAGCGGCAGCTGGAACTGTGGGAAGCAATACCAACCAAATTGCAATAGCCCGCATTTTGAAGGCATTTGGTTTTCTAAATCTCACTGATGTATTTGGCGATATCCCTTATGAGTCTTATGGCAACAAAGATGCTTCCTTTCAGGCCTTACAACAGACCCCGGAGATCCTGAGCCCTGTATATGCTTCACAGGAGGAAATTTACAAAGACATTCTCAATGAACTTAAGGCAGCAGGAGATACATTAAAAAAGTACAGTTCATTAAATACGTTTGGTGCTTATGATATTATTTACGGAGGTAAAAATGAAAAGTGGGCAAAGTTTGCCAACTCCCTTCGATTGAGGGTAGCAACCAGAATCAAAACCAAACTGCCGACAGTAGCAGAAGAGCATTTTACCGATGCGCTTGACAAAGGGGTTTTTAGCAGTAATGATGATAATGCCATATTTAAGTACCAGGCTACAGCGCCGAATGAAGCGCCATTGTTTCGTGCAACGGTAACGGCCAACCGTAGAGACTTTTCAGTGTCGCATGTGCTCATAAATCTGCTGAAGGGAGAGTTGGGTACGGTTAATGCTGTAGATCCGAGATTGGCTATATATGCCCGTCCTAATCAAGCCGGACAGTATGTAGGACAACCTTACGGGCTGGGCACACAGGCGGCAGGGCTTTATAAAATAGAAGAGATAAGTCTTCCCGGGACTGTTGTGAATGCTGCAAACTATGGCGAAGTATTGCAGGAGTATGCAGAGGTGCTGTTTTTGATAGCTGAGCATAAAGGATGGGCTGCCGACGAGTATGAAGCCGGTGTAAAGGCATCACTGGAAAGATGGGGCGTATCAGCAGGAAACGTGAATACCTATTTGGCAGCATTACCAGCGGCAGATAAAGAAAATGTACTGAATCAAAAATATATTGCGTTGTATACGCAAGGAAGTGAAGCCTGGGCTGAAATACGTAGAACCGGCTTCCCGACATTTTTGGTAAAACCGGGCGATATCGTATGGACAAGGGTTGTTTCGGGCGTGACAACACAGTACAAATTCGAGTCCCTCTTCAGCAACCAAATCCCGACCCGATTGTTTTATCCTGACAAGGAAAAAGCGGTGAACCTGAAAAACTATCAAAGTGCCGTGAGCAATCAGGGAAATGACCTGATCACCACCCGACTTTGGTGGAACAAATAGGATTAAATAATTCAACTACGTCTCTGAAGTCCTGCATAATCTGCGGGACTTTTTTTGTACATTGCTTCACGATGAGTATACGCAGGTTTTTACAGCGAAAATTATCCGGTCCGGTACTTCGCCTGGCCAATAAATTATCTTCCAAACCCGACAAAAGTAAGATTCATCTTGCGCTCACTAAATTATATGGCGGCATAAAATTTAAACCTGGTAAAAAAGGACTGATTGTACAAATCAATGCAGCATCTTCCGAGAAATTTATTGTTTTTTCAGACTTACACAAAGGGAATAAAAAAAGAGCGGACGATTTTGCTGTGTCGGAAAAGAGCTATTTAGACGCATTGAATTATTATAATGAAAATGGATATACGCTCATACAGTTGGGCGATGTAGAAGAACTTTGGAAATTCAATCTCTTTACCGTTCAGCACCATAATAACGCATCGATTGATCTGGAAAGAAAATTTGTTGAGCGAGACGCCTTTATCAAAATGTATGGCAACCATGATATTTTTTGGAAAAATGACCCTTTTGCGCCATTACAATTGATTAATTTCTACGGCAAAAGTATCTCCACATACGAGGGGTTGCTTTTACAGTTTCACACAGGAGAGAAGCTGATAGATATTCTGCTTACCCACGGTCACCAGGGAGATGGGCTAAGCGACGGCAATAAATTTGCAGCCTGGTTTGTAGCAAAAATATGGGCTCCGCTTCAATCATACCTGGAGCTAAGTATTAATACGCCGGCGTTCAACGACATCCTGAAAACCGAGCACAATCAACTGATGTACGAATGGGCTTCCCTGCATCCCGATCTATTATTGATTACAGGGCATACCCACCAACCGGTTTTTGAATCTATGACGCACCTGGAACGCCTTTACAAACAATTGTTGCTTGCCCGGCAACAAAATGATGAAGCTGCGATTGTGGATTTACAGAACGAGATTGCTTTTCGCAAACAGGAATACAATCATATATCGGAGGATTATCTGCACCTGAAACCCATTTATTATAACACCGGTTGTTGCTGCTTCAATGATGGAGACATTACAGGAATAGAAATCGAAGCTGGTGAAATTCGATTGATAAAATGGAAATCCGATCCCCAAAAACCGGCTGAGCGAAAAGTGCTGGAAAGTTCGAATATAGCTCAACTGTTTCCGACCCGAATAAACAACGACTAATGATGTCTATATTCCTGCACAAAACCAAAATACAACCGCTATTCTATTTTTAACAATTTTCTACTATGAAATTACATGGACTTCTAATATTGTTGATAACCTCGACCAATCTATTGGCACAGAACTTCACGACCAGGGAAAGAAAACTGATTACCAGTGGCGATACTGCTGCGATGCTTAGGATCATTCCGTTAAGTGAGCCGGAAGGCCAGAAGGCTTTAACAACGCTATCTACCGATATAGTCTACAACGATTCGCTATTGCCGTTACTAAAGGAAAGAATGTATAAAGCGGTTACCGACAGCATTGCTGGAGGCGTAGGAATAGCTGCACCGCAAGTAGGTATCAACAGAAACCTTATTTGGGTAAAGCGGTACGATAAAGATGGTGCGCCTTTTGAATTCTTTATCAACCCGAAAATCGTATGGAGGTCAGCGTTATTACGCCGGGGCACAGAAGGCGATCTTTCTTTTTCGGACAAAAGGGGGGATGTGGTAAGGAGTTATGCCATTATGATTTCTCATATTGATATGAGTGGCAAGCAGCATATTGAAATAATGGAGGATTTTACCGCGGTTATTTTTCAACACGAAACTGATCACTTGTTCGGGATTTTATTAACAGACAGGCTGGAGGAACAGAAAAACATATTATTCAAAGAATATTACTCGCCGAGGCCATCCCAACTTTTGCTCAAAGAATAGACTCATGAAACCAATTATAGCTTTTTGCCTGCTGCTGGTCACGCAGATTGTATTTGCGCAGAAACATATTGTCAACGCATTAAAACACGTGCCATCCCCCGTTGCAACAACTATTTATGAAACAGCAAAAGAATTTCCACCCAATACGCAGTTCTCTATTGCTAAAATAGAAAAAGGCAAAGCCATTTTTTGGGGTGTTCTGCGAAGTGGGGATTCGTTGGTAGATATTCGTAATGAGGACAGTGTTTTTGAGATCGGTTCTATTACCAAAGTTTTTACGGGAATTTTGCTGGCAACTTATGTTGAAAAAGGAGCGATTAAATTATCCGATCCCATTAATACCTTTTTTGATTTCCCCTTCAAAGCAAAGGAGCCAATTACTTTTGTCTCTTTAGCCAATCACACTTCGGGTTTACCGAGATTACCGACTAATTTTGCTGCTTTTGCACCCAATCCTTATCAGGCATACGATACAGCCAAATTGAATTATTATCTCAAAAATGAAATGCTGATATCGACAGATAAAAATTATGCCTATTCTAACCTTGGAGCGGGGTTGCTGGGGTACACATTATTTCGGCTTACCAAACAAACTCCTCAGGTATTGGTTGAAAAGGATATATTGAGTCCGTTGTTGATGAAAAACACTTACACTTCTCTATATGCAATAAAGAAAGGGCTGGTAAGCGGGCTAAATCCTACCGGACAACCCGCTGTAAATTGGGACTTTGATATTTTGTTTGGCGGTGGGGGTATCCTCTCTTCCGCCAGCGATCTTTCTCTCTTTGCGATGGCGCAATTCGACGCTACCAAAAAGGCATTTCAACTCAGTCATCAACCAACCATTACAGTTAATGAAAATTTGAAAGTAGGGTTGGGTTGGCATATCATAAAAGTCGGAAACCGGGACATATGGTGGCATAGCGGCGGCACAGCCGGATATACATCATCAATGGCAATAGACCTTGAAAAAGAATCCGCTATTGTTATTCTCTCAAATGTATCAGGATTTCATTCCAAAAACGAGTTGGCAGATAAGCTCTGTTTTACATTGCTGCAAGAAATAAAATAACGATGAATATTACCCGATAGTCTCATTTTAATGCGCGCTGAAATTAACCTGAGTAATATCTTCTGTAAGTAAATCTCGAGACAACGGGTATAGTATCCTGTAAGTACAGGATGGTGATACTCCAAATTTGTCCTATTTTTATTTTGGCAACCTAATTATATTATCCAAAACGACTGCAATGAGTATCTTTAATTTTTCATCTTCTCCTACTATAGAATTACAATTGGAACATTATATTGATTCAGAACGGATAATCAATATAATGCTAGTCAACTAACCTGTTTTATTCCTGAGCATATTCTTACCCTATTGTCTGACATAGATACTACAATAACTGTATGTAGTATCTATGACTAAGAAATCATGTCTGTTTCTCCCCAAACATTGGGATATTTTAAACCATTCTAAAAGTTGTTTGCTATGCAAAGAAAACGAACTGTTTTATGGGGGCGTGCTGCTGCTTTGTGGCTTGCACTATGCTCTATCTGTTTTGTCGGGTTCGCCCAACAAACTATTTCCGGTCTTGTTATCGATGGTGGTACAGGATCCCCACTTCCAGGGGTTTCTGTGACACTGAAAGGCTCCACCACTGCCACAGTCACAAATGAAGAAGGTAAATTTCAGTTGAATGTGGCTGCAGGTGCAATTTTACTCTTTAGTTATGTAGGGTACGAACCCAAAGAGGTTCCGGCTTCGGCTAACATGACAATTGATCTTCTTCAGAGTGAGGGAGGCTTGGATGAAGTAGTTGTAATAGGCTACGGTAGCCAAATAAAAAGAGAAGTAACGGGTGCGGTGCAGACTATCGGTGCTGCCGACTTTAAGGATTTACCTGTATCGCAAATGGCACAAAAATTACAGGGAAAAATGGCAGGGGTACAAATCAATCAAACGACCGGCAAGCCGGGACAGGGAATGTCTGTGCGTATAAGGGGACAGTTGTCCGTTTCTGCGGGAAGTGAGCCATTATATGTCGTGGATGGATTTCCATGGACTGGTAATATAGCGGCCCTCAATCCTGATGAGATAGAGTCAATATCTATCCTGAAGGATGCCTCTTCCACCTCTCTGTATGGTTCCCGTGCTGCGAATGGGGTAGTACTGGTAACTACTAAAAGAGGCAAGGCAGGCAGAACCAGCATTTCACTGAATACGTTTGCCGGCATCCAGGAAGTGCCAATGCGGGGGCGTATCAAAATGTTGAATGCAGTTGAGTTTGCCGAGTTTAAAAAAGAGTACTACGAAGACGAAGGGTTGCCTGTACCTACTGAGTTTCAAAACCCACAGCAGTACGCTAATATGAATAATAATGATTGGTATGACGCATTATTGAGAAGGGCTCCGGTGCAGAGTTATAATTTGAGTCTGACATCCTCAACAGATAAAGTAACAACCTCGGTAGTTGCAGGTATTTTTAATCAGGAAGGTGTTGTACTCAACAACACCTATAAGAGATATTCATTACGTATGAATACAGATTACAACGTATCTGACCAGGTGAAAATCGGATTTAATATTGCTCCCTCCTATGTGTTTGACAATACGCCCAGAACCGATGGAGACCGGGGAACGGGCGTATTATTTAATGCTTTACATACTTGGCCAATCATGCCGATATATGATCAGAACGGAGAGTTGACATTGTACAATTCTTTTCCGGCAAGTACGGGCAATATATACAACTACCCGAACTGGGTGCGGGCGGCTCAGGAATTGGTAAACGAAACCAAAACAATCAACCTTTTGGGTAATGCTTACGTTCAATATTCACCGATAAAAGGACTCAATTTTAAATCAACAGTGAATTTGGAGTATCAAAGCAATCGCTTTTTCTTTTTTAACCCATCTACTGCTACAAGTGCTATCAACACGCCTGTTCCAACAACTGCAGTTAGCGTACGTGGCAACTGGGACAATACCAACTTCCTGAATGAAAACCTGATTACTTACAACAAAAGCATTGGGGATCATAGTTTTGAAATCTTAGGAGGCTTTACAAATCAACGTTACAGGCAAACCGGCCAACGTTTACAGGCAGATACCTATGCGAATGATGTACTGCCTACTATACAGGGAGCATTGAATATTAGCAGAGCTGGAAGTAATACAAGTAACTACATCAACGAATGGACGCTGGCGTCTTTCCTTTCCAGGCTTTCTTACAATTTCAAAGGCAAATACCTGCTTACTGCAGCTATACGGGCAGATGGTTCTTCCCGGTTTGGCGAAAATAATAAATGGGGGACTTTCCCTTCTCTCTCAGCAGGATGGGTATTTAGTGATGAGAAATTCATGCATTCTCAAAATTTTCTCTCCTTCGGTAAAGTGCGAGCCAGTTATGGTGTAATCGGGAATAACAATATTGGAAACTATACACAATATGCACTGGTCAATAATACAGTAAATACCGTTTTTGGAGGGACTGTAGTGTCAGGAGCGGCGGTTACATCCTTAGCCAATCCGAATCTTGGATGGGAAACTACCGCCCAGTTCGACCTAGGGTTAGATCTTGGCTTCTTTAATGATCGCTTACAGTTTACTTATGACTATTATCAGAAGAATACTACAAACTTGCTGTATAGTGTACAGGTGGCGCAAGAGTCCGGGTTTGGAAATTTTAATGATAACATCGGAGAGATTAAATTCTGGGGACATGAATTTGCCATTACTTCCAGAAACCTAACCGGTAAGCTTAGCTGGACAACCAATGCTAATATTTCCTTCAACCGAAATAAAGTGTTGGCACTGGCAGATGGTATAGACAGAGTATACGGCACCTTCCACATTACAAAGGTTGGGCATCCATTTGGTCAGTTTTACGGTTTGGTAGCAAATGGAGTATATATGGACCAGGATGACCTGAACAGAAATCCGAAAGTGCCCGGCAGGTCTGCCGTGGGTAGTATTAAGTTAATAGATCAAAACGGGGATGGTATTATCACTAACGGCGGAAATAATGATGATCGTACCATCATAGGTAGCCCTTTTCCTGATTTCGTATATGGTATTACCAATACACTCAACTATGGCAACTTTGATTTTTCTATAGTCGGCTCTGGTTCGCAGGGTAATCAGTTGCTTGTACGCCACCTCTACAGCACGGCTAACCTGGATGGCGTATTTAATATGGTAGAGGGAGTGAAATACAGGTTCAGATCGCCCGAGAACCCAGGGCTTGGTCGCTTTGGCACCACCGTAGGTGGCGGCACAATCACGGGAATAGAAAGAGACTGGATGAACAGTAATTTTATAACTGATGCTTCCTACTTTTCAATTAGAAATATTACGCTGGGTTACAATTTTAATTTTAAGAAATCTAGTCCGGTAAAATCTGCAAGACTTTATACGTCTGTACAGCAAGTGTATACTTTTACTAAATATTGGGGCGGTCCTAATCCTGAAACCAGTGCTCAAGGAGACGGTGCCGGAGATGGTGGAAACCTGAGTCAGGGAGTTGATCTCTCGAACTATCCGGTGCCACGTACCTACACGCTTGGTATAAATGTAAATTTCTAATCGCTTGTTAAATATTAAAACATTTAAGATGAAACTAAAAATATTTATGGCGGTGTTGTTCGGTGTTAGCTTTGCATCCTGCAAAAAATACCTGGACATAAAGCCGGAAACTAGTCTGAGCTCAGCCACTTTTTTTAAAACTGAAGCAGATTTTCTGCAAGCTGTTAACGCAGCTTACGTGCCCTTGCGTACTATTTTTAATGATCACAATTGGGTATTGTCCGAAATGCATTCTGATAATGCGTACTACGCCCGGAATGTTGCATTTGGAGCCGAGGAACAAACCCAGAACCTGGCAGACTTTAATGTGCCGTCGGCTGCGGGTGAGACGGCAAATACCAAAATCACCACCAATACGCGGGTGAGAGATTTATACCGCCTATATTATCAGGTGATCGCTCGATGCAACCAGATATTGTCGACTATTGATGCCGTTGAGTTTGATGCAGCGTCGAAAGATAACCTGAAAGGGCAGGCGTTATTTTTACGTGCATTCTCTTATTTTGAACTTACCCGCTTTTTCGGATCGGTGCCACTACATCTGGAGCCGATAATCGAAAGGTCGAAAGCAGCAGCAGAATTAGCCTCCACCGAAACGCTATATACGCAGGTAGAAAACGATGCGAAAGATGCAGCGGGAATGCTAAAATCGAAAGCAGCACAACAGGCAGGCAGAGTAACATCAGGAACAGCCAGAATGTTACTAACAAATTTGTACATACTACAGAAAAAATGGAAAGATGCTGAGGATATGGCAAAGCTAATCATCGATTCGGGGGAGTATGGCTTGATTGATGCGTATGAGGATGTATTCTCTACGTCTACTGCAAATAAAAACAACGGTGAATCTCTTTTTGAAATACAATATATGGAGGGGGCGCAGGGCTTTCAAAGTACATTTATTTATCATTTTATTCCCCGCCCGATCCTGCCAAATGAAGTGGCGACTATATTGGGAACAACCACCAATCAACAGAGCATTTCAAATGAAGGAAAGAATACCCCTACACCGGATTTAATTGCTGCTTACGAAGCCGGTGATGAGCGAAAAGATGCTTCTATAGGTTATATAACACTTTCAGGAACACTGTGGGCTCCCAAAACATACCCTTACATAAAAAAGTATGCGAAGCCGCATGCGCTGCATAATAATACCGGAATAAATTGGCCTGTTTATCGCTATGCAGAAACATTGTTGTTTTATGCGGAAGCACTCAATGAGCAGAACAAACCCGGCGACGCAGTACCTTGGTTAAACAGAGTCCGTAATCGCGCAGGCTTGGCTAACTCTACAGCTTCATCGCAGGAGAATGTAAGAGAGGCCATATTTAAAGAGAGACGAGTTGAACTGGCATTTGAGAATAAAAGATGGCATGATATTACCAGAACAAATCGTATTACGGACATAATTGTTCCCTACGGACAAAGAGTGAAAGCCAATCCGTTAGACTACTATTTCCCGGCAGGCTATGAACCACCAAGCGATGCGTTCACCAACCTGGACCAATATTTCGGGCTTCCTGCAGAAGAATCTGCATTATCCCCATATTTCTAAACTTTTAAGCATTGGTATGCGAAAGGCAGGTAATCAACAGTTACCTGCCTTTTTATTTTCAACAGGCAACAAGTCATAAAAAGGTGTATTTTGTAGGCTAATAGTAGATACCATATGAGATTTGCGTTGTTGAGTTTATTTGTGTTTGTAATATCAACTCCCATTAGTGGTTTTTGTCAGAAAGCAAAATCAATTTTTGATGGTAAAACATTTAACGGCTGGGAAGGGGATACCAAAAATACCTGGCGTATCAAGGATGGTGCTATTGTAGGTGGTTCATTGACCAAAGAAGTACCTCAAAATGATTTTCTCTGCACGGTTAAGCCTTACAGGAATTTTATTCTGAAACTGAAATTTAAACTATTAGGAACCGAAGGTCTTATTAATTCAGGTATACAGTTTCGCAGTATCCGCCATACCGATCCACCCAACGAAATGATTGGTTACCAGGCTGACTTGGGAGATGGCTACTGGGGGAGTATTTACGACGAATCCCGCAGGAACGTAACGCTTACACCTATTGACTCAACCCTCATTAACCGTATTCTGAAAAGGAATCAATGGAACGCTTATGAGATCCGTTGCAATGGCAAGCATATACAGCTTTTTATAAACGGTACCAAAACCGCAGATTATCATGAAACGGATGATAACGTTTTTCAGTCCGGAGTTATCGGACTACAGATACACGGAGCCGGTAAAGCTGAAGTACATTTTAAAGATATTATAATGGAGGAGCTTTAGCTTTTAAGCTCATTTTTCGTTCGGATTTACCCGAAACTTATCTTGTTTGTTTTTTTAAGCAGGTGTAACAAGCAGCCTATTGGTACGTATTAGTACTATTGTGTACTGATATAACCGTTGGCTGCCGCGTAGCAGGCAGTAATTTGAGTATGATAAAAAACTACATCAAAACGGCTTTCCGTAATATCATTCGGCATAAAGCTTTTTCGGTAATCAATATTGCCGGATTGACCATTGGATTAACCTGTAGTATTTTTATTCTCTTGTGGGTACAACACGAAAGAAGTTATGATCGCTTTCATCGGCATGCAACAGACATTTACCGTATAACGGCATTGGTTAGTGGATTTAATGTAGCCGTTACGCCGGCACCGATGGCGCAGGGACTCCAGGCAAAAATGCCGGAAATTATCAGTTATGCGCGATTCATCAATACGGGTTCTCATGTTTTTGAAGCAGGGAAGATAAAGTTTGAGGAAGATAATGCCCTATATGTCGATTCTACTTTCCTCCATGTTTTTAGCTTCCCATTGTTGAAAGGAAACCCTGCCACAGCATTATTGCAACCCGACGCTGTATTACTGACAGAAAACACAGCCAAAAAGTATTTTGGAAAAGAAGATCCCCTGGGAAAAATATTACAGTTGGATACCAAAAAGAATTTGGTTGTAACCGGCATTTTAAAAAATCCACCGTCCACTTCTCATATAGCTTTTGATTTTCTTATGCCTATGGCGGCTATTGCTGATCACCGGGATATAAAAAATGCCAATTGGTCAAATTATAATTTCTATACCTACGTACAAATTAATGGCGTGGAAGAACACCAAAATCTCGAAGCGAAAATTGATAAAATCTATAAGGAACATGTAGATGAAAAAGTATTGAAAGTGAATTTCTCTTTACAACCACTAACAGATATTCATCTCTATTCAGCCGGGTTGCAAGCCGATATCTCGGGGCATGGAAATATACTGTATGTGAATACTTTTTTTGTGGTAGCCATTTTCATCATTATCGTGGCCTGTATCAACTTTATGAATCTGTCTACGGCAAGATCTTCGAGGCGGGCAAAAGAAATAGGCTTGAGAAAAGTAATAGGAGCAGAACGTAAGCAGTTGATTGCACAATTTATCGGAGAATCCACCATGATCTCCCTTATTGCACTTTTTTTGTCTATAGGATTAGTGTTGTTGCTCTTTCCTTCTTTTCGGCTATTGGCGGGAAAGGAAATTGTGTTGAATTATGCCGATCCTACTGTATGGATTGGATTAATAGGGCTGGCATTAATGACCGGTATCATTTCTGGTAGTTACCCCGCGTTGTTTCTGTCCGGGTTTAAACCAATCAAGGTATTGAAGAGTAATATGAAATCAGCCGGCGGCAACCTAGCACTGAGAAATGGACTTGTTGTGTTTCAGTTTGTTATTTGTATTGTGTTGCTGGTGGGCACGGCCGTTGTATACAGACAGATGAACTATATCAAAGAAATGAATCTGGGTTTCGACAAATCTAACATTCTGTATATGCCCATGAAAGGAGAAATCTGGAATAAACAGGATGCATTGAAAAGCTTGCTGAAGCAAAATCCACTAACGAGCCATTTTACTATCAGCAGCGATCTCCCGTTAAATGTTAATTCCGGAACCATAGATGTAAGTTGGGAGACTAAAGACCCCAACGAGCAGGTGATTTTTCCCAACATAAGTGTTAACGAAGATTTTTTGGATGTCATGGGACTACAACTGGCGGCCGGTAGATTTTTCTCCCGTGACTTTAAAGGCGATACCGGCAACTATGTATTGAATGAAAAGGCCATTCAGGCTATGAACTTTAGCTCACCGGAAGAAGCCGTCGGCAAGTCTTTTACATTGTGGAATCGCAAGGGTACCATTGTAGGAGTAGTAAAAGATTTCAACTTCAAGCCTGTGCAACAGGCCATAGAGCCTATGGTTTTATATTTTAACGATTGGGGTGGTTTGGTAATGGTAAAAACCAGTGTGGGAAATACAAAAGCTACCATTAAGGTGCTGGAGGAAATTTGCGGACAATTAAATCCGGCTTATCCTTTTTCGTATGGATTCCTCGATCAGGATCTCAGCAATATGTATAAGGGTGAACAACAAATGGGAACCCTATTCAATATATTTGCCATACTGGCGATATTCATTTCCTGTCTTGGCTTATACGGACTGTCAGCTTTTATGGCAGAGCAACGTACGCGGGAAATAGGCGTTCGCAGGGTATTAGGTGCTTCTGTTGCGAATGTGGTGTACCTGTTGTCCTCTACTTTCACCCGCCTGATATTGATAGCAGTGGTCATTGCCATTCCTTTGGCATGGATAGCGGTGCAATACTGGTTAACCACGTTCGCCTTTCGGACGGAGGTGAGCTGGATGATATTTGCTTTTGCTGCATTGATTGCGCTGGGCATCGCCTGGATTACGATTAGCTATGAATCTGTAAAGGCTGCTATTGCCAATCCCATTAAAAATTTAAGGACAGAGTAGGCGTTCATTCGTAGTCAAGTACTATATCTGTCAGAGCGTATCCAACACAGGTGAGAATAAGCCCATTAGCAATATCGGTTTCTGTTAGCACATCATTCATACTCATCACCACCTTACCTGATACACATCGTGCAGCACAGGCTGAACACCTGCCGCCTTTACAACTATAAGGCAGTTCTATTTTTTGATTGAGTGCCGACTGCAAAATGGTGGCAGGATATAGCGTGACAAACTGAATTTGCTGTTCTTTTTGATGAATCGTCACATTTTGAGCCGAAGGATTATTGATTAGCGGAGCCGGAGGTGCTATATCTATCACAAAGTATTCTTTCTTCAACTGGTGATGTAGAAATCCCATTAACAAAATGGTGTATTGGCACATTCGCATAAAAGATAATGGTCCGCAGATGTAAAACAATGCGTCTTTTCGCTCGTATTGCATCAGTTGAGGAATGAGGACTTCCACCTGATCGTTGGTTAGTTTTCTGGAGATACCCGTTGCCGATTGGGAAACATAATCTATCCAGGTGAAGCTTTGCTCGAATCGGCTTGCAAGTGCAACCAATTGTTGTCTGAAAATGGAAGCAGCTTCTGTGTTATTCTGGTAGATCAAATTCACTTTTGCAGAAGGAACAGTGTAAAGAATATGCTTAATCAATGAAAAAATGGGGGTGATTCCGCTGCCCGCCGCAAAAAAGAAAATATCTTTTTGTGTATCGCTCTTTTCGTAGGTAAACATCCCAGCAGGCGATATTGCGTATAACTTGTCTCCCTTTTGGTATGTGTCCAGCAGCAGCCTTGAAATCTCTCCGTTATGAACCCGCTTTACCGTAAAACGATAGTCGGTATCCACTGCTGGTGTGGACGAAAAGGAATAGGAACGGCGAATTTCCCGGCTGCCCCTTGAGAATACGAGGGTAAGAAATTGTCCGGATCGGTAGCAAAACGCCTGAGTATTGTCAACCGTGATTACAAATGTGGCCGCATCTGCTGTTTCTCTTATGATGTCAATAATAGTTAGTTCTATATACTTTGTAGCCATTCTCTTTTTTAGTAGGTGTTTTCAATATACACAAATAACGTCATCGAAAATAATGAGGATAGTAACTCTTCGGTAGTAGTGATAATATCTACAGAAATTTAAATGTTTTCCAATTGTAGGGAGATCGACATTATGGCAGAACGCTAGCTAATGTTTTTGTTTATGTTAAAAATTGAACCTACAGTCTCCCTACATTAACCAATCTTCCTCCTCATATGTGTGTGATTTTGTGAGGGCCACCGAAAAGAGTAACAGATAGACTGAAAGGTATAAAATAAGTGGTTACACTTATTTTCCTGGTGTAATAAACTTTATTTTCATATTTTTCATCAACTAACAGTATGACATATAGGCAATATTCTCTTTGTCTGTTCACAAGAAATGCCTGTACAATTTATATAGGCTAACACAGTTGTTAATCCACCTTACGTCAACTCCAGACAATTCAATTTTTTATTAAATCAAAATTTCATGAAAAGCATTTTTACGACTTTGTTCGTTTGCGTAATCTCTATGGCTACTGCCCAAAACGTTGGAATCAATACCAATTCACCAAGAACTACATTGCAGGTTATTGGAACTCCTGGTACAGCGTCCGTAGCGGATGGAATTACTTTACCAAAGTTAACGGGCAACCAGTTAAGAGATAAGGATGCAGCCTACACGTCCTCAGAAAATGGCACGCTGGTATATGTAACGGCAGCAGCTTCTCCCACATCACCCCAAACAATCAATGTAACAAGCGCGGGTTTGTACTATTTAGATGGTATATGGCATAAAGTGATCAATGCGGCAGGGGCAGATATTACAAATGATGCCTTTGTGAATGATAATGCCAACACAATGGTAAAACTAGGGACGAATGCTGACGGCGTGACGGCACGAGCTAGTAATACCGACTTTGTAATAAAAGACAATGGCCGGGTGGGAATTAGCACTAATAATCCCGCTGCCCCATTAGACGTTGCAGGTAAGGTACTGGCAACAGATGAAATACAGGTAAGGCGAAGTAGCACAGAGGGAGGACAGATCATATTACAGGGGCAAAATGCAGGGGCTGACCTTAATTGGTCCATTGACCAGATAAACAATTCCTCCAATCCAAGGTTTAGGATTTTTGCGGGTAATAACGAAAGCAATGGTATTGCCATCAAAGAAAATGGAAATCTCGGTGTCGGCACAGGCGATCCGGGTCAAAAAATAGCCGCTAATGGTAACATCACTGCTACAGGTTGGATAAGAGGCTTTGCGCCGGGACAGTTGTTGAATAGTGTTTTTATTGACGACCCTACCCTTAGACTTACGAGTACTACTAGCAACACATTCGTTGATCTGATTAGTGAGAACTACACACCTGTATATAATAACTCAAAAATTATGGTGCAGTATCATAACAACAATTATAAGTTTGATGGAAATAGTAGTTCAAGTAGTGATGGTTTCGAATCGGTGTTACTTATTAATTCATCAACCATCACAACAAACTACCAAGTTGTAGATAACGGTAATTTTTCCAGAAGTTCTATCCTTTTTCCAATTACAGGAGTAAGCACGAATTCAGGCACATCTGCGATAACGATAAAAGTACAGGTAAGAAGAGCTGGAAGCGACGATGCACTGCATTTCTACGGAACAAACGGAACGCTTATCATTCAGGAAATTGCCAATTAATTATTTAATGCATGATAATTACAACTATGAAATTTCTTTTTATGGCTTTGGCACTCTTTGTCTCAATCAGAGCCGCTGCCCAAAACGAATTGCACAACAATGGGGCATTACTTTATATTTCTACAGGTGCAGCGGTACAGGTAAATGGAAACTTTATTAATACCGCTGCAGGGGCAAATTTGCAGAATGGCGGAACCATAACGGTAACGGGTAGTATTACTAACGACCAAGTCTTCACCGCTTATATGGGTAAATTAACCTTTAAAGGCACATCTGCTCAAACACTTAATGGATCTGCAGATTTTCTGACAGAAAATTTTGAAATGGATAATGCGGCAGGAGCCACGCTCAACACAACATTAAAAGTGAATGGCACAAACAGTTTCACCAATGGCATATTATTGGCAAGTAATGTTGCTCATCCACTTTGGTTCACATCTACTGCAACACATAGTGGAGTCAGCGATGCGAGCCATGTAAACGGTTATGTAGTCAAAGAAGGTACGGGTTCTTTTACTTATCCGGTGGGAGATGGTAATAGCTATCAACCAATAGCACTTGACGCAACGAGTAATGCTACAGGAGTCAGGGTACGATATAATATGTCTGATGCAGGAAGTCATCCATTTACAGGAGCCTCACCACTTTTATATTATAACACTTTAGAACATTGGGATATGACACCAATAACTGCAGCCACCGGGCGGGTAACCATTTTTTGGGATAGCTATAGAAATGTTGGGATAGGCAATACAGCTGATTTACGGGTGGCTCATTTGTCTGGAAACAACTGGCTGAATGCGGGTGCTACGAATGTTACCGGTACAATTGGAGCTGGAAGCGTCACGAGTGAAATAATTAACACCTGGAGCCCCTTTACGCTTGGCAGTATGAGCATCACCAGCACTTTACCAGTGAGCTGGCTTTCTGTAAATGGCAACCTCAATGCAAGCAAACAATCGGCTATTCATTGGCGTGTAAATGAATACAATGTAATTGACTATCAGATTGAAAAAAGCGATAACGGAATCAATTTTAGAAAGGTTGCAACGATAGCCGGCAAAGGTAATGGTGAAAACGGATATACGTATACCGACCCTGCTGCGCTGCAGCATACAACTTATTACCGGATTAAACAGTCTGATTTGGATGGAAAGTTTTCTTATTCGTCTGTGATAAAACTAACAACAAACTCTATTACCGAACTGATAGTTTATCCAACACCATTTAATGAAAGCTTCACCATACTTAGTCCTGTAGCACAAACGGCAAGTATCATTTCACTCGACGGTAAGTTTGTACAAACATTACAATTAAAAGAAGGCAGCAACCTGGTATATACAGGATTAATGAGCAGCGGAGTTTACATCCTGTCAACTGCGGATAAAACGATTAAAAAGATAATTAAACAATAGTGTTAATTAGATAGTAATATTTTAAAAATTCTGCAGAGCGACTTCGGTCGCTCTTTTTTATGTCCTTAGGTCCAAAATGAATAATTCACTTTTTACAGTTTTCGACTACAAAATGCATTGAAATATGTAAGAGGATTTTCTCTTTTGATAAGTGTAAATATTAAATGAAATGCTTATCTGGCATGCATTTCATGAGATTTTGTTATCAATCATCAAGAAACGGTCGTCGGACCAGAATTGCATATGAATGCCGTCTTTTTTTCGTTTAATGGATGAAGTATTTCTTTTAATCCGTTATCCACGAAGCTATGAAACTGAGCCGGTGTTTTACTGTGTGTAAGCAGTCAATATTTTGTTTATTTCTTTTATTACTATACATCCCACTGTTTTCGCAGGTTCAAACACAAAAACCTGTTACAATTAAACTACATGATAACCTAGGTGGCTACCTGGAGTCGCTTCCCGTAGGGTATGATGCTAATCCCAAAAAAAAGTATCCAATAATAATATCTTTTCATGGAATAGGAGAAGTAGGGGATGGCTCCGCCAATTCGCTTAAAGACGTCGCAAAAAACGGAATAACAAAGTTAATTCAACAGGGCAGGTTTCCGGCTTCTTTTCGTTCAGGCGGCGAAGACTTTTCTTTTATTGTAATTTCTCCACAATATGTAAGGGCTGTTGGCGTGGAAGCATTTGTGGGCGAAGTGATTAAACATTGTTTGCAAAAATACAGAGTAGACGAAGAGCGGATTTACCTAACCGGCTTAAGTATGGGAGGCGGTGTCTCCTACGCCTATGCTTCATCATCGAAAGCTGCGGCAGATCAGTTGGCGGCCACGGTTTTTGTTTGCCCGGCGGCCGCTGTAAGCAATACCCGTTCAAAGTTATTAGCAACTTCCGGGTTACCTGTGTGGGCTACACATTCCCGCGGAGATGGGGTTGTAAATTCTAATGTATCTGTCAACCTGGTTAATGGTATCAACGCAAACAATCCGGATCCGGCGGCCCGACTAACTATTTTCGAATCCAATAGCCATGATGCCTGGACGAAAACCTATGATCCTAACTATAGGGAAAACGGCTTGAACGTGTACGAATGGATGCTACAATATAAAAGAAGTGCTGCTGTACCAATTCCTCCGGTAGCGAATGCGGGAACGGCGCAAACGATCACCTTACCCGTTAACTACATAACATTGGAAGGTACAGGGTCCAGTGCTGCCGGTCGTATTGTATCTTATGCCTGGTCAAAATTGTCAGGCCCTGCCTCCGGAAATATCGTTACCCGCTCTGCAGCAAAGACCAATGTAACAGATTTGACGGAAGGAGCCTATCAGTTTCAACTAAAAGTAACAGATGAAAGAGGCGGAACAGCTACATCGGTGGTTTCTATCGTAGTAAAACCTGCCTTATTACCTCCTGTGGCGAATGCGGGAATTGCTCAGACCATTACACTGCCTGTAAATACGATAACCCTGAATGGAACCGGATCGTCTGCACCTTCCGGTACGATATCAAGCTATGCCTGGTCTCTTATTTCGGGACCAACCTCCCCTGTTATACTTTCACCGTCAAATGCCATCACAAATGTGTCCGGGTTACAGGCAGGCACTTACGTGGTCCAGTTGAAGGTTACAGATAACAATGGAAAGTCAGCCACTGCAACAATAACAATTACCGTAAAGGCGGCACCACTTCCTCCGACAGCGAATGCCGGCAAGGATATCTTACTCACACTTCCCCTGAATAGCGTCACCCTTGATGGATCTAAATCTTCTTCGGGTAATGGTAGCATAAAAAACTTTCAGTGGACCAAATTATCCGGTCCGGATGGTGGAAGTATTACAGATGAGAAGTTACCTGTTGCAAAAGCCATAGACCTGGTTGAAGGCGTCTATGAATTTCAATTGGAGGTGACAGATGAAGCCGGACTGCGAGCTACAGCTAAGCTGGTGGTTACGGTAAAACCAATGTCAATAGCCCCGGTAGCAGTAGCCGGAGACAATAAAAACATTATGCTGCCCTTGAACTACATAACCCTTAATGGAGATCGGTCAAGTGCTCAGGGAAAAATCGTCAGTTATTCCTGGCAGCAACTGTCAGGTCCGACAGCAGCAAGGATAGAATCTCAGAATAATATTACAACGGTTGTATCTGGTCTTGTCGCCGGTGTTTACCGATTTGAATTAAAAGTAGTGGACGATAAAGGATTATCGGCGACAGATATAGTAACCGTAGAAGTAAACGCCCCACCGCCACCCATAGCCAATGCCGGTGATGATATAGAAATAACATTGCCTCAAACTACGGTTATATTGGATGGCAGCCGATCCAGATCAGGGTCCGGTTCTATTATCGAGTACACGTGGAAGTTAGTATCCGGTAATGAAGTCCTGATATTAAATCCTGCTCAAGCCGTCACCGAAGTTTCCCAATTAAAAGAAGGAAGTTATCAATTCGAAATTACCGTTAGAAGTGATAACGGTACCATAGCAGCAGACACGATGTTGGTAAGAGTAAGAGCGGCTACTGAACCCGTGAAGGCGGTGGTATCCGATACAATTACAATAAGCTTACCGGTCAACGAAGTAATATTGGATGGCTCCGCTTCCCTGGGTGAGATAAGCAGCTTTAGCTGGAATAAAGTTTCAGGACCCGACGGCGCCGTACTCGAAAATAATACCGGTGCTAAAGTTGTATTAAAGAACCTTTCGGAAGGTAATTATGTGTATGAACTGGAAGTAACAGATGGGAAAAGCATATCAAAAGCATCCATAAGAATATCGGTTAAACCCGCACCTATACCGCCCATTGCCGCAGCCAAACCAGACAATACCCCCGATGTAAGAATATATCCTAATCCGTTGCAATCGGAAGGTATAATTGAATTGACAGGACTTCTAAAGGGCAGGACAATCGTAAGTGTGTTCAATATGGGGGGTAAGTTAGAAAAGAGAACAGAATTTCTAAAAGATGATATCACTGTAAGTGAGAAATTAGATTTTAGTAGTTTGCCGAAAGGAATCTATTTCATCGAGGTAGTGGTGGATTATCAGTTTAAAAAAGTACTACAAACTATAAAATTCTAGCGGATTCTGGCAGATTCATTTCTTCTGCCATTCGCTCAAAATATGCGTTGGAAAACCTGAATGGCTTTTTTGATGCATGTTTTGAGCATCTGGCATTTCGGTTAGGGACGCTTGTTTATTTCAAACTCCGCTTCTTCAAATATTAAATTTCACTGACAGTGTGACTACCGTGATAACAGGAAATTGTGGCTTGCCAAAATTCCACAGAAGGAAGTAGTTAACGATGTTGAATTTTGTAAATTTGTCTATTAATGTGACTGGTTTAATAGGCCACAATGCTGTTAGATATAGCGACGAGAACAGCCGACCGAACAGCAACAAATGGAAAAAATCGGAGGAAAAAACCATGCAGAATACCAACCCGATTGATTCATATTACGGGTACATATGACGCCTGGTAAAATATTGTAAAAATACATTTTAGATGATGCTGATGAATTATCAATATTTAATTATAGGTTTTAAAAAAAGCAGGTACGGAGTTTTTTTAATCCCGCTCCTCTGCTGTTATCAGCTTTCTTTCGCCCAACAAGAGAGACGATGGACAAACTATCTGGAACTATCCGATTATCTTACCCCGTTTTGGAAAAAAGACACTGTCTATAGTGAGGCTGTTCAACCGATAAAAAAAGGAGAAACGGTAGAAGGAAAGCTTTTGTTTCGTGCCAAAGAAATATTGTCGGTAAAGGATACTTACCTGCAAAAGGAATACAAAAGGAATAGAGACTGGAAATATAAAAATGGAGCAATCATACTAACAGCCGGGAGTTCCATTCCCTATTTTAGAGAAGATGAACTATTATTTTCCGGGAAGAAGGAGGGGATTTCTCTGCCGGGTAAGAAAGATGGCTATTATGTGTTATTTAGTGAAAAGGGATTATTGCAATCCAGGCAGTTGGCCGTTACCTATGTAAAGCAAAGGGGTAGCACATGGAACGGGCCTGTTCCGGGACTAGCAGAACAAACTTTGCCCGCTACGATATCGAAGTTACAAAGCGGAAGTTCTTTAAAAATAGTATTCTATGGCAATAGTATCGAAACCGGAGCCAACTCCAGTGTTATACAAAACCAGGCTCCTTTTCTCCCGACTTGGCCAGATATGATAGTGTATAACCTGCAACAGCATTATTCGGGAAGAATAGAACATAAAAATGTATCAAAGGGAGGAATGGCTGCCCAGTGGGGCCTGGAGAATGCGGCCGCATTAGTAAATCCTGAAAAGCCAGATCTCGTGGTAATCGGATTTGGTATGAACGATGGTTCTGGCAAAGTGCCGCCTGATATTTTTATTACACAAATAAAAGGTATCATACAAAAGGTGAAAGCAGCACATCCATCTTGTGAGTTTATAGTGATCGCTACTATGTTAGCCAATCCTGATGCTATTCATAGCCAGATACAGAAAGAATATCTGCAACCGGTTAGAGCGCTCGGCACCACCGGAGTAGCTATCGCAGATATGACTTCCATCCACGAAGAGCTCCTGAAACACAAGCCATACCAGGATATGACCGGTAATAATATCAATCACCCTAACGACTACCTGGCACGCTGGTATGCACAGGTATTATGTGCTTTATTGATACCATAAACGAAACAAATATTTTTTCTGCGAGATAAATTCGATTTATTGAGCGCAAAAACAATATTTTCGTAAAATCGGTCCATTTCTTGGTTAACCTTAATGCTACTTATGTTATCTGAGCCTCTGATATTGGGGATATTGATGTTTCAGGTGTTGTATGCGCTCGTACAATGGTATTTTTTCCGCAGACGTGAACACTTGTTATATGCTTTTTATTCTATAGTAATAGGACTATATTTCCTTCTTCGATACCGGGTAGAGAATCACTATTTACATATAGGCGGTTATCAGATACATGAATCTGTTTTAAATAATGCTGTCGTTTACCTTGCACTATGTATATACATAGAATTCGGTCGTTGGTTTGTGAATGCACCGGAACTTATTTCCAAGCTGGATGTTTCTATAAAATTTGTCAGCAGGTTGATGATGGGCTACACTGTAATAACGCTGGTGTGGACTCTTTTGGCGGGCAACAACCAGTTTCAACGGATTGTACATCTAAGTATATCACTGGCATTTTTTTTATTTTTTGTGTATGCGCTCTTCGAAGCACTAAAAACGGGTTCTACACTTGTAAAGTTTTTGGTAACCGGTAGTTTCTTTATGGCTTCAGGTGCTATCTGTAATCTCATTTATCGAAATCTTTTTCCGGACACTCTTCCTGGTGAACTAAAAGGTATTTTCTTCTTACAAATGGGTGTGATTTTGGAACTCATTTGTCTGAATGTAGGCTTAATCTATAAATCAAAACAAATTCTGGACTCTTCCACCGTTTCGAGCCAGCTCGTAAACCAACAATTGCTTGATAACGAAAAACAGCTATCAGACCTGAATGCCGTGCGCAATGAAATCTCTCACGAATTAAAACTGGAGCTGGGAGATGGTTTGTCTGGTATAAAACTGATGAGCGACATGGTGCAACAAAAAATGGGCGGCGAACACATGAAAGAACTGGAGCGGATTTCGGAAAATTCAGAACGTCTTGTTCAGTCCATGAACGAGATTGTATGGTCGCTAAATCACCTGAACGATGACCTACCCGGCTTGATCTCCTATATAAGAGAATACTCAATGAGTTTTATGGATCAGGTTGGGTTCAATTGTACACTTTCAGCACCCGAACATATTCCGGATATCAGTATTCCCGGCGACTCCAGAAGACACATTTTCCTGGCTGTAAAAGAAGCACTGCATAATACAGTAAAACATTCGGGGTCGACACATATTAATATAGATTTAGAGATAACGGATGTGTTGAAAATCGTAATCAAAGACAATGGTAAAGGAATGGATGTTGGTAGTCAGCAGTCCGTAGGCAACGGACTAAGGAATATGAAAAAAAGGTTAGGTTTTTTAAAAGGCAGCCTGGAAATCCTCAATGAAAACGGCGTGACAGTTATATTTAGAATCCCCCTGCATGAAGTAAATAACGTAGATTCTTAGAAAGGATAGTACGTATTATTACTTCTTCGGCTTTTTTATTTCATATTTACTCCTGGCTAAAAGCGGCGAAGAAAGGATGGATAGCAGCAATGTATAATATGTTGGAACGAATTACGGAATATAAAGTAACAGGCGCGCTTTAAAACGGCGGGGGAAGGGGCATTTTTCGACATTATACGGAGTTTATGAGTTTTGACAAATAAGCTATTATCCTAAAAATTTCCGCTTTTTTAATTAATTTCACGCACCTTACGACTTGCTTGCATACTATGAAATCTACCGGAAAATAAAGCCGGCATCCGATTTCGTTTTTGATTGGTTAACTTGCCGTTGAAGTCCGGACAGTCAAATGCCTGGAACGTCAAATCGGCTATACGCAAAAGGCCTGCAAGCAGGCTACAACATTGAATCTTAAGTAAAAAACAATGACTTTAAGTTCGTCTACGTCATCTTTAGGACAGTTTTGGAATCTGGTTGGTAGAAAATTTCAGTTATACAATAGTCTTTTTACTTCGCTGCCTTTTCACAGGATTGAGAAAACAGGCATATTGCTGGCACTTTTGTTAAGCTATTGCGAAGAAGAATATACTAAAAAAAGAAGCCCGGCGCAGATCATAGACGACTTTTTCAGTAAACATACCACTTATTCAAAGGAAGAAGAGCGGCTGGATCTCCTCTTTCGTTTTGTACAGTATGTAGAACGGCAGGTGGTGTTATTTGATGCGCTGGAAGATGCTGCTTTTACGTTTGTAAACGACATGAACGGACCAGGAACCCTTAAGAGCCTGTTTTCGGACATTACAAAGTTTGAAAAGGAAGAAGAAGTAAAAAAGAAGATTGAATCCTTTAATATCCGGATGGTGTTAACGGCACATCCAACGCAGTTTTATCCTGGTCCTGTATTGGGAATCATTCACGACCTCACCAGGGCCATGGCAGAAAACAACCTGACAAAAATTAATATGTATCTGCAACAGTTAGGTAAAACGCCTTTCTTCAAAAAGGTGAAGCCTACACCGTTTGATGAAGCTGTGAGCCTGATTTGGTACCTGGAGAATATATTTTACTACGCAGCCGGCAGAATTCTCGCAACCATCAAAGCCAATATGCCGGATGCAGACAATTCAAAAAATCCCATTATCCGTATGGGCTTTTGGCCGGGCGGCGATAGAGATGGAAACCCTTTTGTAACCACAGATACCACCGTAAAAGTAGCGGGAGCGTTGCGAGAGAGTATCCTGAGATCCTACTATCTGGAAGTGCGTCGGTTGAAAAGGCGCCTGACTTTTAAAGGAGTAGAAGCCCCGCTACAGGATTTGGAAACCAAATTATATAATAATGTGTTCGTACCTGGGCATATCAGCGACCTCACCAAATCCGAAATACTGGGTACGCTCAACGATATCAAGAACACCCTGATACATGATCATAACGGGTTGTTTGTAGAAATGGTGGAGACGCTTATCAACAAAGTGGAGGTGTTTGGCTTTCATTTTGCCTCGCTCGACATCCGGCAGGATAGTACTGTGCATTCAAAAATAGTTGACAAGATAGCAAATGCCACTTCGATATTACCGGGCTATGTTGATCAGGACGAAGACGGTAAAATACAACTTCTGTTGAAGGCAAGGGAAACGGTACAACCGGAAATACTGGAGGATGATGTGCACAAAGACACTTTGCGTGTGATGGGTGTATTAAAACAAATACAAGCCTCCAACGGAGAAGAGGGCTGCGACAGGTATATCATCAGCCAATGTAATAGTGCGCTGAATGCAATGGAAGTGTACGGACTGTTTTTGATGAGCGGATGGAAGTCGGAGAACCTTACCATAGATATTGTTCCGCTTTTTGAAACCATTGACGACCTGCAACATGCTGCAGCTATTATGCAGCAATTGTATACACTCCCACAATACAGGCAGCATCTGGAACGTCGCAATAATATCCAGACTATTATGCTTGGTTTTTCCGATGGCACCAAAGATGGCGGTTACCTGATGGCAAATTGGAGTATCTACAAAGCAAAAGAGGAGCTGACCGCAATATCCAGGCAGAATGGAGTGAACGTGGTATTCTTTGACGGACGAGGTGGTCCTCCGGCAAGAGGGGGAGGAAAAACACATAAATTCTATGCTTCCCTGGGTAAAAATATCGAAAACGAAGAAATACAATTGACCATCCAGGGTCAAACAGTCAGTTCTAATTTCGGCACTATCGATTCTGCACAATTCAATATAGAACAATTGATCAATGCAGGGATATCCAACGAAGTTTTTTCTTCTCCCAAAACCATTTTGAAAGAGAACGAAAAAGAGTTGATCCAACAATTGTCGGAAATAGGATTGAATAGTTATTCAGCACTGAAGAGTGATCCGAAATTTCTGGATTATCTGGCACACGCCAGCCCATTACGCTTTTACGCCGAAACCAATATTGGTAGCCGCCCGGCAAAAAGAGGCGGTGGCGGAAAATTGTCACTAAAGGACTTAAGAGCCATTCCTTTCGTGGGTGCCTGGAGTCAGCTGAAACAAAACGTAACCGGCTACTTTGGTGTTGGTACTGCTTTTAAAGCACTGGATGATGTCGGCAGGTGGGATGATGTTAAAAATCTCTACGACAACTCTACGTTCTTTAAGACCCTGATAGGCAACTGTGAGATGTCTATGAAGAAATGTAATTTCCCTATGACAACCTTTCTCTCCAAAGATCCGGAGTATGGTGAAATATGGAACAAGATCCACGATGAGTATGAACTCACCAAACAATACATCTTCAAGTTAACAGGCAAAAATGAGTTAATGGCGGATTACCCGGTAGAGCAGTTGTCTGTAGAGATGCGGGAAAGAATTGTGTTGCCGTTGGTAACCATTCAACAATATGCTATAACGAAAGTGAGAGAACTCGAAGAAGCACAGATAGATTCGCCTTTAAAAAAGACCTATGAAAAGCTGGTGATGCGTTGCTCATTCGGCATTATCAATGCCGGTAGAAACTCAGCATAATCAATATTTAACTTGTAAACGATTGTCACGATGAAAGAGTGGAAAGATTATCAAACAGCTAACAAAGACCGTTTTTTAGAGGAGCTATTGGAACTGTTGCGAATTCCTTCTATTAGTGCGAAAGCCGAACACAAAGGCGATATGAACGCTTGTGCCGAAGCCGTGAAGCAAAGACTGCTGGAGGCTGGAGCAGATAAGGCAGATATCTATCCTACGGAAGGACATCCGGTGGTGTATGGCGAAAAAATAGTTGATGCGTCCAAACCAACGGTATTGGTGTACGGGCATTACGATGTACAACCAGCAGATCCGCTGGAACTTTGGCATAGCGGTCCGTTTGAGCCTGTAATAAAAGAAGGGAAAATTTTTGCCCGCGGTGCCTGCGATGACAAGGGGCAATTTTATATGCATGTAAAAGCATTGGAAACGCTGGTAAAAACCAATTCACTCTCCACCAATATTAAGTTTATCATTGAAGGCGAAGAAGAAATTGGTTCTCCCAATCTGGCCAAATTTATCAAGGGGCATAAAGAGTTGCTAAAAGCCGATGTGATACTTATCAGTGATACCGCTATGATAAGTATGGATACCCCTTCCATCGATATAGGGGTGAGAGGTTTATCATATATAGAGGTAGAAGTGACGGGGCCCAACCGCGATTTGCACAGCGGCGTGTATGGTGGGGCGGTAGCCAACCCTGCCACCATCCTGGCGAAAATGATTGCTTCCTGTCACGATGAAAATAACCATATCACCATTCCGGGCTTTTATGATGATGTGGTAGAAGCAACTCCCGAAGAACGGAAACTAATGGCCGCAGCACCATTTGACGAAGCTGCGTATAAAAAAGATCTGGGTATTAATGCAGTCTGGGGAGAAAAAGGATTTACCACTAATGAACGAACCGGTATAAGGCCTACCCTTGAAGTAAACGGTATCTGGGGCGGGTATACAGGCGAGGGTGCTAAAACGGTATTGCCGTCCAAAGCGTTTGCTAAAATTTCTGCCCGACTGGTGCCCAACCAATCTGCAGCAGATATCACTGAAAAGTTGTTGAAATATTTTACCAGTATAGCACCGGCTGGGGTAACTGTTAAGGCCAGCGAGCATCACGGTGGCGAACCCTATATGACCCCCATTGATTCTACAGCCTACCAGGCAGCAGCAAAAGCCATAGAAACTACTTTCGGCAAGTCGCCGATTCCGGTGCGTGGCGGTGGGAGTATCCCCATCTGTGCGCTGTTTGAACAGGAGTTGGGTATAAAAATCGTATTCATGGGATTTGGGTTAGACAGTGATAACCTGCATTCGCCCAACGAAAAATATGATGTGTTCAATTACTACAAAGGCATCGAGACGATTCCATATTTTCACCAGTTTTTTGCTGAGATGAAATAATGGCGCTAGCCTTGCAACAATATTGAGAAACACTTCAAATGAAATTCTACTACTTTTTTTTGTTCTTTTCGATATTGGCAATTTCATGCAGACAAAATATATCATACGAAAATGTGAAGATTAATGACGGACTCTATATAGACTCTTCGAGCGGGAAAATTTTAGATGGAAAATATCAGAGTATTACACCGGCTGATGAGAAAAGAGTTGCAAGGGAGCATGTTTCAATATTTGAATATTCAAAAGGTATTCCTATAGGAGAATGGAAATATTCGTATGGTGGCGAAGTTATTCACACCGGAAAATATCTGACGGAGGCAACGATTCAGGAAAATCTTAAAGAACTGACAAAAAGTAAGAGAGTTGATATGAACCTGTGGAAAGAGGGAGACTATCCCTTTTTAACGATCAACCTCATTCTCCCGAGAATAATAGACACATTGACATTGCAAAAAATATTTGAGATAAGTAAAATAACACTTTCTAAAAATTATGAATTCAACGAAATAATGATCGTTGATGCTTCGAAAAGTGAGTATATCTATAGGCGAGAAGTCAAGTAATAAATACGGTAGGGTTTAGCTCAACATCGATTGTGGACGTCTGGTTTAAGAATATACTCGGCTTCCTGTTGAATTCGGGATAGTGACTCCAGACAGACAGAAGTCCATTACCCATTTAAGTTTTTTTAGTACCATCTTATTTTTCGAAGAGCAGCAAGGTCTAACAAACTCCAATACAAAACACCGTTTTTCAAATCGTTTCGGTTACTTTCTGTAAGGGTGGGATTACCCCTGATCATTTTTCAGCGTTTTATTAAACGACCAGTAAAATGGTACTCCGATAAAAATCAATGTCAGCCCCACGCCGGCCTCCTCCGGGCGTTCCCTTATGGTGTTTGCAATCAGTAAAATACAAAATGCAATGAAGATAGCCGGAATAACCGGATAGCCCCATACTTTATAGGGACGATGGGCGTCCGGCATTTTTTTGCGGAGTATAAAAACGCCAACACTGGTAGCTCCATAATAAAGGAAGGCCGCAAAAATCAACATATCCGTTAACTGATCAAATGATCCCGACATTATTAATACGCAGGCCCATATCCCCTGCATGATCAGGGCATTGCCCGGGGCTTTTGCCTTATTGAGTTTACCGGCCCTTTTGAAAAACAGCTTTTCGTCTGCCATAGCGCAATATATGCGGGCACTACTATATATGGTGGCGTGTGTACATCCCAATGTAGATATCAGTATCAATACAGACATAAATAAACCACCGCCGTTACCCCAGAACACTTTCATCGCTTCCACCGCAGCTATACTACCGGTATTGTGTATTTCCTGCAACGCAGACATGGGTAACAGGGAGAGATAGGCAATATTTGCCAGCATATAAACAGTGATGACGGCCAGCAATCCTAACGTGATACTCTTGGGGACATTCTTGTGTGGTTCTTTAATTTCTCCCCCCAAATAGCCTACAGAGTTCCACCCTTCATACGCCCAAAACGCCGCCAGCATAGCAGTAAATATGGTGCTGAAACTTACAGTGGAAGCACCGCCTGTATTAAACTCAAATGCTCGACTGATGTCTGCCTCGGAGCTGGATAACCCAAAAAATACCAGTACGGCAATACCGGCCATAATAATAACAACTATAGCAGAGCTCAACCTGGCACCAGCTTTTATACCCCTGGTATTTAGAAAGGTGAGCACCAACACCAGCAGAATGGCAACCAGTTTAATATTGAAATCGGCAAAAGGCTTGAAAATAAGAAATTGTATCTCGCTCCAGGATTCCAGTATAGGAGGAATAGCCCATATACTATTGAGTGATTGGGCAAATACATAAGCGATCCCGGATATGGCAGCCGTTTTAATGGCGGTGAAATTTGACCAACCATATAGAAACGAAAAAAAACGTCCGTAAATCTTTTTATAGTAAGCATATTCTCCGCCCGTATCCGCCATCATGCCCGCTATTTCGGCATTGCTCAATGCACCAATTAAGGTGATAATGCCTCCCAATAGCCAGCACAATAAAATCCAGCCTGCCGAATGCAGGTCGTTGGCCATGGGGGCCACCTTTTTATACACACCGGAACCAATAATATTGGCTACTACTATTATTATTGCCAGCCTTAGACCAAGGGTACGGTTCAAACGAGAGGAATCGCTCATAAGGTAATAAGTTAGTAATAAGCAGGTAAAGTACAAAAAATGCCTGAATGCAGAATCGTAAAAATTCTACATTTGCCTTATAATCTGCTTTTATGTTGACCAGACACCTCCACTTTTTTTCAATCGTATTGGTTTTGTCGCATTATTGTTCAATTGTCGTGGGACAAACTGTTGAAGACACTGCAGCAGCAGGCAATAGTTTTGTAAAAATTGAAAAGGAGGCGTACTACAGGGGTGGTGAAAAAGCCTGGATGCAATACATAGCCGATAATCTGGAGTTAAAAAGAATCAAAAAAAAGGCCCCGGCCGGAAAATACACCGTTATTATACAGTTTATCATTGCAACTGATGGCTCCATCGCAGAGGTGGAACCGCTGACCGCCTTAGGTTACGGTATTGAAGAGGAAGCCGTGCGGGTAATAAAGTCCTCCCCTGCCCTTTGGGTACCGGCTGAGCAGGACGGTAAAAAAGTGAAAGTTTACAGGAAGCAGCCCATTACTCTTCAAATTGGTGATAAGGAAAAGAAATAGGCAATATAAAAAATATTGTTATTATTTAATCTATATATAACTTATAATCAGAAAATTATTTTTATGATTATGGAGGTCTAGCGGATATTTGTGTTGTTTTTGCTTGTAATTTAGTATCTTTGCGGCTTCTTAAAGCAAAGGATGTTTAATATCCTTTGTATATATTTTTATATTTAGCGTAATAGTCGTATCTTTGCGCACCCAAAAACAATATGGCAAAACAAGCACTCATTAAACAAGACGGAATTATCATAGAAGCCTTATCCAATGCGATGTTCAAGGTTAAGTTGGAAAACGGACATGAGATTCTGGCTACAATTTCGGGAAAAATGAGGATGCACTATATCCGGATTTTACCGGGTGATAAAGTGGGAGTAGAGATGAGTCCATATGATTTGAGCAGGGGAAGAATAATATTCAGGTATAAATAAAACTCAAAACAATGAGAGTAAGAGCATCAATTAAAAAGCGTAGTGCCGATTGCAAAATCGTAAGAAGGAAGGGTGTGTTGTTTGTTATCAACAAAAAGAATCCCCGCTTCAAACAAAGACAAGGTTAATAATTAATTTGAAATTTAAAATTTAGAATCTTTATGGCTCGTATTGCCGGTGTTGATTTACCTAAGAATAAAAGAGGAGAAATAGGACTTACCTATATCTATGGTATTGGTCGCTCCACTGCTCAGTACATTTTGGAAAAATCAAATATTGATTTGAACAAAAAGGTGCACGAATGGAATGATGATGAGTTGAATGCTATTCGTAGCACTATCACCAATGAGCTGAAGGTAGAAGGTCAGTTGCGTTCGGAAGTGCAAATGAACATAAAGCGTCTGCTTGATATCGCTTGTTACCGTGGATTGCGTCATCGTAAAGGACTTCCTTTGCGCGGTCAGCGTACCCGTACAAACTCACGTACCCGTAAAGGCAAACGTAAGACAGTAGCTGGTAAGAAAAAGGCAACTAAGAAGTAATAAATAGAGTCGTCGCCGGATCCGGTTTACTTCCCGGGGAGGGGCTATTCGAAATAGTAATTAAATATTTAAAAGATTACCTAAGTAAACAACTATGGCAAAAGGACAACAGAACAGCGCAAAAGCTTCAGCAAAAAAAAGAGTGGTGAAAGTGGATGCATATGGCGATGCTCATATCTCTGCTACTTTCAACAATATTATCATCAGCTTAACCAATAAAACCGGTCAGGTTATTAGCTGGAGCAGTGCTGGTAAAATGGGATTCAGAGGTTCCAAAAAGAACACCCCTTATGCAGCACAAATGGCTGCTTCTGACGCTGCAAAAGTAGCTATGGATGCAGGATTGAAGAGAGTGGATGTGTTTGTAAAAGGCCCCGGAGCAGGTCGTGAAGGTGCTATCCGTGCATTGGCCGGAAGCGGTATCGAAGTAAACACTATTAAAGATATCACACCTCTTCCACACAACGGTTGCCGTCCTCCAAAGAAAAGAAGAGTATAATATATTGTTGGTTGTTGATTGAGCGATTGCTGACATTATTCAGCAATCGCTCAGTCAACAACCAAATTTAAAAACAGGTGTGCGATTGATTTTAGATTTTTAATGATCGCCCATCTTACACTAAAAAATCAAAAAATAAATTATGGCACGGTATACAGGCCCAAAAACAAGAATCTCACGCATTTTTGGCGAACCCATTCTGGGAAATGGTAAATGGCTTACTAAGGGAAGCTTCCCTCCAGGTCAGCACGGTCCTTCTAAAAGACGTAAAGCACCAGGTGAATATGCACTTCAGTTGAAAGAAAAACAAAAAGCGAAATATACATACGGCTTGCTGGAGCGTCAGTTCCGCAAAACATTTGAGGAAGCTGCTCGTCTTGGTGGTGTTACCGGTGCAAACCTTATCAGGTTACTGGAGGCAAGATTGGACAACGCAGTATATCGTTTGGGTATTGCTCCATCCCGCCCCGCTGCCAGACAATTGGTAGCTCACAAGCATGTAACGGTAAATGGCGATGTAGTAAATATTCCTTCTTTCAGATTGAAAGCAGGTGACATCATCGGGTTGAAAGATAAGAGCCGGGGAAATACTGCTGTTACCAGCCAAATCAAAGGAAAGAATCCTAAGTTCAACTGGCTGGATTGGAATGAATCTACCTTAACCGGAACGTTCATTACCTTCCCTGAGAGAGAAAGTGTTCCTGAAAACATCAAGGAACAACTGATCGTAGAGTTGTACTCTAAGTAATAGCGGAGGAAGATTCAACAATTGTAAAATAGTGTTTCTATTATTCATAATATCCAACGTATACAACGAGGATATAAAACTTAAAACTGAAATTTAAATATGGCCATTTTAAATTTCCAAAAGCCGGACAAAATCATACTTCAAAAAGCGAATGAATTTGAAGCATCTTTTGAATTCCGTCCGTTAGAGCCGGGGTATGGAGTTACCATCGGAAATGCTTTGCGCAGGGTTTTACTGAACTCATTAGAAGGGTATGCAATTGTGGGTATCTTCATCGAAGGAGCTGATCATGAGTTTGCAACACTGCCTGGCGTTACAGAAGATGTAACCGAAATTATCCTGAATCTGAAACAAGTTCGTTTCAAGAAAATTCTTGATACAGATGTAAATCAGGAGAAACTAACAATTTCTATCAAAGGAAAAAGTGAGTTTACTGCTGCCAATATAGGAGAAGCTACCGGATCATTTCAGGTAATGAATCCAGAGTTGCTGATTTGTACACTCGATCCTTCTGCCAAACTGAACATCGAAATCACTATCGGCAAAGGTCGCGGGTATGTACCTTCTGAAGACAACAAAGTAAAAGATGCTCCTTTTGGATACATCCCTACAGATTCTATTTTTACCCCCATCAAAAACGTAAAATACAGTATCGAAAACTTCCGTGTGGAACAACGTACTGACTACGAAAAATTATTGATGGAAGTAGAAACAGATGGTACTATTCATCCCGAAGAAGCTGTTAAACAAGCTTCCCGGATCCTGATTCAGCACCTGATGATCATTACTGACGAAAATATTACTTTCGACAGCAAAGAAGACAAAAAAGAAGATGTAGTAGATGAGCAGGTATTGCAATTACGCAAAGTGTTGAAAACACCGCTGGAAGATCTGGACCTGAGTGTGCGTGCTTTCAACTGTTTGAAAGCTGCAAAAATCAACAGCTTAAGCGAATTGGTACAATACGAGCAGGAAGATCTGATGAAATTCCGCAACTTCGGTCAGAAATCATTGGCTGAAATAGAGCAGGTATTGGGAGAAAGGGCACTACACTTTGGAATGGATTTGGCTAAGCTGGGTTTAGATAAAGAAGAATTGTTATAATTACAATAATCTGTGTTTCGGCACAGATGCTATCTGTAATTCTTTGACACGGTACAGATAGTATTTAATAATCACATCGGTAAAAAAATCGATGTAAAAACAAAAAGTCATGCGTCACGGAGACAAAATCAATAATTTAAGTAGAACAGCTTCTCACAGAAAGGCATTGTTGAAAAACCTTGCCAATGCGTTGATCACTCACAAGAGAATTGTAACCACTTTAGCCAAAGCAAAAGCGTTGCGTATATACGTGGAACCGTTGATCACTAAAACAAAGAAAACCGAGAGTAAAGAACAGATCAGCCACAACCATCGTCTGGTGTTTAGTCAATTGCAAAATAAAGAAGTTGTAAAGGAACTGTTCACCGTTGTAGCGCCTAAAGTAGCAGGTCGCCCCGGGGGTTATACCCGTATTATTAAATTGGGTACCCGCTTAGGTGATAATGCAGAAACAGCACTCATCGAGTTGGTTGACTTCAACGAAGTATATGTGAAAGGTACTGATAAAGCAGCTACTACCACTAAAAGAACTCGTCGTGGTCGTACTACTAAAAAAGCAGAAGGCGCCGCTAAAGCAGAGGAAACAAAGCAAGAGGCCGCCGCACCAGTTGAAGAAGCTCCGGCTGCAGAAGAAGCGAAAGCAGAATAATGATTATATCATTTTAATAAAAAAATCGCCTCAAACTTTGAGGCGATTTTTTTATTAGCGGACAGCAGCAGCATTTTTCAGATGAGTAAGTAAAATGATAAACCCGAATAGCTTGTCGCCTATCCGGGTTTATCATTTACAAATTATCTTGTCTTACTCTCTTACAGGTTTTGTCGCTGTGTATGTCTGTTCATTTCTAAACCATTTACCAGCCTCGCCTGTCAACCAAAGATAATAATCACTATCAAGGTCTTCTTCTATTCCTACAAACCGTTTATTGCCATGTAGTGGCAACTCGTTTTCCTTTGCACATTTAAAAATGGCCGTGCCTTCGTCTATCTCATCAAACATAGCCACATACAAAGACTTTGCTCCGGACATTTTTGCGCCGGCAATTTGTTTCCATAAAAATTCTCCTTTCAAACGGGGAATGGCATTGAATTCATCGTCATTATTTTTTAGATTTCCCCAACTGAAACCCGGAAATGCCAGTGGTACATAATCCACCTGGTTAGCGGCACACCACTGAATATCACTGGCCAATTGTGCACCCGCTACAGTACTATAGTTGTTGCTATTATATCGGCCAACCGCCCAGGGCATAATGATATCGCTTTTTTTAATCAGCTCATGCAGCTTCGGATTGTTTTCTGTATCATTCTGCAGACTCCGCCAATAGTAAGGTACGCCCAACATTACAGATACTCTCTTGCGTGAACCTTTTATCTTGTCCACCAGTTCGCTAACATGCGCCGTATTGTAGCGGCGCCCATCATTGAAACCAACGCCCCATAACACTACCAATGGTTTTTTATTGTGGCGCAGATAGGTTGGGTTTTTAACATTATCAAACAAGGAAAACAATTGTTGCAATTCCTCCCAATCTTTTTCTATATAGGCAACATCTTCCGGACTCGCACCGCTCAAATCATACATAACAGATATAGCCCTATTATATTTTTTTGCGGCCTTCAGTGCATTCTCCAACACTTTATTAAAGTGTCGTTTCCCGGCAGCATTGGAAGGCTTAACTTCTGCAATAAACCTTTGCATAAAGACGCCATCTATTCCGTATTCCTTCATCCACTTAAAATGCAGGTCAACGCTTTCTTCATCATAAGAACTGTACAAAGGCGCATTGTCACCATTTGCAAAACTGAATGGAGAGGTGTAGCTTTTTGTATACTCGCTCATGTCCGGCCAAAAATCCACGCCCGAACAGCCTGGTTTAAAACCACCACAACTGCCATTCTGATAATGGTACCATCCCCTATTGGAATCATCCCCCTCGGCAGCAAACCAACCCTGGTAACCAGCCATTACCAGGTTGGAATAAGAGGTATATTCCAGCCCGGTTTCATCATATATAATTTCTTCGGGTTCCGGCTCTGGCTCCGGGTTAGGTTGCGCGGACGGCTTTCCGGAGCAGAAAATATTCAGGCAAATAACAGGCAATAGAAGCCAATATTTTTTTCTTACCATGCTAATAGATTTTAGCAAATCCATATGCCAGCACACTGTGTACTGGCATATGAATTAATCTGCAACTAATTAATATTTAATTTAACCGCCGGTGCATAGTTGAGTTTCGCTTCGCCAACATCAATCAACGCCCCCACCCGGAAGTAGTAGCTATTGCCAGGTTTGAGGTTATTACTGTTGGATGGAAGATCTATTTCCAATTCATACACCATCGAAGGATCAGCTACTGCATTAAGATCCTGCTCGGCTGCAACCAGTCGCATGGGTTCTCCTACACGGGCATCGGAATGGGCGTATAAGCCAATCTTTTTGACATTGTTAATTACAGTTTGCTCTATAGAAAAAGAGGCTTTTATCTTATTACCATCTATCGCTACCTGTGCATTCTGTATTCTTATATAGGGTGTTACCGTAAAATCAAGTACAGTCTTTCCGTTGATGTTAACTTCCTGAGCAGGTACTTCTATAAAATTGCCGCGAAGCGGCTGCACCGTATAGGTGTTGGCAAACAACAGACTATTGTCATAAGTGCCATCGGTCTTTACAATTAAAAACTGGGGGCTCACGGGGTCGTACCCATGTTCCAGCAGTTGTATCTGTGTTCCGCGGATAATGTCCTGTTCAACCAATTCTCCATTTTTGGTGTCTACAAAACGTCCCGACAAACCAGCTGTTGGACCCTGATAGTTATCCTTTTTGCAGGCAGTAAAGCCCAACACCAGGAAGCCAAATAGTAGTCTAATCTTGTTCATTGTATTTCAGATTTCTTTATCATTAATATTGAGGATTTTGTACCAATCCATTAGACCCAATACCCGGAATGTAACGGTAATACGAACGAGGTTCGAAAGTTTTAGGATTGGTATTTGGCACATTAGCGCGAACAAAAATGTATTTTTCTGCTGGTAATGCTGTCAAATCGCGTAAAGGGAAAATTGCATGCAGGTACCGGTTGTTAAATTCCGTATGGAATTCACGCCTCCGCATCAAATCCCAAAAGCGTTTATTTTCAAAAGCCAGTTCTACCCTTCTTTCTCTTTGTACATTTTCAACTGTTAAAGGAATATCAACCGTATGTCCAGCTCTCTGACGAAGATCATTGATGGCTTGTGCCGCTTTCGCCGCATCGCCCTGTCCACTCTCAACTACCGCCTCTGCATAGTTCAATAGGATTTCTGCATACCGAAATTCAATGAAATCAGTAATCCCCCGGTTCCAACTTGGATTAACTGCGAAATCTTCGTCCAGAAATTTTTTGAAAGAAAAACCAGTTCTGGTATTGTTGCCACCATAGGTATCGAAACCAGAATATTGCGAAGTACTGGCTGCGCCGTAGGTATAATAAGTAGTACCGCCGATCGTCGTATTATCGTTGGTCCTTATTACAGCACTGCCATCCGGACGTACAAATCCAGCCTGGATGATTATTTTAGTATTCTTCCAGGTAGTAGAGGGCAATACTGCGGTGCCCCACAAACGAGCATCCTTGTTCAAAAAGATATCGTGGGGTGTATCGAAACGAATATAAGTTTTAGAGGAATTGTAACCGTTGTAGTCTCCTATCACACCGTCGGTGGTCGTTACGATAGGCGCACTTTGTCCCGGATTATCATAACTTTCATATGCATCCGCAAGATCAAGTGTAGGATTCATTCTACCCGGATGCGGCCAACCATTGGCTGTTTGTGCCGGTTGATACCAGATATCGTAGTTATGACCGGTACCGTTACCTGGTACAGCAAATCCTTTTATCATAATAGCTTCACCACCCGTCCCATTGGGATTCTGAAACAACATCCGGTAGTTTTCTGCGGCCTGCTGGGGATTAGCGGGACTTGCCTGAAACAGACTGAAACGCCCGGCATTCATCAAGGCCGCACTGGCGTCTATACATTGGGTATAGTACCCTGTTGCATCTCCTGCAGCCAATCCTACCAGCCCTTGCGTCACTGCATCTCCCGACATGGGCGCCCTGCTTCCGAACTGAGCAATAGAAGCTGCGTGTAATGCAGCCCGTGACTTAAGTGCTAAGGCTGTCCATTTATTTGCCCTCCGACTATCGAAACTCTCAGAAAGGTTATTAATTGCCTGATCACACAATTCCATCACATAGTCCCAGGTTTCTTTTTCTGTGCTACGAGGTACCTGAATACTTTCAATCGTACCATCATATTTCTGCGATTCACGCATTATCGATACACCACCATACCGCTTAGCCAAGGCAAAGTAAGCAAAGGCTTTGATAAAAGCACTCTCCCCCACTAACGCTGCCCGGTCTGCTTCTATAATCTTCAATCCCGGAATTTCATCTATCAATAAATTTACATCGCGGATCAGTTTATAGCCATTGTCCCACCAATGAAAATCATCGTTTCCCAGAAAATCTCCAAACTCAGAGTGCGCCGCTTCGTCAGTAGCCATTGCCGGGGCAAAACCTCCATTGTTTGGATCGCCGGTATTCCAACGAAAACCCTGCCGGAAATAGGCAAAATCTTCAATAGGCAACTGGTAATACAAATTCGCCATATAAACTTTCACACCTTCCGGATCTCCAAAAATAACGCCTGCGGTTAACCGATCTGTTGGCTCAATGTCCATCACCTTAGAACAGCCCGCCAGAAACAAGGATGCCGACAGCAATAATATTTTACATTTATTAGAAATCATAATAGTCTGTTTTAAAAAGTGATATTTAATCCAAAATTGAAAGACTTGGACAAGGGATAATTAAACCCTGCATTGAACAAACCTTCCAATCTTTCCGGGTCAAATGGTTTCACAAATTCATCAGCAAATGTCAACAGGTTAAAGCCGTTGGCATATACTCTTATTTTTTGGATACCGGCTGCTTTATACAAGCGCGGACTAATTGTATACCCTAACTCCACGCTTTTCAAACGCAGGTAAGAAGCGTCTTTGCGCCATACAGAACTCTCTTTATACATGCTACCCACATCATTATTAAATCTGCTAACCGGCCATTTACCGGGCACCCATTCACTTTTATTGTCATAGGGATCTGACCGATGCCATCTGTCGAAGAAATAAGCAGGTGTATTTCCTCTAAACGCCAGTACTTCAGCGTATACTTCACTAAACCGAACCGTGTACATCGCTGCTCCCTGAAAAAGAATATTGACATCAAAGCCTTTGTAAGCCGCATTCAAAGTAAGTCCATAATTAATGCGTGGATTCTTACGTCCGCCCGCATTCTGATCGTCATTGTTACCTACCGCACCGGTATACAACGGCAACATATCATTACCATCTATCACTCCATCATTATTGATATCTGCATATTTAAAATCACCCGGCAACTCGCGAATATTAGCCTGATCACCATTCTGAAGTGGATAATTAGCAATTTCGTCCATACTCTGAAATTGTCCCAGGTAAGTGTAAGCCCACACGATATCATTATAGCGGTAATCCCATCCATTTCTCCAGCGATCCATGCTGTTGGTATAAGGTCCACGTTCTACATAAAGATTCATGGTACGGCCATAGTTGAAATTACCGCTAACACCGTACGTGAATTCACCCACACGATTGTTGTGATTAACCGTAAACTCTATACCCTGTGTACGATCTGAATTTAGATTTTCCTGAGGAAGACTGGTACCGAATGTATTGGGCAAAGAAAGGTTTCTGTAAGCCGGTAAACCTGTGCGTTCTCTACGATATACATCCACTTCCAGGTTCAGCCGATTGCCAAACAATCCTACTTCCAAACCGATATTCGACATTTTTGCATTCACCCATGTCAGGCTTGGGTTCAACATCGCCGGAGACTGTGCACCGGTAGTCAATCTTCCGTCAGTAAATTCGTAGGTGCCACCACCTGACAGGTTGAAGCCCGGGATCCACTGAAACGGTGCCCCCGCATTTTCGCCTACTTTTCCGTAGGATGCTTTCAATTTCAAGTTAGAAATTACATGCACATTTCTAAGAAAATTTTCTTCCGAAATTCTCCAACCACCACTCACAATCGGGAAGAATCCCCAACGGGTATCCGGTGGGTAAGTATAATTACCCATATAGCGGAAAGCAAACTCTACCAGGTATTTTTTGTTGTAGTCATAATTAATGCGTCCTAACAGAGACTGGAAAGCGGATCTTGACTCGTTACCTCCGGTAGAAACACCCTCTACGTTAGTACTGGCCCTGTCTATCTGATCAATCGTATAAAAACCATCATAGGTTCTTCTCAGATTTGACCACCTATTCCATTCCTGCCTTTGTTCAAAGGCTGCAAAAGCACCAAAATTGTGTACAGAAGCAAAACTATTTTCGTAGTTCACCTGGGTTTGAAAAGTAAGCTGGTTGTAATTGGCAAATCCCTGGCCTATACCAGAGGCAGTACCGCCCCGTTGTGGTTTTACCAGGTATTCTCCATCAACATAATTATACAGTTTGTAAGGACGAGATACATCTTTTCCCTGATAACTATTCATATCATAAGCGGCCACCCCTTTCAAGCTAAGTCCCTTTACATACGGCACATCAAATATCAATGCAAAGGAAGATTGAAGGTTGCGATTTACAGTTTCGCTATAACCCGTGATTCCCTTTTGTGAAAGAATCAACGGATTCTGATTGCTAGGCGTTACCTCCTGAGGATAGTCAGGATTATTGTTTGCATAAGGCCTTTCAGTAGGCAAGGTCACACGGGTACCTTTAAAAATATTGAAAAAGTTTTCACCGGGTGTATACCTGCGATCATACCGTCCACCTACCAACACTTCTGCACGAAGATTTTTTACCAGTTCCGTTGTTAGGTTGGCACGCATAGTATACCGCTTGTACCCCATATCGTTGCTGCGTAAAAAGCTATTTTCATCCACATAACCCAGGCTAAGATGATATTGTGTTCTGTCGTTGCCACCCGCTGCACTCACATTATGTTGTTGTTGGGTGCTATGATTGCGCATAGTAACATCATACCAATCGGTGCTTTCGTAACCCGGTGCCCCTGTTATCCATTTGTCCAGTTCTTCTTTTGTTACAAAAGGAGTGCCTGTAGAATACAATTGCGCATCGTTTCTCATTTGCATCCATTCTCCTGCATTAGCCATCCGGGGCACATTGGTGGGTTGCAACACACCATATACGCCATTGTAATTGAAAGTAGCCCGGCCCCTTGCGCCTTTTTTGGTAGTCACAATTATTACTCCATTGGAAGAGCCAAACCCGTAAATAGCTGCAGAAGCATCTTTTAAAACAGATATGCTTTCGATATCTTCAGGATTCAACCGTTGAAAATCACCTGCATCGTTCCTTATAATACCATCAATTACATACATCGGGCTACCAAAACCACGGATGTTAATCATATTGTCGAAAGTACCGGGTTCTCCGCCCAATTGGCGGATCTGCAAACCAGCTACTTTACCCTGTAATTTTTGAGCAAGCCCTGCGTTGGTAGAAGTTTGTATCTCCTTGTTGGTAACGTTGCTGACAGCACCGGTAAGCGTTTCCTTACGTCTTGTGCCATAACCCACTACCACTACTTCACCGAGATCCATTTCTGCAGATACCATCGTAATGTTGATGATATCTCTCCCCCCTATTGTTTCCACCACATCTTTCTTGCCTACGAAACTGAATCGAAGTTCTTTTACGTTGTCGCCGATCGTCACGCTGAAATCACCATTTTGGTCGGTGATACCGCTCACAAGGGAACCGGCTGAAACCGTAACGCCCGGAAGTGCTGTCCCATCCTCCCCGTTCAGTACTTTACCACTGACTTTCTTTTGCTGCGCCATTAAAAAGCCTGGTATCACTCCTAACAGGAGTATCAGGCAACATCTCACAATTCCCTTTTTTGAAAGGAAGATGTTTTTTCTTAAAAAATCAATCATATATATTTTCATATGATGGTTGTTGAGTGATGAATTTTAGTTTCTTTACCGATTAAATAGTAGCTAATTGCCTGGTGGTGATAGGGAGTAGTACTGCATCGTTAGTTTGGTTTTAAGTGAGCAATGATTGTTTATTTACCAATGGTCTTATTAAATAACTGTTCATTCTTATCTATACAAGCCACCGCTTGTATCACGGCTGCGGGATTTTTTACTGTAATTGGTTCATTTGTCACGTAGTTGCGCATGCGACACCCCACAAGTGATATAGTAAGCCGTTTATTACCGCGTACTTCCATGAAATCATAAGATTGTTTTACATTGGTGAGCGCACCGTTGTCTCCACTGAATGCTTCCACATTTGTAAAAGCAGTATGCCCCTGCCCCTCTATGATGATGGGATGTATATCTTCCAGCACTGTTCCGGCATTGGCTATAATAGAACCCTGGGCTATCTGCCAATTCCTATTTTTGGTATTATTACCGCCTTTGTAAATGCCAACCACCACACAGTCCAGGTTGAAGTTGGTAAGCTGCCCGTAACTTTCTTCACCAAGATAAATACCACCCCAGGTGGCGAATGTGAAAATATCTATGAGTTGTGCATTATCAGTATTGTTGATGGCAAATGCATAGGTTTTGTTTTTCACTACAGCATCTACTACTGCCTTTGAAAAGCCCAGGCGCATCTGGCGCATGATAGAGGGATTAACGTGACAATGCAGTATGCGGGGAATGTCATAACAGTAGTCTATCCTGATAAACTCTCCACTTAACGGATAACCGTAACAATGCTCGATCAATATCAATTCGCAGGCGAATTTTCGGTCAGCATTAAAATCCATTGCTATGTACTCACCGTAAAAAGTGAGATTAGAAAGTGTAACCCCCTCTGTTTTGCTGGTTTTACTCACCTGAATGGTGGGTGGATATTTGATAATACGCGCAGGATCCTTTAACTCCTGGTGAGCATACCAGAATTGGATCCCTCGTATTTGAGTAGCCGACTCAACAGTAAATAAGGGCTTCTCTGCATCCACAACTTTAAAAACACTACCCACCGGAGCATTTTTGGTAGGATGTGCGGTTGCCCTCGGCACGGGTCCATGTACACCAATAATTGATACATTCTTTTTTAAAATCAAACCACTGGACAATGCATAGGGTTCATCCGATGGTTCCACCCAAAGTGCAGCTCCCGATAGACTGGCCCAGTCGATCGCTTTCTGCAGATTCTGCGTATTTGTTTTACCGTCATTTTGTGGCAGCACATTAAATTCCCGGATATTTCTACCCCCGGTTTGAGCAACAACCTGAACGATAAACACAAGACATAGGACTGAAGTAAAAAGTATAGACTTTTTCATAATATGGCAATATTTGTTATGCGGTTTGATAAAATGAGTAAGGGCTGATCGGTGACTACAAATACAACCATCAAGCATATGATGGATGACAAGAAGTAAAAAGGATAAATAATCAACACCGATTTCATACAGCAGCTTAAGAGTTTTGAATGCGGCTATATGATGATTGGCAGATGTAAATCAGCTTTCACATAGCAATGCTTCTGCTGCAATTAAAAATAAGGCTATTAATAAGGCGGTTAACAAATCACTTAACTATTAAATTAATTGATAAAAATTATTGAAATATTTATAATTAATTAACTACAAAAACTATACAAATAAAATATTATATCCATATAATTTAAGCCTGATTGGTTATCTGGGTAAAAGATCTTTCATAATCCTGGCCATAAGTCTCCTTATAAGCACGGCTGAATTTAATAAAACTATCCTTTGCCAACCCATGTCTTCCCAACAACACCAATGCCCGGCATTTATAGACAAGTGCATTCTCATTCAGTTCATCAAAAACAAAAACAGTATTGGCCAATCTCACAATCCAATCCGCTTCTTTTTCAAAATCGGACATATGCTTCAAAAATATATCTATCGTTTTACCAGAGACCCATGATTTAATATCATCGAGCCAGTTGTATCGAAGTTGTGTAAGAAAAGCGCCCCGATGGGTCAGCAGGTACAATTCGTTTATATCCTGCCTGGAGTGTTTTTCCATCGATAATAATTCAAAAAAGCGAACAAAATCTATTACCATGCTATTATTCAATACTTCAAACCGCAATTTGTTGCCATTTCTTCCAACCTGGTAATCTCCTACTTTCTCTAGAATTGATTTTAACTTTCCGCTATTCACATGATAATTATTCTTTGCATCTTTAAAGGGCTTGTCCTCCCAAAGGATATTATAAAGCTCTTCCGGCGTTATGCCACCGTCCTTAACTGAGTATACGAGCTGCAACAAAAAAAGCTCCTTTAAAAGTGGGGTAAATTGCATTGTAATATTATTCCCCTGTTTATCGAATACCTCGAATGTTCCGAAGGTAATGACAGATGAAGCTAATGTTCGCATTGGCGGTTCACTGGGTAAGGAAATTTCCGAGGTGGTTTCGGATGATAGTGATGGGTCCGTAAACATGTCGGGGGTCTTCTTCTTGCGTCGGGATTTCAGTAGCCAGCCTCCCGCAATCAATAATACGCCGCCCAACACATACATCAATATAACTGACAAGTTTCTTTCGTTTTGAACCGGCAACGAATTAGGGGGAAAATCGAGGCTGTAAACATCGATATCAGTATATCCATCTTTACCCGAGTATACCGTTACCGCCAGCAATTTTTTAGATGCCGGGCTAAAGAACAGGTCGCTAAAGGACTCTATATCGTAAAAGGAAAACGGAATAGTATCCCCCAGTTTAGTAAGACCTGGCATTTTGAAGGATCCCCTGATCAACTGTAATGAAGAATTAAATTTTGTATTGGGAAAAGTAAGGGCATAAAATTCATCCGTACCGGGCTCTACCAGCAGACTGCTGGCAAAAGCAAGCGGATTATTAAGTGTTTCCAATTGGTTCAGCATTTCAAAACTATTGTGCCTTATGCTATACGCCATCACATCATAGATATGGCGGGGATTAATTGTTTGATCACCCGTATTACTGCCATAGCCACCCACGATATAAATAGTATCTCCGGCTGGGTTTAAGCCCAGTGCGGAGAGATAACGAGGTGTAAAAAAATCTCCTGTTGATTGCAATGTATCCCACCGTCGGGTATCAAAATGGTAGCGTTGCACCAGATTCTTATATTGCTGTTGTCCATATCCTCCAATAATGTAAAGACAACTATCGTAGGGAGCAATGCATTTATTAGCATGCCAGAAGGTAGTGAGCGTGTCCCTAAGAAACTCTTGATTCCACACACGATCCACACTATCATACGCACTAACGAGTTGCTTATCTATATCAATATTGTAGAGCAGCCCCGTGAAAGGATTATATATTGCCTGATTACCCGTTGGCATCTTTGTTCTACTACGAAGAAGTGGAGTCGATCTGGAACTGTTGTCTTTTACCAAAAACTCATAAAGCGAATCTCTACCGGTAAAATAAAGCAGTTCTGCTTTATCGTTAAAAGCAACAGCCGGTAAACCCGCGGTTCGTAAAGAATATATTTTCTGCCATACCTGGTGTAAATGTTTTATCCAAACCGGATTTTTCACGACAGCCCTGTTACCATTCACACGGTCTGTTGCCACAGATCCTTCCAACTCATTAAGTGGATAATGCCGTAGGAGACGCCCGCCTTCTTGAATACTGATTTCTTTCACCTGCATAGGAGGAATGTCCATCGTCTGAAACATCGGGTAATCGTTGGTTCCCCAAAAAAGACGCAAACAAAAAGCATCATCTGCATCAATTGTAGTTTTAGTCAGCTCTTTACCATTTATTCCTAATGCTACCGTATTTTCCTCCGGATTCAATAACATAGAATACCTGCCCCACTTTTCCAACAACTGCAGCGAATCAACATTAAAAGACGCGCTAAAATGTTCACCCACCACAAAGTTCAGCACACGCAACTTTTGGTTGTACACCAGATCGATATTGATATTATTGGCGGTAATTATGCGTACCACATATCCAAAATATATTTCCAAGTTATTCCGAAAAATAATATCGAAAGAAATTTCCGTTTGTTTGCTTAAACAAATTGGGTTATCAGGAGTCAAATTCAGCGAAGTACGCTTTTCCTGTACCACTTCATGGCTTGAGAATTGCAATCCATGGCTTTGGCTGTAGGATTGAAAGAAATTGATAATAAGAAGTAGAAAAAATACAGATGTCCTCATCACCTAACAAAACTAAAGAAACTTTGTTGCTTACTGGCCATTTTGCCATAGATAGACATATCGACAAATCATGGAATAGCCATTCCATATTCCAGATGAGATAAGTACGCCCATAAAAAAGTCTCTTTGTAAGGTTACAAAGAGACTTTAGCAAAAAACAATCAATTAACTACTTTTTTGTCCAGGTATTGTTTGTACTGTTTCTATCAGGAAATACGCGGTCAGGATCTATCACAACCTTGGAGAGTTCCTCTTCTACATCAATCCGGAATATCCAGGAAGCATTGTTTTGCCAGATCTCCACAGGTAGCTGTTTGCGACCCGTTTTACCACTCAATGTTGTATACTCTACCACAACAGGCATTGCCAACGGTTCTTTATTTTGAATAGTAACGAGTGCCCCCTGTTTGGCATCTCCATTTACATATTCTACTTTTTCTATTGCCTGATCAAAAGCGTAATTATTGAGTATCACGCCACGCCAGAACCACGCAAGATCTTCCCCGGTACTATTTTCTATACTCCGGAAAAAATCCCAGGGAGTTGGATGTTTGTAAGCCCAATCGGTTATAAACTTCCTTAAGCCATAATCAAATCTGTCGACTCCTATGATATGATTACGCAAGAGCCCCATAGCATAGCCCGGTTTAAAGTATAACAGGTTTCCAATGCTGCGTTCCTTCATTCCGTCGGGCGTAGTATACATCGGCTCCGATTCTGGTCCAAACATATAAGAAACGCGGTGTCCATCTGTATTAGCTTGTTTATATTCTCCATCGTTGAAATCTTCCGAAGCTATGCGATTAATAAAGGTGTTAATGCCTTCATCCATCCAGCCATATCTCTTTTCGTTGGTACCTACTATCATCGGAAACCAAATATGTCCAAATTCATGGTCTGTCACTCCCCATAAACTTGCCGCTTTTGCCCTTGCTCCACAAAAAACAATAGCGGGATACTCCATTCCACCAACGTTGCTTGCCACATTTACAGCAGAATAATAAGGGTATTCCAGCCACCTTTTTGAATAATTTTCTATAGAGGCTTTTGTATATTCAGTAGAACGTCCCCATGCATCTTTACCATCAGACTCTATGGGATACACAGACATTGCCAGCCCTTTTTTGCCACTGGGAAAATTCATACGGGCACCATCCCAAATAAAGGCCTTGCTGGACGCCCAGGCAAAATCCCTGGCGTCTTTAATCTTAAATTTCCAGGTCAGTTCCGGCTTTTGAATGCGGAGCTTCGTGTTGGCAACCTCATCTTTGCTGCGAATGATAACAGTCTTATCGCTTTCTTTTGCCTGGTTGTAACGTTTCAACTCTGCCGGTGTTAATACTTCCTGCGGGTTTTGAAATTCCCCGGACCCCACCACCACATGGGTAGACGGTGCTGTTATACTCACATCAAAATCGCCATATTCGAGGTAAAATTCAGAGGCGCCGAGATAAGGATCTGTATTCCAGCCACGGATATCGTCATACACACATACCCGGGGATACCACTGAGCGACGGAATAGATATTCCCGTTTTTTGTTTCAAGAATTCCCGTTCTGTCAGCACCATACTGTGGTATGGTATATGAATACTCAATCTTTATTTTGATCTCACCAGTTTTGGCAGCCACCGGTTTCGCCAGCCGTATTTGCATTCTGGTATCAGTTACCAAATAATCAGCGTTGGTTTCTGCACCGCCCATTTGCACCTTTACACTTTTTAGATTGAAGCCTCCCTTAAAAGAACTGCTGGCATCTCCGTAGCGGCTTCTGCCGGTAGCTGGCATTTTTGCAAACCCGCGGGAGGTATCAGAGAACAAATTCTGATCGAGATTTAACCATATGTAAGGAAGTTGTTGTGGACTGTTGTTTTTATAAGTAAGAACGACAGTAGCACTTACTTCATTTTTAGCCTCGTCCAGCTTCGTATCGATTTTATAATCGGCTCGGTTTTGCCAATAGGCTGGACCAGGCTCACCACTGGCAGCACGGTATTCATTTCCGTTGTAAGTATAAAATAATGGTGAAAAAAGTTTTTGATAATCATAATTACTTTGCTGGGCTATTGTTATACCAGCTCCATTCAGCAAAAGAAAAAGTAAAAATAATAGTCTTCTCATATGTACTTTCTTTAAAAAGTGGCTATATAAAATGGACAAAATAAAAGGGTGAATATAGTAAAACCTTTGCTGGCGTTACCTATTAATTTTATGAATGGTTATTGAAGTGAGGCCAGCAATGTTCTGCCTTCCGCTTTGTACGTTTCATCGTCGCCTGTTTTAGGGGGTAGTTTTACCAGACGGTTTAATACTTCTATTGCTTTGTCTGTCTGGTGATTCTTGATATAGGCTTTCGCCAGATCCAGGTAAGCCACCAGCAATAAAGGATCTGCAGTACGAGCTTTCTCAAAACTTTTGATAGCATCCATTACAGAAGCACGCGGCATTCCTCCAAACAAAACCCTTACTGCCGTTTTCTCGGCAGCATTAAGGTTAGCTATATCAAAGTTCCACTTCCCCTGCAGATAGAGTGCCTTGGCATGGTTGGCATTCATAATTAATGCCGTATCGGTATAGTTTTTTTGTTCCCTCAACTCGTGGGCTTTTTCCTTTCCTGAAGTAACTGTGGCCATTTTTGCTGCTATATCTGCCAACACATAATTGGTTTCGGCGTCAGGCTTTGTTTTTAAAGCCGTGGTTGCATATTGCCTTGCCTCAGTAAAAGTGGTCAGGCGTTGTTTCCCATCCTTTTGCCGATTCCCTATCCTGGCAGTAAGTTCAGCAGCTTTGCACAACGCCCTCACATTTTCCGGTTGAACACTTAATACCTCTTTGTACCTGACCAGGGCATCTGCTTCTTTCAGGTCTTTTTCTGCCTGCGCGGCCTGCTGAAAGAGGGGCTCTACATCCTGCGCATACACCAAATAACCGATCAACATTGCCATCAGTGACAACAACCCATATTTCATTAGCCTATTATTTTAATTTAAAACGATCAGGTTTCCTCTTCAAAATTTTCTGCTATAAGTAACGCTAATATTTCCACGGAAATTAATAAGCGGCATATTTATTTTACTTATAGAAACGTTAATTTCGGTAATAACCGGAAAATCCTGTTTAGCCTGGGCGGCTATATCCATTGCCAGGGTCTCCAATAAGGGTTCGGCAATGTCCATTCTCTTCTTTACCAACTCATACAAAGCTGCATAGTTGATCGTTTGATCCAATGTTGTAATGGTTACGGCCGGTTCCTGAAAATAAACATCGAGGTTCACTTCAAAATTGTTTCCAACTTTTTGCTCTTCCTCATACAAGCCATGAAAAGCGTGAAAAATCAACTTATGAAGTGAAATACATATCATCCACTTAACGACAATTTAGTGTAATCCTTTTTCGCCCAGATAACGTTCAGCATCAAGGGCCGCCATACAACCACTACCCGCAGCAGTTACTGCCTGCCGGTATATTTTGTCCTGCACATCTCCTGCCGCAAACACGCCTTCAATATTGGTTTTTGAAGTACCGGGTTGTGTTTTAATGTAGCCAGCCTCATCCAACTCCAGCCATTCTTTAAAAATATCAGAATTGGGCTGATGCCCGATCGCAATAAACAGAGCGCTAACAGGTATATCCTGCTCTTCGCCTGTTTTGTTATTTTTTACCCGGACAGCTTCTGTCTTCTTATCTCCGAGTACTTCCAATGTATCTGTATTCCAGTACATCTGTATATTGGGCGTATTCTTTACACGATCCTGCATAATTTTGGAAGCCCGCATTTCGTCGCGCCTTACGAGCATATTTACTTTGGAGCAAATTTTAGACAGGTACAAAGCTTCTTCAGCCGCTGTATCTCCGGCACCTACAATAGCTACTTCCTTTCCTTTAAAAAAGAAGCCATCGCATACGGCACAAGCACTAACGCCGTATCCATTTAACCGTTGTTCACTCTCCAACCCCAACCATTTGGCAGAAGCACCTGTAGCTATAATTACCGAATCTGCTTCAATAAGCTTTTCTTCATCAATCCAAACTTTATAGGGTTGTTGTGAGAAATCTACTTTGGTTGCATAACCGAAGCGAATATCCGCGCCCATCCTGGAAGCCTGTTTCTCAAAATCCACCATCATTTCGGGTCCCTGAATACCCTCAGGATACCCCGGATAATTTTCCACTTCGGTAGTAATGGTCAACTGCCCTCCTGGTTGAATTCCCTGGTATAACAAAGGCGTCAAATTAGCTCTTGATGCGTAAATAGCTGCGGTGTACCCAGCCGGTCCAGAACCAATAATCAGACATTTTACCCTTTCTGTTTCACTATTTGCCATAAGTTTTTCTTTGAATTTCTGGGCTTGCAATCGTCTCTAAAAGTCTGCAAAGTTAATGCTATTCATTGAATCAGAAAAAAAGGGGGCATCCGTGCACAAACCAATCTGTGCCGGCGCAAAAAAGCGGAAAAATCAATTGCTTACTTAAACGCGGGGCAACTTTACATGCGCCCAGTTCTCCTTTGTTTTAATGCGATGTATCTGCATATCTGACACACCAAACTTAGCAGCTATAGCCTTAAGGGTTTTCTTTTCCTTCAGCAGCTTTTTAATTGCCAATACCTTCTTTACGTCCAGTTTGGCACCTTTTTGTGTTGGATTGTCTTTGCGTTTTTTAAGGGCAGCTTTCACGCGAGGGTTCTTCTTATTGTGGGCGGTTACATCATCCTGAGTAGCCCATTTCAAATTGGTATACTTATTATTCTCGTAGTTATGATCCAGGTGAATGATAAACTTTTGCGCAGCTTTTGGCTTTGGCAAAAAATGCTTGGCAACCAACCTATGGATCAATGCAGTATAGTATTCACCATTTAATTTTTTTCTCCAAATCGGGTAATTAGCCTGTCTGCTTAATTGCAGAAGAAATCCATCCGCTATCCTCTTATTATACTTTACGATTCTACCATGGTTGGAAATGGCATATTTATACCATACCGGTCCTTTAGCTTCATGATTAGGGAGATCCTTCCAAACTTCGTTAGGAAGCATTTTTACAGATTGCCTGATTGCCATGCGAGAAATTGATTTTAAAATTTAATAAAAGACACAGGAAAAGGGATGTTTCAATAGCCAAGCCCGCCAAGTGGTGTTAATCTCCGGTAAGAAACTAAGAGGTTTGATACTTCTAAGGCTACTAAGTTAAATAAATTATATAATATTTATAAACTTTGTTTAGTATCTGCAAAATTAGTTACGAGGTCTCAGCCCCTCAACCAATATAGCCAGGATATTTTTTTCGAGCTGTTCTTCCGAAATTTTCTGTTCGGACCGATGCCAGGATTCGATACAGCTAATTGAGTGGAGCATAATAATAACGGCGGTAGGCGGATCTATGGATTTGATCTCATTGTTTTGAATACCTTCTTCTATGATGCGGGCCAGCCACTGCCGGTAAGCTTTACGTTGCGCCTTAAAATTAGACAAGTAGGGTTCTGTAAGATGACGCCATTCCCTGTCGGCCACATGGGCTTCATCGCGGTTTTTAAGCATCTGATCGATATGCATTTTCAGTATTGCCTGTATCTTTTCAATCGCATTTAGTTGGTTATCGGACTTCACTTTTTCCAGGTGAGTAGTCAGCAGATTGGCAACCCTGAAGCATATTTCCTGAAGAATTTCTACTTTTGATTGAATATGATTATACAGGCTGGCGGCTTCTACCCCCACGTTTTCGGCCAGATCCCGCATCGATGTTGCAGCAAATCCTTTATCCCTGAATAGTTTGGCAGCTTTGGTAATAATAACATCCTTTTTGTTGCTGCTTTTTTTAGCTTTTATAGGTGGCATCGCAAATGGGTTAAACAGTAGTATCTACTCTAAAAGATAAATTATCTGCGATCATACTAACTGAAATCCGTAAACTCCGATTATTTTTTTGTAAGCTCCTTTACCGCTGCTTCTACAGATGGAAAAACAAACTGAAAACCGGCATTTCTGATCCGGGTCGCACTTACTGTCAGGCTCTTTAATAATTCGCCTCCCATTTCACCTACCGCCATTTTTAAGAGAAAAGCCGGAACATTTATTGAAATAAAGAAAGAGCCCTTCAGATGCTGGGCAATATTAGTAATCAATATTTTGTTACTAACAGGTTTGGGTGCTACAGCGTTATAAACACCTTCCAGTTGGTCATTTTCGATAGCGAATATAAACATCCTACAGAGGTCATTTATGTGAATCCAGCTCTGCATTTGTGTGCCTTCTCCCAACACTGCTGCTATTCCGGCCTTTAGTGGAAGGGTAAATTCCTTAAAAGCCCCGCCTTTTTTATCGAGTACTAATCCTATTCTGAATATCACCAAACGCTTGCCCAGATGGGTAATGGGCGCTATGCTTTGTTCCCAGGCCTGGCAGGTTTCTCCAAAAAATCCCGGAGCAGCACCTATTTCTTCTGAAAATGAGTCTCTTCCGTTCAATCTGCTATCATCCCCGTACCAACCCATGGCTGATGCCTGGATAACCGCTCTAACTTTGTTGGGATGGTTTGCCAGGGTTTTTGCTATTAGTTCGCCGCTGTTTATTCTACTATCTACTATCTCCTGCTTCCGCTTTGTAGTCCAACGCTTATCCGCTACGCCTGCCCCTGCGAGGTTTACAATATAATCTGCCCGCTGCAACGCTTCCAGGTCTATTGTGCCGTTGGCAGGATCCCAACCAGCCTTTTGGCAGGCATCGTTTGTTTTGCCGGCATCCCTGGTAAGAATTATTATTTCGTACCCCTTGGCCGCCAGCATCGCAGACAATGCCCTGCCAACTAATCCCGTACCCCCGGTAATCAGTACAACGGCCATTGATTAATCAGGTTTGTCTCCATCCAAAAAGCTATTGATAGTGCTGATTTGTCCTTTGTTATCTTCGTCGGATTTGACGGTATAATTACTGTAGAATTTTTCAACCGAAGCAAGTGCATTTTTAAGCTGAAAATTCCGACGGACATAAGCCGGTACGTTTTCATACTCATTATTTTGCTCGGTAGCATTTGCATTATACGACAAGTTGCGCAACCTGCTTAAACGCTCTGCCGCGAGCCTTTTTTTATCATCTGCCTCGTCCTGCATAGCAGGTTCCTCGACAAAAGAGTTTTCATGAGTACTCAGCATACCGGCATTATCCGCCGCATTTGGATCTTTTATCACCATTTGCATTTCCTGCTCCTGCCCGTCGGCGGTATCATTCGTTTGCAAATGAGATGGTTCCTCTACAGAACCAAAGGATTTCCTGTCTGGCCCTTGAACATGGATACTGGACGGGTAACCACCAGACGTCTCAGTGGTGCTAGCTTCTTTATCAAAATTAAGTTCTATCTGTTGTCTTACAGCATTAGAGTCAGGAGAACCTGTTGCCGTCTTTGAAGGATTTTCAGTAATTGGAGTTTCGTTGGAAGGTGATGAAGGTAAGGAAGAAATTTCTAAATTCAATATTTCTTTTCTTTCTTCTGTGCTTTTTTCCTCCTGCGCAGGCACCAGGTCAAACAGGCTTTTTATGGAAGGTTCTTCTACCATATGCGGCGCCATTGGGTCCAACACCGGCTCTTCCTTTATTTCTTTTACCACCTCAACTTCTTTCTGTTTTGTTGCCGGCTGTTCGCCCAGGTGCAAGATAATCTTCTCCTCCCCTACTTCTTCTTTCACTACTTTTTCTGCAAGCGGGTCTTTATGTTCAAACCCTGTAGCAATCAGGGTAATTCCGATCTTGTTTTCCAGGCTGTTGTCATATCCCAACCCCATAATCACGTTGGTATGTTCGCCAGCCTGACTAATCAGGTAGTTTTGAATTGTATCTACCTCATCCATGGTAAACTCTGTATCCCCTTCTGCAGAGTTAATGTTAATCAATATCCATTTGGCACCACGGATATCATTGTCATTCAACAAAGGAGAATTGATGGCATCCTGAATAGCTTTTTCCGCGCGATCGTCTCCGCTGGCGGTGGCACTTCCAAGAATTGCTACACCACCATCACGCATCACCGTGCAAACGTCTGCAAAGTCTACGTTGATCTGACCTGTTGTATTGATCACGTCTGTTATACACTTTGCTGCAGTTGCCAATACATTGTCTGCTTTGGCAAATGCATTCCGCATGGTAAGGTTACCATACTGATGGCGTAGCTTATCATTGCTAATGACCAATAAGGTGTCAACATAATCCTTCAGTATCTCAATTCCCTCTTCTGCCTGCGCAAAACGCTTTTTGCCTTCATAGGCAAAAGGAGTGGTTACGATGCCTACGGTGAGGATTCCAAGGTCTTTACAAATTTTCGCCAATATAGGAGCACCACCGGTTCCGGTTCCGCCACCCATACCAGCTGTGATAAAGGCCATCTTGGTGTTTACCTCCAATATTTTACGAATTTCCTCCAGGCTTTCTTCGGTTGCCTGGCGCCCAATTGCCGGATTGGCACCCGCACCAAGCCCCTGTGTCAACAACGGACCCAATTGTACTTTATTAGGTACATTACTCTGTGACAAAGCCTGGGCGTCTGTATTACAAATAATAAAATTTACGCCGTCAATATCCTGTCCGAACATGTAGTTGACAGCATTGCTGCCACCACCACCAACTCCGATTACTTTAATAATGGAAGATTTTTCCTTGGGCAAATCAAAGTGTATCATAAACTCTGGTTAATTTATATCCCCCTTCATGAGTAGGACTATTAAGAAATAATGGTTAGTATTTAGTAAAATCAATTGTTACTTTTTGTTGGGCGAAAAATCGTCATCGCTAAAACGCTTATCACTATCATCTTCCGCAAATAAATCTATCAACCCTGATTTGATGGAGTTTAAAAAACTCACTCGTTTTTTCAATTTCTCTTTACCTATGTCTGCTTTTTCGGCCGCCTTGTTCTGCTCTTTCTTCTGTGGCAACTCCTGCACAGCGCTTTTTACGGGCTCCTGGTTAAAAGTGTTTAATTCCTGTGTGTTTTCGTATACATTATATCCTTTCAAAATAAGCCCGGTACAGGTTGCATACATTGGCTTTGCTAATTCCTCTACATGTCCGGATGCAAGGTGCTCATTTGGGAAACCAATACGGGCATCCAACCCCGTTACATATTCTGTTAGCTGTATCAGGTGTTTCAACTGCGAGCCACCACCCGTTAAAATAATACCACCATTCAACATCTTATTTTCAATACCCACCTGGCGAAGCTGATAGGTTACAAAATCCAGGATTTCACTCATCCTGGCCTGTATAATCTCTGCCAAAACTTTCACACCGATCTGTTTTGGAGAGAGCCCTCTGATAGGCGGTATATTAATAAACGCATTGCTCTTCACCTGCTCAGCCAGCGCACTGCCAAATTGCACTTTCATTTGCTCCGCCTGTGTTTTTAATACACCCAATCCCTCTTTGATATCTTTAGTTATATTTTCTCCCCCGAAAGGAATAACTGCCGTATGTTTTAAAACGCCTTCGTAAAACACCGCCAGATCTGTTGTGCCACCACCGATATCTACAATAGCAACCCCGGCTTCCAGGTCCTGCTCGCTCATTACTGCAGCAGCAGAAGCCAATGGTTGCAGCACCAGGTCCTTTACCTTCAATTGAGATTTTTCAACGCTCCTGTTAATATTCCGGATAGCATTTCTATCTCCGGTAATGATATGAAAATTGGCACCCACTTTTACGCCACTATAACCAATAGGGTTCGTAATATTCTGAAAATTGTCTACCGTAAATTCCTGGGGAATCACATCAATAATCTGATCTCCTGCCGGTATGTAGGTTTTATACTGGTTAGCGATCAAATGATCAATCTCCAACTGAGATATTTCGTTATCATTGTTTTGTCTTACTATATCCCCACGGGTTTGCATACTCTTGATATGCTGTCCTGCAATACCAACATATACTTCTGAAATATTCAAATCAGCATTAAACTTATAACACTCATCCAATGCAGATTGTATAGCCCGTATTGTCTGATCAATATTAAGTACCATTCCATGCTGCACACCATTGCTGTTAGCTCTTCCAAATCCTAGAATCTCCAATTTTCCAAATTCGTTTTTCCGGCCGGCAATGGCAGCGATCTTTGTGGTTCCAATATCAAGTCCTACAATAATGGGTTGTTCGTTGTTCATATCGGTTGGTTTATTTCGATGTGTCATTGTATCTTTTGGTTGCATCGTTACTGGCATTTTTATAACTTTTTAGGTTCGTTTTTAATCGCCACCACTTGTTCTTTAAAACGTATATCTATGGTGGCATACTGATTCCATCCTGTTTTAGCCAATACTTCCTTATAGAAAATATAGAGCTTATTGAATTTAGTCTCCAAATCAGCGGCTTCTCCCAACACAACCTTGTGGTCACCTACTGTAGGTATTATTTCAAATCGGTTGGCAGCAGCGTAATCTACCTGCGCCACTTGCGCCATCCAAAATTCATGGTTGCTTACAAAATCACTCACCCGTTTTATCTGCAACAGCACGGTGCTGTCTTCTCCATTCCATTTGGTTTTATCCAACGGACAGCCCGTAAATACGGGTACCCTTGCCGAAAAACGGCTGCTCAACGGCAATCGAACCAACTCTTCATCTATATAATAACTTCTGCCTGCATTCGTAAATATCCTGGCTATCGGCTCCCTTTCTGTAACCCTCACCTGCAACACTTCGTTATTGTCGAAAAACAGTTCTGCATTTTTTATCCAGGCATTTTTTTCCAACTCTGCTTCCATGGCCCGCAGGTCTATTTCACTTACCGGCGCACCTTCCACCGGCACATTCATGTACTTAATCATTCCCCGGATATCACTTTTGTCTGCAAACAAATGCGTACCCTGATTGACGATAGCCACATTTAATCCTTTACAAACCTTATCATCTCTTTTCCTGATGGCCGCAAGAAGGAAAATGAGCAACCCCACGCCGAATCCGAACCACAACGTGGCTACCAGAAACCTCCTTATTTTTCTTTTGCTCAATTTCATGTCTGTTAATTTATTGCAGTCAATACCTGTTTCAATGGTTGCACCAGTTTATCTATGTCTCCCGCGCCTGCAGTAATTAATAAATCCAATTTTTTCTGCATTGTCTTTTCCTTAATTAGCGTCAACAACTCTTCTTGACTTACCACCCGCACTGTTGATCGAACCATACGTTGCAAGAGCATCTCGCTATTTACACCAGCCATCGGCAATTCTCTTGCCGGGTAAATCGGCAGCAACAACACTTCATCTGCCAGGTTCAACACTTCTGCAAACTCATCCGCAAAATCCTTCGTTCGCGAAAATAAATGCGGCTGAAAAACCACCGTACATTTTCTTCCCGGAAACAAAGAACGAGCGCTCGTGATCAAAGCCTTCAACTCCTCCGGATGATGGGCATAGTCATCAATAAATACCGGAGCTGAACTTTCTGCAACTGGAACAATGTACTCAAAGCGGCGTTTCACTCCCTTGAAAGAGGCTACCGCCTGCTTTATCTTTTCATCCTCAATACCTAACTCTTTTGCTATAGCAATGGCTGCCACCGAATTTTCGATATTATGCAACCCACCCATCAACAATTCTATATCTTTCAACACCCAATTACGGCCATATACATCATACACATAGCCCCCTTCCCTGTTCCTGATATTTATTGCGTACACATCTGCCGCTTCCTCACCGCGGCTATACGTAAGCTTTTTATCTCCCTTCAGCAACCGGGTTTTCTTCAAACCCAAACGACTGAATAAAACACCACCACTTTTCAACTTGCCGGAAAATGCTACAAACGCATCCTCCATAGCTTCCGGTGTACCGTAGATATCCAGGTGATCCGGATCCATAGCCGTGATCACAGCCATATCCGGACTCAATTTCAAAAAACTCCGATCGTATTCGTCAGCTTCTACCACACATACATTTCGAGCATTGCTCCAGAAATTACTATTGTAGTTAGCCGCTATACCGCCCAAAAAAGCATTACATCCATACCCCGTATGTCGTAGAATATGGGCTACCATAGTAGTGGTAGTAGTTTTGCCATGGGTTCCTGCTACACATATATTAAAAGAACTTTCTGTTATTATCCCCAATACCTCGCTCCTTTTCAGCAATTCATAATTATGCTGACGGTAATACACTAATTCCTGGTGGTCTTGCGGAATAGCAGGTGTGTATACCACTATATCAGCCGCTCTGTTTATCAAATCCAGTCGCTCTTCGTAATGAATGGCTATGCCCTCCGCCTCCAGGCTTTTTGTCAGTTCGGTTTCTGTTTTATCATACCCACTCACCTGTTTGTCCAACGACTTGAAATACCTGGCCAGGGCACTCATACCAATACCTCCTATCCCTATAAAATACACTGCCCGTATATCCCTGACCTGTTTCATTTTATTTGTTGTTTTTCCAACCCAATATCTTCAATATCGCTCCGGCCACTATTTCATCTGCATTGGAAATTGCCAATGCCGCAATATTCTTTTTTAAAACATTCTGCTTTTCTGCATCTTTTGCCAGTTCTATCACCAGTGGCACCAATCTTTCTCCGGCTTCACTATCCTTCACCATCAACGCTGCATTCTTATCTACCAATCGTTTAGCATTAACTGTTTGGTGATCTTCCGCCGCATAGGGAAAAGGTACAAACACCACCACCTGCTTTACCACACAAAGTTCTGCCACCGACATAGCACCTGCCCTGGATATCACCACATCTGCTGCTGCAAAAGCATACTCCATCTGCGTAATAAAATCGTTGGTCCAAATGCCCGCCTTTCCGGCACTTACCTGCTTAGCTTGCTCTACAAACAACTTACCCGTTTGCCAGATCAACTGAATATCATTTTTCTCAAACTCAGAAATCTGTTTCGCAATCACCTCGTTTATCGATCGGGCGCCCAGGCTTCCACCGGTTACCAACACCGTTTTTTTTCCGGACTGCAAGCCAAAAAACTGCAATGCCTTCTGCTTCTCTATTGTATCATTCAATATAGTGTTACGCACCGGGTTTCCTGATACAATTGTTTTCTCCGGCGGAAAAAATTTTTCCATCCCGTCAGAGCCCGTAAACACCAGTTTCGCTCTTCTTGCTAATTGCATATTTGCTTTGCCACCAAAGGAATTCGCCTCATGTATAAAAGTTGGTATCCCTTTCTGTTGCGCAAACCGTAATGCCGGAAAACTGGAATAGCCGCCTACTCCAACAACAGCGTCCGGTTGAAAATCGCGAAACACCTTTCTTACCTGCAAAAAACTTTTCAACAATTTGAAAGGCAATCCAATATTTTTTATCAAAGAGCTCCTGTTAAAGCCTGCTATATCCAAACCCACAATATCATATCCAGCCTGCGGCACTTTCTCCATCTCCATTTTCCCCTTTGCCCCCACAAAAAGAATCTCTATCGCCGGATCCAGTCGCCGGAGCGCATTGGCAATGGCAACTGCTGGAAAAATATGCCCGCCAGTACCGCCGCCTGCTATGATGATCTTCTTTTTCAATTGTCAGTTTCGTTTTGATCTGCTTCTATTGCCGGTTTCATTTTCCCTTCCATTTTTTCAACATTTCTTGCTACACTCAACAAAATACCTATTGCCATACAGGTAAATAAAAAACTACTTCCCCCCTTACTAATAAGTGGCAACGGAACCCCCGTTACGGGAAACAGATTTACATTTACAGCCATGTTCACCATTGCCTGAATTACCAACGTAAAACTGAGTGCCAGGGCTAAAAAAGCACCAAATGCAAAAGGACATTTCTTAAAAAGCTGAATGCTCCGGAATAACAACAACACATATAAGAACAATACAAAGACTCCCCCTATCAATCCATATTCCTCAATAATAATAGCATAAATAAAATCGCTGTAAGGATGGGGCAAAAAGTTGCGGGCTTCACTATTACCTGGCCCCAAACCAAACCAACCGCCCTTGGCGATAGCAATTTTTGCCTGCTGGACCTGGTACGCTGACTCCGCTTTATCTGCGTATACAAAGCTCTGAATACGCTTGATCCAGGTAGGTACCCGTCCTTCATTCAACAATGCCGGCAGTTCTTTGCTTCTTTGCTCCTGCTTATCATAATATCCAACAGCCAAACCAATCAGCAACACTACAGGAATGAGTGCCAATCCTATAGTACCGGCAATATGTTTAAAATTTACACGCCCGATAAACATCAGCAACATGCTGGTAGCCCCAATCAACAATGCAGTAGAGAGGTTGGCTGGCGCAATCAACAGGCAGATAATGCCAACCGGAATGATCATCGGTAGAAAGCCTTTCTTGAAATCTTTAATTTCAGACTGGGACCGGCTAAGCTGCCTGGAGAGATACATAAACAAGGCCAACTTGGCGAGATCAGAAGTCTGAAAAGTTAATGCTATAATCGGCAGCCGAATCCACCTTGAACCTTCGTTGATTTCCGTTCCAAAAAAAAGTGTGTATATCAATAATGGTATCGAAATAAGGAATAACAGTAACGCCAGCCGCGAATACAACGTATAGTTGATGCGATGTGCAAAATAAATAATCGCCAATCCTGCCACCATCAATACAAACTGTTTAAACAAGAATGACTCCGTACTGGTTGATAACCGATACGCAAGGGTTCCCGTGCTGCTGTATACCACCAGCATCCCCATCAGGGCCAGCAATACCACTGCTACCCAGATCACTTTATCTCCTTTTGTTTTATTTAATAGCCCCTGCATATTTTTCGTATCTGCTTATAATTCTTTTACAGCCTCTTTAAATTGTCTGCCCCTGTCTTCATAATTTTTGAACAAATCGAAGCTGGCACAAGCCGGACTCAACAACACCACGTCTCCTTTTTCTGCCAACTGAAACGATTCCTCTACCGCTTCCCTTGCTCCGGCAGTATCTATTATCACTTTTATAACTCCTCCAAAAGCTTCATGAATCTTCGTATTATCTACACCCATACAAACAATCGCTTTTACTTTTTCTTTTACCAGGTCCAACATCGTAGAGTAGTCATTACCTTTATCTACGCCGCCCAGTATCAATATCACCGGCTGGGTCATACTTTCCAGTGCAAACCATGTACTATTGACATTGGTGGCTTTGCTATCATTTATAAAAGTGACCCCTCTTACCGTCAACACTTTTTCCATTCTATGTTCCAGGCTCTGAAATCCTTCTACCGCTTCCCGGATTTTTTCTTTTCTGATCCCAATAGAAGCACCCGCTAATCCGGCTGCCATCGTATTGTATTGATTGTGTTTTCCTTTTACGGCGAAATCATTTACGCTCATCGTTACGTTCTCCTGGTCTTTTTTTATAGTCATAATACTGTTCATTATATAAGCTCCTTTTGGTAGTTGGTAGTGCATAGTAAACGGCAATAAGTTTGGTAATAGATTTTTATCCTTCATATAATCCGTAATCACGGGGTCGTCAGCGCAATAAATAAGTATATCTTCACTTTTTTGATTTTTTATGATATTGAATTTAGATGCTACATAGTTCGAAAATTTATAATCATACCTATCCAGATGGTCTTCCGTAATGTTCAACAACACTGCTACATCGGGGCGAAAATCAATGATATCATCCAATTGAAAACTGCTGATCTCCGCCACGTACAAAGGTTTCGGATCCAGTGCTACCTGTTTTGCAAACGAAACTCCGATATTGCCCACCAACGCACAATCAATTCCACCCGCTTTGCATATTTCCCAGATCATGGTAGTAGTAGTACTCTTGCCATTACTGCCGGTAATCGCAATAATTTTACTATCTCCTTTATACCGATAGGCCAATTCTATCTCACTGATCACCCTAATTCCCTTTGCCCTTATCTTTTTTACCAATTCGTTCTTCTCTGGTATGCCAGGACTTTTCACCACTTCTGCTGCTGCCAGTATCAGCCCTTCTGAATGTTTCCCCTCTTCAAAAGCAATATCAAACGCCGTCAACTCACTTTTATACTTCTCCGGTATATTTCCACCATCGCTCAAAAAAACGTCGTACCCACGCTTACGGCAAAGAATAGCGGCACCAGTACCACTCTCTCCTCCCCCTAGTATGACGATTTTCTTTGCCATATTTTCTCCTTCCCGGTTTTAGCGCATTTTCAAAGTAGCTATTGCCAGTACAACACATAAAATAGTTACGATCCAAAACCGAACAGCAATCTTGCTTTCATGGTAGCCCAACTTCTGGTAATGATGATGGAGGGGGCTCATCAGAAAAATACGCCTCCCCTCGCCATACTTTCGTTTGGTATATTTAAAATAGCTCACCTGCAAAATCACACTCAGGCTTTCCACCAGGAATACCCCACAGAATATTGGAATCAACAATTCTTTTCTTACTATAATGGCCAAAGAAGCGATAATCCCCCCGAGTGCCAAGCTACCGGTATCCCCCATAAACACCTGGGCCGGGTAAGCATTGTACCAGAGAAACCCGACGCACCCGCCCACGAATGCGCCGACAAAGACCGAAAGTTCACCCAGGTTGGGTATATACATTATATTGAGATATTCCGCAAACCGGGTACTGCCACTAACATATATGAACACCCCAAGACAGGCGCCGATAATGGCACTTACCCCCGCAGCCAGCCCATCCAAACCGTCTGTAAGATTCGCACCGTTAGAGACGGCGGTAATAATTAGTGTAACTGCCAGTATGTATACGATCCAGGTATATTTTTCAGCCCCTTCCCCCATCCAACTGATCAGCCTGCTATAATTAAATTCATGGCTCTTCACAAAGGGAATGGTCGTAATCGGTGTTTTTACCACTGCATAACGATGCTCTTCTCCATTCATCGACATAATAGTATCTCCCACTTTTCTTTCACCTCTTTTTAAGAGATCTACCGTTTGCTGCTTGGATTGAGGATCATAGTATTCGCGGAAAACCACCACCCGCTCATTAAAATATAAAGTAGCCCCGATGATAATACCTAACCCTACCTGTCCAAATATTTTAACTTTACCAGCCAGACCATCACTGTCTTTCTTCTTATAATTTTCGCCTCTTGCCTGTACTGCTTTCCGCGCTTTTATCTTCAGGTAATCATCCATGAAACCAATAAAACCTAACCAGATGGTACACAAAATCATCAGCCGCACATACACTTTATCAAGATCAGCAACCAATAAAGTGGGTATCAAAATAGACAGCAGGATAATAATGCCCCCCATGGTGGGTGTTCCTTTTTTCTGTTGCTCACCCGCTAACCCCAGATCTCTTACAGATTCCCCGATTTGTTTTTTCTTCAGGTAGTTGATCAGCTTTTTTCCGAACACTGTTGAAATGATCAGCGACAGCAATATTGCCAGCAGCAACCTGAAGGTGATGAAGTGAAACAACCCACTCCCCGGGAATTTGATTCCTTCATTTTTAAACCATTCAAAAAGATAGTACAGCATATTGCTAATTATTTCCTGTTATACAAATTCATTTCTCCAACAATCCAAATGTTTCACCCAATATCTCCTTATCGTCGAAAGGATGTTTCACGCCATTAATATCCTGGTATTTTTCATGTCCTTTTCCAGCAATCAATACTATATCTTCGGCTTCCGAAAAACTGACAGCTGCCTTAATCGCCTCTCTTCGGTCTGGTATTACGATATATTTCTTCCGTTGCGAAGGCTGCAACCCATCTTCCATGTCCTTCAAAATCGCCATCGGGTCTTCCGTTCTAGGGTTATCAGCCGTAAACACGACCCTATCACTGTACTCGCAAGCCACCTGTGCCATTACCGGCCTTTTCGTTTTGTCGCGATCACCGCCACATCCCACTACCGTTATTATTTTTTCGTGACCCTGCCTCAACTTTTTAATGGTCGCCAGCACATTCAACAATGCATCCGGCGTATGTGCGTAGTCCACGATACCTATAATCTTATCCTGCTCAGATATCATATAGTCAAACCGCCCTTCTGCCCCCGTAAGGTTGCTCATCACCTGCAGCACCTGCTGTTTGTCTTCCCCCAGGCAAATAGCAGCGGCATATACCGCCAGTAAATTATAGGCATTAAACTCTCCTATTAACCTGAAATGTACCTCCTGTTCATTCACCGTCATCAGCAATCCGGTAATTCCATTCTCAAGGATTTTTCCCTTAAATTCCGCAAGTGTTTTGAGGCTATACAGGTATTTGCGGGCGTGCGTGTTCTGCAGCATGACCAACCCCCTCTTATCATCCGCATTGCTGATGGCAAATGCTTCCGAAGGCAGTCCATCAAAAAACGATTTCTTAACCTTTATATATTCGTCAAAGGTTTTGTGATAATCCAAATGATCGTGCGTGATATTGCTTAATATCGCCCCTGCAAAACTCAACCCGGTGATGCGGTGTTGATGAATGGCATGGCTGCTGCACTCCATAAAGACATGACTGCAACCCCGCTCCAGCATCTCCTGCATCAATGCATTCAGGCTGATGGCATCCGGTGTTGTGTGTGTGGCGGGTATTATTGCGTCTCCTATCTGATTTTGCACCGTGGAAATCAATCCGCATTTGTACCCCAAACCAGAGAACAACTTAAATAACAACGTTGCAATGGTGGTTTTTCCATTGGTACCCGTAACGCCTACTACTTTCATGCGAGAGGAAGGCGCATTGTAAAAATTATCCGCCATATATCCTGCGGCCACTGCACTACTCTCTACTTCCACCCAGGTAATCCCCTCTTTCCTGTTTACCGGCAATTTTTCGGCTATTATGGCAATAGCACCGGCAGCAACTGCTCTCTCTATATAATCATGTCCGTCCTGGCTATGCCCTTTAATGGCAATAAAACAGGTTCCTGCCCCTACGTTACGCGAATCTATCTGAAGGTTGTCTACAACTACCTCCAGGTTTCCGTGTACGGACCTTAAGTGTACCCTGTATAATATGTCCTGTAAAGATTGCATATGCGCCTGCTACCTATATTATAACCAACTAGTTTAATTCAATTTTTATTTTTTGCCCCTTTCCCACTGCTGTTCCAGCCACCAACGACTGGCTCACCACCCGACCTTTCCCCCTCACTTCAACTTTCATATTCATATTTTCCAGCAAACTCAAAGCATCTTTCAATCCCATTCCTTTTACATCCGGTAAAATGCTATCATTTATATTCAATCCCTTTATTACAGGTGTATATGCTTCATTAACCACCGCACTCCAGTCTTTACCTTCCAATGAATCTGAATATTGTACATCCATTGTTGTCAATACTTTCGTGATGTCCTTTGTGTTACCGCTCCATTTATAACCCATACTATCCGTAGCCTGTTGTGCTACCCAATTACTGCGTTCATTTACATTCAATGCATACAATTTATCAGCAATCTCTCTAAACACAGGAGCAGCTACCTTACCGCCATAGTATACCCGTGCATGTTGCCTGTTTTTTATTACCACTATGCAGGAATACTTTGGCTTATCCGCCGGAAAATATCCTGCAAAGGATGATGTGTACACTCCATCGTGATATTTATACACACCGTCATTTACCTTAGCAGTTCCGGTTTTCCCGGCTGCTTTATACACCGCATCTTTAAAAATACCTTTCCCCGTCCCTTCTATGCATACAGCCTCCAAACATTCCTGCAGTGCCTTTAATGTTTTATCCGAACAGATTTTAGCACTCAATGTATGCGGTTCAAACTCTTTTAAAACCAGCCCGTCTTTTTCCACCCGGTTAACAAGGTAGGGTTTCATCAATCGGCCATTGTTGGCTACTGCATTGTATACAGTAAGCACCTGCAAAGGACTTAGCATTACCTCGTATCCAAATCCCATAGAGGGCAATGTTTGCACATGCCAGTCCTTTTTCTTTGGATCCTTCACAATCGGACGAAACTCTTCATTCAAGTCGATACCACTGCGTTTTGTTAAGTGCAGATTTTCGAAATGTTTTGTAAATGCCTGTGGTTTATCTGTATAATCATATGCCAGTTTAGCCATTGCCACATTGCTACTATTTCCAAAAGCTTCTTTTATAGTCATATAACTTTTGGGAGACCGCTCGGAGTCCCTGATTGTCCTCCCCTTTAATACCCATGCGCCATTGTTTATCTCAATCATATCGTCAATGGTTACATGTTTATCCTCCAGTGCAGCCATCAGGGTAATCAGCTTGATAGTAGACCCGGGTTCTGCAGTACGAACGGCATAGTTATCCTGCTCGTAATAACTGCTGTCTTTCAACATTCCCAGGTTGGCTATCGCCTTGACTTTTCCTGTAGCCACTTCCATTACTATCGCACACCCTTCCAATGCTTTATTGTTCACCATCATCCTCATCAATGCCGTCTGAGCGATATCCTGAATGTTTACGTCTATAGTAGTAACAATATCTTTACCATTTTCCGGCTCAACCTCTGCCCCCTCTACTGGTACAAAAGCCCCGCCGGAAATCCGCCTAACCAAACGTTTGCCAGATACCCCACGCAGTAAACTGTCATAGGTTTTCTCCAATCCAACATTCTGCGTTACCACCTCCCGGTTGCCATCGGTGTAGGAACGGGACAAACCGATGGTACGATTAGCCAGTAAACCAAAAGGTGTCAACCGGCGCTCTGTATCTTCTGCAACAAAACCACTCTTGTTTCTTCCCTGCCTTACCAGCGGCAGTTGCCGCAGTTGCTTGTACTGCTCAAAACTTATGCGCTTTTTCAACAGGAAATACCGCTCCTTTTTATTGTAAGCAGTCTGCAACAACTTTTTATACTGCGCAGCCGATTTATCCTGAAAAACAGCTGCCAGACCAATAGACAAAGAATCAAGGTTGTCAGTAAAACGCTTGCCGCCTTTTTCCCTCAGCCCGTCTGCCAAAAAATCTATTCGAATGTCAAAGAACGGAATGGAAGTACTCAGCATACTTCCGTCTTCACTATATATTGTACCCCTGTCAGCATCCAGTGTTCTATACTCCAGGTGTAGACTGTCACTCAGTCCACGCCAGTAAGTACCTTGCACCTGTTGTATGTAAAATGCTTTACCTACTATGAATGCGCACAGCAACAAAATACCGAGGAAGCACAGGTTAACCCTCCATAATATGTCCCTCTTTACTTCCAATTTGGTATTCCTATTTTTTATTTTAATAAACCATGTATGTACAAAAGTGAAAGGCTGTTACCTTTCACCATCTTAATTATCTATTTAATTTTCGCCTCTATAATCAGTGGCGGCTTTTGCAATTCTTTAAGCCCCATCTGTTCAACCGCTTTTGCTAATTCACTTTGTTTTCCTTTCATCATCAATTCTCCTTTCACCGTTTTAAACTCGTATTGCAATTCTTTTAATTGTTTTGCGTTTCTATTAATATCCTTGATTGTTTTCTCTGCATAGTGCCCGTTATATATATATATGATGGTAAGCAATGCAAGAAAAAAAAAGAAATAAGCGTTCTTAACAATCCACTGATAGTTAAAAGCCTTTTTGAAACCCAACTTTTGCGCCCAGGTTTCTTTACGCTGTTCATCTTTTTCTGATATGGTTTCTATATCCTCCATAGCGTGCTAATCGTTTTTTTCCGCCACACGAAGTTTGGCACTTCTACTACGCGAATTTTGCTTTACCTCCTTTTCAGAAGGTACTATTGGTTTTTTGGAAAGGATATTGAAAGGACTCTCTGTTCTGGTTCCATATATGGCATCAGCCTCCGTTAATTCAAAACTTCCGTACTTAAAAAAGTTTTTAACCAGTCTGTCTTCAAGACTGTGAAAAGTAATGATCGCCACCCGGCCGCCTTTTTTCAGAAGAGAAGGTAATTGCTGTAACAATTCCTGCAGGCTCTGCATTTCTTCATTTACGGCTATGCGTAAGGCCTGAAAAACCTGAGCGAAATATTTATTGGGATTACCTTTTACCGCCATAGCAACAGCCTGTTTAAAATCTCCGACTGTCTTAAGTATCACCAGCTTCCTCTGTTCAACAATGGTTTTGGCTAAGGTCTTGGAATTAGTGACCTCGCCATATTGTTCGAAAATTTTGTGAAGTTCCTGTTCAGATGCACTTTGCAGGAGGGAGACGGCCGTGAGTGTATGCTGCTGATCCATCCGCATATCCAATGGCGATTCGTCGAAACGGGTTGAGAATCCTCGATCCGGCTCATCAAACTGATGGCTCGATACACCAAGATCAGCCAGGATACCGTCCACCGGAATGGCATCGTACAATTTCAAAAACCGTTGTATATGGCGAAAATTGTTAGGAACAAAAACCAGCCGGTCATCATCGGGCAAGTTGGACTTTGCATCCGCATCCTGATCAAAGGCATATAATTTTCCCTTGGGCCCTAATTTTGACAAGATGGCCCGACTATGCCCACCCCCACCGAAAGTGCAATCTACATACACCCCTTCAGGTTGCAGATTGAGCCCATCAATAGCTTCCTCTAATAATACCGGTATATGATATTGCTCCATTTCTAAGTCTTATTAACAAAATGCACGCTTGCCGGCATGACAGGTGTTAAGCGACAGAAGACTAATCTTTAGGCGCCATAACCTCTTCAGCCAGTTTACTGAATGCTGCAGGCGAAAAACTGTCAAAGAGCTGATGATACTTACTTTTATCCCAGACTTCAAATTTATTAGATGCTGATACCAGCAGAATTTCTTTTTGTATCCCTGCATATTCCATCAGGTTTTTAGGAAGCAATAATCTTCCAGCACTGTCAAGCTCCAAAATGGCACCATTTAAAAAGAACCGTCGAAACTCTCTTACCTTTGGATCAAAATCGCTTTTACTACTAATCTCATCAAAAATGGGCTCCCAGTTTTTCATAGGATATAATGTCAAACAACTTTCAAAACCCCGGTTTATAAAGAAGCTACCGGTTTCTTCTTCCGGGATTTGCCTTTTAATCCCAGTTGGAAGAAGAAACCGACCTTTTGTGTCCAGAGTAGCTTCATATTCCCCTAAAAACCGCATAGTTTATAATGAATTGCATCAATTTCCCATTTCCTCACACAAAATAACACATTTTCCCACTTTAAACGAAGGTTTTGATTCAAATATTTTATTCACAAGTACTTTTTTGCCGAAATGCTTACCTGTAAAGGATTTCATATAGTTTTCAGCCTGTAATTCAGCATATTAAGTGAATTACTGTGGATAACCCTCTTTTTATGTGGAAAGCGCTGTGGATTGTGTGGGAAGTACCGTTGAAAATTGACACTTGGATGGGCAAACCTGAAGACCGTCGCCAAAACCCGGTATTGAAGTTCTAACGTTTAATCGAAAGCGGTCAGGAACGGCCCGAGGATTTTACACCGATATTCGCAGCGAAATAGGAATGCATAATTTTTCGTTCTTAAGAAAAATGCCAAAATGGTTAAAAAGATATTCATGATTCTTTTAAAGGTTTTAATCGTAATTATTTCATTTTTAGCGTTATATGGATTGGCAGTTTGGCTACTGCCTTATATTGCCGTCAATAAAAATGCTGGTAAAAGTGGAGGAGATATTACTATTTATATCAAAACCAACGGTGTACATACAGATATCGTGATGCCGGTAAAGAATGATGCCCACGACTGGTCGTCTCTAATTAAGTATGAAGACACGGATGCGAAGGATTCCAGCCTGTCTTTTGTAGGGATTGGATGGGGCGATAAAGGATTTTATCTGCAAACGCCGGAATGGAAAGACCTGAAATTCAGTGTGGCATTTAAGGCGATGTTTCATTTGGGCTCCTCTGCGCTGCATGCTACTTTTTACCCAAGCATTGTGACCGGCGATGATTGTAAAGCAATAAAAATCACTACCGCAGAATATGAAAAGCTGGTTGCCTTCATAGAAAAGTCATTTAAAAAAGATGTTCAGGGTAACAGTATCCATATCCCCAGCACGGATGACGGTTATGGGGAAACCGATGCTTTTTATGAAGCCAATGGGAAGTACGATCTTTTTAATACCTGTAATAGCTGGGCTAACCGGGCATTAAAAGCCTGCGACCAGAAAGCCTGCCTGTGGACTGCTATGGACAAGGGAATTTTTTATCACTATAGGTAGACCTGTAGAACAATCGCCACAGGTCCGGTTATTCAGAAGTCGCTACTACAATGATCTGCACGAAGTTTTTGATTACAGATTACTAAACACAACACATCCCATTTTCAAAAACCAACCATCAGACATCACCAATTCTCCTATACCTGTTCCAGTTTAAACGTATCTTTTGCCCGGATGCCTTTGTCGGTCATTACCAGGTTGCAGCATTCATGCGCAGGGTCATGCTCAAAAAACAGGATCATATTATCCTGCAAAACTTCCTGCAAGAGAATTTTCTTTTCCTGCAAAGTAGTCAACGGAAACATGTCATAGGCCATTACATAAGGAAGTGGGATGTGACCTACAGAAGGAAGCAGGTCTGCCGCATATACAATTGTTTTGCCTTTGTAGTTATTAATCTGTGGCAACATCATTGCCTGCGTATGCCCATTCACAAAACGGATCGTTACGTTATCAGAGAAAGCCACGTCTTCTTTCACCTCCACAAAACGCAGTTTGCCACTATCCTGAATCGGTTGAATATTCTCTTTCAGAAACGAAGCTTTTTCCCGATCGTTTGGTTTGGTCGCCCATTGCCAATGTTTTTCATTGCTCCAGAATACTGCATTTTTAAATGCCGGCACCATCTTGTTATTTTCAATTACAATGGCCCCACCCACATGATCAAAATGTAAATGCGTCAACAAAACATCCGTGATATCCTCTCTTCGAAAACCATGTTTCGCCAGCGATTTATCAAGCGTATCTTCTCCGTGGAGATAATAATGCCCCATGAATTTAGCATCCTGTTTATTTCCCATGCCGGTGTCTACCAATATTAGCCGGTTACCATCTTCTATCAGCAAACTGCGCATTGCCCAGCTACACAAATTATTTTCATCAGCAGGATTTAATTTGTTCCAAATGGATTTAGGCACTACGCCGAACATCGCTCCTCCATCCAACTTAAAATACCCGGTATTGACAGTATACAGTTTCATTATTTACAAATTTCTCGTTGCTCTCGCAAGTTAAGAACAAAGCCACAAATGCACGCATCGCTTTTGTGTTCGCCCGTCCTTTCGAGTAAATTATTAGGCGATCCAAATCAATGAAGATATGACATGTTACCTCTCTGATAAGGGCTGTTTGTTTTTTAGACGAAGAAGTATATTAAACCTTTTGAAGCATCAAATCTCCTACTATTTCTTTCTTACTTTTTTGTGGAAAAAAGTAAGACAAAAAGCCACCCGAAATCGATTACGGCCGATTTCGGGAACGCCTTGATTAAGCTGTAATGCTACGGTAGCCTCAACTGTAGTTCCCTGATGTTTAGGTGCTGGCAAGAGCCCTTTCAATCGTCATCCCAACGCCTACAGGTAGGAAGGATGTTCCACCAACAATAGCTACATCTCGACTAAGTAAAGTCTCCGTTTTTATTGTTATGTACTTTTCCGGCTCCGGTCTCATTATTGAAAATCAATTTTTAACAAAACATATCATTGGCAGATGGGCATACAACAACGGCGATTGAGAGATCTGTTGGTATAAATTCGATGATTCACCTTTCCTCGTTAAGCAGACGGCGCCTGCCCAAGGCTGGATAGAGGCGACCTTGTTTACTTTTTCCAGGGAAGTTCTGCTACGCCGTATTGCAAACCGGTATATCTTGCCAATACAAAAAGGTAGTCACTGAGGCGATTGAGGTACACTATTATCAAAGGGTTTACAACCGAATGATCAGACAGGGCTACGCTTACTCTCTCTGCTCTTCGGCAAACAGTGCGGGCAATATGTAAATAGGAGATGTATATATGTCCACCTGGAAGAATAAAATTTTTCATCGGTTCAAGTGCATCATCCATTCGGTCAATTTCCTTTTCCAGCAATGTCACTTCCTCTTCTTCCAGTGCAGGTATTTCTATTTTCAGATTCTTATCCGGGTCGCAGGCTAACTGTGCGCCTATTACAAAAAGCTTATTCTGGATATTATATAAAACGTCACGAACAGGTTCATCCGTAATTACATCACGACAAAGACCTACGTAGGCATTCAATTCATCCACCGTACCATAGGACTCAATGCGCAAGTCTGCTTTGGAAACTTTTACACCGCCTATCAGGGCAGTACGCCCTCTGTCTCCCGTTTTTGTATAAATTCTAAACGCCATTTTTTTAAAAAGTACAACTTATGCCAATACTGCTGCGTTGGCTGTTTGTTTGTCCGACTCTATCACACCATCCCTCAACCTTACAATTCTTTTGGAGTAGTTAGCGATATCTTCTTCGTGTGTTACCAACACAATAGTATTACCTTTCTCCTGCAGCCGGGAGAAAATATTCATAATCTCGTAGGAGGTCTTAGTATCCAGGTTACCTGTTGGCTCATCTGCCAACAAGAGCGAAGGATTATTCACCAGTGCCCTGGCAATCGCTACACGCTGACACTGTCCACCGCTCAATTCATTGGGCCGGTGATGACTTCTGTCCGCCAAGTCCACCTGCTCTAATACATGCATCGCCATCTCCGTCCTTTGCTTCTTGGATATTCCGGAATAGATCAGGGGTAATGCCACATTTTCGGCGGCCGTTAATTTGGGAAGCAAATTAAACTGTTGAAATACAAACCCAATTTCTTTATTCCTTACATCTGCCAAATCATTATCAGCCATCTGACTCACCTTATGTCCATTCAATATATACTCTCCACCGGTAGGAGAATCCAGGCATCCCAGAATATTCATCAAGGTACTCTTGCCCGACCCGGACGGTCCCATCAGAGCCACATATTCATTTTTGAATATATCGAGGGAAATGCCTTTCAGCACCTGCAGCTCCTGCTTTCCCATATAATAGCTTTTTCTTATATTTTCAAGGTGTATGATAGCATTCATAAGAAGTCTTTTAAGCAAATGTTTCAAACAAATATAAGCCAAACACGGGTGCGAAACACGATAAAATGTGAACAATGGCACAACCTGGACGTCTGATGGTATGACATTTTTGGCTAATGCCTGTTTTTTCTCTTCTTTTTTGACGGCATGTATATTTTCTTGCCTTTTTGCAGTATATCTGCGAATTCAAGATACAGCGGATTCGGCTCGGTCATGTCAGCGGGAATTTTGACCAGGGCCAACACATCGTCCCATTTTTTGCCCTTATAATACGTAGAACTATTTAGTAGTCCCCCAAACATACAGACCCCCGCTGCCAGGCGATAATAATAATCAAGATGCTCAATTGGCACAAAGTTGTTCGGGCATTTGTATTGCAATTTCAAAGGTTCCTTCTTGCCAGTGTTGGAGTAAGTAATTGTTACCGTGCCGGGTGATAGGTGGGTATCAGCATTTAGCTCCACTTCAAAAACGGCCACAGCCGAATGCCCGGAACCAATCTCTCCACCCAGCAAAGTACTGGTAGAATCTTCGAGCGCTTTTCTTTTATTGTCAAATCCTATCAGTCGATAAGCATTCACTGCATCCGGATTGAAGCTAACATTCATAGAAACATTGTCGGCCACAGAATACATGGTTTGCGTAAACTCTTTCACTAGTACTTTTTCACCTTCCTTTTCATCATCGAGATAGGCAAAATTGCCATTCCCCTTTTTTGCCAGCATTTCTATTCTTGAATCTTTATAATTTCCCATTCCTACGCCCAAACAGGTAAGGTATACACCACCTGTTTTCATCTGCATAATCAATGCTTCCAGCTCCTGCTCTTTTGTTTCTCCCACATTAAAATCACCATCCGTCGCCAGTATTACCCTGTTGTTTCCACCTTCTATAAATGTGTGTTTTGCCAGCATATACGCCTGTCGGATACCTGCTTCGCCGGGCGTAAACCCACCGGCATTCATATCTTCAATAGCTTGTAATATTTTCTTTTTGTCGGCACCACTGGTAGGTGGCAACATCACGCCGGTAACGCCACCATATACCACAATAGAAACAGTATCAATTGGCCGCAGGTTTTCTACCAGTTTTCTAAACGCCGATTTCAACAAAGGCAGCCGATTAGGCATATCCATGGAGCCGGACACATCTACCAGAAACACAAGGTTGCTGGGCGGCACTTTTTCCAGGTCTAGTTTCCTGGAGCAAACCTGCACAAACAACAACCTGTTTTTGTCGTTCCAGGGGCAGGAGCTGAATTGAGAGCGAACGGTAAAAATACTGTCGCCCCGTGGTTCTGTATAGTTAAAATTGAAATAATTGAGCATCTCCTCTATACGCACGGCATCTCCCGGTACGGTGCTGTTCATATTAATAAAGCGCCTGATATTGCTATAGGATGCCCGATTGACATTTAAGGTGAGTCCGGCAAAAGGATTCTTTCGGGTACTCACAAATGCATTTTCTACAATAGCACTATACGTCTCGTCGGCTACTGTTTGCCGTATGGTAGGAAAAGTTTCTTCAGCACTGGTATAAGATAGCAGAAATTGTTTTTGAAGACTTGCCGTATAGGGCAACATCGTCATCTTTATTTTTTGGTACTCCGACGTGTTTTCTATTTTGCAGGAAAATGTCTCGTACCCGTCCAGCATAAAACTAACGCTATCGGTTTTACGGGATACAGCTATTCCGAATGCCCCCCCCACCCCACTGAGATAAGGATAGCCTGTAGAATGTAAAATGATCCTTACATTCTGCAAGGGAACATCTTTTTCGTTCATTACTTCCCCACGCAGATAATACTGTGCAACAATAGTTTGAGCACCAGTCAACAATATTGATAAAATTATAAGCCTTTGCAACAGGCTTTTCATCTCCATATCTTTTAATATTCAAAACATTACCGGTTAGAAACCCTTATATTTTCAAACGTTTAAAAGTACAGATTATTGTTTTACAACGAATTATGAATAAACAGCCCTTAAGAATTATTACAAAATGCCCGGAAACTTACACCGTATCTGTATTTTCATCCACTACCTGGTAGATTTCACCCATATTTCTACCATAGCCATCATAATCCAGCCCGTAGCCGACCACAAATTTATCAGGAATATCAAATCCCAGGTAGTCAATCTGCACCGGAAACTGGTTGGCTTCTGCTTTATAGAGAAGTGCACATATTTTAAGAGAAGCGGGTTGCTGGTGTAGCAACTGCGGCAAAAACTGATTCATTGTTTTGCCTGTATCTATGATATCTTCCACTATTACCACATGCCTGTTGTGAATATCCGCATCCAACCCAATGGATGTAATGACGTGCCCTGTAGACTTGGTACCTTTATACGAGGCCAGTTTGATAAAACAAATCTCTGCCGGAATATTCAATTCTTTAAACAGATCAGAAGCGAACATGAAGGAACCATTCAAAATGGCAATAAACAGGGGAAATTTATCGGTATAATCGTTCTCAAGTTCCCGGGCTATGGAAGTTATGCGGTTTTGTAATTCCTGGCGACCGATAAATGGCTTAAACAGCTTATCGTGTACCTTTTTAAAAGCCATAGTTAATTTTTGTAGATCAACAACTCCTGCCCCACTTTTATCAGATCGTCCTGCAATTTATTCCACTGCCTGATATTAGCCAGCTCCACATTGTATTTTTTTGCAATAGCGTATAATGTTTCTTTGGGCTGCACTACATGTTTGGTATAAGATACCGTTGGTTTACTTGCTTGCGAAGCCCCTGTATTCGTCTCACGGCCCGCCAGTTCAGCAGCCTTTTTTTGCAAATAAATCTTTCTGCCTGCTATCAGTTCCTGATCTTCTTTCAGGTGATTATAGTCTAATATACTTTCCAACCGCACCCCTTCCCGCTGTGCGATGTCATATACCATTTCTCCACTGGTAGCAACCACCAACTCCCTGCCCCCCTGTTTTCTTTTCCTTTGCAAATAAATCAATTGCCCTTCTTCCAAAATATCCTCATCATCAGGCAACTCATTAAAGTTCAACAGGTGTTTGTACCGAATTCTTTGGTCATCTGCTACTGCTAATAATGATGTGCCGGCGGGTGCAAATATCACTTTGGTATTGTTGATTTTAAACTCCCCCTCCGGATACTGCACTACAGGAACGTTACTCTTTACCACAGAAACAATAGGCTCTACAGGAACTGCCATAGTACGCTCACTCGTTAATACAACTGCAGGTATTGGTTCAGTTATTGGAACAGCATATTGCGCATACATACCATCTTCATCATTAAAGCTACGTCTCCCAAGCGCTATTTGCGTGTACAGATTCAGGTTATATGTCTCTATATAAGTTACCAGTTGTTGCCAATACCTGGGATTGGTTGCATAGCCGGCTTTCTTTAACCCCTGTGCCCAACCTTTATAGTTTTCTGCATCTATACCAAACAAAAAAGCATAGCGCTGATTACTCTTCAAAAAATCTGAATGATCTTTATAAGAATCCCTGTCGGATGAATAGGCCCGGAAACATTCCCCCCTCGCATCATCATCATGATACACTTTATCACCCACCCAGCTACTTTTACATTTGATACCAAAGTGATTGTTCGACCGCATCACAAGATCGCTAATGCCGGCCTGGGTTTCCAATATTCCCTGTGCCAATTTAATGGAAGCAGGCACCCCAGAGCGCTTCATTTCTTCAATGGCTACTACCTTATACCTGTTAATATATTGGATGATGGCAGGATTTTGTGCCTGTAGTCCACAGTACAGTAAGAAACTTGTTAGTGTCAGTAATATTGGTTTCATCAGATACTCTATTGTTCCAGCAATTGTTCCCGGGACAGGTGTTTTTTTGCCCATCCAGGTATATTATTTTTTTCGGATCAACAACAATCCGTCTCTCACCGTGAGCAATACCTGCTCAACCCGGTTATCCTGTTTAATATGTTCGTTGAAAGCATGTATGGCTTTCGCATTTTTGCCTTTTATGTCTTCGTCCAGCACCTGACCGTGAAACAACACATTGTCGGCTATGATAAATCCACCGATGTTCATCAATGGGAGCACCATTTCATAATACCGGATGTAATTTACTTTATCCGCATCAATAAATACCAAATCCCACCCCCCTTCCAATGTCGGCACCAGCTCTGCAGCATCTCCCACGTGCAAATGTATCTTTTCCTTTTCAGCACTTTTGTTAAAAAAGGACTGTGCAGCAATTGCATCCGCCTCTCTCAATTCTATTGTATGTAATTCTCCACCCGGTGGCAATGCTTTTGCCATACACAAAGCACTATATCCGGTAAAAGTCCCTATTTCCAATACTTTTGACGGCTGAATCATATACGTCAGCGTTTCCAGCAATTTCCCCTGCACGGCACCACTCAGCATATGCCACTTAGGATGCGTAGCCGTCGTAAATGCATTTACCTCCTTCAGCAATGCATCTTCTTGTGAAGTGAAATACAAAGCATACTCTTCGGCCAGGGGATTCAATACCTCGTTCTCATTCATTTAGCAAAGGTAATTGTTCCCTAAAAAACGACGTGCTGTCATCCGCTTTTATCGGCTGCTTCCCGCTCTAAAAATTGGGCGACAGTTCCCTGCTTTTATAATAGTCAGTCACCTGATGAACCACTTCGTTCGCCGTATCAGCTAACTGAAACAGGTAAATATCTTCCTGGTTTATATTTCTTTCTGCCAACATTACTTCAGCTATCCAATCCACCAGCCCCTGCCAATATTTTTTCCCTACCAGGATAATGGGCATTTGCTTCAGTTTACCGGTTTGAATAAGTGTTGCCACTTCAAATAGCTCATCCAGTGTACCAAAACCGCCCGGCATCACCACAAAAGCCTGCGAATACTTTGTAAACATTACTTTTCGGGCAAAAAAGTAATCGAATTGCAACAGTTTGTCCCGATCTACATATTTATTGTCGTACTGCTCAAATGGCAATAATATGTTCAGACCGATACTTTTGCCATTGGCAATAGCAGCTCCTTTATTCCCAGCTTCCATAATACCGGGACCCCCGCCTGTAATAATACCATACCCTTTATCTGCGAGCTTTTGTCCTATTTCCACCGCCAATTCATAATATTGCGTACCCGGAGCTGTACGAGCCGAGCCAAAAATAGAGACACAGGGACCCACATTTGATAATGATTCAAATCCGGTTACAAACTCAGAAATTATCTTTAGTATTTGCCAGGTACTTTGTGTTGAAGTTTCGTTCCAGTGTGTCTCAAGTGTTTTAATTGTAGCATTCATTCGTTTCTATTTCATAATACTTATGGTAAAGCCACCCAAAAAATGGATGGCTTCACTATTACAACGAATATTTAATCAATTTAGTTTACAACAACTCGTCTTTTTGAGATTGCCAACAATCCCAGGTAGGTTATTAATCCATTGATTAGCAACAATTCAATTCCGATTTGAAAACCTCCAAACCACTGCGCTGCATTCCGGCTGAGAATGAAACTGATTACCGGTGCCAACAAACAGATAATAGTAATTAAACGTGTATCCGGAAGAATTCTCTTAGTAAGAATTCCAAAGCCAAAAAGCCCTAGCAAGGGTCCGTAGGTATAACCCGCCAAATCCAGAATTACATCTATGATACTATTATTGTTGATTACATAAAATATAAACACACATATCAGAAATACAAAAGCAAAAGTAAAATGAACCGTCAACCTCTTCTTTTTTCTCGCCTTCTCGTCAAGATCTGCGCGACGCTGCAAACCCAGAATATCTATACAGAAAGAGGACGTGAGGGCTGTTAACGCACCATCAGCACTCGGAAACAAGGCTGAAATCAACGCGATAATAAATATCAGACCAATAACAGGTGGCAGAAAATTCATGGCGACCGAGGGAAACATTTTGTCACCAATTACATTCATCGTTTCTCCGGTAGCAGGAAGCGTAATCATTAACTGGTTTACTGTAGCACCATTCACATCTGCCTGCACATATTGCCCATCCTGAGATAATGCGTACATATATAAAAGTCCGCCCAACATCAGAAAAAGAAACAGCACCCCTACCATTATCACCGCCATAGTCATTACATTCTTTTGCGAATCGCCCAGACGCTTTACGCTAATGTTTTTTTGCATCATTTCCTGGTCAAGTCCCGTCATGGCAATGGTAATAAAGGCACCGCCGACAATTTGCTTCAGAAAAAACCCCTTACTCTGCACGTCTGTATTAAAAATATTCAGGTACCCTCTGTCGCTCATCTGGCTTAAGGCTTCTCCTCCGCTAAGATTCAATTGCTGCAGTATATATACTACACACACAATTAAACCCGCTATCATCAACGAGGTCTGCAGCGTATCTGTATACACAATGGTTTTTACTCCGCCCTCAAACGTGTATAACAGTATCATCAGTAGTATGAACGCCGCCGTCACCAAAAAGGGGACGCCCAATTTGTCTAGTATAAAAAATTGGAGGATATTGATAACAAGGTACAGTCGCGCTGTTGCTCCAACTGTACGGCTAATAATAAAAAACAACGCTCCTGTTTTGTAGGCAACGGTGCCAAAGCGGGTCTGTAAGTAGTTGTAAATAGAAGTCAGGTTCATTCGGTAATACAAAGGCAATAATACAAAGGCAATCACTGCATAGCCTATCAGGTAACCGATGGTGACCTGCATATAGGCAAACCCTTTAAAACTCCCCCCCGCAAAATCGCCCACGCCGCCCGGTACACTCACAAATGTGACGCCTGAAAGCGAAGTTCCAATCATACCAAAGGCCACCAGCATCCAATTGCTGTTTTTATTACCAATGAAAAATGTATCGTTGTTTGAGTTTCGGGAAGTATACCAGGCAACCCCCAGTAAAATAGCAAAGTAACCCATAACACAAGTGAATAGTATCCAGGTAGACATATAGTTGGTAATTCATTTACTGTTAAGAACGAAAGATAAATACAAACCTGCATTCTTTACATAAAAATATTATTGTGCTAAGCCACAGGTTTGTATTATTGCAAAGAACAGTCAAATAAATCCCTGTTGCATTTTTGATATTTTTAAAAAACGAACGTATGAACACCAGGTCTGTAGCCGTTTTTTGTGGTTCAAAACAAGGAAATAACCCCATATACATGGAGCATTCTATCCTACTTGCCGAACTATTGGCTACGGCGGGCGTCGACATTATATATGGCGGAGGAAATACCGGCATCATGGGTGCCATTGCCAATACTGCGTTGAAAAAAAATGGTAAAGTCATAGGCGTCATCCCGAAAATATTAGCAGAAAGAGAACGAAAACATGATGGACTGACACAACTGATAATAACAGAAGGCATGCACGAACGGAAAAGAGCAATGTATGAATTGTGCGATGCCGCTATCATATTACCGGGTGGCTATGGCACACTGGACGAGTTTTTTGAAATGCTTACCTGGAATCAATTGAGCATTCACAACAAACAGATATACGTTCTTAATACCAATGGGTTCTATGACTTTCTTCACGAACATTTAGAACATATGGAAGCGGAAGGCTTTTTGTATACAGACGTAGAAAACAGGATCAGCTTTTCTGACACACCGGAATTGTTGATGAAAGTAATTTGAAAATGTGAAATACAAATGTGATGATTGGAAAATGTGGAAATGAACAACTTACTTCACGGCGATGCTTGTCCTATCCGCTTTTTTCAGCGTACACCCACGCTATCCGGGGAAATTCTATTTGAAGATACGCTCTATTGAACACTGCCTTTATCGCTCCATTTCTCTTGTATACCAATGTGAATAGATCTCTTCGTCGTATATTGCAAATTCATCCAAAAACAGATTGCATGAAACATATACTGTCCCTCTTGTGTTTAATATTTACCCTACAGCTTAGTGCCCAGGACATCGCTAAGAAGAAATGGAAACAACTCTTTAATGGCAAGAACCTGAAGGGCTGGACACCCAAAATAAGGGGATATGCATATGGTGATAATTTTGGAAATACCTTTCGTGTAACAGACGGAAAAATAGCTGTGGGTTATGAAGCGTACGATAAGTTTGATGAACGATTTGGTCACCTCTTTTATAAAACACCCTATTCTCATTATATTTTTGCTGTTGAATACCGCTTTGTTGGCAAGCAGGCCAACGAAGGTCCGGGATGGGCATATAAAAACAGTGGCATTATGGTGCACGGCCAGGATCCCGCAACGATGCACAAAGGGCAGGACTTTCCTATTTCCATAGAAGTACAATTGCTGGGTGGCGATGATACCGGAGAACGTACTACCTGCAACTTATGTACGCCCGGCACCAACGTGGAAATGGACGGTAAATTATTTACCCCTCATTGTATCAACTCCAAATCCAAAACGTTTAGAAACGAGGAGTGGGTGCGGGCGGAAGTGGTAGTATTGGGCGACTCTGTTATCCATCATCTGGTAAATGGCGACACGGTGCTCACTTACCAGAAACCACAGATCGGTGGCGGAGCGGTTAGCGATTTTGATCCTGCTCAAAAGAAAGATGGTCAATTGCTTTCATCCGGCTACATCTCCCTGCAAAGCGAAAGTCACCCGGTAGAATTCCGCAAAGTCGAAATCATGGATTTATCCAAACAATACAAGAAACGAAAAAATTAGCAAATTTTCAGGGAAAAACAGCAGGGTATTTCTTTCCACATTATATGAGTAGTCAAACTACATCGCTTAGCGAAGAAGATATCACATTGCTTAAAATGATTGCGGGAAGCCGGTGGGCTTCCCGGATTGGACAAGCTCTGTTTAGCCTGCCAGGACTGTTTTTAATTGTAGTTCCCCTTTTCCCAGCTACCGCTAAAATAATTGGCGTTGTCGTTATATTGATAATACACCTGATTTTTTCTTTTTACAGGCGACAACGCAATCGTATCCACCAGGACATAAGGGCTGCCCAAAAGAGTACAACGGAAGGTAATATTCGCTCCATCTCCTCGAAAGGCTCCACCGTCATTTATACGATTGACAGAAGAGAAGTAGCGGTAAAGTTGCCTACTGCCAGCTACGACTATTCCATAAACAACATCAAAACTATTGGCGGTCCCGCAATAGTTCAGGCAGCCGAAACCAGTCGCACGCTACTGTCCATCGAATACACGGAAAACAGTGCTATTCAAATTGAAAAAGTGTCCTCTGGAATGCACGCCTATACCGATATGCGAAAAACATTGATTATTACGGGCAGTGCATTGGCTTTACTATTACTAATGCTACTATTTGATATGTTATTAGTTCTGCTATTCTGGATATTGTCTGTTGCCGCAGTAATCATAACACTTATTATCTACTCGGTATACTGGTCGGAACTCAAAGGCAGAAAGAAATCCTCATTATCGACTATCCGGGGGACGGTTACAGAAACTTTCGACTTCCGCATAATGGCAGCAAAAGCATCACTTCGTTATGGTCAGTATGTTCGGATCGGCCCTTATCTTTTTACAGATCTCAACAAACTGAAGGTGAAACCGGGAGATAGGGTTTCCGCAAAAGTCATTATCCCAACAGGCAAACAAACCGGGTTACTGGAAGCAATAACTGTATTGTAAATGCCTGCTGGCTACACGCCGCATTTACAAAAATGACCGCAACGGAAATGCAGCAACAGAAAACCTACTGAAAAGGAAAGCCCCAATCCTCTATTGATTATTGACTGGTTTTCTTTCGCTTGTTCAGCCAAACCATAAACCCTGTTACCGGAAGACTCGCACATATCAGGCTAATCAAAAACGCTAGTATCTTTCCAGGAAACCCCAGTACGGCCCCGATATGAATGTCATAGTTCAACATCGACAGCTTTTCTGCAAAGCTGGCCTCACTATACCTGCTCCCTTTCATTTCCAATGGAGCCAAAGTATATCGGTCATAAAAAAACTCGCTCCGGTTAAAGTAAGAACCATGATCGTGGTAAATAATTATTTCAATAGGATCATCTTCATCCGTTAAGATCGGTGTCATGTACATCCCGCCGATTTTATCGACCTTGTTGATACTGGTATACCATGCCTTATCCAGCGCAGAGCATGCTTCGTCCCATCGGATGTCTTTATTGGAAAGATCTGAATGTGGGTGATGATGATCGGGTTTTACATCTCCGCCTGAAGTTACAAAATACAAGGTTTTTTCGAACCATGTAAAACTCCATACCAAGCCGGTAACACCGATCGCAAAAGCAAGCAACAAGCTATAAAATCCCAACACATTGTGCAGGTCATAGTTAACCCGTTTAAAAGAGGCCTTCCACTTAATTGTAAAGCTCCTGTTTCTATGGGACCGGTTCCATTTCTTTGGCCACCATATTACTATCCCCGTAACCAGCAGGGTGATAAAAATAAGCGTTGCCACTCCCACAATTGGTCTGCCTATATTATAGGGCAGCCAAAGTGACCGATGTCCATCGATTATGAATTGGAAAAAATCAAAACTTCCTCCACCCACCGTCTGCTGTTTTTTAAGAAACGCTCCCGTGTATGGATTCATAAATACAACAGAAAAAGTTTCCTTCCCGTTTTCTGTTACACTATATCCTACCGCAGCCGCGCCCTCTCTATTGCTATACGTTAAACCGGTAGGTTTGATACCAGGCATGTATACAGTCGCAGTATCCAGTAGTGTACTCGGCGGTACATAGGGTGCTTCAACCGCTTCTACAAATCTCCAGGGCTCCACCGCATCTTTAATTTCCTGTTGAAAAACATATAAACAACCAGTTATGCTAACAATAAATATAATGATGCCGGAGGTAAGTCCCATCCAAAGATGCATCCAATCATTTATTTGCCGGGTTGTACTTTTCCGTAGTTTTCTTTTTTCTGCGGACATTGAACAGGGTTAAAATTTATACTATAAATACAAGAAAAGCAACACAAGCTAAATTATAAAAAAGTAACTACCCACAATGTATGGACCTTTCAATCATAACATTGTTTTATTTAAACATAATGTAAACCAGTTTTTCTAAAGAACGATATAACAACCTTCTATACATTGCGAACCTCATTCCTGGAAAACAAGAACATGTGCTTTATGATGATTTCAAAAGTGCTGCTATTTCTACCCTCCCCGGATCGTTCAGCTTTTCTTTTAAAACGCTGCGTGCTTTGCTAATAACCTGTGATCTGTATTTTTCGTCTTTATAAATCAATTTCAAACTGGTAGCTATTTCTTCTATGTTCCGACTGTCGCAATACATAACACCATCGCCAGCCATTTCCGCAATAGCACCTGTTTGCCTGGTGATTACGGGAACTTCCGCTTGCATATAGTTCAATATTCTTAGCCCGGTGTTATCCTCGTCGGGCATATATATTGTAAGGAACGATGACGCTATAATATCTGCTTCGGCACTAAGGTCCTCTTCTATCAACGTTACATCCGTTCGATATCGGTAGTGCTCCAATAGTTTTTTTACAGGCACTGAGATGGACCCCATCTCTGCGAGCAGTAACTTCACTCCACTATTTTGCCATTTTTTAAACAATGAAAACCCTTTGAGGATAGTAGTCAACTGTTCAATAGATGAATTATATGCGGAACAATAAAAATACTCTCTTCCTTCACTGTATTGTTGTTTGATATATTCCCGCTTATCCCACACAACTGGCTTGCAAAATAAACCTCCTTTAAGCGATAGTTTTTTTAAAGATAATACCGATGGGAATTGTTGAGCCAGATAATCGGATAATACCAGGGAGGATGCTTTTTTCAGCTTACTAAAGCGCGTTATTGGTTGGGTAATCAGCACTATTTCGGAAAAAGAAGGGGAATAACTTTCATCAAAAGCCAGCACAACATCTGGTTGTATCTTTTTTATTTCCTGGATAATCCGGGCCTTTTCGCGTTCCTTTTTGAAGGGAAGATACCCGTTTACACTTACCAGTACTTCAGTCAATCCGGCGTGAATCGCATGATGTGTACCCGTTTTCGTAACGGCAACAAGGACATGATGCCCAGATTCCAAAAGACTCGTCAAAAGGTTGTTAACAAACGATTTTAGGTGATTATCATTTGATAAAACTCGTTCAGAACCGCATATAAGTATCACCATGAGCAACAATAGATTAATAGCAATAGGGACTGCAAAAATGGCATTTGTTAATATTAGCCAAAAAATTATTCCCCTCAAAATTCGTTAATAGTTCAATATGCTAAATCCGTTTCTATGAGATCAAAATTTCTACATATATATATTTTTATATGTTCTTGCATTGCAGGAACAGTAAACGCACAATGTCCCGGGGGAGGGGCGCCGCAGCAGATTTCAGAGTTAAGAAAGAGTGGTATACCTCACGGAATGGCTACGTTTGATTTTGACCAGTTTGACCCCTCTCTGGGGACGCTTATTGGAGCCTCTGTGAGAGCAAAAGTAACAGGTGTGATTCAGATAACAGTTTTTAACTACAATATTTTAGAAAGGGGCTTTGAAGTAACGGTAGACCGTATTGATTACTTTTCAGCACCGGCCTTAGGGGTGCACATCATGGTAGATTCAACAGCGAAATATAATACACCTGTTCTTGCTGCTGCCCAGTATCCCGGCGACCCTCCTGACTATAGCGGGAGGGTACCGAACGGTGACTTTTCTAACAGGCACATTCAATTAGTAACTGCTCCCTTGCAAAAGGAGGTTATACAGCAGATCACAAACCCTAGTCACCTTGCAGAATATGTGGGGACTGGTTCTATAGAACTGAAATATGAATTGGATCCCGGTTTTGGTATAAGAGGACCGGGCTCGTCTCAAACGGAATCGGGGATTACAACCTTCAGTACAGAGATAGAGATGGAAATTGTGTATACTTACTGCCCTTTTGTTACACTCGCAGAAGGAAAAACTTCTTTTAACGCAACTAAGGGAGAGGGTAATAATGTATTGCTGACCTGGACCAAAGAAAATGAGACAGTTGGCACGCATTATACCCCTGAAATCAGTCAAAACGGACGTGATTTCTCAGGCATTATTTCAGTGGAAAGTCAACCAACTGAAACCAGGGTCGCCAAATACCTCTATAACTATCATGTTCCGGTTATTGATAACGGCACCAAATTATATTTCCGGCTTAAGCAAATGGGCGCTGATGGCAAAATCAGCTATTCGAACGTGGCTACTTTAAGTTATAATAATACATCCGAACAGTTCAAAATTTACCCCAACCCGGCGAAAAATTATGTCACCATCAATTTTGAGATGGTACAAAGAAGCCCCCAGCATCTGTCGCTTATCAATAGTGCAGGACTAGTACTGGAGACTGAAACCATCAATGCTGGCGCTAAAACACACAATTACCGTTTTAAACAAAATCATCCGCCGGGCGTATATTTTATACGGGTCGCGAATGCTTCCACCCGGCAACAGCAGGTTTTACGCCTAATGATTGAATAACCCTGTTATTATAATAAATCATAAAGAGTTGGTGAATTACCAACTCTTTATGTATTTTTGTAGATACTTTAAAATCTCTGATGGAATATAATACTACGAGAAACCATCTTATAATGAAGGAATATGGTCGACATATCCAAAAGATGATCGACTACGTGATCAACATTGAAGACAAGGAAGAAAGACAAAAAAATGCCCAATCGCTAATTGAGCTTATGGGCTTTTTAAACCCGCATTTAAAAAATGTAGAAGACTTCAGGCATAAACTCTGGGATCATTTGTTTTTAATCTCTGATTTTAAGCTGGACGTTGAAAGCCCGTATCCAATACCCACACGCGAGACGTTGCGGGCAAAGCCGCAACCACTTCCTTATCCCAAAAGTCACCCCCGGTATTCGCATTTGGGTAAAAACCTGGAACGAGTAATAGACAAGGCGCTGAAAGAAGAAAACCCGGAAAAGAAATCGGGGTTTGCCAATGCTATTGCTTATTATATGAAGTTAGCTTATAATACCTGGCATAAAGAATTGGTACATGATGACGGTATCCGAAGTGAACTCAACGCTATCACCGATGGACAATTAGAGTTCACTAATACACCGTTCGTAAAGGCATTTCGGGAAAGAGATAATCGTGACAATAATCGTTTTCAAAGGGGTGGAAAGAATTTTCAGCAAAGAAACGGGGGCAGAAATGATAGAAACGACAGGAATAGCAAAGGAGGCAACAATAAACATTTTAAAAAGCGGTTCAAATAAATTCCCGCTTCACTTAAAAGATACAGTGAAAAGCCCCGGTATTATTGCCGGGGTTTTATATTTGCACTTATACATACTATAGCTATGCATTCATTTGAAGTAACAGGCGGTAAAAAGCTCAAAGGTGAAATCATTCCCCAAGGTGCTAAAAACGAAGCGCTGCAAATCATTAGCGCAGTATTATTGAGTCCGGAAAAGGTCAGCATCAGCAATATTCCTGATATTCTTGATGTAAACCTGCTCATAGAGCTGCTGCAGGAAATGAACGTGAAGATAGAGCGTCCCACTCGTGATACCTGCATATTTCAGGCAGACAATGTAAACGTGGATTATTTAAAAAGTGATGCCTACAAAGCGAAGAGCGGCCGCCTGAGAGGTTCTGTGATGCTGGCGGGTCCTTTATTAGCGAGGTTTAAGAAAGCATTTATTCCTAAACCCGGAGGCGATAAAATAGGGCGACGCAGGCTCGATACTCATATTATTGGCTTCGAAAAGTTGGGGGTAGCGTTTAATTACGATTCCAATGACGGATTCTTTCATCTCACTTCAAACGAGCTGAAAGGCACCTATATGTTGCTGGATGAACCTTCTGTAACGGGTACCGCCAACATAGTAATGGCGGCAGTAATGGCGACCGGCACCACAACCATATACAATGCGGCTTGCGAACCCTATCTTCAGCAGTTATGCAAAATGCTCAACCGGATGGGGGCAAAAATTCAGGGTGTTGGCTCCAACCTGTTGACGATTGAAGGAGTAGACTACCTGGGCGGAACAGCACATCGTATGTTGCCGGATATGATCGAAGTAGGCTCGTTTATTGGGCTGGCTGCCATGACGAAAAGTGACATAACCATCAAGGGAGCAGGCGTAGAACATCTCGGTCAAATTCCGGAAAAGTTTAGGCAGTTGGGCATTCAATTGAATATCAATGGCGACGATATACATATCCCGAGCCAGGATCACTATAAAATCCAAACATTTTTGGATGGCTCGGTTATGACGATTTATGATCATCCATGGCCTGGATTTACACCAGATCTGCTAAGTATTATACTGGTAGTGGCCACACAAGCAAAAGGATCGGTTCTCATTCATCAAAAAATGTTTGAAAGCAGGTTGTTTTTTGTTGACAAGTTGATAGATATGGGGGCACAGATAATTTTATGCGACCCACACAGGGCGGTTGTTATCGGATTGGGAAGAGAGCAAAAATTAAGGGGGATTACCATGAGCAGCCCGGATATCCGCGCAGGGGTTTCTCTGTTGATTGCTGCATTGAGTGCAGAAGGAAAAAGCGTTATTCAAAATATAGAACAAATAGACCGGGGGTACCAGTACATTGATACCCGTTTGCAGTTGTTGGGGGCAGATATAAAAAGGATCTAGTTTTACATGAAACAAAAAATAATCATTATAACTGCACCTTCCGGTGCCGGCAAAACGAGTATCATCCGTTATCTTCTGGAGCAACATCCGGATTTACTTTCTTTCTCTATTTCTGCCACAACCCGTGCACCCCGTTCGTTTGAAGTTCCGGGGAAAGACTACTATTTCCTGCAGGAAGCGGAATTCAAGCAGAAGATAGAAGATAAAGCATTTATTGAGTGGGAAATGGTATATGAAGGGAAGTATTATGGCACATTAAAATCGGAAATGGCACGTATCTGGCAAATACATAAGACCCCCATCCTGGATATAGATGTGAAAGGTGCATTGCGGATTCAGAAAAACAACCCGGACAACACGCTTACTATTTTTATACAACCGCCTTCTATAGAAGAGCTCAAAAAAAGACTGGCGTCCCGTGGCACGGAAACAGCAGAATCGTTGGCCTACAGAGTAGAAAAAGCAGCCTATGAACTCTCGTTCAAAGACAGGTTTGACCGGATCGTTACCAACAACAATTTCGAAGAAGCCTGCTACGAGACGCAACATATTATACAAAGCTTCCTTTCGGAATAATAACCCTCGAAGCTATCTGTATTTTACAGCAATATCCACTATTGTCGGACTAAATATATGATAGTCTTTTATCTGCCTTAGTTCGCCTTACCCCTTCCATCTCCGTACAGAGAGGGACTACCCCCACGCGGCTTCATATCACATTCTGCAATTTCTAACCAAAGAACAATGATTAATATATAGACTTTATTTCTGTCAGCCCTTGGGTTAAACTTTTTGTTTTTTGTCGAAATGCAGGTACTCTTACCTAACTTTCGGTACGGAATGCATGCCATATGAAACGAAATCGCAGACACTTTCTAAAAAATACCGGGTTAGCCGGTTTTGCCCTGGCAGGGGGTAAAGACCTGCTTGCCTTGTCTCCCCAATCCAATTCTATATTCAATCTGTCAAATATGACTTCTCAAACGCCAACTGACATAACCAGCCTGATAGGCCATTACGGACCCTGGGCAACCTCTTTATACAACGATGTTGTACCCCAACTTTCATTTCGGCAAGCGAAGTGGGGGCACATGCAACTGAAACAGTGGAAGATCTCTGCGAGGGAAAAGCTGATAGCACTAATGGGGATACCACCTATCAATGCAGAGCTCCAGCCAATGGTAAAAAAGAAATATGTATACGACGGACTGGAGATTGAGGAAATCAGTTGGCAACTCCCATACGGAAGACCTACGGACGCTATTGTATTAAAGCCGCAACATGCAAAAGGAAAATTGCCGGCGGTACTTGCCTTTCACGATCATGCCGCCAACAAATACATGGGAACGAGAAAAATAACCCGGCTATCGGACAACCCACATCCTATGGTGATCACCCATCAGAATCATTATTATGCCGGGAAGGCCTGGGCGAATGAATTGGCTAAAAGAGGATATGTAGTTATGGTTTCTGATGCTTTTCCGTTTGCCAGCCGGCGGGTATTACTTGCAGATGTTCCCGAAAAACATAGAAACGGACTAACGGATGTAGATCCTGAAAACATTGAAAATATAAACGCATACAATGCCTGGGCTGCAGAGCACGAACACGTCATGGCAAAATCGCTTTTCAGCGCAGGCATTACCTGGCCCGGAGTATTCTTTGCTGAAGACAGGAAGGCACTGGATATACTCTCTGCCCGACCAGACGTAGATGCTGCAAATATTGGCTGCGGCGGACTTTCCGGCGGTGGGATGCGAACTGTTTTCATGGGTGGATTGGACGATAGAATTAAATGTGCAGTATGTATTGGATTTATGACTACCTGGAAAGATTTTGCGTTAAGTAAATCGTTTACCCACACCTGGATGACTTATGTGCCAGGGCTCGCACCCTATCTTGATTTCCCGGAAATTTTGGGATTGAGAGTTCCTTTAGCCACATTGGTTCAAAACGACAACGAAGATGCGTTGTATACACTTGCTGAAATGAAAAATGCTGACACCATTCTTACGGATGTATATAAAAAGGCGGGTATGCCGGAACGTTATAAATGTTCGTTTTATCCTGGTCCGCATAAATTTGATCTACCGATGCAAAAGGAAGCCTTTGCCTGGTTTGACCGATGGTTAAAAAAATAATGTATCTTACCACATTAGATTCATTCCTGAAAATGCTCTTATTCAGGAAAGGTAAATGGCTTTATTTTTAAACAGAATAATATTTTAGATGAATATTTCAATTTCGGACAACGCCAAAGGGCTGGGAGAAAACGCAGGAATTTTAGCAAGCGAGTTCATTCGGAAGGCGATAACGGCGAAAGGATCCGCTAATATTATTCTGGCCACGGGTGCCAGCCAATTTGAAACACTTCAAACACTTGTAGCAGACACCAGCATCGATTGGAGCAAGGTCACTATGTTTCACCTGGACGAGTACATTGGGCTGCCCATCACCCATAATGCCAGTTTTAGGAAATACCTTACTGAAAGATTCATCACCCGGATACCTGTGGCGTTGAAAGCTGCATATCTTATTGATGGAGAAAAGGCTCCGGAAGCGGAATGTGAACGCCTGAACAAGACTATCCGCCAACACCCCATCGATGTCGCACTGGTGGGCATTGGTGAAAATGGGCACCTGGCATTTAACGATCCTCCTGCAGATTTTGATACAGAAAGTCCATATATAATAGTTACGCTGGATGAGCCCTGCCGACAGCAGCAATTGAATGAAGGCTGGTTTTCCTCCTTCGATGCGGTACCCAGGCAAGCTATCAGCATGTCTATCAAACAAATTATGAAGTCAGCAGCAATTGTATGTTCGGTACCTGATGAAAGAAAAGCTGTAGCAGTAAGGAATAGCCTGGAGAATGAGGTTAGCAATCTGTTCCCCGCCAGCATTCTACAAACGCATGCTACTTGTCATTTCTTTTTGGACAAAGCTTCAGCTTCTTTATTAAGCAGCAAATAACTTCATGAGTAAGAAACTACAAACTATTGCGGTAAGCGCGTTGAGTAAAAGAGATACACTTGTATCGTTGATGATTATTGCTGTTCTCTTTTTCATTTTTGGTTTTGTTTCCTGGGCAAATGCCATATTGATTCCCTATTTTAAAATTGCCTGCGAACTCAATCATACGCAATCTTACCTGGTAGCTTTTGCTTTTTATATTGCATATCTTGTAATGTCCGTCCCTTCGTCTTACTTGTTAAAATCAATAGGTTTTAAGAAGGGCATCATGACTGGTTTTTGGGTGATGGCTATTGGTGCCGCGCTGTTTGTTCCCGCTGCCTATGAACGTGCATATCCGTTATTTTTAACCGGCTTGTTTACGATCGGTTGCGGGTTGGCTATTTTGCAAACAGCAGCAAACCCCTACATTACTATTTTAGGTCCCAAAGAACGGGCTGCTCAGCGAATCAGCTTTATGGGTATCTGCAACAAAGGAGCTGGCATATTAGCACCGTTGATATTGGGCGCTGTCATTCTGAAAGCAACTGATAGTGGTTTGGTGGAACAATTGAGCTCGATGGGAGAAGCAGAAAGAAAGGTAGTGTTAGATGCTTTTATCAAAAGAGTAATTCCACCCTATATCGTCATGGCAATTATTTTAGGCGTGCTGGGTATTGCAGTCAGGTTTTCCCCATTGCCAGAGATTAATACGGATGACGAGACTGTTGCCGGCCATAAAAAAGAGGCAGAGACAAAAAAATACATCATACAGTTTCCTCATCTCATACTTGGAGCAGTCGCTATTTTTTTACACGTAGGCACCCAGGTAGTGGCTATCGATACCATCATTCATTACGCCCAATCGATGAATATTTCTTTGTTTGAAGCCAGAGTATTTCCATCATATACCTTAACCACTACCATCGTGGGGTATATATTGGGAATTGTGCTGATACCTAAATATCTCAAACAGGAAACAGCTTTGAAGATATGTACCATGCTGGGCTTCATTTTTACATTGGGTATTTTGTATGCCAGTGGACAAACCAATCTCTTGGGTCACCAGGCGGATACTTCAATTTGGTTTCTTGTATTGCTGGGACTGGCTAATTCTTTAGTGTGGGCAGGCATATGGCCGTTGGCGCTTGATGGCTTAGGTAAGTTCACTAAATTAGGTGCATCTATTTTGATTATGGGACTATGCGGCAACGCCATCCTTCCTTTGATCTATGGCTTTTTTGCGGATAAAGAAAGTTATACATTGCGGGAAGCCTACTGGATTCTGTTGCCATGTTATGCGTACCTGATATTCTATGCATTCAGGGGGCATAAACTACGGAGTTGGCACTAATTCGCCGAGCATATATTCGTCGCCTACCATATTTACTTCCATGTTCGTTAATTTGGCTACCCGGCTAAGACAATCTTCTATGCCCATTTCTCTCCTCAGAGACAAGAATATTTTTTGGTGCTTTTTCTCCGGATCAAGAATGACAATCTTTTCATTAAAGATTCTTTTTAAATCCGTTACAATATCTTCTACCATTGCATAGTCATAAATATACTCACCCCATTGCCAGGCAGCCATCTTTTCCACCGGCACGCTTTTCTCCGTAAGGCTTCTATCCATTCGTCCGAGGTTGATTTGCCTACCAGGCAACAGCTCGTTAATGTGCGTACCCAAACGATCAACATTCAGCTTTCCCTGGCTTACCGAAACGATGATTTCATTCTCGTCGTCGTAGGCTTTAATATTGTAAGAAGCAGCTGATTGTGTATGCAGCGTAATAATTCCTGCATTAACCAACAATGGAGTAGAGCCCGGTCTGGATTTAAAAAAGGCTTCTCCTGTTAACATTACCACGCGGTTTTCTGAAAAGTCGTCATAGAATTCGAGCGTACTTCCTACATTTAACCATACCTGTGAGCTATCAGGCAACAATAAATACTTGTTTTCTCCATTGGCTGTCTTTTTCAGGATTAGAGATCTTTCTCTTTCAGGCACCTGGGGTTCTCGTACTTTCAGGTATTTACCGGCTAGCCAAATGATTGCCAATACAATCAAAAATACTCCTCCAGCCAACACTTGTATACGTCCAATGCCGCGACGTTTTTGTTGTACTTCTCCTTCAAACAGTCCCGTATTACTTTGTTCTGTAACGAGTATGCCTTCTTCATTTACATAAGCAAATGAAGGGCGATTATCACGAATTTCCTGATATTTATTGTTCACCCAGGATTTAATAGAAGCATTAGCATCCTTGCTGGTTCTAATATAATAGAATAACTCCTCCATTTCTTCCCGGGAGCAATTGTTATTCTCGTATTGCTGTAGTAAGTACTGTATTCTACTGTTCATAATTGCATCTTTCTTCCTCCCGCGAAAATGCAACTCAAGTTAGGTAAAAAATGTACTCAGTTAAAAAAGGATTTTATTCGATTGAGCATCCCTTTGAAGTAATTGATATATGTATTGGGTCTGTTTTCCGTAAATACCCAATCGTAGTTGAGATAACTTTCGTTATGTAATTGATATATGCGTTGCCGCTGCGGCGGTAGATGATTAATTGCCTTTTCCATTACACTGTGATATTCAGCTATGGGTGCTGTCACTTCCTCTTTTTCATTTAGCAAACACTGCATATTTACCCAAAGGGCATCTCTTAACCTTCTATCATACGCCGTTCTCGATAAAAACTTGATAATCTTTGCTTCCGTCATTCTGAACAGCCACTGCTCGGTTTGATCACTATCAAAAATATTTCTCCTGTCCTGCCACAACTTCAGAAATACCTCTTGCACAATGTCTTTTGCATACAGATCAGATTTGGTGAGCTGTAATGCCAGAGTATACAATTTATATTCATGACATTTAAAAACGTATGCAAAACGCTGTTCCTGAATATATTCAAACCGCTTTCCAGACATGAATACCATTTTAATTGATAATCTAAAATAACAAAAAATTTAATAATTTATTTATCAATTGATAATAAATATATACCAAAATAATCCACATGATGTTAGAAAGTCCAGTGTTATACTTATTTTAAAATATTTTTTTCTGCAATATATAGTGATTTCCCCTTTTTTTTGGGTATTGCAGAGGTTTTCGACCACCTTACACCGAGATTATTCGAGGCACCTTTGACTGGTTTTGTTTTCTACAGATCGCCATTGTCTATCCAAATCCTCCAACCCCTCAAGGTCCTGTAATGGAAGTTCTCTTTTTTCACTCGCAAGTGCCGGCTGTCCGGCATTTACCCAGGCCGTATACCAAAAAGAGGCCGTGGCAATAATTGATTGCCGCATCCGTCGTTCTACCATATGGTTCATAGCGGCATTATAAGTGTGAACAAAATAGGAGGAGTACTGCCGCACCAATACGCCATTTCTGTTTTCGAATGAAAATTTTTGATCGGGGGGCATCTTATCAGTCAACTGTTGTTCCAGCAACAAGACAGTGTCTGCCGCTGCCGCGCTCTCCAGTACAATATCCCATACATATTTTTCAGGTGTTTCGATGTAAGATGCTTTACCCACAAAGTAGCTAAAGTTGTCTGCTGCCAACAGTTCCGGAATTCTGCTTTCCCATAATCCGTGAATGCCATGTTGATTACTTTGTTGGCCATTGTAATTACTGTGCGCATGCAGCGGTACGTGTGCATCGGAGATGTAGTGTCCAATTTCGGAAGAAAGCTTTAAAATAGCCGGGTAGTTTTTCTCCCGAAACGCCTGGGTCAATCGTTGCAACATAATATGAATCCACCAGGGGACGATTCCATTTTCTTTCAGGGATTCTTCACCGAATTTTTGTACGGCCTCATTCCAGTTTCTTGGTAAATCGTCAAAGGGATAATTGCCATAACGATTCAAATCAATATAATGCCGACAGCCCTCATCCGGCACTATATATCTTCTTTTATCGGGATCAACCGCATGTTCACTGATGAAATCAATATTGGGTTTGTAAAATGCCAGCATCGCAGGGGGAAGTGAGAACGCAGCATGATAATTAATCACTTTGTGCGCATAAAATCCCCAACTATAGACTATCTGAAAAGGCAGGAGCAACACTGCGAAAAGGATAGGTTTTTGCATACAGGCAGCAGTTTAGTATGAAACCTATAAGGTACAAATTCAAATAGTCTTTACCAATTTTCATCTGCCTATTCTAAAACGAGCAGTATTTCTGATATATCTACACCAGATGGATATAGTCTATTTCCATAAAGTCCGTTACATTAGGTACCCATATTTCCTTTACATATTTTACATGTTCCGGATGAAGGTTGTAATAGTCGTACGCTTTCTGATCTGTAAATTCCATTGAAAAGCCATAACTAAAATTGTTTTTTGGGCTGACCTGTTTCAGAATTTCAAATTTCTCCACCCCTTTAATACCCGCCAGAAGCAGCGATTTTTGGAAGAATACTTTAGTTTCACTAGCCTCCTCTTTCGATCGCAGATTAAAAACAACAGTATGCCTGATCATATTCAACGGTTTGTTATCGGGTAAAGATAGATTTTTACACACGAACGATGTCAATAGTTGTTAGTTGAATGCCCCTTTTTATGTTCAGCTCCATAATTCCTGCACAGTCAGCAAGTTATTTTTCTTTTATAAAACTCTTAACTAAAAGGCAAATCTTTCTTCAGAATATCTACAGAATACAAGAATAAGTTTACACAAGAAACAAAATTCAAAACACTTAAATAACAATGATATGAAATGGTTAAAGTATTTAGGAATTATGGTTATTCCCGTGATAGCCGCTTCTTGTGCTACCAGTACACAAATTACTTCTTCCTGGAAAGCCCCGGTAGAAAATGTAGCGCAAAAAACAGACAAAATACTGGTGCTGGCAATGTTGCCTGAAAAAGACAGGTCTATGCGCGAAAGCATTGAGCAGGAGCTGACTAAGTCGCTTCAATCTCAGGGCTACCAGGCTGTTTCAGCTTTTGAGGCTTTTGGTCCGCAGTCTTTTAAAGGACAATCTGAAAGCCAGGTGATGGATGAAATGAAAGAACTGAACATTCAACGGGTAATCACGGTAGCATTGCTGGACAAAGAAAAGGAAAGAAAATACACCCCTGGCAGGGTAGATTACTTTCCTAATATCGGATACAATCCTTTTTGGAGAAGATATGTATACTACTACGACAGAGTATACAACCCCGGCTACTATACCAATAGCACCAACTACTTTGTAGAGAGCAACTTGTTTGATGTGGGTAGCAATCGGTTATTGTATTCTGTACAATCAAAAACCTTTGACCCCGCTTCTATGGAAGACCTGGCCCGCACCTATAGCAAGGCGATAGTAAAGGATATGGAGAAGAACAAGGTTATTTCCTAATGTGGGTTGTTTATGAATAAGGCAGGTACCGGCATGGTGCCTGCTTTTTTCTGCTACTTAAACAACAGTAAGCCATGCTGGCTTGCTGTAAACATATCCCTGAAGATCCTGTTTATTGCTGAATCAGCGCCGGTGGTGGCTAATCCACAGTAAGGGTAAATAGCTGCTACATTTTTTCTGCATTGCACAACCAATTGCCTGCTCAGTATCTCAATTTCCCGTAGCTCATTTGCCGGAATCTGCTCCCCCTTTACAAGAATTGTCCAGGAGGATGTCGCAAAATAATACAGCGCATCAGCGATTATTTGTATTTTATTTTGTGCTATTGATATTTGTCTTTGGATGGTGGTCACTTGTTTGGTAGTAAGTTTCTGTTGTTGTTTGCGACATTCGGTAATAAGCAATGCCTCCTCCAGAAAATGCCTGGTCATTCCCAAAGTATTGACGGCTGTGGTGGCAGCAGCAAAAGGCAGAAACGGGTATTTGTAAATAGGGTGGCTGAGTGTAACGTGTGCCGGATCAATCGTAAAGCTACGATCCTTATTTACTTTCAAATTTGTTACGCTAAAACTATGCCCGGCCGTGGCGATCAATCCCATTGTATGCCAATCCTCATGTATCAATACTTCCCTTCTCTTAAAATAAAAAGATTTGATAACAGGTCGATTGTTTTTATCCAACAATAGCTCGCCATCTTTTTCAATATGGCAGTTGGCTGTAAAATGTGTAAGATGTGGCGCACCGGTTGCGTATTTCCAATACCCATTTACAATGTATCCCCCTCCTGCCATACTGGCTACCCCCTGCACGGCCCCACTGCCGCCGAGGCAAACCTTTTTGTTGGCAAACATTTTTTCTGTTGTTTCCTTTTTTATATAGCCGGCAAAAAGATTCGCTCCGGCACAAAGAGTAATTGTCCAGCCGAGGCTACCGTCCACATATGCCAATTGCTCTTCATACTGCAGTGCTTCAGGAAAGCTAAGCTGCAAACCATTGAGTTTTTTGGGAATAAAAAGCTTTAGCCATCTTCTATCAAAAATAACATTCAGCAAGGCCGGCGTTAACCGCCCGCTTTTTTCTGAAAGTCTGGATAGCTCTCTCAGCTTTCTTACTTCACTATTGTTTAAAACTAAGCTCATGTTCTTGTTGTTTGATGATTTTCCTCCAACTGAAATAACCGAATATGGCGACAATAAATAAAAAGAGTGTGAGCAGAGCATATAGTGGCAGCCCCTTATAAAATAACAGAGGGATGGCAAATGCGTTGCTAATATTCAGCAGTATCCAATTGTCTATTTTCCTTTTTGCCAGCAACCACATACCCGCCCATGCAGTAGCACTTACCCACGAGTCGAATATAGGGACAGTTGAGTCTGTGAAGTTGGTAAGTACCAGATAAAGTACCACAAAGGCTCCTCCTACAATGCCAGTAACGATAGCCCACTCCGTTTTGTTGGTGTACGTAATTGGCGATACCTTATCTCCCTTTCTTGTTATCCACCACCACCAACCATAAATACTCATACCAAAGTAATAGAGGTGTAATATACTTTCAGCATATAGCCCGACTTGAAAAAATATATAAATAGAAATACTAACCGCTACAATACCACAAGGATAAAGCCAGACTTTATTGGCTTTTGCCAGCAATACTTCTGCTACACCAAAACTCACCCCTATCCATTCAAGTAAGGATACCGCTTTTAGTTGCTGAAAGAATATCAGTATCCAGTCATGTAAAGTCATGATAACACATTGGGTTATTTAAGCCCATGGGGAAGCATATAAGAAGACTTAATTCAACTCCCTACGCCGGCATTATCCGGATCAGGTTATTGGGTATGATCTCAGCCTGTAATATTAAGGCACCCCCATGATTGTTGCAAAGATAACTATTAATAAATCATCTCCTTCGTTTCCACAATTCATCCTGATAGTCCAATACAGCTTTTTTTAACGAAAAAAGTCCTGTAGACAACAGATCAGCATAGTTATTCAACGCAGAGAACAGCACCTCCAGGTTACGGTTGTTGTATTGGTCTATTTCAAAATACGCTCCGTTATTTTGCAGATAGACCTGAAAACTGTCCTTAACGGCAGCAGTAATGTTAGTTTGGTAATCCGGGTGATCCAACAATGCGTTGATTCCCTGTTTTAGTTCAGATTCTGTAGCAGCTACCTGCTGCAGATTCGCGCTGATTTGTTCTATCGGCAAGGTATACTGAATAAAATGCAATTGAGCCGATATTTTTGTATATACGCCGTACCGGGTTTCAAATTCCCGATCCGCTTTAAAAAAGCGTATATACATAGGTTGCAGTTCGCCTTTATCATCTAAAGATCGGAAGAATTGGTAAATAGCAATATCATTCTGTCTTACTTTCTCGCTTAGGGTCTCTAGTTCTTTTTCCAGGTCAGCCAACACGATGACGCTCTCCGACTTATTATATTTTATTCCATTATAGTCAAATGTTTTTACAGCCAACGTTTTGTCTACAATCTGCCTTAAAGTGGCAATATCATTTTTCAATGCAATGATGGTGTATACATCATCCACCCTTTCGTCAGAAAAAAGAGAATCGATCGTAGCAGTGGTTGAGGTTACCGGCAGATTTTCAAACTCAAAGGGTATTGGATTTTTATAGTCGTAATATCCGTTGTAGATGTCGGCAAAGAGATTACTGGCGTATTTAACCCGATAATCATTAGCAAACTGGTGAAAGTCCATTGGCACTGCAGTTCCTTCGTAATTCACCTGATTAAACAGGTATTCACTCAGCTGTTGTTGTGTTTTCTCGAAATTGGAAAACACATCCCCTGCTGGTTGGGTTTCAATCGATTCCGCAGTCAGTTTTGTTTGCTCCAGTTTTTCTATCCTTTCTTCCAACGAGGGATGAGACGCCCACTGGTCCTTTATTACAAGTCGGGACTTGTTAAATTTGTTGATTTCATCGATACACACTATCGGCAGCTTATCAATAATGCGGATATTGTTTTTTTCGGCCAGAAAATTCATCACAAATTGTTGTTCCCGGTAAACATTTTCACTTTTCTGATTGCTGGAAATTCTTTCATTGTAAAAGTTAAACACAGCATTGAGTGCATTATCGGCCATATTCAAACGTAGCAAAGAAGTTTTCAAAGGCTGGTATCCGGTTACATGTGCCGCAATTTCATCGGCGTGAAATTCCATTTCGCGGGACAGCCCCATGTATGCTTTGTTTACAAAGCCGTATAACTGCCGTAACATCCATTGTATGCCACCAATAATTTTGACAGCCAGTATTACAAAAATGGAAATATACCCACTCACATTTGCCCAACCCTGAATCAATTTTCCGTAGGATTCATTTTCATATAACATGTTGTAGATTACCTGGTTCACATTGTATACATAACTGCCAACCTTCATGGTACGTTGCGAAAAATGTCCAAACTCATGCGAGAGAATCGCCTTTAGTTCGGACTTGTTGACGGTATTAACCAGTCCAACTCCAATCTGCAGATTTTTGCGGATCGGAAAAAACATGCTCCAGAAACTAGAATCGTAAAATACAGAAGCATTTACATCGCTGGAGAGATAGATTTTTTTAGGGAAACTTGTTTTTACTTTCTTAACGATATCATCAATCATTCCGAAGAGCTCGGGCTCCTCTGCCTCTGTAATTTCCACCAGATGCGATCGGTCTACTTTGTGCGAAGTAAAAATAAACTTTAGCAAAAAGATGAGAATGAGTACACCCAGGCTGGCAACACCAAGTCCTAATAGTATAGTTAGAATCATAGGACGAACGGCTATGATCATAATACCTGCATAGACGCATAAAGTTGTTAATCCAAATGCCAGGAGTAATATCAACAAATAGGTAATTGCAAAGATGACAATGGCGACAATAGCTTTGCCGGTTTGTTTTTTGAAAGCAGGAGAAAGTTTAATCTCGTTCATTGCCATAATCAAAATTGAAGAAGTTAGATACACATTATTTTTCTGTTCCCAATAATACAACGTAATATAAGGATAGATTGTTATTTGATCTTAGATTCCGGCGGCGGCATAGCGCAGGATAGTTGCTATTGTAAAAAGCCTATATTCATCCCCGTAAGTCGGATAAAAGAGACATTTGTTAATATATTGTAAATCAGTCAATTATTGACTGATCATTAAATTGTTTAAATTTACACCCGAAAAGAGATTGCAGGCATATGAAGTCATATCTAAAGCTGATAGGGGTATTAGCCCCCTTGGGATCATTGTTATACCTAATAGAGGCTTGTAACAACACAGCCGCCACTTATGCAGGTAGCAAGTTGCCACAAACCGTTAGCTACAATTTTGATATTCGTCCTATATTGTCTGATAAATGTTTTGCCTGCCACGGTCCTGATGAAAACAAAAGGGAAGGTGGCTTGCGGCTTGATATAGAAGAAGCGGCATTTACCACACTAAAAGAAAATCCAGGTGCATTTGCGTTAGTGCCCGGTCAACCGGAAGCCTCACATGCTTTTTTAAGGATAACTACCAGCGACTCCAGCTTGCTAATGCCCCCACCTGCTTCTAATCTCAAATTGAGCACTTACGAAATACAGGTGATAGAAAAATGGATTAAGCAAGGTGCAAAATATGAGAAGCATTGGGCTTTTATTGCACCCGAAAAGACGGCCCTACCCGAAGTGACAAACAAGGAGTGGCCAAAGAATGATATCGATTATTTTGTCTTACAAAAAATGGAAGGGCGCGATCTGAGTCCCAACCCCGAAGCGGACAAAGAAAGGCTGTTGAAACGATTGTCTCTTGATCTGCTGGGGCTACCACCTACCATTGAAATGATGGATGCATTTTTAGCGGATAACAGTGCCAATGCCTACGAGAAAATGGTGGATAAGCTTATGCAACTGCCATCCTATGGCGAAAAAATGTCGCTACACTGGTTGGACCTTGCACGATATGCCGATTCGCATGGCTACCAGGATGATGGCTACAGAACCCAGTGGCCGTGGCGCGATTGGGTAATACATGCCTTCAATACCAATATGCCCTACAACAAATTTGTTACATGGCAGTTGGCCGGTGACTTGTTGCCGGACGCTACCAAGGAACAGTTGTTGGCAACGGGCTTTAACCGCAATCACAAAATAACAGAAGAAGGTGGGGTGATTCCGGAGGAATACCGGTTTATGTATGTAGCCGACCGTACCGATTTGTTTGGCAAGGGCTTGCTGGGTATCACGATGGAATGTGCCCAATGTCACGACCATAAATACGATCCTTTTTCGCAGAAAGAGTATTACCAATTATACTCCTTTTTCAACAATATTAAAGAAGTGGGTATCGAGTCGGTGATAGGGGGACCTGAAACCTATGCCAAGAAGCCAATGTTGGAAATAAGTAACGAAGACGTACAATCTGTAATGAATTTTATCAACAAGCCTGATACCAACAGGTTGATTGTATCTGTCATGGGAGAGCCGGATACTGTTCGTAAAACGCATGTATTGATCCGCGGCAATTACGAAACATTCGGCGAGGAGGTTTCTCCTGGTACGCCGGTTGCTATTTTACCTTTCGATACCACTCAATATAAACCCAACAGGCTAGGGCTGGCAGATTGGTTGTTCGACAAGAGAAACCCATTGACTGCCCGTGTATACACCAATATTCTCTGGCAGGAATTTTTTGGAAGAGGCTTGGTAAAAACAGCAGGCGATTTTGGAATGCAGGGCGAATTGCCTTCGCACCCGGCATTATTAGACTGGTTAGCTGCCGACTTTATGGAACATGATTGGGATATTAAAAGATTTGTGAAACAAATGGTGATGAGTGCCGCCTACAGGCAGTCTGCCGTGGTAACCAAAGAAAAGCTGGCAGTGGACCCTGAGAATATATTTTTGGCCCGTGGCGCACGGTATCGTATACATGCAGAGTTTGTTCGTGACATTGTATTAGCGAGTAGTGGTCTGCTCAACAGCTCTGTAGGTGGCCCCAGTGTAAAACCTTACCAGCCGGAAGGGCTATGGGAAGGGGCTACTTCCGGCCGTGGACTATTGTCTATCTATGTACAGGATCATGGTGAAAAAATATACCGCAGAGGTATGTACACACTTATTAAGCGGACAGTGCCGCCGCCCACAATGGCAATTTTTGACGCCAGCAACAGGGATATATGCGAAGTCACCCGTTTAAAAACCAATACCCCCCTGCAGGCATTGGTAATGATGAATGACCCTGCTGTGCTGGAAGCTGCCAGAGTATTGGCCGCCAGTTTGCTGAAGGAAAACTCCGAACAGCAGGAAAAAATTGAAAAAGCTTTCCGGAAAATAATTTCCAGGAAACCAACGGCTAAAGAGATTGATATTTTGAGTAACTATTGCAATAGCCAGCTACAAACTATTGACGAGCAAACGGCAGTAAAAATGTTGGCGGTTGGTGAATACCCGCTGGATGAATCGATAGACAAGAAAAAACTAGCAGCAATGATGCGGGTAATAGCTACCATTTACAATATGGAAGAAACAATTACAAAAACCTAACCCTGAATTAAAAATATTTTTGATGGAAAAAGAAATGCTTGAACATGGATTTTCGTGGAACAGAAGACGTTTTCTGTCTGCCATGAGTCTGGGGATTGGAAGTGTTGCCCTGGGATCTTTATTAATGCCTGACCTTTTTAAAAACAGCGGGGTTGTTGATGAAGATTTTGTACCCGGCATTCCGCACTTTGCTCCAAAGGCAAAAAGAGTGATTTATCTTTTTCAAAATGGAGCACCCTCACAGCAGGAGTTGTTTGACTATAAACCTAAATTACGGGAAATGCGAGGACTTGAGATTCCTGATTCCGTACGGGGCGCACAACGCCTTACCGGCATGACCGCTCATCAGGCATCCTTTCCGCTGGTTGGTTCTTTTGTGGATTTTAAACAATACGGACAATCACAGGCATGGGTAAGCGATTTAATGCCTTATACGGCAAAAATTGTAGATGAGCTGTGTTTTATCAAATCAATGCATACCGAAGCCATCAACCACGATCCCGCCCTCACGTTTTTACAAACGGGTGCGCAGGTGGGCAACCGCCCAAGTATGGGTGCATGGTTGAGTTATGGATTGGGCAACGAAAATAAAAATCTACCAAATTTTACAGTACTACTATCTCGCGGTATCGGTAATGGACAAGGAGTATACTCTAAGTTGTGGTCCAATGGTTTTTTAGATTCTGTGCACCAAGGTGTGCAGTTTAGTAAGGGTGAAGATCCTGTATTGTATCTCCGCGATCCTGAAGGCATGACTCGTAAGGACAGAAGGGATATGCTGGATAAATTAGCCGAGCTGAATGATATTTCTTACAAAGAAATGGGCGATCCGGAAATAGCTGCCAAAGTGCAACAATACGAAATGGCCTATCGTATGCAGACGGCAGTACCAGATGTAATGGACCTGTCTAAAGAACCGGATGATATTGTAAAACTATATGGACCAGAGTGTTTGGTGCCAGGCACCTATGCCGCCAATTGTTTATTGGCTCGTAAACTTTCGGAAAATGGAGTCCGCTTCGTGCAGTTGTATCATCAGGGATGGGACCAGCATGGCGATCTGCCCTTTGAAATTCAGAAGCAGGCAAAAGATGTGGATCAGGCATCCGCAGCATTGGTGATGGACCTGAAGCAAAGGGGAATGTTAGATGAAACACTGGTGATTTGGGGCGGCGAATTTGGCAGAACCAGTTATACCCAGGGAAGACTTACCGAAGATAATTATGGACGGGATCATCATCCCCGTTGCTTTACTATCTGGATGGCAGGTGGAGGTATAAAACCGGGTATGGTTTATGGAGAAACGGACGAGTTCGGATATAATATCAGCAGCAATCCTGTACATGTACACGATTTTCAGGCAACAGTATTACATCAATTGGGACTGGATCATGAAAAACTGATTTATAAACATCTTGGCCGCAGGTATCGATTGACGGACGTTTCGGGGTCTGTTGTAAAGGATATCTTAGCGTAGCTATCGGCAATTTTACATTCGTTTAGCATTTACTTAATCACCTGATGAATAGGAAACTTGTAGTATTTTCCGGCCAGTTGCTGGCTGCCCTGGTAATTTTCGTTGCATTTCTTCTTGCCTTTGAGCATCAATTGTTAGTGCCTGTTTGGTTGCAACCAGCCGGAAGAATGCACCCATTGATATTGCACTTTCCAATTGTATTGCTGTTGATAGCTATGCTGCTGGAACTGTTCAGGTTTGGCCGGATTGCTCAAAACAACCTGTTTTATTCAGCACTTCAACACTACTTGTTTTTAGCCAGCACATTACTGTGTGGGATAACCGTAATAATGGGGTTATTATTGTCGCGGGAGGATGGTTATGAAGGAGCTACATTGCAATGGCACAAATGGACCGGAGCTATTTTGTTCTTTGTATCTGCCTTTTTGTTTTTTATGCGGAACAAAACCTGGTATAAAAAACCTGTAGTAGTTTCATCAGGACTTGCTGTGTTGGTACTGTTGATTATGACGGGGCACTATGGAGCGATGCTCACACACGGTGATAATTTTGTATGGCAGCCACTCGCCGCCTACAAACAGGAAAAACAGGTGGCTTTTGAAGATGCTGTTGTTTTTACTGACGTCATACAACCGATTCTAGAAAAAAAATGTGCGAGCTGTCATAACGCCGGAAAGCTGAAGGGTGAACTGCTGCTGACAGATTCTGCGGGTATCATGAAAGGTGGAAAATCAGGACTACTATTTACACCTGGTAATATAGAAACCAGTCTGTTGCTGGAACGCATTCATATGCCGCTGGAAGAAGAAGAACATATGCCTCCCAAAGGAAAAATCCAGTTAACGGATTTTGAAATTGAATTGTTGACTGCCTGGATAGCCGGCAGCAAAACCTGGTTTTCAAAAAAAGCAGTTGATCTGCCGGAAACTGATACCCTACGACAAATGATTGCAGCGCTGCTGGTTACTGAAGCGCCGGCAGAACAGTTTGACTTTGCTGCAGCCAGCGAAAAAGATATAACGGCCCTCAACAATGACTATCGCACTATATTGACACTTGCCAAAGGCTCACCAGCATTAACAGTAAATATTTACAACCGCGATGAATACTCTGTTAAACAATTGGAAGAGTTGTCCAAAATAAAGTCAAATATTGTTTCGCTGAACCTGAATAAACTACCGGTTACCGATAACGACTTACAAGCTATCCGCCAGTTTAGTAATCTTCGGGAGTTGTATTTGAACTTCACGGATGTCACTGCCGCTGGTTTAAAATCTCTGGCTGCATTATCCAACCTGAAGCTGCTCTCCATATCTGGCACTCAGGTACAATACCAGGAGTTAGAAACTGTATTACCACAAATAAAATCTCTGCAAACTGTATCCGTATGGAATACACCGCTTACGCAGGATGAAATGCGCCAGTTGCAGAACAAGAATAAAGGGTTAAAAGTGATCACAGGTTTTGCAGACGATGGATCAGATATTTTGAAGCTGAACCCACCACAGCTTAGTAATAAGACACCGGTATTTCAATCAACCATTGTACCTGGTTTATTTCATCCGGTAAAAGGAGTAGAAATAAGATATACTACAGATGGCAGCGATCCAGATAGTTTATCACCCTTATTTAAAGAGGGGATAGAGTTGAGCAGTAATACTACTATCAGGGCCAAAGCGTATAAAGAAGGGTGGGAAGCGAGTGATCCCGTGAGTTTTGATTTTTTGAGAAATACCATCAAACCCGATAGCGCTGTATTGCTCAATAAACTCAACCATGTGCATCTTGCGGAAGGCGCCCATACTTTTTTTGACACAAAACTAGGAGCGCCGGGGGCTAACAACCCTGCATGGGCAAATTATTTTGCCGGGGTAAGGAAAGACGATATGCAATTGGAGTGCTTTTTCAACCAACCCGTAACTATTCAGTCGTACGGTATCCATTATATGGTAGAAGAGAAAACCGGCATTTATCCTCCGGCTACGGTAGAGATCTGGGGGGGCGAAAATCCCGATAAATTAAAACTCATCGCCACCATGAAGATTCCGGTACCGGAAAAGGGCACTTATCATATTACTCTCTCTGAAACCCAATTTAAACCCACTACTATTTCCTGTTTGAAAATAGTAGCCAAACCGCACCAAAAAGAAAAACACCGCTACCTGTTGCTCATAGATGAGATGTTCCTGAACTGATCTAAAAAATATGTTGGTATTAATCCTTGGGGAGTTTTTAGCTTTTTTTTACCTAATTTAATAGTAATTATTGGCTACAGTTGCAACCTATGACCTGTGACTGAGAGGGCGAAGCCGCTTTCGGATCCGTGTACAAACGTTTATACACGGATAAATAAGTAGTATTGCGCAACTAAATAAACAGTTGCGTATATTGCGTAAATACACAAGTTGCCTGCAAGCATATTGGCCACCTTACTTAATTCAAACAATTAATGTTGACGGACCAAGAGGTAAACAAAGTTTTTTCATGGCTTCCGTACAGGGACAGTTGGACTGTTAACAGAAAGCAGCGAAACGACAATATCAATACTTACTACGGTGACCTCATTAAAAAGCTGACACAAAACATTCTGTTTGACACATATTATTCTGAAGACGGCGGATTAGGAAACTATCTTGAGTTTATTTGCTATCCAAAAGGACACAGCACTTACGATGGAAATGCTGTATTAGTTTGTGTAAGTTTATGTGCACCAATTGCGGCTTACGGAGAGGCAACGTTAAGTAAAGGAACTGATTTCATTGGTTGGGGCGGTTTGTTCAGTGCGGACAAAATTTACGATATAACGGACACGTGCTTGACAAGCATTGAAAGCGAAATCAAATTAATTTTGCTTCAACAAAACCTGTCATTGCTTGACAAAGAATTTGCAAGTAGACAATTGCCAGATGAAGTAGCTGAAGCATTGACAAACGAAAATCGTATTGAAGGCAATCAATATTTGCAAGGAATATTTCAAAAGACTGATTAATGCCAGCAGGCAACATGGAGACTTTGCAATAGTGCGGCTGAAGAACAAATGCTCAACCTTGGCAATTCTATTTAACTTAGGAACATAGCTCGGCTGATGGTTCACTATTACCCACCATCGCGCAAGCCCCTACCCATTATGGGCAATTTTGGCGCACCCCTCCTCTAATTGCAAGAATTAACAAATGATGTTTTGTTTTAAGGAAAATTGTCTTAAATTTGAAGACAAATGTCCGAAAATATATTTTATGGCATCTTCTACAAGTGATATTACTAACAAATTAGACAAAGAAATTACGAGCATTGTAAAACGCTCGAATTTTAACCAGAAGTTTCTTAAAGGGAGAACTAACATTACTTATTCAGACTTTTTTACTGATAAGCTATTAATGATTCTTGTCATAAGGGAAGGTGTAACTTATACCTTATTCAATCTAATAAAAGACTCTACTCCTTTTACAGAAGAAAATTGGGCGGACTTTTTAGATATTTCCACAAAGTCACTACACAGATATAAGCAGACATCAAAAAGTTTCAAGCCAATTCAATCTGAAAAAATTATTGAAATGGCAGAAGTTACAAATGTTGGCGTAGACGTATTTGGCGATATGGCTAAGTTTAAACTTTGGCTCGAGACTCCAAACTTCTCTTTGGGCAACTTAAAGCCAATGGAGCTTTTGAAAGACTCATATGGAAAAGAGTTGGTAATAAGTGAATTGACAAGAATTAATTATGGAATTTTAGTTTAATGGAAGCCTATCGTTTATCAAGAGAAATTTTTGCGTCTACTTTGTCGGGAAAAGGTGCCGCTTTAAAAGGAGCAAGATGGAATTCAATTGGTGTAGAAATTATTTATACTGCTAGTAATCGGTCTCTTGCAATGGCAGAAGTTGCAGTACATTTTACTTTAGCAGCTTTGCCGACCGATTATATGATGGTTACAATACATATTCCAGATGATACTTCTCTTCAAAAGCTAAGTGTTTCTGATTTACCAACAAACTGGAATACATTCCCACATCCGATTTCCACACAAGCAATTGGTGATAAATTTATAGCCGACAATAAATATTGTATATTACAAATACCATCTTCTGTTACACAAGGCGATCATAACCTATTAATCAATCCTAATCACCCAGACTTTACGAGAATTAAAATAATTGCAGGCGAGAAATTTCCATTCGACAAAAGAATATTCAAATAAAACAGCAGCCAAAAGTATTTGCAAAAACAGGGCTGGATGTTGTAATTTCAGGCATGTACAAGCAGCAGCAGCGGTTCAAACTCGATATTCATAGCGACTATCGAAATTTATAAATTCATTTTGAAAAATAGACAATGGAAATATTGATTATTACAGCTCCCCGTATTCTAGAAAAGGGACGCAATGCGAAATTCTTAAAAACAAACTAAGCTTTAATCACATTTCTACTGGTGACAGGATAAGAAATGAAAAAAACTTAAATACTCCTATTGGAAAGTTAATGACAGAATATGAAGAAAAAGGGAATTTGGTTCCTGATTCGTTAATGAAAGACCTAATCGGGACTATAATCGATGAAAATATCAATGCCAAAGGGATCATATTGGACAGCTACCCTCGGACTATATCACAGGTGGACACAATTCTCGATTTGCTACAAGAGAGAAAGTTGAAAGTAAAATCTGTTATAAATATCGATGTTCCAAAAGATGAGCTCCTGACAAGAGCCAAGAAAAGAGCCGAAACATCAAATAGAAAAGATGACCTAAATGCCTCTATTCATTTAAAGAGAATTAATGTGTTTGAATCGGACACAAGACCGGCGATAGCCTATATACCTCATCAGCACTCATCAGCATTGGTTCCGGCTAAAGAATCAAAAAATACCAGCACAGCAGAATCCTCTTACCCGTAGTGCTGAAAACCCGACACAACGCAACAATTTCACCCGTAAATAAATGACCGACGTAAAACGCAAAGGCGCAAAATCGACAAAAGACATTCCCAAAGACATTTTGGAGCAATTGAACAACGGGCAAATTGAATCCGCCAATCTTGTTGAGTGGTTAGCGGTTGACCAGCGACTTTTGCTTGAGAGTCTGTTAAAAAACTTTGGCAGAACAAAATATTTAAAACCAATACTGTCCAACATAGAGAAGTTGAAAAAGCAAACCGTAAATACAATTAACAAAGCAATTGGAATAGGACTTTTTGAACAGGCGATAATAAATGACGACACGGAATTGTTGGCCATTATTTCTAACCATACATCGGACTTAATTCGTTGTTGGGCTACTTATACAATCGGCAAAAATCAAAAATTAGATATAACACAAAAACTTGAACAAATCCAACGATTTTCGGCAGACAAACATTTCGGCGTAAGAGAAATTTGCTGGTTAGCTATAAGACCGAGTATTGCTAACAAATTGACCCAAAGCATTAAAATATTGTCGGGTTGGACAAATCACAAAGACGAAAATATAAGGCGGTTTGCAAGTGAAGCTACACGACCGAGAGGCGTTTGGTGTGAACATATAGAAGAATTGAAACAAAACCCAAAATTGGGGCTGACAATTTTAGAGCCAATGAAATCGGACAAAGCAAGATATGTTCAAGACAGCGTTGGAAATTGGTTAAATGATGCCAGTAAAACGCAACCTCAATTTGTAATAGACATTTGTAAAAAGTGGAACAAAGAAAGCCCAACAAAGGAAACAGCTTACATTATAAAAAAAGCATTGCGCACAATTGAAAAATAATTTACAAAATGATGGACAAAGCACTCCCGCTAATAACTAAGATTCTGTGTTTAAAACGAAATGCTTTTTTAGCTATTTTTACAGCTTATAAGCTTTCGTTCCATCCGCAGGATGAACAATGAAAGTGTTGCGGAACCAACTATTCTCACCGAAGGTAAACCAACGGTAGCGCTGTTGTATTATGGAATTCTAGAAGTTCGAGTTTGGTTGAGGACGCCGTTTGGAGCGACTGCCTAAAAAAGGATTCGAATTTGTGTCAGGTTTTTATCGTTTTTGCTCATGGGAGCACATAAATTCCCTTACCCATAAAATAGAAATGTTACGTTAAAAGCGACCGCGCAGTTCAGAAAATACTGTAACTCTACAACGGACTCGATTGATATACTTATTCCATCGCAATTCTTTTATAGCCATAACTTAAGTTTTGCTGAGAACTAAAGTTACGGATAGCGCGGAAGGCTACCGTAAGTATATAGTTCAAACTGCGTTTTACGCAAATGTGGTTGATGACTATATTTTCAGCTTTCGGTTTCCCTATTCAGCTTTAGTTTTATTTGGAAGAATATCAACCAACTTTTGTATGTAAATTAAACAATAAAATAAATCCGGGCTTTGGCTCGGGGCAGATAGAATATTAATTCCACACCTGCATAAAGTCGTTACCCGTTGGTAAGCTTAAAGCTACATTCTTTTCCAAAAAATAACCTTGACCGGCTTTATCATGAGTGTCCAGCAGTATACAATGAATAGACTTAAAATCAAACTTCTTCCCTTATCATAGTTGTCTTGACTATTACCTTAGGTATTTACTATTGAATTGTAAATTATTTTTAAAGCCGTTAAAACTGATATTTCCATTGAATAAGTTTTATTAATTTTAAAATCAAAATTATCAATGATCGATAATCTGTATTTTAAAGAAAGTTCCAGTGAATTGCACTCGTCAAACTATGGTCTTTACGCAACACCGGTTGCTGCGTTACCCTTTCTTAAAAACGTCGTAGTGCGCTCCTTTTTGCTAGAACGTCCGCAAGGCAATATTCTTATTTATAACTCCCCGGGCATCAATAAAGCCTCAAAAGCAATTAAGGAAATGGGGGATCCCAACCGTCTATTAGTAAATCATCATCATGAAGCAATGTATGGAGCGCCTGATTTTGAACTACCAATTTGGATTCATGAAAATGACAAACCGATGGCAGATATGGGAATTACCGATACGTTTTCCAGCAGGCATATGATAAATGATGACCTGGAGGTTATCCCAACTCCTGGACACACGCAGGGAACAACCACATTTCTTTGGGATAACGGCGAGCAACGCTTCCTTTTTCCCGGTGATGCCATTTGGGTTCAGGGAGGTCAGTGGAAAGCAGTTCTGCTTGGGGATAGTGACCGAAGTGCTTACCTCGATAGTCTGGCTCTTTTAAAAGAGCTTGATTTTGACTTTATTGTTCCATGGGGTGTTGAAATGGGTTCACCATCGGGATATGCAGTATCAAAAGATGAGGGCATATCAATTTTTGACAGCATTATTTCTCGTCTTAAGGCTGGCAAAAACTATTAAGAATATACCATTTGCAAACAAAAACTTTCGCTCACTTCGAATCACTGTTTCCTGGTAGGGGTTGAATTGTTTTCCGTTTTATGGACAATATTGTTATTGGATCAAAGAAAAAGATTTGTTTATCTATTTTCAACCATCATTCTTTTTTTTAGTAGCGACAACATAGATCTGCAACTTGGCAAAGTCCTGACGTATACCGCTTCAAGGCGGTGATAATACTAACCGACCACACACAAAGAAACCCGGAACGCTACTTGATTTTTTTCTTTAACTCTCCACCTAATTCTTTAATAACCGAAGCCTTATCCCTTTTTATTTTTTTGCCAAGTTCTTTACGTGGACAGTTGGAATTATACTTTGCACCCCAATCCATAATCTCAATGACAATCGGAAGTAAATCAACCCCTTTTTGCGTAAGACTATAAACGAATTTTGACTTATTAGCAGGCGACACTTCTTTAACAACAATACTTTCGGTTTCAAGCACACTCAGCCTATTGACCAAAATATTTGAAGCAATTTTTTCCTCCGAAGCCAAAAACTCGCTGTACGACATTTTGTTCCTCAACATTATGTCTCTGATTATTAAAAGCGACCATTTGTCACCGAAAACATCAAGAGAACAACTTATTGGACAGTCTGACCTAAATTTTTCCATAAAATAGTTGTTGCATTTTTGCAATATCTTTTACATTTGTTCTTGCATTTTGCAACAGCAAATGTAAAAACTTAAAAATTATAACCAATGGAAAAATCAACAGAAACAAAACAACTCTTAGAAATTTATTACAAAGCGTTCGCCCAAAAAGCAAATTGGGAAAGTGTAATTGCAAACGACTTCGAATACACGGGCGGTAATATGAATGATATCCGACCAATTGTGGGAAAACACGCATACGTTGAAATTATCAAACGATTTTCGCAACGCTTTACAGGAATGCGTGTTAAACAAATGCTTGTACAGGATGACAAAGCGAGTGTAATTGGAAACTATGACTTTATATTTCCAAACGGCTTAAAAATCAACGGAAATGTTTCAGAAAATTGGACTGTAGAAAATGGAAAGTTAAAATCACTGACTTTATATTTTGACACATTGACTTTTATGACAAATTTAAAACAGTAGGAGTGGCATACAATGAACTACTTGCAGATAGAATAAGAAAGCGACTTTCAAAGATTACAGAAAGAACAATCGAAAAAAAAATGTTTGGCGGGTTGGCATTTATCATTAACGGAAAAATGTGTATAAATGTAAGTGGCGAAAATTTGATGTGCCGTTATGATCCAAGGGTTGAAAAAGATGTTCAAAAGAGGAAGGGCTATCTTCCAATGGTAATGAAAGGAAAAGTTTATAAAGGTTATTGCTATGTTGAAAGCATTGGTTTTAAGTCAAACACCAACTTCGAATATTGGATAAAGCTTTGTATTGACTTTAATAAAAAAGCAATATCAACAAAGAAAAATTAAAATGTAACTTCTGTCCATTGTATTTGCGATATGGTGACAGAAGTATCTCCTTATAGTTGCACTTTAAGCAGCATAAACAAATATCTAAGGGTTTTCTACTCTTAGATTTAAAGCAACACAATAGATTTTGTCGCATATCAAATTTTTAATCCCCTTAACGTATATTCAAATATCGTTATAACAATATCTTTGGTCCTCAAACGGTTGCGTAGCCCAGTATCCTACAAGCGTAGGCTTCTCTTGTATGAAATAAATGCTTAAATTGCAAAGCCTGAAAAATACCAATCGATATTCATTTTTCAATTAAAAAGATTGATTTCATGCACAACGAAAAAAGGAGGACTCTTTTAAAGCTTTCGGGGTTAGCAGCTACCGTGAGTGCTGTACCTTTTAATATCCTTAAAGCCAGTCCCTCGAAAAAAGTAAATGCAGATACGCTAAAAGTGGGACTGATTGGATGTGGCGGAAGAGGAAGTGGTGCAGCCAACCAGGCACTAAGTGCCGATCCGAATGTGGTATTGCATGCTGTGGGTGATTTGTTTGAAGATAAACTGAAAAAATCTCTGGAAAACCTGGAAGAACTGCATGGCGATAAAGCCAGGGTGAGTCCGGAACACCAATATATCGGGTTCGATGCCTATAAGAAAGTAATTGATTCTGGTGTAGATGTTGTGTTGTTGTGTACCGCCCCTGCTTTTCGGCCGCTCCACTTTGAAGCCGCAGTAGAGGCTGGCAAACATATATTTTGTGAGAAACCTGTTGCCGTGGATGCACCGGGTGTTCGCAGGGTGCTGGAGGCTGCAAAAAAGGCCAAGACGAAAAATCTGAATATTATCTCGGGGTTCTGTTGGCGTTTCCATGAGCCTAAAAGAGCGGCGTTTGGCCGAATCAATGCTGGTGCTATTGGAAAAGTGTCCACAGTGTATAATACCTACAATACCGGAGGTACTTACCGAACCTGGCAATTGGAAAATCCACAACCAGAATTGGTTGAGTGGCAAATGCGCAACTGGCCTTTTTTCACCTGGTTGTCGGGCGATCATATTGTAGAACAAGCAGTACATAGTATAGATATGATGAGTTGGGCATTTGGTGATACGCTTCCTGTTAGTGCAGTTGCATCCGGCGGGCGACAGGTAAGGGTAGGTCCCCAAAACGGAAACATCTATGATCATTTTGCCGTTACCTATGAATATCCGGATGGTGCAAAAGGTTTTCACGTCAGCCGGCAGCAACCGGGATGTGCTAATAGTTATTCAGTGGAGGCATGGGGTAACAAAGGAAGTGCATTAATTGATTGCTCTGCCGGGGTACATCGGATTAATAGTAATGGAAAACTATGGAATTATACCGGCAAACAAAATGATATGTATCAGCAGGAGCACGATGAGTTGTTTGCGGCTATACGCAAGGGTAAGCCCATCAACCAGGGACAGGAAGTTGCCAATAGCTCAATGATCGCTATACTGGGAAGAATGGCTGCTTATACCGGCAAGAAAATTACCTGGGAAGAAGCCCTGAATTCCACTGAGCATCTTGGACCAGATATTACAGCCTATGCTATGGGTCAAACACTTGCTGTCAGTCCTGTGCCTTTGCCAGGAGTGACTAGTTTTCAATAAATTTTAATTACATTATTGTAAGTCTTTAACGATACTACTTTATGGAGCGAAGAATGTTTTTGAAGAGCGGCTCGTTGGCTATGGCTGCCGCCGCTATCGGGTCTAAAAGTTTTGCTACAGCTTCTCAAATGCCGGCTGTAGCTGCTAAACCCGTTATTAAAAAGTGCTTGAAAATTGAAATGGTCAAAGAAGGAGAAACACTTCTGGACAAATTTAAGCTGTTGAAGGAATTGGGATATGATGGTGTAGAGTTTAGCTCGCCGCACAAATTTGATAGCAACGAAATATTGCAGGCAAAAGCTCAGACGGGGCTGGAAATTCCCGGCGTCGTGAATTCCGAACACTGGAAGTCTCCGATAACTTCGCCCGATGCAGCGGTTCGGCAAAAATGTTACGAAGCTTCCATCCAGGCAATGAATGATTGTAAGTTATATGGCGGCACTACTATGTTGCTGGTGGCAGGGATTGTAAACGATCAGATCAGTTATGCCGACGCCTGGACCAGGGCAAAAGCAGAAATCAAAAGATTGATTCCACATGCAAAAAAAACCGGCGTTAAAATAGCCATAGAAAATGTTTGGAATAATTTTTTAATCAGCCCGATGGAGGCCGCCCGGTTTGTAGACGAAATCAACAGTCCCTGGGTAGGTTGGTATTTTGATATTGGCAATATTCTGCGTTATGGCTGGCCCGAGCAGTGGATTGAGATACTCGGCAAAAGAATTATGAAACTGGACGTGAAAGAATACAGTCGTAAAAAACAAAATGACGAAGGGTTGTGGAAAGGTTTTGAAGTAGAAATTGGGGAAGGAGACAACAACTGGCCGGTAATAATGAAATCGCTGGAGAAGATTGGTTATAATGGCTGGGCATCGGCAGAAGTACCCGGCGGCAATAAAGAAAGACTGAAAGTGATTATCGACAGAATGAATAAGGTGCTTGCTTAAAGGATTATAAGCATCCATTATTACATATTTACAGGCATAAGAGGATTACTTTTATGCCTGTTTCTTTTTAACTTGACATATGGAGCCAACAGTAAATGATTTAAGCTGGAACGACTTTATGAAAGTAGAAATGCGGGTAGGAACTGTTGTAAGTGCTGAAGTATTTAAGGAAGCCCGAAAGCCAGCCTACAAGTTGATTATTGATTTTGGTCCGCTGGGTACCAGAAAAACTTCCGCACAGATCACCAAACTATATACCCCGGAATCTATTGTTGGTAAACAGGTAATTGCTGTTGTCAACTTTCCACCCAAACAAATCGCCAATATGCAAAGCGAATGTTTGGTGTTGGGGGCCGTAAATGACGACGAAATCACACTGCTAACAACAGAAAAAGGAGTTGCCAATGGACTTCGGATTGGGTAACCTGTTATGTAAAAACAAAGACAATACAAGGGTCGGCAGAAACCATAGTTTGTTTGACAATTGGTATGGGTTACTACAATATATAAAATACAAAAGGCTGCCTGAATATTATCGGCAGCCTTTTTGCATAAAGTAGAAGTGGTTATAAAGTCTTTAAGCGAATATTCCTGTATTGAATTTTCATTGGTGGTCCCAAATGCACCTGAAAGCCTAACAAGCCCGACAGTTTCCTGTTCACGGTGTCATCATCTGTCACTTCGGCTGTTAAGGCACCGTTGATATAGTGCTTAAGGTTATTGCCTTTCGCCACGATGCGGATTTCATTCCAGTCATTGTTTTTGATTAATGCTTTCAATGAATCACTATCTCCTGTTGGGGCATTTTGCACTGCAGCGTTCCACACATTACGTACTGATTTTCCGGTATCTGTAGCTGCCAGTGTCACATTTTGTCCGCGAAAGGCTATAATGGTACGACCTCTTTCTTCATAATTCTGTCCGGTGTATGTATTTTTTCCATCGATATCTGCCTGGTAACCTTTTAAAGCCAGGGGTACATCTGCTACCTGCTCGCTGCGATAATTGATCCCGCTGTTGCCAGACTCAGTAATATTGTACTCAGCCACCAATTCAAAGTCTTTGGTTTCACCGCCCCGCCAGATGATAAAAGAGTTGGTTTTCAATTCCTGACCGGGCTTTATTTCACCAATCATCACGCCGTCTTCTACCCGCCAAAGGCTGGTATCGGCTTCCCAACCTGTAAGCGTCTTCCCGTCAAAAATTTCCTTAAATTCATTAGCGGCTACTGTGTTTTCTGCAGGTTTTTTTTCTGCTCCCCCGCAACTTGCAGCAGAGATGGCTATCCCTATAACCAGGGCAACAGGTAATAAACGCTTTTTTGCAAACATGTTTTACATTTTTTAAAAGTGAAATGCAACCTGCACAGGTGAAATGGCAGCAATGCACAAGATTTGTATATTGCAAAGCAATGAAATTTATCAGACAACCCAATAATAAATTTGCTGAAATCTACGCCCATTAAGCCTTTACTCAAAAAACAGCAATAAACCATCCTGTCGTTTCCTGCCCGAAAATATCAGACTAATTTGTTATTTTACACCTCCGCTTGTACATTGCTGAATATTCGGCAAATGCCAGCTCAACCTTACTATTGCTTGAGTATTTTTTCTAACTGACGTATAATTTTAACGATGCCTGAGTCAAAAGAAGCAGTTTTTTTAGGAACGGACGATTGGAAAGATAAAATTTCCTACTATGCTCAGTTGGGGGGCATAGAAACCTCCGTACTGGATAACGGAACGGAACGGGGTACCAGGATAGCCTGGATTAATACGGGTACGGGTCTCCGATATAAAGTGATCATAGACCGTGCGATGGATATAGCAGATGCCGCTTACAATGCATATAACCTGGCATGGATCAATAGAACAGGAGTACGTCCATCGCAACCCTTTTCTCACAAAGGGATAGATTGGCTAAAAACTTTTGGGGGAGGATTGCTCACCACTTGCGGATTAGCACACACAGGCGGTCCGGAGTCCGATGAATATGGAGAAAGAGGTCTTCATGGCGAGATAAGTAATATCCCGGCTGAAATCATCAGCATCGTACAACCCGATCCGGTTGCCGGCAAATTAGAGATGAGCATAACCGGTATTATTCGTGAAACCAGGATATTCGGTCCAAGTTTTGAATTGAAACGAACCATTTCGGGACGCATTGGCGACCCTGCTATTTATATCAGGGACGAAATAATTAACAAGGGAAATCAGCCGGCCCCACACATGATTTTGTATCATTTCAATTTTAGCTGGCCGCTGGTAGATGAAGGGACAGATATTCTTTGGAAAGGAAAGTGGTCGCCTCGTAACGGACCGGAAAACGCAAAGATTTTTAAACCTGGTAATACATTTCAGAAATGTTTGGGGCCCATAGCCGATCATAATGGTACCGGTGAAGAAGTAGCATTTGTAGATATTGATGCAGATGAGAAAGGTAAAAGCCTGTGCGGTTTACACAATCGTAAGCTCGGGCTTGCGGTTACCTTGCAGTTTCCCAAGAAACAATTACCATGGTTTATCAACTGGCAGCATTGGGGAAAAAATGAATATGTAATAGGTTTGGAACCTGGAAACATTCCTCCCATAGGTCAGGCAGAAGCGCGGCGAAGAGGTGAACTGGAGTTTATCGCACCCGGAACCACCAAAACCTACGAGATACAAATAAGAGTAGAAACCGACAAAGATGTTATTCAATCACTTTTAAAAAAACATACGGTTCATTAATTTTTTAATCACTAAATACAATGGAAAAATTAAGCTTAGCTAAGAAAGCCCTTGATCAGGGTAAGGGCATTGTGAGACTGGCACCAACATGGGTTCCTCGTTCTTTTTGCGTACCCGGTCGGCGAATTAAACTGCACCCCGATGACTACTATGTATTGGGCGGTATACGCGGAGGGATAGACGAAAGATGGTTATCCTCTACCACACCTGCTAAAAACGGACCACTCACAGGCGAATTGGAAGGGTTGAGTCAAATAGTAGTTGAAGAGGGCGGCAAAACAGAACAGGTAACATTACTGGATGCGGTGAATGAATTGAAAGGAGACCTGATTGGGGACAGGCTTTGGAACGAGTACAAGAGCTGGCCGATGTATTCCAAATTTTTTGATAATATGGGACCACTGCCACACCATGTTCACCACAATGATGAAAAAGCGGCATTGGTGGGACAGTCGGGCAAACCAGAAGCCTATTATTTTCCTCCACAACTGAATAATCACGGTGGAGATTTCCCTTATACGTTTATGGGTATTGCACCGGGCGTAACCAAAGATCAGATAAAAGAATGCCTGGTAAACTTTACCAAAGGCGACAATAAAATCACGAATTACTCACAGGCTTTCCGCCTGGAACCCGGGACCGGTTGGGACGTACCTCCCGGCGTATTGCATGCACCCGGCAGCCTTTGTACCTACGAGCCACAAAAGGCCTCCGATGTATTTGCGATGTATCAGTCATTGGTAAACGAAGCGATTGTACCAGAAGAACTGCTTTGGAAAGACACGCCCGAAAACAGAATGGGGGACTTTGATGCGCTGATTGAAGTATTGGATTGGGAACTGAACGTAGATCCTAATATTTATCAGAATCGCTTTACACCACCAGTACCTGTGTTGCCACACGAGCAAACCAAGCCACAGGGATACTTTGAAAACTGGATCACCTATAAATCACATGACTTTAGCGCCAAAGAATTGACTGTATTACCTGGTGCCACCGTTACTATAAAAGACAGTGCTTGTTACGGACTGATTGTAATGCAGGGACATGGTAAACTGGGTGTATGGGATATCGAAACACCAGCTTTAATCCGTTATGGACAACTGACCAACGATGAATTCTTTGTAAGTGAAAAAGCCGCTAAAGAAGGGGTTGTCATCAGTAATCCATCCGCAACAGATCCAATTGTTATTCTTAAACACTTTGGTCCACGTAATCCGGATTTAAAACTAGCCTAAACACAAATCTTAAAATTTAAACAATAACGATTATGTCAAAGAACAATTATCCCAAGCTGCATAATGCTACCTGGCCTGGAGTTGTAGGAAAAGGTCCGGATTCTGAACCACCTTTACTGATTGATACAATGCTGGAGTATACATCCAAAGCAGAAGTTGATGGAATAAAGTTTGATGGTGTTGATGTGGGTTTGTTTGATCCGTCTATTGATTTAAACGATCCTGATGGACCTAAAAAGCTGGCCGATAAGGTAGCAGCTTACGGGTTGGCAATAGGTAGCCTGGTGGCGCCGATATGGGGTGGTCCCGTTTTAGGGTCGGCTGATGATCGTAAAACTTTTTTGGAAGAAGTACGCAAAAGCTGCGTATTTGCTCAAAAGCTAAATACCATTGGTATACGTAAATATGGTATCGTTCGCATAGACTCCGCCAGCAGTCCTGAAGCATATGCTAAAGATCCGGTCGGCAGTCAAAAATTAATTGTAGAAACTTTTGCCGAAGCTGCAAAAATTGCGGGTGATCATGGCGAAAAGCTGGCAGCAGAAGGTGAAATCTGCTGGGCGGGTATGCATAGCTGGAGAACAATGTTGGATACGCTGGAGCAGGTAAATAGTCCTTATCTTGGGTTTCAGGCAGACATGTCACACACCTTCCTGTATCTGTTGGGATATAATGCCCCTGAACATCGCATACTGCCAGAAAACTTCCAGTGGAGCGATAGGGCTGCATTAGAAGAAGGACTTACTAAACTGACAGCAGCGCTTAGACCCTGGACAATCGATTTTCATGTGGCACAAAATGATGGTACGGTACACGGTACAGGTTCACATGATAAAACCGGACGCCACTGCCTGGCTACCGATCCCAATGGTCGTTTGGATATCACCCAAGATGCAGGCAAATGGCTGCGGGATGAAAATGGCAACCTGACCAAAAAGTTCCAGCATATTTGTTGGGACGGTTGCATGTTCCCGAACGAAGTGATGCATAAACAGCAAACCTGGAACGATATCCTGGCTGCTTTAATTAAAGTAAGAGATGCACACGGATGGACTGCATAACCGAATAATTATTCAATCGTTTAAATAATTCTCATGTCGCAAAAAAAACAACTTCGTATTGGATTAGTAGGTACCGGCTTTATGGGTCGTACACATTCCAATGGATACCGCAGGGTCCCCAACTTTTTTCCTGCATTGGAATATACACCGGTGTTAAAAGCCGTTTGTAGCCGTAATCAGGCAAAGGTGCAGGCATTTGCTGACCAATGGGGCTACGAGTCTATTGAAACAGACTGGAAGAAACTGATAGCACGGGATGATATCGATGCTATCGATATTTGTACGCCTAATAATACGCATGCTGAAATAGCTATTGCTGCTGCTAAAGCAGGCAAAATGATCTTATGCGAAAAACCTTTGTCTCGGACATTGGCAGAAGCCAAAGAAATGGTGGACGCAGTAGAAGCGGCAAAAGTTAAGAATACAGTTTGGTATAACTACCGCAGACTGCCTGCCGTAACGTTAGCGAAACAAATCATCGACAGCGGTAAGTTGGGCAGAATATTCCACTACAGAGCTAACTTCCTACAGGACTGGACCATTAGTTCAGAGGTAAAACAAGGTGGAGGCGACTGGCGACTGGATGTGGACGCAGCAGGCTCTGGTGTTACCGGCGACTTGTTAGCACACTGTATTGATACCGCTATGTGGTTGAACGGTGGCATCGCAGATGTATCTGCTGTTACAGAAACATTTATTAAAGAAAGATTTCATAACGTGACGGGTAAAGTGGAAAAAGTAGGTATTGATGATGCCTGTATTTTCCATTGCCATTTTGATAATGGTTCATTAGGCTTGTTTGAGTCTACCCGCTATGCACGTGGTCATAAAGCGTTGTATACTTTTGAAATCAACGGTGAAAAAGCATCTATCCGTTGGGATCTGCACGATTTAAACCGCCTGGAATATTTCGATCACAGAGACGAATCTATCGTCCGTGGCTGGCGTTCGATCCACGTTACAGATGGCGATCAGCCCTACCTGGACAAATGGTGGGTACCGGGTTTAAGTCTGGGATATGAGCATAGTTTTGTACATCAGGTAGCCGACTTTCTGAAATCGGTAGAAGAAGGAACTGATTGTCATCCAAATTTCCGCGATGCCTACGAAACGCAGAAAGTTTGCGAAGCCGTGATAGACTCTGCCAACAGCAGAAGCTGGAAAGACACAGGCGTTGAATGGGTGGAAAAATAAAGTAACCGATAAACAGGTTTTTGAAAGCTGCCTCCAGGGGCAGCTTTTTGTTTGTACACACACTATCTTCCCATAGCCTGTACCGAAGCAGCATCATAGAAACTGTTTCCGCTTTCAGGATTCTATTTCTATCTTCTATACTCCCAAAATGCTATAGTGACGATCTTGTTGTTAACCGGAAGGGAACATCTAAGTGTTCCTTGCTTCCACTCAGTATCAGTTCTGCTGCCTTTACGCCCATTTGATGAAAATCCGTGGAGATCGTCGTAATGCCATTCAATATGATTTTCTTCAAAGCTGTTTCGTTGTAAGAAATAACACCGATATTCTTTCCTACTTTAAATTTCATGGAGATCAATCGCTCGATAAGCGTTACCAGGTCGGCTTCCATCAGGTTGATATACACTTCGCCGGAATTAATCGGTTCCGTAGCGATATCATGTACTATTTTATGGGTGAAAGCATATTCCTGGCAAAAGCGGTTGAATCCTTTTAGTATCTCCTTCGGATAGTAACTTTTTTCAGGAAAAATAATTTTCAGCGTATGGTATTTAGCCAACGGCTTCAAAGCCTGCTCCAGCGCCTGGTAAATATCTTTCTCAAAATTCTCGTATACCCCTGCATACTCTCCATCTACTTTCAGCAGTCGTTTGTCAAGCAATACCAGTTTATGTTTGGGTATGGTATTGATGATCTCATGTTCATTGTCTGCACCATCTATAAAATGTGGTATGATCACATAGTGAGAGTATTCTTCACTGTTGGAGTTCCTGATCAGTTTTTTGAAAAAAGAATAGTCGTTATTATAAATATAGAAATCAATCGCCGTGTTTTCACCCAATGTTTGCACAAAAGCATCATAAACGATTTTCTTGTGTGAACTGAGTTTGTTAAACAACAGCATCACGCGTCTGCTTTGTTTAATATCATCATTTACGATATAATATCCTTTGCCGGGTACAGATCCCAATACGCCCATCTTCTTGAGGTATTTATAACCCTTTTCTGCCGTATCCCTGGATATTTCCAGCTCAAAACTGAGCTCGTTGATAGAAGGTACCAGGTCGTCTTTCTTCAAATTGCCCGCCTCAATTGCATCCAGAATTGAATGGGTAAGTTGTAAATATTTGGGAGTCGCAGAAAACTCATCTACCTGAACATGCTCAAAAAAGCGCTTGAATTTCATATCACAAACACGGAAACTGTCAATAAATTAAATATTTGCTGTGTCAATGTAGCAAAAATACAGCAATGTTAGAGTAAACTGGGTGGCTTCAGCCCAAATCACTTTATCTTTAGCCTCTTAAGTTGATAACAAATGATTCAAGCAGGAGAATTTTACAGGTTGGAAGTGCTACGGATCTTAGATCCCGGCGCATATCTGGATGATGGAGCCGATGGCATTTTACTGCCCAACCGTTTTGTGAAGCCCGGAACCAAAGTGGGAGATGTTGTAGAAGTATTTGTATACCACGACTCTGAAGGAAGACCGATAGCCACCACAGATAAACCGATTGGAAAAGTAGGTGACATCGTGATGCTGAAGGCCGTATCGGTTACCCATCAGGGAGCGTTCCTGGATTGGGGGCTGATGAAAGATATATTTGTTCCAAAGTCGCAGCAAAAGAGCAAAATGTACAAGGATGAAAACTACCTGGTAAAGATTTACAGAGATACCCAAACCGGAAGGGTAGCTGCTACCGAAAAAATTGACAATTTTCTGAGCAATGAGCGGCTAACCGTGAAAGTAATGGACGTGGTCAACCTTGTGGTTTACCGCAGCAGTGATATCGGGTACGTGGTCATTATCAACAACCAACATACCGGCATCATTCACTTCAACGAGGTGTTTAGAAAAATGCAAACGGGTGATCGGTTTAAAGGCTTTATTAAAAACATAACGGAGGACAATAAAATAGATGTGGTGGCCGGAGAGCCGGGATACACCAAAGTGAATACCGAAGCAGAAAAGATACTACAACTGTTACAAGAACACGATGGGTACCTACCCTATAATGATAAGTCAAGCCCCGAAGATATTTACGACTTTTTTGGTATGAGCAAAAAGACATTTAAGATGACAACAGGAGGCTTGTATAAACAAAATAAAATTGCCTTTACTGAAACCGGCATTCAACTGCTACCGCCACAATAAAGGCAAAATTTGATATTATAACCGTTAAAAGTTGAACCCTATGCGAAATGCTGCCAACGAAGCATTGGCTTTTTCTTTTGAAAGAATAGTACTTTCATAGCGTACTGCTAACTCCAGTTTACCAAGGTCTACGCCTATTGATGGTGCCCAGGTAAAGCCGCCAGTCGTATGTTTTGATTTGCTGATGCTCTCAATATCTGCATCCTCCAGGTCGGCGGTATAAAACGAATAAATAGAGTATCCACCCTCAGCCATTGCAAAAAATTTGCTGGCAAAGTTGTATTTGTACCCCAATTTTAAAGGAATATTGGTTCCAATTTTTAGATTGTCTTCATCAATTTTCTTTGGAATTACGAGAGAAGCACCGGGAGTAAACGTAACATAACCAGGTCCTGCTTTTACAGCAAAGCGAAGGCTAAGTCCTGCTTGAGAACTGAAGCCCTCTTTAAAGCCTTTGTCTCCCACTACTGGGCCACCCTCAAAGCCGAAACCAAAGCTAAAAGCCTTGTCATCTTGAGCGTACGCCTGGTTGGCAGATGTAATGATTACAAAGGCCATTACAATTGTAAGTATCTTTTTCATAAAAAGGATTTAGTTACAAGTAATAACCAATTTTCCCTTTTATTATTGTATAAAATATTGTCTCAAAAGCAATAATGGGTTATTTGAGCAAACGATAACCCAAACAGGCTTCAGCATTTACGGCGGTCAATTTTCCGCTAAAAAGATTTCCCCTGCTACTCCAAAAATCCATGTCATCCACAATTACTCCTATATTCTGATCATTACCGGGTATCCTGTACGAAACATTGTTATTACTGGTTCCCAGGGCTAAACTAAAGTCAAACAGTAAACGCTTATTCTTACCAAAAGCAGTTTGCATACCCGTTTTCCCCATTATAAACCACTCCCGGTTAAGGGTGCGATGGGTCTGCCAGATAGAAAATGAATTGCCTTGTATATTCTGTCGCCTCCAGCGGGACACCGCAGTAACCACATGTTTACCACCACCGGCAATGGCAATATAGGGCCAAACCCGGGATCGGCTGTTGATCAACCTGTTGCCGGCTATGTAATAACGAAACTCCTGCCGCAACCGAACGCCATTCGTATTATAGGAATCACTCTTATAACTTCCATAGATATAATCTGCTGCCGTTCTAACGGAAAAGGATGGATGAAATCGATACTCTGCACCGCCTGATGCTGATATATCAGCATTCCACAACGATAATGGCGTAATTGATAGCGGCCAACTTTTAATCAAATCCCGGCTTTTTTCCTGGGCAGAAACACTAAACGATATAAACAATGATATAATAAACAGTAAGTGTTTCATCAATTTAAGATTTCAGAAAGCAATACGGGTTTTGCCGGATCACTTATATCATATAACACCATACCATTGCTGACCATGGTAATCAATAAATTACCATTAGGAATACAATCTACAAATTTATATCCGGTGACAGTGTCGAGTATCGTCGGTTGTTTGGCATTGGAAACGTCAAAAATTACCAGCCCCGCATCGGCATCACATACATACAAATGCTGTCCCGACAGTCCTAATCCATGAGGGTTAGTTAACTGTATAGTGGACTTTAAAGCAGGCACCTGGGGATTGGTAACATCAAAAACTTGCAGTGTATTAGTATTGCCACCGCAATTGTTACCCGTTCTCACCGTCACATATGCATATTGATCATCGGCGACCACCGGATCGCAGGCAGTAACATGAAGAGCGGAGCCCAGGTATTTAGGCTTGTCCGGATCGGAAATGGAAATAATATGCATAGCACTCATTGTACCGATAAATAACTGATCCTCCCAGGGATAGATGGTTTCAACCGCTCCTTCCAGGCTTAACATCAGCGAGCCCAACTCCGAGGGCTTGCCAGGGTTTTTCAATCCAAAAGTGTGTAATTTATTTCCATCCACAACATACAAATGTTCTTTAGCAATGGTAAACCGCGCCAGGGACCCACCTTTGCCCGTGGAAGAACCTAATTTATTACTGTCTTTGCTGCAGCCTGTTAATATCATCACAAACAAGGAGCCCAGTATTATTATCTTCTTCATATCAGTACCTACATTTTGGTGAATAAAGGGTTTTCTGCATCCACCCTGTTACAATGCCTTTGGAGGGGTCTACACACTCAAAATAGCCGGATGCAGGTGGAAGGGTAAAACTTTCTAAACTAAATGCATTGTCAATCCTGCTCATCACCTCAATCTGGTTGAGATGTGTTATATCCAACACCAATAGATCGTTGCCACTGTTTGTGTACAGAAAATTATTCAGTATACTCAGTTCCTGGGCACCCGGTACATTGATAAATCCTATGCGATCGGGAAGTGCAGGATCTTCAATTGAGATAACGTGTATGCCTTTTCCATTTTCTACCTGGTACAATCGGTAGCCCTTTGTATATATTTTTCCGGCATTTTCTATAGCCCGTGCTGTTTCAAAGCTGACAGTGGCAGTGACAATTTTGGCTTCGTAAACAGGCGCATACCCGATTACTTCTTTGGGTGGCGGCTGTTCATGCCTACATCCGGCAACAGAAAACAGTATTATCGCCAACAATAAAATTCTTATCATACAGATTGCTTGTACAGGTTTAGATAACAGTAATACTGTTAAAAACGTTAGATGGTTGGGTAACCAACAATTTTTACCGGTACATGACAGTATCGAAGATTTTGGAATTCAGCGATTCATCCCAAACCATTCGATAGATTTTTTATAATTTGCCTAAACCTATATTCACCAAGTATTAGGAAGAATTTTATAGCGTAACCTTTTAGGCTCTTGAAATACAAAGGCCTTTTACAGCCTGAAAACTGCTTGAAAATTTGTGCTTTCTTGCCTGTTCCTTTTGCTTGTGCAAAACGAACCCAAAAGCAGACCAACACTTGTCTCGCCTCAGGCGTAGATGATGTACGGCCGTTTGGCAATCGTTTCTATCAACCGCATTACTACTCTGTATACTCAGCTATAGTAAGTATTTGTACATCGATGAATATCAAAAATACCTACGAGTAAATAACGCCAAAAAATCCTAATGTACAATATGGGTTCATGCTATAACAGGATATATGAGAGACACCATCACTTTGATGGAGGGGAGAATTGGACCCATCCTGAATGATTCCATCAGAAATTAGAAATAGACAGATCTTTCACTGCGTTCTAGCTGACGGGATGCTAATTTCCTAGTCCACAATTAACTCGCTTACGAATACCCAACCGGGTGGACGTTTATTGTTCAACCAATCCGGCACAGCTCTTATGGGTTTGGCTACAATTTTAATGCATCGCAATTCCTGTGGATCGAAGGAAACTTTAAGTTGCATCAATGACGACAGCTCTCCTTTTGTTGTTTGTTCAGGAACAATTTTCCCGAGTGGTTTCAGACTATTTTTGTCGGCACCACCCCATACTTCCATATACTCCGGTGGAAAAATATACCTGCCATAGTTATTGGCTGCAATCAGCATCACCGATTGCACTTTTGTCGGGTTATCAAACGAAACATAGTACTCCGCATTATTCTCCTGGAAGCCAGCCCAATCACCGTTGCCTACATTATCAAAATTTCCCAGTTCTCCATCGGTCAGGTTTTTGATGGAGGGTGGCGTATACCTGTTTGACGGCAAAGCACCATACCAAACCGAATCCGGCGTATACCCTTTTCGTATAAACGAAGCCTGCACAACACCGCTTCCATACCATCCCGGCTTACCAGCACGGGCCTTGACGACAGTGTTTTTGTCAATTTTAATAGGTGCTGCATATAAAGCACTTGTTAAGCTATCCGGCTCAGTACCGTCTGTTGTATATCTTATCTCCACCCCCTGAAACGGATGTTTCAATTCAACGTCTATACTGTTTTCAAAAACACCGGGTGGTGTTTTGATCACTGGTGAACTCAACGCTATGATTTCATTCCCGTCATCTTTATATCCTGCTTCAATTAACACCTGTTTGTTATTGTTTCTAAGAGCATTTAGTTTCAGGCTGTCCACTTTTGAATCCCATATAAAAACAGAAGTAAGGGAAGGCATTGCCAGCAATTTTTCAAGCCCTTCGGCGGTAACCGAGGTGCCCGACAATGAAACTTCCTGAAGGTGTTGCAACGGTGTTAAAGCATCTATACCACCGGAGGTAACATCCGTATAGTTGAGATTTAACTTTCTGAGGTTTTCCAGTTGCGCAATCACTTTAATATCTTCATCTTTTACCGGAAGACGGGATAAATTTAATTCTACTACTTGTTTTTTTAAAGGCAGCATCTCCTCCAACGCTTTCTTGTCATACACATAACGTCCATAGAGATTCGCCACCAGCGCAGGACTGCCCTTGCCCAGCGGAACGATCGTTCGATAATTATTATTTAATGCAGCTACCTTCTTTTCATCTATGGCTTCAAAATTATACAGCGGCATACTTGTCTCCTGTTTCGACTGCAGATAGGCTGTAGCGGCTATTCGGAAGGTATCGGTTTCTGCAAGAGTAAATAATTTAGTATCTGTAGCTGCGCCTCCTTGTATCCAGGCATATAATATAGCTGTTTCAGCCGGTGTCAGTTGAGGCTTAGAGGCAGGCGGCATACGCTTCTCATCCTCCATGGGCAAATGCATTCTTTCTATCATAAGACTGGCTTCTGGCTGCCCCGCAACGAACAGGGGACCCGATTTTCCACCCTTCAAAACACCTTTCAAATTATCCAGCAAAAGCTCTCCCTTGGTACTGGCTGCACCGTGACAACTAACACATCTCCTCTGTAATACGGGTTGAATAATGTCCGCAAATACGATAGCTTCTTCCGGTGCCACTACTTTTATTTCGTTGCTTCTTATAGGTGCCAATACATAGTCCTCACCATGTGTCAGGTTGGCTCCCCAGTGTCCCGTTAAAAAAATGCCTGTCGTACCCGCGAGGGTAAAAATCCTGGCGACCGATTTGTGTTTTAAAAAGAATGTATGATAGGAGTAAAAAAGAAATCCAAGTATAGAGATGGCTACACCGCCCCATTTGTGCCATAACAGCATATCTCCCGATCGACCGGCCTCCAGCGATAATAGCATCCCCAGTATTGCTGTAATGGATGCTGACAAGGCGGCTACTAAACGAAGCATACCCAGCCAGCTATTATCCTCCTGTTTGCTAACAGGGATCCATACTGTGAAAAAAGAAAGCAGTAACAAAACAATGGGAAAATGCAGAAACATAGGATGCATCCTTCCTGCTACTGCCAACCATGACGGTATTTCGATAAAAACCTCAAAAACGACCAGAAACAGCAGAAAAACCATACTGCCGAAAAGAATACCTGAACCTATTTTTTTTGCCTGCTGCATTCTAATTTACTTATACCACTGAAGGAAACATTCCCCCGACAAAGCCGAGGGAACATAAACATATATGATACGAAATCAAGCTTCGTACAATAAATTAATACCCGACTTATACCCTTGTAAATTTGTATGGATATACTTTTCCGGAAGCCCACTGCGCTACATAAAGATTTTCATCATCATCTACCAATACATCATGGGGATGTGTAAATATTTTTTCGGACTGACTCATGGTTTGCAATTTACCCTCCTTATACACTGGTGCATTACCGCCGATATTTGATACAACTTTGTTGGCCTTATCCAATATGGTTACAAAGCCACTGCCCTCAGTTTGCAGGTTTGGCGAACGCAGTACGGCAGCGTATAAGTAATCTCCTTTAATAACCGGGCGGCAAACAGCAGCACCGGGCAGTTCTATCGTTTCCAGGTATTTTCCGTCCAGCGAAAAACGTTTGAAACAACTACGGGTACGATCTGTTACCAATAAGCTTGGACGACCATAACGATTATCTACAGTTATACCATGTGCGTTGTCCAGGTGTTTCGGACCTTCTCCCCTTCCGCCAAAAAAATTCTTGATCTTTCCTTTTTCATCATAGTGAATGATATACTGAGAACCATATCCATCTGCCACGTAGAACTCACCGTTTTCGAGCACCGTTGTTTCTGTGGGTACAAAGGCCTCAGGCTTTTCATATACGCCCGTCTCTTTAGGATAATCTATTGTCAGCAGAATTTTTCCATCAAGGGTGGTTTTGTATACCTGATGGCGTCCATTATCAGTAATGAACAGGTATTCTTCGCCGCCAGTTGACTGAAGGCTTAATCCGTGTGCGCCTGGAAACTCGGTGCCCCAATTTCCTTTCAACTTCCCCTTCTTATCATAAATGAGAACATTGTTTTTAGTCTCATTGGTCAACAAAAAGATGCGTCCCTTGCTATCCTGTATCATTTCATGGCAGTCTTTTACCGGAAACTGATCCGGGTTCAATGTACCCCATTCCTTATTCAGCGTGTAGCGCATATTATTATGCCCATACACCGGATTGTTGGATTTGGCAAACATATCTTTAGCAATACTAAAGCCGGCAACAGTAAGTGAAGCCTGCTGTATAAATTTTCTCCTTTTCATCCTGGTTATAAGTTTTGTTAGTTCTTGTTGAGTTATATTCTTTTTTATATCAAGCAATCAAATCTTTAACTACATGTCCTGCTACATCTGTAAGCCGGAATCGTCGACCCTGAAAGCGATAAGTTAGTTTTTCATGATCAAAACCTAACTGATTAAGAATAGTGGCATGAAAGTCGTTCACATGAATAGGGTTCTTTACAATATTGTAACCCAATTCGTCCGTTTCGCCATATACGATACCCGGCTTTATACCACCGCCAGCCATCCATACAGAAAAACATCGGGGGTGATGATCTCTGCCATAATTATCCTCGCTGAATCCCCCCTGACAATAGTTCGTTCTCCCAAATTCGCCGCCCCAAATCACCAGTGTTTCATCCAGCAAACCTCTTTGTTTGAGGTCTGTAATTAAAGCTGCTGACGCCTGGTCCACATCTTTGGCCTGCCCGCGCATTTCGTTGGGAAGATTCCCATGCTGATCCCAGCCCTGGTGATACAACTGTATAAACCGAACGCCACTCTCCGAGAGCTTACGCGCCAACAAACAATTGGCAGCATAGGTACCCGGCACGAGGCAATCCGAACCATAAAGTTTGACGATATCATCCGGTTCCCTGGAAACATCCATGATCTCAGGAACAGCAGTCTGCATCCTGTAGGCCATTTCGTATTGTTGTATACGGGTTGCAATTTCGGGATCACCAAAATCCTTGTATTGCATTTCATTCAACGCCGCTACTTTATCCAGCATTCGCCTGCGTGCTTCTCTGTCCATGCCATCCGGATCCTGCAGGTATAAAATCGGGTTTTCGCCACTACTGAACTGTACACCCTGATGGATAGAGTCCAGGAAACCGTTGGACCATAATTTGGAGTAAACGCCCTGCCCATTTCCCTTTCCGCGTGATAACAGCACACAAAATGCCGGCAGGTTTTTATTTTCTGTTCCCAAACCATAACTCACCCATGCGCCCATACTGGGACGGTTACCCTGCTGTGCACCGGTCTGAAAAAAGGTAAGAGCCGGATCGTGATTGATGGCTTCTGTATGCAACGATCTTACAATACAAAGATCATCCACTATTTTGGCTGTATGTGGGAATAGCTCACTTATCCAGGCTCCGGATTGACCATATTGTTGAAAACCAAACCGAGAACCAACCAATGGAAAAGAAGATTGCTCGGACGTCATACCCGTCAGGCGCTGACCGTTCCTGATTGATTCCGGTAGCTCCTGCCCCAACATTTTATTCAACATGGGTTTGTAGTCGAAAGATTCCAACTGCGAGGGCGCACCATTTTGAAAGAGGTAAATAACCCGCTTTGCTTTAGGCGCAAAATGCGGAACACCAGGTATAAAGGAGGCATCCTCCTCCCCGCTACGTTTAAACATATCTGGCATAAGCAGGGAGCCTAATGCTACGCTACCAATCCCAATGCTCAGGCGCGACAAAAACTTGCGTCTGTTTACGTTAAGTCCGTGTTGCAATAATTCTTTGTCCATAAATTATGTCTTTGTTATGGCTTCATCCATGTTAAAAATCACTTGTACTACTGTTGCCATAGCAGCCAGATCTGCCGATGGCTTATTTACAGGCTTGTACTCGCCTACCTTTATTGTCTTGTTTATATTATCGGCATTGCCATTAAAATAATCCTGTTGCTGGCTATAATATTTCAATAATAAATCCAACTCTTGTTGAGTAGGCTGCCGGTTAATAATACGCATAAAGGCACTACTAATAGCAGACGATGTTTCCTTTTTATCTGACAACAACTTGTCAGCCAGTGCTAATGAAGATTCCAATACCGTAGGATCGTTCATCATAATCAATGCCTGCAAGGGTGTATTGGTACTACTTCGCTTCACTTCACACTGATCGCGGTTGCTGGCGTCAAAAATCATCATAGAAGGCGGCGGCACCGTACGCTTGATAAAAGTATACATTCCCCTGCGGTAGAGTTTATCCCCTTTGTCTTGTTTGTAAGTTGCCAGCAACCCACGCCCGGATGTTGCCAGCTCCCATAGTCCCGGAGGTTGGTAAGGTTTCACGCTGGGTCCACCAATAACAGGTTGTAATAGTCCACTGCTTGATAACAACATGTCGCGTACCATTTCAGCGTTCATACGTATACGTGGGGCGTATGACAGGTAGATATTTTCGGGATCAGCCTTTTGTTTTTCGGGGCTGATTACAGAAGACTGCCTATAGGTAGCAGAGGTATAAATTTGTTTTACGAGTCGTTTGATATCCCATCCGTTGTCCCGGAAGTCCACCGCTAACCAGTCGAGTAGCCCGGGATTGCTGGGTAAATCGCCCTGCATGCCAAAATCATTAGAAGAAGCTACAATTCCCGTCCCAAATATTTCCTGCCAGATACGGTTTACATATACACGGGCTGTAAGTGGATTGTTTTTATCGAACAACCATTTAGATAACCCCAACCGGTTAGATGGCAGATCTGCAGCAAACTGCATGATCGATTCGGGAGTACCCGCATGCACTTCTTCTCCATGCTGGTCATATTCGCCTCTCAGCAAAATATAGGTCTTCCGTAGCGTATCTAAATCTTTCATAACGGATACCTGTAATTTGTGGGTATCCGATTTATTCATAAAGTTGAGAACACCTTCCAGATCTTCCTTGGTAATATCCATTCTGGGGTTTTTCGCAAAAGTCTCCTGACCGCCTACGGTGGATTCCAGTCCTACTTCCTGAATGCTGTTAAAAAAGGCGGAGAACTGAAAGTATTCTTTTTGCGATATAGGGTCGTATTTGTGATCATGACATTTAGCACACTCCATGGTCATACCCAGTATGGCTGTACTAAGCGTATTGGTTCTGTCCGATACGTATTCTACCCGGTACTCTTCGTCTATCACACCACCTTCTTCAGTTATTTTATGATTGCGATTGAAGCCGGTTGCCAATATTTGCTCACGGGTTGCATTAGGTAACAGGTCACCAGCTAGCTGCCATGTGATAAACTGATCATAAGGTAGATTTTTATTGAAAGCATAGATCACCCAATCCCGCCATGGCCATTGCGTACGATAATTATCATCCTGGTAGCCGTGAGAATCTGCATAACGGGCTACATCCAGCCAGGGAATAGCCATGCGTTCGCCATAAGTCTGGCGACTCATCAATTCGTCTATTTTCTTTTCGTAAGCATCTGGTGCCTTGTCATTAAGAAAATTGTCTATTTCTTCGGGAGTAGGCGGCAGCCCAGTAATATCAAGACTTATCCTGCGTAACAGCCGCTCTTTATCAGCCTCGGGATTAGGTTTTAATCCCTTCTTTTCCATGTTGCTTACAATAAAATGATCGATTTCATTCCTGGGCCAATCCCCATTTTTAATTTTAGGCAGTTGGGGCAAAACCGGCGGCACAAAAGCCCAGTGACGTTCATACTTAGCCCCCTGGTCGATCCACTTTTTTAATATCGCAATTTCGCCTTCGGTCAATGTAAGATTGCTGGACACAGGAGGCATTACCATAGCCGTATCCGCAGTGGTAATACGGTGAAATATAGCTGATTTCTCGGCACTACCCGGCACAATAGCAAATGCCTGCGGATTGTCTTTCAATGCACCATAAGCGGCTTCCTCCACATCCAGCCGCAATCCTGCTTCCCGCTTATTGGCATCCGGACCATGACAGGCGAAACATTTGTCTGAAAGTATAGGACGTACCTGAAAGTTGTAACTGATAGTACCGGTACTATCAGTATTACCATCACCAGTAAACTGCCTGAACAGATATATCACTGCACCGACAAGTACGCACATTAAAAAAATGATATAAATTTTCTTCATCTCTATGTATCTGTATTTCTTCAATCGTTGGTGGCAACCGAATATACAATTGATTTGCAAGATGTTGCGACCAATTTTGTTCCGGTTTCCGGGTATTTGGTTTATGGCGTTTTTTAAGGCAAAACTTAGTTACATAAGTAAGTACTAAGGTAGGATTTAAAAAGTGAAAATTGTCTCAAATTAGTTCACAAGGGTTTATCCTTTATTCACTTGTGACCAAAAATTACCTTACCATAAAAAGAAAAAGCACCCGAAGGTGCTATTTCCAACTGATATTTTTGGCTAATTTATGCTTCGCAGCTTACACACGAAACCAGGCTTGTTACCAGTTCCTTAGAAACGCTTTGGCTACGTTGATAATACAATGTTTTTACACCCAACTGCCATGCTTCAATCATCAGTTTGTTTACATCCTTCACGGGTAGGTTAGAAGGAATGTTCAAATTCAGGCTCTGTGACTGATCCACATATTGCTGGCGGATAGCAGCCTGTTGAATAATTTCCAACTGGCTGATCTCCTTGAAAGTCTTAAATACTGCTTTTTCATCTTTTGTTAACTCTTCCAGGTGTTGCACGCTACCATGGTTGAGCATAATGCTGCGCCAAACATCTTCGTTGTCTATACCTTTGTATTCCAGTAGCTGTTTCAGGTATTTGTTCTGGCGCATAAAGTTACCTTTAGCCAAACCTGCTTTATAATAGTTACTGCTGAATGGCTCAATACCGGGAGAGGTTTGTCCCAGAATGGCAGAGGAAGAAGTAGTAGGCGCGATTGCCAGCAAAGTAGTATTCCTCTTACCATAACCTTTCAATACTTCCGGTTCACCATATATTCTCGCCAGATCGACGGTTGCTTTTTCTGCTTTTTCTTTTATATCGCTGAAAATCCTGGTCGTTATTTGTTTTGCCCGCAGTCCTTCAAACGGAATCATATTACGTTGCAGATAAGAGTGCCAGCCCAATACACCCAATCCTAATGCTCTGTGCCTTTTGGCAAAACGGTTGGCGCTTGATAAGAAATGGTTGCCATCTGTTTTGTTGATAAACTCCTGCAATACTGCATCCAGGAAGAATATTGCCAGACGTACCGCATCGGTATCTTTCCACTCGTCATACAACTCAAGGTTCATAGAAGACAGGCAGCAGATGAATGATTCATCGTCGGTAGACGGCAGCATAATTTCTGAACACAGATTACTTGCGTTGATCGTGTAGTTCAGGTCTTTGTATACCTGTGGACGATTTCTATTCACATTGTCAGTAAAGAAGATATAAGGAAGTCCTTTTTGTTGACGGCTCTCCAGCAATTTGGCCCAGATATCGCGTTTAGCGGCATCGCCTTCTATCATATCCTGCATCCAGTAGTCAGGCACACATACACCAAAGAACAGGTTCTGAATAGGGTGACCTATGTTTTTGATCTGCAGATATTCCTCAATATCCGGATGATCAATATCCAGGTAGGCAGCGAATGCACCACGGCGCACTCCGCCCTGAGATATCGTATCCATTGCGGTATCAAACAAACGCATAAAACTTACAGCACCGCTACTTTTTCCATTATCTGTTACGGCACTGCCTCTTCCTCTCAAACCACCAAAATAACCAGAAGTACCACCCCCAATTTTGGTTTGCATGATCACTTCACCCAGTTTATGCGTGATACCCTCGATATTATCGGGAATATGTACGTTAAAACAGGAAATAGGTAAGCCCCTTTCTGTACCCATATTAGCCCATATGGGAGAGCTTAAACTCATCCAGCCACGCTCTATCATTTCCTGAAAAGCTTCTGCCAACTCAGGTTTGTATAGCCGCTGTGCTGCTGCCCGACAAACTCTTTCGATAGCGCCTTCTACCGTTTCTCCCTTCAACAGGTAGCCCCTGTTTAAGATTTGCTCACTCTCTTCATTTTTCCACCAGAGTTTTTCAGTAAGTGGTTCTTTTGAAATCATCGGATCTACTATTTCCATGTTAAAAAATGTTTGGGGGGTTAGTAATTGATTGGTTTAATTAGAATTGAATTTTCAGGATTTTTATTTAAAACAGATCGTCTGCTGTTATACTCTTGTCGTGCTTGGTATAGTCTACCGGGCGTTTGGCAAAAAAGTCATCCAAACTGTTAGCAAATACTTCTTCTTCAAACCACTTCATCGGCCGGTACTGCTCGGAGCTGATAAAGTATTGAGAAGGTAAGCCTATTTTATTCAAACTTTCGTCTACACGAAATTTAATGAAATTTACCAGGTCTTCTTTCCGCAGCAACGCAATATCCCCCGCTTCAAAAATCCAGTCGAGGATTCTTTCCTCTATTTCCACCGATTGTCTCACCATATCTGTAATTCTGGATTGTGTATCACCATCCAGCACTTCCGGGTATTCTTCTTTTATTTTATTAATCAGGAAGATCCCTGCATTAGCATGTATTTGTTCGTCTACAGAAGTCCAGGCAATGATATTACTTACGTTTTTCATCCAACCTTTAAAGCGGGTGAAAGACAAAATGATAGCGAACTGGCTGAACAGTGACACATTTTCAATAAGAATCGTGAACAGTATTAATGCGATACTGTATTCTTTTTTGTCGTTGGATTTGGTGTTGGATAATACAGAAGATAAATATTGTATTCTCTCCTTGATTACCGGCACCTCTATGAGTTTTGCAAACTCGTCGTTATATCCCAACACTTCTACCAGGCGTGAGTAGGCCTCTGAGTGACGAAACTCACATTCTGCAAAGGTAGAGCCCAACCCATTCAATTCTGGTTTAGGTAAATGATTGTACAGGTTTCCCCAGAATGACTTTACCGCTACCTCTATCTGGGCAATTGCCAACAAAGCTCTTTTAACCGCATTCCTCTCTTCTGGCGTTAGGTGAGAATGAAAATCCTGCGTGTCTGCTGTAAAATCAACTTCGGAATGTACCCAGAAAGACTTGTTAATAGCCTCTGTAAATTTTAATACTTCGGGGTACTCGAATGGTTTGTAGTTAACTCGTTTTTCAAAAAGACCCATAGTACGATTAAGATATTAAAGTTTAAAATAGACCTTCAATGAAAAATGGAGACAAGTATAGGGACCACCTGCTAACAGATAGCCAAAACGATTATTCCACTTTTTAAAGAAAGCTTAATGCCTTTCCAATATAAATACCACTATATATCTTCACAACTAAGGTGCAAAACAGGTTGATTTACATGGACTTGTTAGGCCGGGTTGTATTTTGATGTTTTGCACTTTCTTCAACGTTCTTCACTGGTAAGGTGGTATCTACCCCAAAATAATAACCTTAATTTAAAAAGAAAGAAAAGGGTTATCCACCCAATGTTGAAAACCCTTGAAACCCAAAACAGTACTGAGTTCAGATAATTTCACCCGAATTGGAGAAATCCCCATTTTTTCTCTTGAAAAGTGGGGTCAAAAAAAGTCGTTTTTTATGGGGCTAATTCTTAAAAAATTGTTATGAAAAGAGATTCTGAAGTACAGTTTTTGTGTACACCACCCATTAGGTTATTAAAAAAGGGATGTTGATAACACCCCTTTGAGAAAGCCTCATTTATTTATTAAAACTCTATAAGTCGTAGTTGAACTTGTACAACGGATCAACCTCAGCATTTGGTTCAATATCAATTAATGAATTGATAATACCATCTTTTAAACCATATGCCCATCCGTGCAAATAAGGATAGTTTCTGTTTTTCCATGCATTTTGAATGATAGAGGTCCAGGTTAAGCGTTTAACCTGCTCAATCACATTCAACTCTGCTAAACGGTCGGCTCGCTGATCAAAATCCGGTATCGCATCCAACTCTTCCCTGTTATGTCTGTATACATCTTTGATAGATCTTAGCCACATGTTCAGCAAAGCTCTGAAGTCATTATTCATCATCGATGCCCTCACACCCCCACAACCATAGTGTCCGCACACGATTATGTGTTTCACTTTTAGGTGGTTAACGGCATAATCCAATACACTTAAAAGATTAACATCCGTATAGGAAACTACATTAGCGATATTTCTATGTACAAAAATTTCTCCCGGTTGCGTGCCGGTAATTTCGTTGGCCGGAACACGGCTATCGCTACACCCTATCCACAAAAAATCCGGTGTTTGCACATTCGCCAACCGGTTAAAATAGTCTGCGTCAGACAATACTTTCTCTTTTGCCCACGCTTTGTTCTCTAATAAAAGTTTTTGATATGATTCCACTGTTATTTTTTTTTGATTTTAGAATATTTATTTACTGACTTCTTTATTGATAATTTCATTTGCATGTACGCCATTACCGTTGGCCGAGGCAATGACGTCTGCCGCAAAACCATGATCTTTTACATTGTTTATTTTAACCTCCACGCTTATATTTTTTACACTTGCTTCCTTGCTGAACTCTTCTATCATATCCACGATATCACGGTCAATAAAGTCGGCTCGGGTAGCATCAATAAGAACATTGGAGTTCTCCGGTACCGCATCAAGCTTTGCTTTAATTCCTCTTTTGTTCAGAATAGAAACATCTTTTCTCAACCGTATAAGGAAATTGTGATCGTCACTCACAATGAATACGGCTGTTTGAAAGTTACTTCTGGCAGAAAAGAATAAACCGATGGCAAGCCCTGCTAATACACCCACCAGCAGATCTGTCAACAAGATTATAATAACCGTTGCTGCCAATGGAATAAACTGATCCCAGCCTTTTTTGTAGTACGTTTTAAATAACGAAGGCTTAGCCAATTTATAACCGGTATAAATCAGTATAGCTGCCAACGCTGAAAAAGGAATATAAGCAAGCAAGCCAGGTACAAACGCGACACTTAACAACAAAAAGAAACCATGGTAAATAGCCGACATTTTTGTTTTGGCACCTGCGTTAACGTTGGCGGAAGAACGCACGATCACACTGGTAAGCGGCAAACCGCCGAGCAAACCAGAAAGAAGATTTCCTGCGCCCTGTGCTTTCAGCTCCCTGTTAGTTGGTGAAATTCTCTTTTGTGGATCAAGGTTATCAACGGCTTCTATACCTAATAAGGTTTCTATGCTTGCCACCAATGCTAATGTAATTGCCGTCATCCATACCTGCTTGCTAAGTATCATATCCCAATCGGGAAATGTGAAAAAAGAAAAAAACTGACTAGCAGACGAGGCCACCGGGATATTCACCATGTGTTCCTGGCTTAACGCATAGGCGGGATATTGTGTAACCATTAACTGATTGATTCCCACACCAAGTAACACAACCAGCAATGGTGCCGGCACCAGTTTCAACCATCCTCCTTTTTTTCCCGTAAACCCTTCCCAGAAAAATTGAAATATCAGGCAGATAACACCAATCAAAATAGCGACTGGCGTGATGGAGCGAAACGCGGCTCCTAAAGCAGAAAAAGTGTTTTCGCCATCTTTTTGTAAAAATGCTTCATCGCCGGCAAAATCTTTTTCGTAACCAACCAGATACGGCAACTGTTTTAATATCAAAATGATTCCGATAGCCGCCAGCATTCCTTTAATTACGCTTTTGGGGATATAATCTCCAATAACACCTGCTTTCAAAAAACCCAGTATTATCTGGAAAACACCACACAACACTACAGCTACCAGAAAAGCCTGAAACGAGGGTAGCAGAGCCATGGCTCCTGCTACAATAGCAGTAAGACCGGCTGCCGGACCACTGACGCTTAATTGAGAACCGCTTAACGCACCTATAACAACACCTCCTACAATTCCGGCTATAATACCGCTAAACAAGGGGGTTTCAGACCCTAATGCAATACCCAAACAAAGCGGTAATGCTACCAGGTATACCACTATTGAAGCTGGAAAATCAGATGCAAAACTTCGTAAATACGATTGAGATCGGTTGACCATAAGACAAATTATTGTTGTTCGAACTAGTTTAGAGATTAATTAATTATTGCGGCCCAAACAGCCTGCGTATGTCTTAACTGACTACGAAAAGATTAAACACAAACTAACAGGAAGCCTAAAAAGGGAGCTTGATCTGAAAATAGAAAAGCATTAAATGTACACTAGCAAACTTCCGGAGGGGGGGAGACAAGCTCTCCGTAATATTTCAGGTAGATAAAACTTTCGGAAGCGGAAACATGACTAAGCTTTGGGTTATCTGCGATAGCCAGAAAAAAAACATCGTGCAAATAGTCGGAGCTACCTCCATGTTTTTCTTCATTCATCCCACCATAAGGATTTACATTTTCCTCAATTGTTTGGCTAACCGGTGCCTGCTCAATTTTGTTTAGTTTTTCACTAACCATTTGATTGATCGGGGCACTGACTGTGAGCCATATCAAGGTAAACACCATAAAAACACCGGACATTTGCTGCCATGCAGTATATGCTTTTTTGTTTTTATATGTTTGTTTGCCTTCCATTATGTATATAACGTTGCAAATATAGAAAAATGAGGTGGCTCTTGAAAGAGTTTAAAAAATGTTAACACAAGGTTTTGAGATTAAATACCCATTGCCCCAAAGGAGAAACCGTCTCTAAATCACAGTGCTTTCGGAAAAATCAGCTTTTTCCTGTAGGTTTGCTTCCAAACTTGAAAACTGTGAAATTCAAGCATATTTTGCTACTAACCGGTGTTATTCTTTTGCTGGATCAGGCATTTAAGATTTGGGTGAAAACCAGTTTTTACCTTGGCGAGGAAGTGATGATTGCGAAGCCCTGGTTTCGATTGCACTTCATTGAAAATGAAGGAATGGCTTATGGCTGGAAATTTGGGGGTGAGTGGGGCAAAATTTTACTAACCTTATTCAGGTTGGCTGCCGTAGTAGCTGGAACTTTTTACCTGAAACATATTGTTAAACAAGGCTACCATATAGGTTTTATTATATGTGCCACATTGATTTATGCTGGTGCTATTGGCAATCTGATAGACAGCATGTTCTATGGGTTGATATTCGAAAACAGTGGCGACTATTACAACCCTCATGTTGCCAAAATATTTCCGGAAAAAGGGTATGCAGGGTTTCTACACGGCAAGGTGGTAGATATGTTGTACTTTCCCATTATTACTGATGCACATTTTCCCTCCTGGTTTCCTATTTGGGGGGGCGAAGAATTTGAATTTTTCCGACCTGTTTTTAATTTGGCAGATGCCTCTATTTCAGGTGGTGTTTTGACCATTTTAGTATTCCAAAAGAAATTTTTAAGTAACAAAAAATTGGATGACCCAACCTCGGATAGCAAGTCTGTCGTAAATGATAAAGTGCAGGCTTTATAAAAGACTGCGCAGGCAGCGATGAACTATCTGAGATTATTATTATTTACGGGAATCCTTTGGGGTTGTTTCTCCTGCTCCAAAGAAAAAAGTGGTGAAAACTTTATTAGAGGCAACGCGAACTGTACTATTAACAAGGTAGTATCATTTGATAAAACACTTGGCAAAGGTACCGGCTCTTATACGCTGGAAATCCAAAATAACCACCCATCAAATGTGGCGCTGTACGACAGTACCGATGCCAGCATTATCCTCAATATCGATTTCACCTACAACCAGGATTCCATTAAGATAGGAAGAGATGAATACTTTTTGTTAGATAGCGAAGGTCGGGTGAAGGAACTCGTCATTCACCAGATGCCCAACAATACCAACTCAGAAAAATTCCTTTTTAAGTACTATTATGATAGCCAGGGATATCTAAAATCAAAAGAATGGTATAAATCGGCTTCCCTCTCGCCTCTATTTGTTTATAGTTATTTCTGGGAAAATGGCAACCTGGTAAAATCAGAAGTTAGAGAAGGAATTGGCGAGCGGCGTATGGCCATGCTTTCCCAAATAAGCTACGATTTTTCTACAGCGGCAAAAAACTTTCTCTATTATTTACCTGAATCCGGTGAGTTGAGTCCGTTCGCCATGCTACTGAACCTGGGGAAAAAACCGCAAAAACTGGCCAGCCAGATTGTTGTGCAGGTGTATGACGCTAATGGAGCAGTAGAAAATAAATATATAACGAACTATAGCGACTACAAATTTACGCAGGATGGGTATGTGGCGGAACTGTTGGCGGAAGGTGATATCGTAGATGGGATGTCGATGGTTCAGGGTTTGACAAAGTTTAGTTATACATGTAAATAAAAAATTTGCTCGGGGTTGTTATTCAAAAAAAGCCTTCCTTATAATAAGGAGGGCTTTCTCGTTTCACAAAGTCACCCGGATATAAACCCGGGCACTTTGCTTTGGGGTATGGATCAAAATGGCCTTTCGGCCTGTAATCATCAATGTTATTTGATGCTTTTGGTTAGGATACGGATTAAAGCATTTCTAATTCCGGATAATCTAACGCAATGAGATGTTAAAAAGTCTGTATGAAGGACACCTGTTGACCTGAATTAATACACCACAAAAAAATAAATAAATAACTTATTCATTTTGTTCGGCTTGTATGAAATGGATTGCGACTTATCAAATGATAATTTGTGAATTCTCTTTAGGAGACTGACAACCGAATAATTTATCACTAACGTTCAATAATATTACACAACTGCATCCGTTAAATATGAAGACAAAATTAAAATCTGATCTGATATAAATTAGTCTTTTTCTCATGTTGTAGTTGGTTTAAAGCAAAGGCATCGGCAACGATGCCTTCTTGCTTTAATATATACCTATATAGTGTATTATACAACGTTAGCTGTGTTGTATGCTATCTGTTATAAAAGCCATAGGCAAAACATTTGCATCTTATCACAAAAATAAAGGGAGCGACTGCTCCCTTTATTTTTGTGATAATTGGTCCTATGTATTATTGACTATCAGCAATAACGCCCAGGTACCTTCCCATCCAGTAGGGAAGCAGCCATATGTCACCGGCACTGTATTCCGACGCTTCATTACCGCCATCCAAAGTGAAGCGGTTGGCATTGTGGCGACTGATTCTGAGTTCGTCAGGAGGCAGCACTTCTTTGGTTGTTTGATTACGGAAGTTGGGTTCCAACAACTCAATATCCTTCCGGTGACTGTTTACCACCCTCCAGCTATACATGTCCATCGGATACTCCTGAAGATACCAAATCGCCTCCGGCAGGTCAAATTCTTTTACGCCTGTAAGCGCAGTCGTAATATTCCAGGCGCCTTCTTTTTCTGGTCTTTCTATTTCCCAGTGGTCAATGACGGCATCCTTGAATTTTTGCTTTAATGTGTCATTAAATGCATAACGATATAATCCCCAATAACCCAGAAAATACATTTCATCGTCAGAATGATTCCAGCCAGATGACAGCATTTTACTCCAGTCATCAGCGTCATCCGGGGCCTTCCCTATTTCTTTCATCGGACGCATCAAATTATCAAGATAACCATGTTTGTCCATCAATTCAAACGCCTTCTCTTTATATATCTCTTTCTTAGTAAAGTGGTAGGCTGTTTGTAACATCGCCACAATATTGGATGCATTAATTTTTCTATCCCCTACCATGGCAGGACGAATATTTACGTATTCCGGATTCCACTTTGCCCATAAGGTGGGTTTGCCATCCCAGTCTACCATATAGAAATTATTATCTACCACATGCTGCATTAGTGAATCGATCAATCCAATCGCTTTGGCTTTAATAGGCTCATCATCTACCAGCTCCGCTAATACCGAAAAAGCAAATATATGACCGATAGCCTCATCGCTACTGGTAGTGGACTTCCATTGCCATTCGGGATCGGGTGCATCTATCCAGGCTTCTTTATCATGCAATGCAAAACCCTTTCGTTCAAATGATCGGGCCGGGAAACCTTTTACGGGGTTCACCGAATATAAACGTTCCATCGCATCCAGCGACTCACGACAATTTTCTAATGCTTCTGGTGATTTAGTAACGGCATAACGAAAAGCTTGCCCACCTAAATACATCGCAGTCCATAAACCATCGTTGTCTGAATCTTCCATAAAGCCGGTACCGAGGTTCCCGTCTTTCATACCAACCAATGTAGCATTGAAGCCGTTTCGGATATGTCTCAACCGAACCTGTTTGTCATAAAAAGCCGCTTTGTCTGCCAGCGTCATTTGCGTAAAATGAATTTGACCCAACCCCGCTCCGGTGGCAACGAGGATACTTTTATCCGGACCAGCAGCAATATGTTTTACATCATCAGAAGGCAACCACCGTTGAGATGCATAATAATTATATTTTCCATCTCCGCGCAACATAAATGCTCCTCTCGTAGAACCAAACCAAAGGTTACCTTCTATCTCTGCAACGGCTGTTATTTCCGTCCAAGGCAACTTCTGTTGCGCCTCCCCTTGCTGGCTACCGGAAGCTGCGTCTATTGTCAGGTATCCGTTGCCGGTACCTATTATAATTTTCTTTCCCTCCCCGGTTATCGCAAACGATGTCAGATTTTCTCCTTTGAATAACTCTATGAACTGGTTTCCGGCAGGATTAAATACGGATACAGCTCCTCCATTTAGCACATAAAATTTCTTTTGTGTTTTATCCCATGTTATATCCAATACCGGCGCAGTAGTTTCCCAAACCGTCACACCATTTTTTATATAACGCAGTTGCCGGCCATTCGATACCAGGAATGCAAAATCTTCGCCTCCCGCAAACAGGTTTGCATCGGGCATATTGTGCTGCGAATAAAGGGAGCCAGCCCAGGCATTACTCAGCACGGCTTTATCATCCACAAAAACGAATTGGTTGTCATAGAGCCCCAGTGAGGCTATTTTCTTTTGTGTGAGAGGGCGATAAGTTTCATCGGGAACAAGGGCACCGGGATACAACATTTCACCGGCAAATGGTTGCATCAATCCTTTATTGGTAAACAATTTGATAACACCATTACGATCTGCATAACTCGTATAGATTTTAATGGCGGAGTCATTGGTATGCCATTTAACACTATAGTCCTGAACAAATGCGACATCGGCGTGAACGCTGCCGACCGTTTGCCGGTTGTTGTCTCCGCAAGAAATGAAAAACAGTAATGATAGAAACCAAAAATAATGCTTCATGTGATTGTTAAGTTAATATTGAAATTCAGGGTATTTACAGAAAATTATTGGCGCAAACGCTGGGTGATACCACATAAGAGAACAAAACGGACTCTTATACTCATTTCCCGTCATATTTTGCATTCTGTTAGTATTCAGGCTGGTGCAGGCAATCGATGCCTGTTTTACTTAAATTGCATAGTATTCCAGACAAAAATTATCTGTATGTTAAAAAATATTGCGCCGGACAAATGGCGTCACTTTTATGTGGGTATTCCTATGGGGATATTTTTGCAACTGGTTTGTTATTGGTTATTGCCTGGATTATTAGCCGCCACTATTATTGCTTTTATTATAGTGATAGCCATCAGCTATGGATTTGAGTTGTTCTCCCTGATAACTAAAATAGGGCATTACGATTTTTATGATGCAGTGGCTTCGGTAATAGGAGGTGTATTAGGCATCGGAGTTGTACTACCTTTCCTTTGTTAGGCACCTTTGCTATATTTTAAAACAGATGTAAATGAGTTTAAAAATATTGTCAATATCCCTGTTGATATTGTTGACAGCGCTCGATGGTAGTGCGCAAGACTATCCCGCTTATACACCCTCCCGCAAGGAAATACTGGAGCGCTATCGTTTTGCTGCTTTTTCAGACAGCACCATCAACAGAGGAAAAATATTTAATACATCTGTACAACCGGTTTGGTTCCCCGATGGAAAATCTTTTTTATACAGACGGGCATTTAAGGACAGTATTCGGGAATATGTGCGTGTAAATGCGCTTACAGGTAAACGAAAGCCATTGTTTGATCATCAGAAAATAGCCGACGCGGTAAGCAGAAAAGCCGGCATACAACAAAACGCTGACAAACTTTTATTGACCAATATCGAAGTCAGTAAAACAGGGAGAGAAGTTTTGTTTGATATAGCCGGATTGAGTTGGGTATGCCGATTAACGGATTCACGCTGTACCGATACCACTATTGTACGACAACAACCGCAAACCGTTTCACGATGGCGCCAGCAAAATCCGCTGTATCGCAGCCGGTGGATACCGTATAAAACAGACAGCATATCACCGGACAGGCAGCGAATGGCGGTAATAAAACAAAACAATATTTATGTAACAGACCGAAATACGGGAACCGAAACACAACAAACTTTCGATGGATCGGAGGTAAAACCCTATGGGGCATTGGCCTGGTCCCCCAACAGCCGCTTCCTGGTCGGCTATCGGATTATGCCTTACAAGGATTCAATGGTATATTATATCAATACTGCCGCTGAACATACAACGCGTGGCGTGTTACAATCGCAGCCCTATAAGCAGCCTGGTGACCCTTTTACTACTTATGAAATGTTTGTATTTGATATGCAGACGCAAAAAACAATAGAAGTTGACACAGACGTTATCGACTTTTTTTCTGCGCCCTTCCTGTCGTGGAGTAGGGACAGCAATCATTTTTTATTTGAGCGGGTAGACCGGGGGCATAAACGATTCCGCATTATAGAAGTAAATGCCATTGCCGGCAGCACCCGGAATGTGGTAGATGAAAAGACGGAGACATTCATTTACGAGCAAAAAATATTTACGCATTACCTGCCGGAAACCAATGAAATCATTTGGACCTCAGAGAAAGCGGGCTGGCGTCATCTTTACCTCGTAGATGCTTCATCCGGCAATATCCGCCCTATTACGACAGGGAACTGGGTAGTAAGAGATATTGACAGCATCGATAAAAAGAATCGAATGATTTGGTTTAGGGCAAGTGGTATGCATGCCGACGAAGATCCCTATCATGTACATTATTATCGTATTGGTTTTGACGGCAACAACCTTGTATCACTAACACCCGAAATCGGGCATCATAGCATCAGCTATTCTCCGGATAGAAAATATTATCTCGATACGTACTCTCAGGTAAATATACCACCGGTAGTAGCATTGCGCCGTTCTTCCGATGGAAAGAAAATAACAGCAGTAGAACGTGCCGATATCAGCCATTACCTCGCAGCCGGTTTCCGTTTGGCAGAACCATTTAAGGCCAAAGGAAGAGATGGCATTACCGATATATGGGGAGTAATATTTAGGCCCACTCATTTTGACTCTACCCAAAAATACCCGGTAATAGAAAACATTTATGCCGGACCACAAGATGCATTTGTGCCTAAAAGTTTTACAACCGGGGGTGAAATGCAAAGCATGGCAGAATTAGGCTTTATCGTAGTTCAGATTGATGGTATGGGTACCTACAACCGTTCCAAAGCATTTCATGATATTTGTTGGCAAAACCTTGCTGACGCCGGGTTTGCAGACCGTGTGTTATGGATACAGGCACTGGCAAAAAAATATCCTTATGTAGATGACAGCAAAGTGGGACTATATGGCACATCTGCCGGCGGGCAAAATTCATTGGGTGGTTTATTATTTCATCCTGAGTTTTACAAAGCGGCTGTCTCTTCCTGTGGCTGTCACGATAACCGGATAGACAAACAGTGGTGGAACGAACAGTGGATGGGTTACCCGGTAGGCAACCACTACGAGGAACAATCAAACGTAACCAACGCGCACAAACTACAAGGCGACCTTTTGCTGATAGTGGGTGAAGAAGATACCAATGTACCACCGGAGTCTACCTATCGTGTAGCCGATGCTTTGATCAAAGCCGGTAAACAATTTGAATTTTTAGCTATCCCCGGATTAGGACATAGTGATGGCGGCCCTTATGGCAGAAAAAAGAAACGGGACTTTTTTGTCAAAAGGCTTCACGGCATTGATCCGCCAGACAGAAATCGGGGAGAACTGGATAAGTGATTTTTTCAATCAGCAAGGTAGTGAACGGTTTCGATTGATTTATTAACAACGCCGCATCGTCTGCCATAGCTATATACTCAACAGTTTACTATCGGCACTGGCAGTATATATCATGAAGTGAAGAGCCAACCGCAAAGCGATTAATTCATTTGATAGTTAAAGATGGAGTTTCCGAAAACAGATAAACAGTTTTCGCAGATCAAGCCACAAAATGCAATTTCAGGAACATGTTCATATTGCTTACAAACACGCAAACAAGTTTGACATTCTATCATACAAGCCACCTTGTCTTCCACACACATATCGCCACTTTCCATCAGGTCTCTGGCCATATCAAAACATCTGCCGGCACAAGCCTTAAACTGATGAAAGACTTCTTTGGAGTTGCTGTGCAAACAGTCCTGCAAATTGACAGTAGCTTCACAAATCATCCAGGTTTTCAACAGTATTTCAACAACTGATTTTTTACTTGTGTGAACCATAGGGAATTGATTTCTATTTGAACGTCATTTATCGGCGTTATATTATGTCAATTGTATTATTCCTACCTATTAAGCCAGTTTTTGATAAAAAAACGACTGTATATAAAACAGTTATGCCACCTGCCGGTTATTGCTATAACCAACAGATGGCATTTTTGTTACTTGTGTACACCTGGATTTCGGGAGGGGAGACTATCGGAGATCTATAACTTCTACTCCCGGATACTTTTTAGCATCAAAAGTGAAAACAGTATTTTCCATTTTTGTGTTAGATGCAAAGCTGGTTACATTATACACATACCGGCTGCCATTTTTTTCAAATAGCTTTGTAGATACAATGTTCTTGGTGACTTTATCAACATAAGCCAGAATTTTAAAGAAAGCTTTGGTTTTATCAGTCGGCGTCAGTTCTACTTCCTGTAAAGTTTTACCACCTTGTTTTTTTTCATCATTCAGTTTATACAAAAAATCCTTGTCGTAAAAGTTGGTAAATGCTTTTTGAGGGGTAAAACTGTTTTCGGATGCATCAAATTTACTGATCTGCACTTCGTTACTCGCTTTGTCGTAGGTCCATACATTCTTACCATCGCAATATATTTCCTGATCAGTCAGGTCTACTTTGTACTGGTTTCCTTTTAAATAGGCCGTACCGGTTTTTGTACCCTGTACTTTTCCGTTGGCATCTTCTATCTGAAAGTTAAAGCCAGCCTTTACGGTACTATAGGTCTTAAATTTAGCGGTCACCGATTCTAATAGCTTTTTTGCGTCGGGATCATTGGTTCCCTGTCCGCCCTGTGCATAAGTAACTACAGATGAGATGGATACAAAAAATAAAAATAAAATATTCTTCATTAGTCTGATTTTCAAATGGGTGCAAAAATAGGGTATAGTTCTAATAAGACTGAAAAGCAGTATGATTGGTTTAACGCGGCGTCTTAAAGTTTTTATAAAGCCTGCAAAAAATCTTCCAATTCTACGTCGGTTCTAAACAGTACTTCCCGTGCTTTACTACCCTGGTTGGCCCCTACTATACCGGCTGCCTCCAACTGATCCATCAGTCTGCCGGCACGGTTGTATCCCAGCTTCATTTTACGCTGCAACAGGGAGGTAGAGCCAACCTGGCTCTGCACAATCAACCTGGCGGCATCTTCAAACAGCGGATCTCTGTTACCAGAATCGAAGTCCCGGCTTTCCAACTCTTTTTCATCCACATATTCCGGCAGATAAAATGGTTGGGGATAGCCCCGCTGATCACCGATAAACTCCACCAGCGACTCCACTTCCGGCGTATCCACAAAAGCACATTGTACCCGGGTTACTTCGCCATTATAAGAGACCAGCATATCACCGCGTCCTATCAACTGTTCAGCTCCTCCTGTATCCAGAATGGTTCTGGAATCAATTTTTGATGATACTTTAAACGCAATACGCGCTGGAAAGTTAGCTTTAATGGTACCTGTAATAATATTTACAGACGGCCGCTGTGTGGCTATGATCAGGTGAATGCCCACGGCTCTTGCCAACTGTGCCAAACGACCGATTGGCATTTCAATCTCTTTTCCGGCTGTCATAATCAAGTCAGCAAACTCGTCTATCACCAACACGATAAAAGGCAGAAACTGATGTCCTTTTTCAGGATTTAATTTTCTTGCCGCAAATTTCTCGTTGTATTCCCGAATATTCCGGCAACCTGCTTCCTTCAACAGATCATACCGGTTGTCCATTTCTATACAAAGCGCATTCAGGGTATGTACTACCTTTTTTGTATCTGTAATGATAGACTCCTCTTCTCCGGGTAATTTCGCCAGAAAATGTTTTTCTATTACTTTGTATATACTCAACTCCACTTTTTTGGGATCTACCATCACCAGCTTCAACTGCGAAGGATGTTTTTTGTACAGCAGGGAAACCAGGATAGCGTTAATACCTACGGATTTACCCTGACCGGTAGCCCCTGCCATCAGCAGGTGCGGCATGGTAGCCAGGTCTACTACAAAGTGATCGTTGTCTATCTTTTTACCTAAAGCGATAGGGAGTGAAAACTTGTTTTGTTGAAATTTATCACAGGAAAGCATACCCTTCATACTCACAATGGCTTTCTTTACGTTAGGCACCTCTATACCGATGGTACCTTTGCCTGGTATGGGCGCAATAATGCGGATGCCTAAAGCTGCCAGGCTCAATGCAATATCATCTTCCAGGTTTTTGATCCGGGAAATACGAACACCGGGTGCAGGTACTATTTCGTATAGTGTAACGGTGGGGCCTACTGTCGCAAAAATTTCCTTTATTTCAATGTCGTAGTTTTTGAGAGTGGTAACAATCTGCACCTTGTTGGCCTTCAGTTCATCAGAATCAAGCACAATTTTTTCACTGCCGTGCGTTTCCAACAACTCCATTGACGGATACTCATAGTCCCGCAGATCCAATACCGGATCATAGGGCGGCAGATTTTCCACATTCTCTATTTCCTCCGCCTCTTCCTCTTCCATATCCTCCTCCTCTGTTTCTTTTGCTTCTGCATGCAAAGTTTTTATCTGCAATTCCAGATCAACATTTTTGCTTTTTATTTTTCGCTCTGGCAATACCAACTCTTCACTTTCTTCCTCCCTCTCCGGCTGAATAACCTCCACACCAGAATTTTGTTTTAGTTTATTTTCTTTTGATTTTTTTGTAGTGTTTTCTAAAAAAGAATTGGCTTCATCAGAAAAAGAATTGTCAACAGGTATTTCTTTTGCTTCTTCTGCCGGCATTGTTTTGCGTTTGGGCCAATTAAAAGAAAAATGCGGATTAAACCGCCAGATGAAATAAGCGAAGCCGGCTGCCATTAGTAAAGTAGCCGCACCAAACGTGCCAATCAGCCCCTGTAACCATTTACTCGAAATATTACCCAGCTCTCCCCCCCAGGCAAATACACTACCGGGCGTAATAAAAGCCAGGGTCGTGCTGAAATAAAACAACCCTATTATCACATACCGGAGATTTCGTTTTACAGAAAAAATCTTTTTTGCCGTTAGCAGGTTGATGCCGAGTGTAAAAAAGAATAAACAAATCAGGTAGGAGGCAATGCCGAATCCTTTATAAATGAAAACATGTGATATCCAGGCGCCAATTCTACCCAGCAGATTGGCAGTTTGGATTCCATCCTCAAATAATACACTACCCGCGCCGGCAAATACTTTATCCTGATCCTGCCGCCAGGTAAAAAGATAGGAAGTAAATGCCGTAAACAAAAAGAAGGCAATCAGCAAAAGCACACTACCAAGAATTTTGTAGGTTCTCTCGTCTTTCACCAACTCTTTTACCCTCACCTTCTCCTCTTTATCAGGCGAAAATTTCTGTGGCGTTTCTTCCTGTTTGGTCTTTTTCTTCTTTAATGTGTTGGCCATGAAAAATATTCAGTATAAATTACTTACAAAGATAAGGTGTTAGCACCAAGCTTTTGAAGGCTGAAATTTGTAGCCATACCTTTGAATTACCTAAATATGGAATGTTGTTAACAAAACTACAGGGCTTCTGGCGCCTGACACTATTAACGCTAACAATTGCCTTTTCATTTTGTTTGGCCGGCGCCCAAACCCAGCCGAACACGATTGACATTGCTGCTGTTCAAAATAACTACATACTGCTCCCCGGTGAATACCGGGTAGCCATCAATGATTCTCTGCTAACCGATATCGCGACCGTCGGGCAACTAAGGTATGAACCTATTGGCAATAGAATTCCCAACACGGGCAAACTCCGGCAGAATATCAACTCCAAATACATTTACGTCAAATTTAGTCTGGCGAATAGATCTGACGGTATGCAAACAATCTACCTTTATCCTGGTTACTATTTTAAAACTTTTCGGATTTACAGACAATCAGAAGCCGGAAAAATCAGTATGTTGCCCCAAAACCCGATAGATGCCAATGCTTATCGGAATATCGAAATTGCAGGGCGGGATTCCGGCATTTTTTATGCCTTGTTACAGCCGGTCAAAATTCAGGTGAACACTTTCCGCCCGGAGATGGTACATCCATCTTTTTTGAAACTGCATTTTAGTGCATCCCGCAATAGCAATGAAATACTTAATATTTTCACCTTTATACTGGTGGGCATTTTGTGCATGATGATCATTTTTTCCTTTTCCAACTATCTTTTTAATGGCAAAAAAGAGTTTCTGTACTATAGCATTTATGCCTTGTTCAATGCTGCGATTCTATTTTTAAAAGCGCAGTTATACCTTTCCACTTCCCGGTTCAATATTTTTTTTGAGGAATACCTGGACTTTATGCTGTTATTGGCAGGATTGTTTTTTTATATGGCTTTTTTAAGGAAGTTTCTTTCTATCAACCCTATGCGCTACCCCTTGCTTCATAAAATGGCGAGGGCACTTGAATGCTATATAATTCTATCTGCTCTTGGGTATTCTGCCCTGTATTTTTTTAAGGGACACCTTTCCGGGCTTGAGCTTATTGAAATGATTATTAAGTATATCATTGTAGTCGTTGGTCTTGTTTTTATTGTCATTGGTTTGAAACAGCGCAACAAACTGATAAACTATATAGTACTAGGGAACGCGTGTTTTGTAATATTTGGTTGTATATCGATGACTGTTACCATGGCACCCGGATTACAAAATACCGTGGTGACGCATGCATTGTTTTATTATGAACTGGGTATCATTGGTGAGTTTTCCTTCTTTTTGCTCGGGCTGACTTATAAAACCCGGATGGAACTCATTAATCACATTAAACAGGAGCAGACCCTTCTAAAAAATGAAGAAAAACTGGAGTACGAAAAGCAGTTGGCCATAATGAAAACTCATCAGGACGAAAGGAACCGCATTTCAGCCGACATGCACGATGAATTAGGAGGAGGAATGACGGCTATCCGACTACTGAGCGAATTGGCCAAGCAAAGAACCAATCCGGAAGCCTTACCGGAGATCGAAAAAATTTCTGTTTCGGCAAATGACCTGTTGGGGAAAATGAATGCCATTATATGGAGTTTGAAAGTATCAAACGACTCACTGGACAACCTGGTTGACTACATTAAAAGTTTTACTCACGACTTTTATGAAAATAACAATATTGATTACACAATTGAAACACCGGAGCAGATACCTGCTGTAAAAATGTCTGGCATTGTACGAAGAAACTTATTTCTTTCCTTAAAAGAAATTTCGATGTTAATCAGAAATGAACAAGCGGAAAAAGTAACGATTAAAGTGCTGATTGAGCAGAACCTGTTTACACTTCGAATAGACTTTGAAGGGAGAGAACAAATCACTATTCCTGAAAATACAAGAAGTATGATCAGGAAAAGAATGGATCTGATCAGCGGGCGATTGATAATTGACGAGGGCACTGGCAGGTATATACTGCTACAGATAGGTGTTTAGGCTATTCTTTATCTATGTCTTTATACCTTTTCGAAGACCGCAGTACTTCCTCACTTTTAAATGTCTGAATGAAGAGACAAATCCAGCCGGCAATAAAGCAAAGTCCACCCAGCGGAGTGATAGCTCCAATGCCTTTCAATCCCACATTTTCGGTAGCTTCTAAAAAAGTGAGTACATACAGAGAGCCGCTAAATAATACAATCCCTGAAAGAAAAAGAATATTTGCCCATTCCATTAACTTACCGGGCATGCGCCTGTATAAACAAGCAAGCCCCAGTATGGCAAACGTGTGATAAAACTGATATCGTACTCCCGTTTCAAAAGTAGCTACCGCTTCCGGAGAAACCAGCTTTTTTAACCCGTGGGCTCCGAAAGCACCGAATATTACGCTGAGCGCCCCTAAAATAGCTGCATAACGGACCAATCGTTTAGACATCGTTTGACTTGATTTCTGCAAAAGTAGCATCCGTTACGGATACTGATTCCAATATTATAACTGCCTGCTGGTAATAAACGTTGCGTTCTGTAAGTTTATTATGTATAAACCCTTCCAGCTCATCCTCTTTAAGCTCTTTTATCAACGGACGATGGTCTTTTTCGCTTAACAGTCTTTCCTTCAATACATCTACCGGCGTATGGAGGTACACTGTAGTACCATATTCATTCATCCAGCGCATATTGTCAAAAAAACAAGGGGTACCACCACCTGTTGAAAGTATAAAGTCCTGTTTGTTTTCAAAACTTCGCAGAAGTTCTTTTTCTTTTTCCCGAAAAAAAGCTTCTCCATGTTGTTTGAAAATTTGTGGAATGGTCAATCCGGTTGTTTGTTCTATGCAGTTATCCAGGTCGTAAAATTGAAGGTCATATTTTTCGGCCCAGCGTCTGCCCCAATAGGATTTACCGGTTCCCATAAATCCCAGGAGAAAAATCTTCAATCGAATAAAATTTGAAGTGAAAAATTTATTTAAATGCATTCAACCCCGTTACATCCATGCCCGTTATAAGGAGATGAATATCGTGTGTGCCTTCGTAGGTAATTACACTTTCCAGGTTCATCATATGCCGCATTACAGAGTATTCGCCGGTGATACCCATACCGCCCAATATCTGGCGGGCATCCCGACAAATATTAGTGGCAATAAAACAGGCATTTCGTTTAGCCATACTTACCTGTTGCGGGGTAGCTCTTCCCTCACTCATCAACACACCTATCCGCCAGTTCAGCAATTGTGCCTTTGTAATTTCCGTCACCATCTCCGCCAGTTTTTTTTGCTGCAATTGGAAACCTCCGATGGGACGGTCGAACTGTACCCTTTCTTTTGAATATCGCAAAGCAGTATCATAACAGTCCATAGCTGCCCCTACTGCCCCCCAGGCAATACCAAAGCGAGCCTTGGTTAGGCAACCCAGCGGTCCCTTCAATCCCCTGATTTCAGGAAAAACATTGGCCTTGGGCACTTTCACATTGTCAAATACCAACTCTCCCGTAGCCGAGGCCCGCAAACTCCACTTGTCGTGTGTGGTAGGCGTAGAAAACCCTTCCATACCACGCTCTACTATCAGTCCCCTTATTTCCCCGTTTTCATCTCGTGCCCATACCACGGCCACTTGTGCAAAAGGTGCATTGCTGATCCACATTTTTGCACCATTCAGTATCACATGGTCTCCGGCATCTTTTATATTGGTGAGCATCCCGGCAGGGTTAGAACCATGGTCCGGCTCCGTTAAACCGAAACAACCTAACCACTCCCCGCTGCCCAGCTTTGGTAAAAACCTCTTTTTCTGCTCTTCGCTTCCGTAGGCATATATCGGATACATAACCAAGCTGCCCTGAACAGAAGCGGTAGACCGAACCCCACTATCGCCCCGTTCCAACTCCTGCATCATAAGCCCATAACTGATATAGTCCAGCCCACCACCACCATATTCCACCGGAATAGTGGGTCCGAAACAGCCCAACGCTCCCAACTGCTTAACAATGTGTTCCGGAAAAGCTGCTTTTTGAGCATATTCTTCTATAATCGGCGAAATCTCTTTTTTTACATAAGCCCTCACAGATTCCCTGATCAGCTTTTGCTCTTCCGTAAACAATTCATCAAGCAATACATAATCCGGACTGATAAATTGATCGGTACGTGCAGCCATAAGTTATGATTTATCTTTTAAAAATAAATTAAAGCTAAGGTATACAAAAGAGCAGAAACGATCTTATCGGCTCGCAATTCCGGTATCTATTTCCCAACAGCCATTCATTTTCAGCACTTTCTCCACCACATCTCTCACACAACCCCTGCCGCCCGACAGTGGCGAGATATAATGCGACACCTCAAGAATCTCAGGCACCGCATCCGCCGGACAGGCCGCTAATTCTACCATTTTCATAACACCATAATCGGGTATATCGTCTCCCATATACAAAGTTTGCCCCGGGTTTATGGCATACTCTCTACACAAGGTTTCAAAACACGTGACTTTGTCTTTAACCGCCTGGTATACATTTTTGATGCCCAAAAATGCCATCCGCTCCACTACCGCCGGCATATAACCGCCCGTGATAACCGCTACATTGAACCCGGATTTCACAGCCAGTTGAAGCGCATAACCATCTTTAGTATTCAAGGTTCTGAAGTACTCTCTGCCTCCCTGCACCAAAACTGACCCATCGGTCATCACACCGTCTACATCAAATACAAATGTTTTAATCTTGTTGAATTTTTCCAGTATGTTCATACCGACAAACTTAATACAAATGACGCTTGGGTGTTGATGACATGTAAGAATTTGGAAATTGCCGGATATATTTTCTTTGATGTTGTTCGACTATGATGGCGAAATGCTAATGATCTACTGCTTTACACCAGGGTCCCCTTCAGCTAACAGCTATGTCTTTGAGCTTTTGAACATGGGAAACCGCGGCCGGGAATTAAAAGCATCAACCTTCTTCATCTCTAATGAATCCTATTCTTCTTCGAGCTGCAGAGCTACCTTGTTTTTCCACTAACTCTTTCAACATCATAAATCGATATTCTCAATGTTCTTGCTATTCTTATCAGTATTCCGATTATTATTATTCACCTCTTTTTCCAATTTAGCCAGTTGCACCAAAATTTCCTTGTGTGTGAGTGCAAATGCTCTCATTTTTGTGAACACTCTTATAATTCTGATATCGACTTCTATTGCGATTTTACTGTTCAAAACACTTGACAACATCGCTACGACTTGTTCCGTAAAAGCCAAGGGCATATACCTTGTACCACCCCAACTTGAGGTGCCAAATTGGCTCCTCAAGTTTTCAAACTCTTTAGATGTAAGTTCAAACATAAAGTCCTTAGGAAACCTTTCTATATTACGTTTTACTTGTCTTTTTAACTATTTTGTTTCTACAGCATACATCTCAGCCAGATCTTTATCTACAATTACCTTTTCACCTCTGATAACATAAATCCTATTCAGTATCTTTTGCTCTTCTACCTATGCCTGCATTTCCTGTTTTGCTTTTGCCATGGTAAGTCATTTTAGGTTAGCTATTATAACAACTTGAACCCGAAGAGCGATTGTCAAACTCTTTTTCAGACAATAGCTATGTACCTCAAATTACGTATCATTTTCTACTTCTACAATCGCTAAACTATACACTATTGCACAGCATTTGCAAACCCGATAGAGATAAAAACTTGTACCATTTAATATACACTCAGACATTTCCCCGATTCAGCAGATCTTTCACTGCGTTGAAGATAACGATACAAATTCAGCCGATGTGGTAGCACCAACAGCATCGATATATTCTACAGTACCGTTCCTCCCCGTTGCAAGGAGAGGAAGAGGATGAGGCTACGGCAATACGCAACGTCCCCGTCAGCTATAACTATGTCTTCGACTTTAGAATACGGGGAGACATTGCTGGGAAGGAGACGATACAAATTCAGCCGATGTGGTAGAACCAACAGCACTGATATATTCGACTGTACCGTCCCTCTCCGTGCAAGGAGAGGGATAAGAGGGTGAGGCTACGGCAATACACAACGTCCCCTTCAGCTATAACTATGTCTTCAACTTTAGAACATTGGGAGACGTTGCTGGGGAATCAAATGCAAAAGCGAAATACGGGCAGAGGCTGCGGGGAAGTAAAATGTTACTTAACCGACAGATCTTTAAGTGTGTTACTAAGATGACGATACAAATTCCGCTGATGTGGCAGAACCAACAACACGGATATATTCTGCAGCACCGTCCCTCTCTGCAAGGAGAGGGATAAGAGGGTGAGGCTACATCTCCTCTCAGACTACCACTATTTTTTCAACAACAGAATTATTGGAAGAGGTTGCGAAAAAATCACTCATATGCCAACTATCTTCTTGACTTAAAAAAATCCTTCATTAATTGTGCAGCTTCCTGTTCCATCAGCCCATTCACTATGGTTGTCTTCGGGTGGAAAGGTGTGGCTGTGGGGTGACTACAATATGGTTCTCTACTAATACTGCCGTTTTTTTCATCTGAAGCACCAAAAACAATTTTGCCTATTTTGCTCCAATACAATGCGCCGGCGCACATCAAACATGGCTCCACCGTTACATATATAGTTGCATCGGGCAGGTACTTACCACCGAGAAAACTAAACGCAGCCGTCAGCGCTATTATTTCTGCATGTGCCGTAGCATCATTCAACGTCTCTACCTGGTTATACCCCCGGGCAATAATTCTATTTTGCATAACAATAATAGCCCCTACCGGTACTTCACCCTCATCGTACGCCCGTTGCGCTTCCTTCAATGCCTGCTGCATGTATTGGATATCTGTCATTTCCATTTTGTATTCATACTATCCGAGATCTCCGACTTGGGATGCATTATGTTTCGGAGAAATTATATCTTGGGCTACTCGCAATGTTGATTTGATATCTGTCTAAATACCCCGGTTCGGTATATTCCGACGCACCCTTTCCAGTATCTTAAAATAACGCTTTTCGTTCAGGTACCAGGACACAAAAGTGATGATGACGCCAACGATCAACCCTGCCCCTATTATAATAAGAATCTTGTGATTATCCTGTGCGATGGGGATGATGCTTATGCCCCCGAGAAACATTATAATAAAAAAACTGAAGAGCGCAACCAATAGTCCCCACCCCACACTATACAAAAGATGATACTTTATTTTGGACCCCTTACGCTGTTCCTTCCAATAATCAATAAACCGGATTTCATCTTTGGTTACCAATTGCACCTTCACCTCTTTAGTAGAAGTAACACTATCGTCCGGGTTAAAATGTTCAGTCATACAGAAAATTATTCTTTCATCATTTCGGTAACCACTCGTATAAAGTCCTCCGTGTTAGGCTTACAGAAATAATCACCGTCCGATCCATAAGCCGGCCGGTTGGCTACTGCCGTAATCGTCCTGGGTGCAACATCCAGCCATCGGTACCCCCCCTGCTCATCCATTACCTTATTAAACATATACGCTGCTGCTCCACCCGGAACATCCTCATCTGCAAAGATAATCCGGTTGGTTTTTTTCAGCGATTCAACGATGCTATGTTGCGTGTCGAAGGGCAACAATGTTTGCACGTCTATTACCTCGCACTGCACATTTAGCTTGCTCAAAATTTCTGCAGCTTCCAATGCCACCTTTAATGTAGCACCATAAGAAACGATGGTTACATCTTCGCCCGCTCTCACTATTTCTGGTATCCCCAACGGTATTTTAAATTCGGTAAGATTGTTAGGCAGCTTTTCCTTCAGACGGTAAGCATTCAGACACTCTATCATTATCGCCGGGTCATTTACCTCCAACAATGTATTATACATACCGGCAGCCTGCACCATATTACGTGGCACACATACATGAAATCCCCGCAGCGAATTAATAATCGTGCCCATAGGTGACCCACTATGCCAGATACCTTCCAGGCGATGCCCACGGGTTCTTACAATAATCGGGCAGCTTTGTCTGCCGCCGGTTCGGTAATGTAATGATGCCACATCATCGCTCAACGGCTCCAGTCCATACAATACATAGTCTACGTATTGTATTTCAGCAATAGGGCGCAATCCGCGCATCGCCAGTCCTATCCCCTGCCCTATGATGGTCAACTCCCTGATACCTGTATCAAAAATTCGTTGTGATCCGTGTTTCTGTTGCAAACCAGCAAATCCCTGGTTCACATCCCCAATCAACCCCAGGTCTTCCCCAAAAGCAAATACCCTGGGATTATGACTGAATAATGCATCAAAATATTTATTCAGCACCTGATATCCATTCAGTAAAGGTGCCTGATCGTCGTAGGTGGCAGGCAGCGACTGCACATTTTGTAAACTTTTTACACCTTCATTATATAAATGCGTGGTATAGGTTGTTTTTAGCGTATGCTGCAACTCATTGTATAAGGCCGTGACTTCGGGATTGTTACCAAAATAGACGCCGGCAGACAATGCTTTTAAAACATCTTTCCGGGTTGGCTCTCTATTGCTCTTCAATACTTTTATCGCATTGGCTACATAACCAGACTCATCAGTAACATTTTGCAACAGTTCTACACTCTGCGATACCAAGTCATTAATAGGATCTACATATTTTTGCCAGGCGTCGTTTCTGCTTTCCCGCACAAATAGTTTCGCTTTTACCTCTATGGCATTCAACTCTTCTTCGTCCGATAAAGCATTGGCTATAAGCCATTCTTTCATTTTCCGGTTACAGTCCCACTCCCGCTCCCACTCCAATCGTTCGGGCGACTTATATCGTTCATGACTGCCAGATGTTGAATGACCCTGCGGTTGTGTGCATTCTTCTATGTGAAAAATGGCCGGTATATGTGTATCCCGTATTTTTTGTAGTGCCTGGTCTAAAGTTTCGCACAAGCCGGCATAATCCCAACACTTTATCTTGTATATGTCTATGCCATTGGTTCCTTCCTGTTTTTGAAAACCCTTTAACGCTTTAGACACCGATCCTTTTGCTACCTGCTCTTCCGAAGACACAGATATGCCATACCCATCATCCCAAACAAAGATAGCCAGCGGTATCTGCAAAACCGATGCAGCATTAATGGCTTCCCAGAAATGGCCTTCCGCTACAGAAGCATCTCCTATAGTGCAGAAGCAAACTTCATTGCCATTGTTAGACATGCCGGTGAATTGTTTCGCCTGCTCCACCTCCCTAAACACTTTTGAGGCAAATGCCAGCCCTACAGCTCTTGGCATTTGGGCAGCCGTGGGGGCTATGCTGCTCGTAATATTCTTATGATTTACCTGGTCCAGAAAATCTCCGTCTTCGCCCATCATGGCAGAGGCAAAATGAGCATTCATCTGGCGTCCGGCACTATGTGGTTCCAACTCTTTATCGGGATTGGCGTATAACTGCGAAAAAAACTCTTCTATAGTAGCAACACCCGTGGCAAACGAAATCGTTTGATCACGATAATAACCGGCATAAAAATCTCCCGGCCGAAAAAACTTCGACAAGGCAACCTGTGGCACTTCCTTGCCATCACCAAATATGCCAAACTTGGCTTTACCCGTGAGCACTTCCTTTCTGCCCAATAAACTGGCTTCCCGGCTTTCACAGGCGAGGCGATAATCGTTCAACACTTCCTTCCGAAAACGATCGAATGACAGTTTTTCTTCTGATATGCTATCGTAGGACATGTTTTGCTCCATGAGGCAAAAATACCCGAAAATTTTTTAAATGATTGTTTCTGGTTTCAGGTGTGGAAAATAGTGGATTCGTAGCAAAAACTTTTATATTTGCGCCACTTATTACAATAAAGTCATATGGCAAATACATCAGATATCAGTCGTGGTATGATCCTGAAACTGGACGGCAACCTTTATAGTGTTGTGGAGTTTGGGGAAAATAAAACCGCCCGGGCAGCCGCCAAAGTGTGGGCCAAATTAAAAGGAGTAGACAACAACCGTAGTATCGAAAAAACCTGGAACTCGGGTGACACTATCCATCCGGTAAGGGTTGAGAAAAAAAGTTATCAGTTTCTGTATAAGGATGATACAGGCTACAACTTTATGGATAATGAAACTTTTGAACAGATTGCTCTGCAGGAGCAATTGATAGATGCTCCACAGTTTCTGAAAGAAGGACAGGAAGTAGGCGTGTTGATCAACACCGAAACAGAGCAGGCGATGAGCGTGGAATTACCCGATAAAATTGTTGTGTTGGTTACCTATAGCGAACCGGGTATAAAAGGCGATACCGCCACCCGTACGCTGAAAGCCGCTACAGTGGAAACCGGAGCCACCGTGATGGTGCCGTTGTTTGTTGACGAAGGCGAACTGATCCGCGTCAACACAAAAAACGGAGAATACGTAGAAAGAGTAAAAGCGTAGTTCAACTTAAGCACATAGAAATCAAAACATTATATAAATACTTTAGCCGCACAATGTGCGGCTAAAGTATTTATGAATATTAGTTTTTCGGCTTAAGGAATCGAATTCCACGTTGCTATAGCCATACTAAACGCACCATCAGTTAATTCTTTCGTCTCACCACTTTTTTTCTTCATGAGAGCTCTACAAGTACCAGTTACCAGATAAATTCGTATAGCACCCAAGTCGCTAGTTCCCTTTTTAATAAACTTCACGTCAGTAATGTGAATATTATATTTCTTATCGGAAGACACTTGGCTAATCCAGGGGTCTGTGTCATATATAAAATTTACAATGCTATAGGTTATTTGCGGCTGATACACAAGATCGTCAAAATAAAGTGTTTTCCCTTTTAAAGCCAACATTTCATTATCTGTCAGACTACTATAATCCCGTCTAAATGTCTGCACTCCAATCGTAGGGTATTTTTGTTCATTACTGAATGCCTGTATTCCTCCAAAATGGTGCTCCATGCTGGCAATTGTTCCGACAAATAAGGGATAACGGCTATTTAATTCATAAGTTTTACCATCGAAAGTAAATTTAAAGTAAGGTTTTATGTCGCTAGGTAAGCTATTGGGGTATTCCTCTTCGTATTTTTCCTTTATGTTCTCTTTTTTACAAGATGCAAACAATACTATTGCTGCCATCAAGATTAACATTTGTTTCATATCATTTTGTTTTTATCTTATTGATTATCGTGAAAACCAATATCAGGTCATCAAAAAATCTAATTTTTCTTTCTATTCTTTTAGTTCGAAAATTAGAGCTCCATCAGGTTTACAGGTTTACACTTTTACTATATTGCTTGCATTCCGTTAGCTGATGAACCTTACTAAATCCACCAACGCAATTTTCATTTCGATTACCTTATTGATATTGACGCTATCTGCGTTAGTAGTAATACTCGTTAATGATCCACCTAAAATTCCCAGGGAATCAAAGATTCTGAATGTAGATTCTATTAGAGGACAGGTTCTCTTCAGGACTGATTGTAACATTTGCCATCCGGATAAGGAAGATTACACAATATGCTGGAAGGAGTGGTAGATAGACTTGGAGAAAAATATATAAAGGTGTACCTCACTAAACAAGACTCTCTTGTAGAAGCTAAAGACCCCTATGCTATTGCACGCAAAGAAGCATACAAAATGGCTAATAGCCATAATTTCAACTACACTGATCAACAACTTAACAACCTGATTTCATATCTCAAATAACGGTTTTTCTGATGGTAGCCTATTTAGAAAGCTGGTTTTGCCAACTTACAATACAACAGATTAAACACATAAAAAATTCTTTAGCCAAAGCCAACGGAAGCTTATTCCGCCCATCCGGCAATAGCATCCAACAGCTTATTTTTCTGCGCTTCGTACTCATCCATGTCAAAAACCTCGTCTGTCAACATATCATCATAATGTACTGCGTTTGTCAATACTTTTTTGTCCGAAAATGGCCCCACTGTAGCCAGGTAAGAAATATCCTCCTCTGCCATGCTTACTTTAAAAAAATAGAATATTTGCTTTTTTCCCTTAAATTCTACTTCCTCTGCCTTTAAAAAATTTATGGCTGACACTTCATAATCATCGGCAGCGAATGTATACACCCGGCTTTCGGCGAAATGCTTTTGGGTGCGGTACTTTTTCGGAAACCGGGAGGATAATTTGTATTTTTCCAGGTCTTCATAAAAACTCACACGGTATTCGCGATGAGCAGCAAATCTTTCAAAAAGAGATTTTGGAATCTGTTGTTTATTTCCCAATAATAATTGCAGGCTTCGGTAAGCGGCAACATCTGCCGGCAGCATACTCCATTTACGCAGCATCGCATTCGATTCAGGCGATTTGAAACGACCAAGCAGACTTAATACCCTGAGCTGATCGTATTCATAACTACCACCTGTTTGGTTCTCCATCCGCCATTTTTCAGCATATGTCAGCCATGTTTTTTCGTAAGGACGAATGGATTCTATTTCTATCAGACTGTCTTCCAGTAAGTGTAAAATCACCCTGGATAAAGGCCCCGTATACTTGCCATCGTCCAACAATGTGAGTAACGCTGGTAAAACGGCAACTGATACACTATCATATTCTATAAGGTTATTGGCAAAGGAGAACCCCGGTTCAAATGAACTATGATCAGCTTTTAAAAGTGTAATCATTTCTTTGTAGTTCTCCTCTGTGGCAAAACCGCTGATTATATTGAGCAGGTTGGCTTTGATATCGTTTTGGGCTGAATCAAAATTTTTATAGGCAAACGTAAGCGTTTCATTTTGAGCCAGTGTTCTTAAATGTGCAACTATATAGTCAGAACTTCTGTAGTAACTATTGCTGTCTGCATCGGGCGGATTTAAGAGTGCTTCGTGTAGCAAAGGAATATCCGTGTTATCAAAAGGAGTGGATGCGGTCAATGCCGCCAGCGCTTCCGCCTGTGTAGCAGAATCTGCGCTATTGATATCCTTCAACAGAAGAGCTGCCTTTGACCTAAAAACAAAACCCGTATCTATCTCTGCGGTATTAACTATCAGATTATCGAAAAAGCGACCCACATCATTACCTCTGATATCCTGCCCCGGCATAGAGACATAGACAGTTATTATATCGGTGCTAGACAATAACTTCCTGATCCTTTGAATATGGCCCGACCCTTTCTGCGACACAGTCATCTCTACCCCCTTTTTTCCGTTACTCACAATGGGGCTCTTATGCAACAAAGTATCATTATAGGACAATGCTTCCTTAACGATTTTATCCCAGAAAATACTGTCCGATGGTTGCCAATAATACTTGCCAAAACTTTTTATCATTATATCAAAGGAGTTGGCATGAACCGAATCAAAGGATGTGTATCGAACAAAGCTGGTATCACTTTCCAAATCATTTTTATACAATTCAATATTTCCTGGTGACCAGGTGGTAACCTTTTTGTCCTCACTTGTATGAATACTCCACCGTAAATCCGGATACGGCAACAACTTAAACGAATTAAAAAACGGTTCTACGAATGATGAAGGTTTTTCGGGATTATACATTGCCACCAGTCCATACCATCGGTTGCCCCGAATTTCATGATAGGAACGGCTCATAATCCCTTTTTGGTTCTTCGAATACCCGATGCATTCTACTATTCTGTTGTTGTTTTTGATATATATAGTATCAAAAACAGTTTTCGTCTGCTCCTTCAGGTTTACCATTATAGCCACTGCATGGCTGCTGTCGTTTTCAAGATAGTAGCCTGGCATCACTTCATTTACGCCAACAAAAAAATATGCACCGCTGGCATTGTCTATACTGATACTCATCCTGGCTCTTGTAGATTCGTCCGTCAAATCAGTTACAAGACTATCCGCCTGAGATGGCAGCTCCGGTAGTAACACAGAATATCCTAATGCGCTGTCAATATGTTCATACATACTGGCAGCTGGGCTTGATTCTACCACCTTAAATGTTTGGAGGAAGCGGGTAATATCGCGCTCTGTGTCAGCATTTCTCTTTACGGAATGAGCATAGGCTACATAGTAAACAGAATTTTTATTTAAAATAACTCCTTTGCGATAGCCTTCCTGACTGTCCATTTCATATTCTCCGCCTTCAATGCCATCCACTGAAACTTTTTTCGCATTTGCAGGTTGAGTATTAAATAAATTCTTTGAAAGTATTCCAGACAAAGTATCGTTGTCAAAAGGTGATACAAACACGGAAGCAAAATAGCCGACGCTGCGAAAGATATCAAAAAACACATTCATTTTTAAAGCGCTGGCAACGGTTACTTCCTCCGGAACTCCGGGCATTTCTACGCTGTAGAATCCTCGGCTGTCTTTTACCGGCAACCAGGGCAGCACAACCTCTGTTATTGCATAGTCCTCCGGGGAGATTTGCTTTGCAGAAAAAACGGGCTGTAAATCAAAGCCTTTCTCCCTTAATAATTGAATCAACCCATCCTCTCCAGGCAAATGAGCTGCCCCTACAGCAAACACCATACTTCTGATGGCACTCAGACTATCCATACGCCGCGCCATTTTAATATTTCGTTTGGTCAGCAATTCATTTCTGATACTATCATTACCATTAGAAAAACGGGCAATGCCATCCAGATCACTGCTTAAATACAGTTGAACCATAATCTCAGTTCCTTCTGCGGATATTTCTTCCGTTTGGGTGGTTACCCATCCAAGATCCGTATCATCGATGGTTTCTCGTACCAAGCTGGACTGATCTGTCTTATCCTCTACACCGCCAGTCCATTTGCCTTGCCTTCGGGCAACATCATACAGGTAAGCATCTAAAATAGTAGTCATTTTCCCCTTTCTGTAATTGTCGGCGGTCCATTTGTTTTTTTCCTTCAATACATCCCGAACTGTTATCTCCGCTGCCGGCTTCTTCAACTTTTCAGCCAGTACTTTACTATATTTTTTATAGGCCTCGCTGCTCACCTGGTCTTTTATTTTTTTAGAATTGCTGAGTTCTTTGCGAAACTCATCCATTATTAATGAAGAGATCTCTTCGGGCGTAATTTCTGTGGCAAACCCTTCTGTTTTTTCTATCGCAGCATATAAAGAATCACCCAATTGGAATACCCGCTCATCGGTAAGATGGATAGTGCCAAATAAATAACTAGGTTTTTGAATGCCGTTGCCGGATATTCTCCACAGAAGGGAGAATGGCGATTGAGCGATAACATAATGAGTAACACAGAACCAAAGCGTGGTACAGAATAACAACTTTCTCTTCATAGAATTGCGCATTAACCGATCGTAAATATAGTAGAATAACGTTATACAGAAGTCGCTAATTTTATAACGCATTGCTTTTTAAACAATAGCTAAATGTTCCAATAAGCTTTTCTGTATGCTGACGGCGTTTGCCCCGAAACCCTGGAAAATATCCTGTTGAAATAGGAGATATTCGGGAAACCCACCAACCCCGCAATTTCCTGTAGCGAGTAATTAGTAGTAGTAAGCAGCAATTGCGCCCGTTCTATTCGTTTGTGCTGAATATAATCCAGCGGACGCATCTGAATCTGATCTTTAAACATCCGGGAAAAATAATCCGGATTCAGATGACAATACGCTGCGAGATGCTGTACCGTTAGACTATCATCGAGATGCTCGTTGATATAGTAAAGAATGTCTGAAATCTTTTTGGATTGTGTTGATCTTGGCTCGTTGTTGGATTCTTTTATGAATCCGCTCAGTAGTATTTTCAATATACCCTGTGTCTCTATTAATACCTTCGGTGTGGTATTATCACTGAGTGCTAACAGTTTTTGGGTAAATGCACGGTTGTCATAGGTTTTCGGATCGCTACGTTCTATGCCTCTGTGAGGATTTATCTCCAGCAACCGCTGAAATAATTGTTTATCCAGGTCGGAAGCCGAACGGGCATATTCAAAATTGTTGGTACTGTAAATGGACAATCCATTATCAGTATCCTCTAAAAAATGGACATAAGTTTGCTCCATAAAATCTTCGCAATGATATCGTCCATAGCTAAACGACGGAATCAGGTAAAGATACCCCGGTTTCAATTCGAACTGTTGCTGATGATGGTAAACGTTGCCTGCTCCTTGTTCAATTAAATACAGCCTTGAGAAAGGACTGATTACATTATCGTAATTCCATGTAGTATCCAATTGCACCCGGGCTACGTTCAGCAACCGCAGGTTTAGGTCTTGTAAGGATTTGTTCATTGGTCTATTATTCAATTTCCTCTTTTAATGGGCAATAATATCAATATACAAGAGCAAAAAGTCGGAAATGTACAAAAATCTGTCAAGTTTATATTACTCCTTCTTCTTAAATATTTCTAATTTGTAGCCAGATTGCACGATGTTATGAAGTACTGGTTTTTTCTTTTCGGGGTCCTTACATTTTGTTCATGTACGCCCTCTTTGCCGGAGGATGTAGAAGCTGTATATGCTAGTCTACCTGCCAAAATAGATTTTAATTCAGATGTAAAGCCCATTCTTTCAGATAAATGTTTCGCCTGTCACGGTCCGGACAAAGGCAGTTTGAAAGCTGGGTTACGGCTGGACATAGCCGAAGCTGCCTATGCAGAAATGCCCGAAACACCGGGCAAGAAAGCAATTGTACCAGGCAGTCTCGCCAAAAGCGAAGTATTTCACCGGATAATATCTACAGACCCTTCTTACCTGATGCCGGAGCCGGAATCGCACCTGACTTTATCTGCTTATGAAAAAGCGGTACTGATTAAGTGGATGAAGGACGGTGCCGAATACAAACCACACTGGGCCTTCATCAAGCCCGAAAAACCTACAGTGCCAACGGTAAAGCAAAAAGAGGCAATTATAAATCCGATTGACAATTTTGTTGTACAAAAACTGGAGCAAAAAAAATGGGGTTTGTCGCCTGCGGCAGATAAGGAGATTTTGCTGCGCAGATTGAGCCTCGATCTTACTGGTTTACCTCCAACATTGGAAGAACTGGATACTTTTCTTAATGATGCTTCACCGGATGCCTATGAAAAACAGGTAACCCGTTTGATGGCTTCACCACATTTTGGAGAGAAAATGGCCGTGGACTGGCTGGATGTAGCCCGTTTTGCAGATTCGCATGGATACACTGTAGACCGAATAAGAGACATGTCACCCTGGCGTGATTGGGTCATCAATTCTTTCAATAATAATCTTCCCTATAGCGATTTTATTACCTGGCAATTGGCTGGTGATCTGCTGCCCAATCCCACACGCGAACAATTAATAGCCACAGCGTTCAATCGTAATCACCAACAAAACGGTGAAGGTGGAATTGTAGAAGAAGAATTTAAAGTAGAGTATGTATCAGACCGCGCCAACACCACAGCTGAAGCCTTTATGGCAATGACAGCCAGTTGCGCCAAATGCCATGATCATAAATACGATCCCATCTCGCAGAAAGAATATTTTCAATTATACAGTTTCTTTAATAATGTGAAAGAAGCCGGACAGATTTCCTGGGATGATGCTATGCCGGTACCTACGCTGGTATTAACCAACAGCGAACAAGATCGAATTATTGCGTCCCTTAAAGGAGAAGCGGCGCAAAAAGAGACGGCATTAGCCAGCTCCAAACAATTGGAGGATAGCAGTTTTGAAAAATGGCTGCAATCCGGTATGTACAAAAAAATAGGCACGCAGAAATACCCCGGGGATCTGGCAGCACATTATCCACTAAAAGGAGATGTACGTAATACTATAAATAGAGAAGAAGCTACGCTGGCAAGAGAAAGTAATGGTGGTGAAAAGCCGGTATTCGGAAAAACAGAAAAAGGCACTTCCCTATTACTGGATGGTGATGTATGGCTGAATATGAAAAATACAGCCAAGTATAACCGAACTGAGCCGTTTTCCATTGGCGTATGGGTCACTATTCCTCGTGAACTAACCAATGGTGTCATCTTTCATCGTTGCAATTCTACCCTGTTATACAACTATCGGGGTTTTTGTCTGAATGTAAAAGATGATAAGCTGGAATTAAAAATGGCTCATACAGCCCCCTATAACGCCATTATAGAATTTACTAAGGACGATGTGATAAAAGAGGAGTGGATACAACTTACACTTACCTATGATGGTTCCAGCAAAGCCAGTGGATTGAAGGTATACATGAACGGGAAGGAAATGGAAACCACCATTGATCAGGACAACTTATACAAAGACATTATTCTCTGGGGCAATCCACAAAGTCTGCAACTAGGCGCCTGGAGCCGTGGCAAAGGACTTACCGGTGGAAAAGCCAACGACGTAATGGTATTTGACAGGGAGCTAACGCCGATAGAAATTCAGCAACTCTATCAGCCGGCTACATTTGCCCAACTGGCAAGCAAGAATGTACCACAATTGTCAGCAGATGAAAAAGCCCTGCTTCAACAATATTACTTTGCCAATATTTCTGCAGAAAGTAAAAAGATAAAAGCAGAACTACAGAAAATACGGTCATCCTTAAACGATACTACAGAAAGAATACCAGAACTGATGGTAATGGAAGAAACTCCGGAACCTATACCTGCCTATCTCCTCGATAGAGGCGACTATACATCTCCGGCAGAGCGGGTATATCCGGATGTTCCGCAAAGTATATTACCCATGCCGGATAGTTTGCCACGAAACAGATTGGGCTTAGCCAAATGGTTATTACACCCCGATCATCCATTGACTACCCGGGTGGCTGTAAACCGCTATTGGCAGCTGTTGTTCGGCAAAGGGCTGGTAAGAACTGCGGAGGATTTTGGCAACCAGGGAGAAATGCCCTCCCATCCTGAATTACTGGATTGGCTCGCCATATCTTTCCGTGAAAGTGGATGGGATGTAAAAGCCCTGGTGAAACAGATGGTAATGAGTGCCACTTACCGGCAGAGCTCTCTGGCAAGTCCGGACATAATGGAGGCAGATCCGGAAAATGTATTACTAGCCAGGGCATCACCCTCAAGACTAACCGCAGAAATGGTACGCGATAATGCCTTATTTGCCAGCGGACTGCTGAACAAAAATATTGGTGGCAAAAGTGCTTATCCCTATCAGCCAGAGGATTTGTGGCGAATGAATGGATCCAGATACAGGCAGGATAGCGGTTCGTTGGTTTACAGAAGAGGTATGTACACTATATGGAGGCGTTCTATACCGAACCCTACACAGGCTACCTTCGATGTAGGGATTCGTACAAGCTGTATCGTACGCCGACAGAAAACAAATACACCACTGCAGGCTTTGATTACGCTTAACGACCCCACCTATGTAGAGGCAGCGAAAGTGATGGGTGAAGAAATGACAAGAGTGGGTAACACAAAAAATGCGATTACCGCTGCATTCAGAAAATTAACCGGTCGCAAACCAACCGAGCAGGAACTGGATGTACTGATTGAGTTATTTACAAAAGAAGCAAAGAAGTTTGAACAGCAGCCGGCTAAAACAAAAGGTTGGCTAAATACCGGGCAGTACGAGGTTGACGCAGCATTGCCAGTGCACCTGGTAGCCGCGAATGCTGTGATAGCCAGTACTATTATTAACACAGATGCCAGCATCACCAAACGATAAATTATGGATCAGCATCATCACCATACACCATTTGACCCAAAGAACCCCGATCTGGCCAGCGTAAAAAAGCAACTGGATCGGCGTACATTCCTTACTAAAACCAGTATGGGGATTGGGGCTGTAGCACTGGGCTCTTTGCTGGGTAAATCGCTTTTTGGTAAAGGCAATATAGCAACTCCGTTGGAGGAAGGCGTCACATCTACTGTTTTCCCTAACTACCTGCCCAAAGCCAAACGGATTGTGTACCTGTTTCAAAGTGGTGGACCTTCTCAGTTAGATTTGTTTGACTATAAACCGGAATTGGTGAAATACCAGGCACAGGACCTGCCGGAGTCTATCCGCCAGGGGCAACGCCTGACCGGAATGAGTGCGGAACAATCTACATTTCCGGTAGCTTCCTCTATTTTCAAATTTGATCAGTATGGGAAATCACGGGCATGGATAAGCGAACTGATGCCGCATACCGCACAGGTAGTAGATGATCTTTGTTTTGTGAAGTCTATGCAAACCGACGCGATCAATCACGATCCTGCCATCACATTTTTGCAGAGTGGTAACCAGATTGCCGGACGCCCATCCATTGGTGCCTGGTTGAGTTATGGTTTAGGTTCTGACAATGATAATCTGCCCACTTTTATAGTATTGGTCAGTAAAAACGGTGTGGGGCAACCGCTGATGGCAAGACTTTGGAGTAATGGCTTCCTGCCCAGTAAACACCAGGGTGTAGAGTTTCGTTCGGGCAAAGACCCGGTGCTTTTTCTTGGTAATCCCGAAGGATATGATGGCAAGGACAGAGGCGAAATGTTGGATTACCTTAAAAAACTAAATCAGCTGCAACATGATACTTATGGTGATCCGGAAATCAATACCCGGATAGCACAGTATGAAATGGCCTACCGCATGCAAACTTCTGTACCAGAAGTAACCGACATGAGTGGCGAACCGGATTGGGTATATGATATGTATGGCGAAGAAAGTCGTGACCCTGGCACTTTTGCAGCAAACTGTTTGTTGGCAAGACGGCTGCTGGAAAAAGATGTAAAGTTTGTACAACTCTATCACCAGGACTGGGATCACCATGGGCACCTGCCGGGTGGATTAAGAAACCAATGCAAACAAACTGACAAGGCAAGTGCTGCCCTCATCAAAGACTTAAAACAAAGAGGACTGCTGGAAGATACACTGGTAGTATGGGGCGGCGAATTTGGAAGAACGGTGTATTCTCAGGGAAAACTCTCAGCTGATAATTATGGAAGAGATCACCACCCTCGCTGTTTCACTATGTGGATGGCAGGTGCGGGAGTAAAACCAGGCTTCACCTATGGCGAAACGGATGATTTTGGATACAATGTGATAAAAGATCCGGTGCATGTACATGATTTTCATGCTACCTTGTTACATTTGTTTGGTATCAATCACGAACAACTGACCTACAAATATCAGGGTCGCCGATTCAGGCTTACCGATGTACACGGACATGTTGTAAAGGATATTTTAACATAATCGCCATTTCTTTTAAAATCACATGAGATTTCTATCCCTGATCTTCCTTGTTACGTTTGGATGCAATACTACAACCCAGAAAACAGACTATGCTGGTAAAGAATCTAAAGAACTTCAGAAACAACTAGCCCGTGGTTGGAACACCTGGAACACCAGAAGTGTTTTAAGTCATGTATTGTTGCCTGAGTATTTTGCTATCAACTTAAAACTGCAAAACAAACAGTCGGGTGATATACTCCACGAGGCTTTAATCGGACGAAGAAGTGAAAAAGGAGAACCCGTAGAAAAAATAATTCCCGGAGACCACAGTTATGATGGCTCCTATACAGACCTTGAAATAGAATGGCAGGGATTAAGACTACGCATCCAAACTGCTCTAACAGGCAACGATATGGTACTATTGGCAACGCCACTTCAAGCCAATAACAATGGACTATTATTGGCAGAAACAGCTTTTCTGTGGAATAAGAAAGGGCGTACAGAGCAAAAGAAAAACCAGGTAGCCGCCACCGTTGATGATAGTATCATCAATGTATTTCCAAGTAACGAAACCGCAAATGCGGGAAATACCACTGGTTTTCTTTTCAATTTGTCAGACACCATTGGATTGTCTACCGGCAGCCAACGCAGTTTGCAACAGATTAAAGAAATTATAGAAGCCGGTCGAAATCAGTTCAATCAGCAAAAAACTGCCTACAAGGAAGAAGCTGACTTATACAATGGCATGCAGCGTGTGTTGGCATGGAATGTTATTTATGAACCCGATAGTCAACGTGTAATCGTTCCTGTTAGCAGGCTATGGAATTCGGGCATGTGGAAGGGATGGGTACTCTTCGACTGGGATACCTATTTTTCTGCCATGATGATGGGGCTGGACAATAAGGCGCTGGCGTATGCCAATGCCATTGCTATAACCAATGAAATTACAGACGCCGGATTTATACCCAATTTCGCTGCAGGATTAAGCAAAAGCAGCGATCGTTCGCAACCACCGGTAGGTTCATTAGCTATCAAAACCTTGTATAAAAAATACCAGGAAAAATGGCTTTTGTATGAAACATTTGATAAACTACTTATATGGAATAGATGGTGGCATACAAATCGTCAGCAGGATGGCTACCTGGTTTGGGGATCTGATCCTTATACGTTAAAGGAACATGAACCAGAATGGCTACTGGAAGAAATAAATGTGATGCAAGGTGCTAAATTCGAATCGGGGCTTGACAACTCACCTATGTATGATAATATTCCGTTTGATACCATTCGCCATCAAATGATGTTGGCGGATGTAGGACTAATGGCACTATATATCAGCGACTGCGACAACCTGGCGGAAATAGCGGAAGTATTGGGTAAAACTGATATTGTAAAAGAGTTGAACAGCAGGAAACAATTGTATTCCGCCAATCTGCAAAAACTATGGAACAAAGAAGCAGGTATCTTCCTCAACAAACGAACCGATAACGATAGTATTAGCCATCGCCTTTCTCCTACTTTATTTTATCCGTTGCTGGCAGGTGTTGCCTCCGACGAACAGGCGCAACAAATGATACAGCAACATTTCTATAACACCGAAACGTTTTGGGGTGAATATATCATGCCTTCTATCGCCAGGAATGATCCGGCATACAAAGACCAGGAGTATTGGCGAGGTAGAATATGGGCACCTATGAATTTTCTTGTGTACCTGGGGCTAAGAAAGTACAACCTGGGGGAAGCACAAAAAGACATGGCAGAAAAATCAAAAAACTTATTCTTGAAATCATGGCTTACAGAAGGAGCCGTATATGAAAATTACAATGCCAATACCGGACAAGGTGACGATGTATGGGCTAGTGATAAATTTTACCATTGGGGTGGGTTGCTGGCGTATATAAATTTTATAGAAAAAGGGTTGGTACCAGCGCCTGAGTTACCCATCAGATAAACGAACTAAATCTAACAGTAATGAGAAAAAGAACATTTTTAAAATCAACAGCCCTGATAGCAGCGGCTTCAGTGATGCAACCCTCATCGGTTTTTAGCATTTCAAAGAACAGGCAACCTGAAGACCCGTTGATTGGGCATGGCAACTATAAATATAAGGTACATAAGAATTGGGCAAAATTAAGTGTTACCCATACGCCCTTACTAAACTGTCACGAAATGGTGATGGATAGCAAAGGACGCCTGATTATGTTGGGTGATCATACCCACAATAATATCCTGGTATTTGATAAAAGCGGCAAACTCCTGGACGCATGGGGAACACAGTATCCGGGTGGGCATGGCTTAACGCTTTCAAAAGAAGGAGAAGAAGACTTCTTGCTAATTACCGATTGTGGCTATTTCCTGGATCGGCAGGGACAATGGAAAAGTCAGGCAGGGCAGGTATTCAAAACTACTATTGATGGACGTTTGGTATTCAACCTGGGTGATCCGCATGCCATAGGCATCTACAAAGACAACGAAAAATTTATGCCGACAGAAACGGCTGTTGGTCCTAACGGAGATATATACGTGGCAGACGGCTATGGGTCGGACTATATAATTCAATATGATCGGAAGGGGAAGTATATCCGGCATTGGGGTGGTCACAATAATACTAACCCGGCTCATAATCTGCAAAATGCACATGGTATCACTGTTGATACACGAGACAAAAACAATCCGGTATTGATCTGCACATCCCGCAACGAACAGTGTTTCAAATTCTTCACATTGGATGGCAAATACATCAAGACTGTTGAACTACCCGGGCTTTTCGTTTGCCGGGCAGTGGTAGACGATAGTAATATATACGCTGGCGTATGTTGGTCAACAACAAAAGAAGGAGAAAAATGGAAAAAAGATACTGGCTTCGTTACTATCCTGGATGGGCAGAATAGAGTAGTATCGAACCCAGGGGGTACAGCTCCCTCCTACGTGAATGGGAAATTGCAGCAAATGTTTCAAACGCCTGACAAAGTATTCAATCATGGACATGATGTATGTATAGACGAAGACAAAAACATTTACGTATGCCAGTGGAATGCCAGTCATACAGCGCCTGTAAAGCTTGAACGCATTAAATGATACTACTCAACATATCAGCCTTTATAGGGAAATTTCACCCGCTGTTTGTGCATCTGCCCATTGGATTTCTTCTATTGGCAGCATTACTGCAATGGGTAGGGCGATTACCGAAGTATACCAAAATCAGGGTAGCTGTTCCAGTTACATTGTTAGCTGGCGCAGTGGGCGCTTTGTTCTCCTGCATTACGGGCTGGCTCCTTTCGTTGGATGGCGGATACAATGTCACCACACTTGACCTACATATGTGGATGGGTATTGCCACTACTATTATCTCTTTTTTTGCCTGGCTTGTAAGTAGTAAGAAGATCGGGGTAACGGTACTTCAATCAGAAAAAGCCCTGAATCTTTTTCTGGTATTTATTGTTGCGGGCATCAGCTTTGCCGGGCACTGGGGCGGCACACTTACACATGGAGAGGGTTATCTTAGCTTCTCAAAAGATGAAACTCAACCCGCGCCTGTCAGCGATATAAATGAAGCATTGATATTTCGCGATATCGTACAACCCATACTACAGCACAAATGTGCCGACTGTCACAACAACAACAAAATGAAAGGAGAACTGTCACTCCAAAATTTTGCACAGATTGCGAAAGGTGGTAAACATGGGCAGGTAGTTATTAGTGGACAACCCGGCGAGAGTGAGCTGATCAAACGGGTATTACTGGATCCTTCAGATAAAAAATTTATGCCAACGGATGGCAAGCCACCACTGACCACTGATGAGACGTCGATAATTTCCTGGTGGATAGAACACGCTTTGCTGAACGAAGACCAGACCGTCGCTGTTGCAAGTCCGCCGGACGATATAATGCAGATTATAAAAAATTATTTTGGGGGCGCTCAAGTTGCAGCAAACACGGGAGTGACTACCCCAATCGACATCAGCATACAACTGTCCGCACCGGTTCTGCAAGCAGACATAATTCAACAATTAACTACTGCCGGATTTGTAGTGAAACAAATCCATTACAATCCTGATTTACTGGATATCACTTTACCAGCAGGTACACCCAATGCAAAAAACAAACTACCAATACTGGAGTCAGTTAAAGAAAATGTTACCTGGTTAAATCTGGCAGACAACGAATTAACGGATGAAGACCTGGAGAAACTGGGCATATTTATTAACCTGCAACGCTTGCGCCTGGACAAAAATCCAGTTACAAACGCAAGCTTAGAATATATACTATCACTTTCCAATTTGGAAAATATTAATCTTTGTTTTACTAAAATTGACCCAACTGCATTGGAAAAGTTAAAAGAAGTTCCAACGCTGAAAACAGTGTATATATGGGGTACTGCATTACCTCAAGAGAATAGCTTTCTCCGTCCGGATTCTTCACTAAAGATCATTGCCGGAGAAGGTGGATCCCAAAAATAGTTTCTTTATTTCTCTTGATACAGCAGGTTTCAATTGATGTTCGTACGTTTCGGTTAAAAGTTGACTTTAGTATCGCCGTATAATCTATATAATTCATGATGCGAGATGCTGGTATAATTACGCAGTACCGATCATTTGTTATATGCAAATTCGGAAAGCTCCAAAAGTTCTTTGTTAATTTGTTTCTCCCATTCCTTTTGGGTTTGTCCATTGGTTCCAAATTGTGTATCCCTATCGTACTCAATCCTCCTTTTTGAAAAAGCTGCCAAAAACTGGTTGTTCAACTCCTCAACAATAGTCATACCCGAAGCTATTTTTTTCCTGTTTTTCTTCAATGCCCTTCTGAATTGTCTTGTATAAACTTCAGCGATATCGAATAAAGTTTGTTGATATATTAATGACTGTTCAATATTCGTTGTTGTATCAATCCAGGATGCGGCCTTAATAAAACGATTGCGAACTTTTTTATTGAATTTTCGTGTTAGAAAATCAAAGCCATTTACTTGATAGTCTATAGAGAACTGCCCAAATGACGGCACGGCCGGTCCGTTTGTTTTTATTGAAAAATCATTAAGTGTCAATCTACGAGACGAACTCCAAAGTAAATAGTCCTCATTCGATTGCCCACGGGAAGAAAGGAAGGCAAAGAATATCAAATAGACTAACAGAAGTCTTTTTGCCATCGTGTTCTACCAGATTGAAATATTGAATGAATAACGATCGATCACTACTCCGCTCATATTCCTGCACCACCTATAATTGACAGTTCTTGTCCTTTGATTGGTTGTCCATCCAATATCGGCATTGCCTGCATAATCAGTTCCCGTACACCTTCAATTTTTAGTGAGTTGTCGTGATCATCTTTACTATCCCAAATTTCTGTGACATAAACAGTATTCGGGTCGTTTTCGTCTTTTCCGATTACATAAAGTCTGCATCCTTTTACCGCTGATACAAGCTGTGATGCCTGTATTAGTATATCAGCAAGTGCATCTCTGTGTCCTGCTTTTGCTGTCAGCTTTCCAAAAAGTAAATATTTATTGCTCATACCAATTTTTTTCAGAACTCCGAAAGTCAGTTTAATTTTCTCCTTTATCACAAATCAAGTGCATTAAGCCAATTTACTCTTTTTGATTTCTTTTTCAATCTCGCCTGAAACCAATACCAATTTTTCTTCAATTTGCTTAGAGAGCTTTTGCAGATCATTGAAATTTGGCTTTTCTATTAATATAGCCTCCAGAATAGCATACTGTGGCTTGCTGTCTCTGTCCCTATTCCATTTAGTTGCCTTGAAATGTTGCCAGTATTTTTCCTGAATTGGAATTATTTGCCCTAACAACCAGATTTCGAATTGCATTTTCGCATGGTTTAGCACCAGCCCCATCTTGAGCTTTCTCTTTTTCAAAAAATCATTGCTGTAATAGAAATAGGTATAATCCATGTATCACTGGAAGAGGTTGCCAAACGAATACTTTTCGGCAAGATTTTTAGAAAGAGTGGTTCCAAGCCCCGTCACATATTTAACAAGTCCTACATAAGCCTCCCGAACATCCCCAATCCTAAGTTGTTGTTTGTATTTGTCTACGTAATAGCTCAAATCTTTCATCCGGACAATTTACACCAATTTACTACTTGCCCGGAGCTTCATTTTTTGACCGTGTCCACATGCTCAAAATAAAAAACCGTTCTATAAGTTGTCGTCTCAGCCCGATCAAAACTTATTCTTCCACATCATACTTTCAATCGGCTTATCGGGTTGACCACTATATTTGGCATTTTGTTTCTGGTTGTATGCCACGGCTATTTCACCTTCTACGGGAAAATAAATAAGTTGCCCCACAGGCATTCCTTTGTAAATGCGCACCGGCTGCTTTACTGATATTTCCAGGGTCCAATGTCCGCAAAATCCCACATCGCCCTTACCTGCAGTCGCATGGATATCAATACCCAGACGGCCGGTAGACGATTTTCCTTCCAGGAAAGGTACATGGGTATGCGTTTCCGTATACTCTAGTGTTGCGCCCAGGTAAAAAATATGTGGGTACAACACAAAACCCTCATCCGGAATCTCGAAGTACTCTATTTCGTTGTGTTTTTTTGCATCCAATATGTGATTACGATAAGTTGCCAGCCATTGCCCAAGATGAACATCATAGGAGTTGCTGCCAAGACATTCCCGATTATAAGGCCGTAAAACAATGGTCTTCTTCTCTATTTCCTCCAGTATTCTTGTATCAGACAGTATCATTACGGATATAATTTGTTTATTTGCAGCATTCTTCCGATGGGTTGCGAATATCGTATTTCTTTTGCGAATGGCATTATTCTATCAACATAATATCAGCGAAACTACCCGACTGGGCATATGGCACATTGAAGAGCCGGAGCAATTTTTTGTAGAGAAAGTACCGCTGCAAAGAAGTATTACTCATCCCCATAAAAGGCTTCAGCACCTGGCGGGTCGTTACCTGTTGAAAACCCTGTTCCCGGATTTCCCTTACGAACTAATTGCCATTGCCGATACCAAAAAGCCCTATTTAGCAAATGATGCCTACCATTTTTCCATTTCTCACTGTGGAGACTATGCTGCTGCAATCGTCAGTAGTGCAGAAAGGGTAGGCATAGATATTGAAATACCTACATACAAAGTGGAGCGTATCCGGCACAAGTTTTTACATCCGCAGGAACTGCAAATCCTGGAACAATACTACCCAAAAGACAACCTGCCAGCAACCGATTCTCCCTATTACCGCACCCTTACTACGCTATGGAGCGCAAAGGAAGCGGTATTCAAGTGGTATGGCAAAGGTGAGGTGGATTTTAGCGAACATATACAGCTCAGGATTAACGCCGATCTTTATCAGCCTAAAGGAGAAATAAGTGGAGGATTTCATAAGAATGCACCTGTTTCGTTCGTTTTACCATATATCAATTTTCCCGAACTCAGCCTGGTTTGGCTACGGTCATAACCAGCAGTCAGTATTGGTCCGTAGTCTATACATATTTATTAAATGAAGTTTAACAATATCCACTGTGAAAGTAGTATAGCCAGAGCGGGTACATTGTTCTATATTCGTTCCAGTTGAAAGAATTTTAAACACCTTGACATGAATTCAATTTCGTTTCTTCTGTCTCCCTTTTCTACCAGATTGTTGACTTGTTTCCTATCTATTTCTGTGTTGTTGACCGCCTGCAAAACAGGATCTAAAATAACACCTGTCGATCCTGTGTACAGCAAATATGTGGAGTCATATACCTCCGGGGTTGTTTCAAAAACAGCCGCCATAAGAGTAAGGCTTTCTTCGGATGTATCCACAGCTACAACCCTTAATGAACCGGTAAAAGAAGACCTGTTTTCCTTCTCTCCATCGCTGAAGGGAAAAGCCTACTGGGTGGATGCGAGAACAATTGAATTTAAGCCGGAAGAAAATATGAAACCGGCACAACTATATACAGTAAGTTTTAAACTGGGAAAAGTAGCAGAAGTACCCAACGATTTTAAAACCCTTACGTTTAACGTGCAGGCAGTAAAGCCGGCTTTCCAGGTGCAGGATTTCGGCTTAAAAGTGGTGGGTAATTCAAAGGAAAACATGATATATTCCGGGCTGATAGAAACCGCAGATATAGAAGAAGGCGCCGTTGTAGAAAAAATACTGAGCGCCAGCCATGGCGGCAAAACTATACCCATTAAATGGGAACATGATGAAATGGCACGCCGCCACACCTTTACCATAACAGACATTAAACGAAGTGCAAACGCTTCTGAGTTGCAGCTCAACTGGGATGGCCATGTGTTGGCAGCCAAAGAAAAAGATTCCAAAATAGTGGAAGTTCCGGCTATCGGCGATTTCAAAGTATTAGCTGTTCGTTCTGTACAGAATGCAGAAAGCTATATACTCATCCAGTTTTCTGAGGCCATTGCCACTGCCCAGCAATTAAACGGGCTGATTTCTATCAGCAATCGCCCGGATATCAGCTATAGTATTGATGGTAGCGAAGTAAAAGTATTTGCTGCTGACCAAATGGACGGTGAATACAGTGTATCGGTTCGGGAGGGGATATCCAATATCTGGGCAAAAAAACTGGAAAAGTCCTTTGCCGGAAATGTATTTTTCGAAAACCGGTTGCCCTCTGTAAAAATGCAGGGCAAAGGCGTTATTCTGCCCGACGCCGGGAAGCTCGTATTACCGTTTGAAGCCGTCAATCTCAGTGCCGTAGATGTTAGTATCGTAAAGGTTTACGAAAATAATATACCGCAATTTCTTCAGTATAATAACCTGGGCGGCAACAGTGAACTACGTCGGGTAGCCACCCCTGTTGTACAGCAAACCGTTCGTCTTGACAATGACAAAACACTGGATCTGCATCGAAAACAAAAATTCTCACTTGATATTGACAAATACCTGAAAGCGGAGCCTGGAGCCATTTACCATGTGATCATTGGATTCCGCCCGGAGTATTCACTTTATAAATGCGTTACATCAGAAAAAGTAACTCCGGATGATGACGAAGACTATTACTACTATAATGCATGGTATGACGGCGAAAGGAATGCGCCGGACGCTGACGATGAATTCTGGCAGGCATATGATAGTTATTACCCTTATGGCTATAACTGGCGGCAGCGGGATAATCCATGCTCGCCTTCTTACTATAGTAAGGACAAGTGGGCCAGCAGAAACATTATGGCATCCAATATCGGATTGACAGCTAAACGGGGAACCGATAACAGCATGATGGTGGCCGTAACGGACATACTTACAACGGCTCCGATGGCAGATGTGGAACTGGAAATATTGGATTATCAACAGCAGGTATTGTATACTGCGAAAAGCGACAGCAAAGGCTGGGCAACTTTTGACCTAAAGAAAAAACCATATTTGCTGGTTGCCAAAAAAGGAAAAGAAAAAGGGTATCTCAAACTCGATGACGGCAGTTCTTTGTTATTAAGCCGTTTTGATGTATCGGGAGCTGAGGTGAAAAATGGATTGAAAGGATTTATTTACGGCGAACGAGGTGTATGGCGTCCCGGTGATACCATGTATCTCAATTTTATGGTAGAAGATAAAGCGAAGAAGCTTCCCAAAGATCATCCCATAGAATTCAACCTGCTGACACCACAGGGACAACTGTATAAGAAATCGGTACAAACAGGAAACGAACACGGCTTATATCTGTTTACCACCTCCACCGATGCGAGCTCCGTTACAGGAAACTGGTTGGCAAAAGTAAAAGTGGGCGGGGCTGTATTTGAAAAAAGAATAAAAGTAGAAACGGTGATGCCTAACCGTTTAAGAATAGATTTGGACTTTGGAAAAGAGGCAGTCTTGGGAACAGGGGGTGCCGGGGCGGGTACACTGCATTCACAATGGCTGTTTGGTGCTCCTGCCAAAAACTTAAAAGCGAGGGTAGATGCCACATTGCTGGCACGAAAAACAGTCTTCAAACAGTTTCCGAATTTTCATTTTGATAATCCGGCCACACAATATGCTACAGAAAGCAAAACACTTTTTGACGGCACTTTAAACCAGGAAGGAGTATCTCCGGTAAATGCCAAATTTGATGTATTTGGTGCACCCGGTATGCTGAATGCCAGTATGCTGGTGAAGGTATTTGAACCCGGCGGTGCTTTCAGTGTCAGTAATGTTGTGGTGCCTTACAGTCCTTATAAAAGCTATGTAGGAATAAATATGCCAGAGGGTCCGAAACCCTGGAAATTTCTGATGACTGATAAAAACTACGAACTGCCGGTGGTAAACGTTAACGCTTCCGGTGAGCCTTTGAGCGGCAAACAATCAGTTGCCATTGACATGTACAGAATCAGCTGGAGCTGGTGGTGGGACAATAGCGGAGAAAATATCAGTAATTTCTCCAGAGACCGCTACAGTCGATTGGCAAAAACAGATACCATCAGCCTGACTAATGGTTCCGGTAAATGGGCACTCTCCGCACCCGGTGGTGAATGGGGTCGTTACCTCGTATTAGTAAGAGATATCCAAAGCGGTCATATTACCGGGCAGGTTGTGTATTTTGATGATCCCTGGTGGCAAAGCCGGGGTGACAATTCCGATCAGTCTGCGGCCGCAATGTTGTCTTTCACTGCCAATAAAGAAAAATTTGACGTAGGCGAAGAGGTTTCTCTAAACATACCAAGTAGTCAGGGTGGACGTGCTCTTATCAGCATTGAGTCTGGCAGCAGAGTATTAAAAACAGACTGGATAGAGACCAAACAAGGCCAAACCATCTATACCTTTAAAGCAGAAGCCAGCATGGCTCCCAACATTTATGTTAACATCAGCTTGCTACAACCGCATTCCCAATCTCTCAACGATCTACCCATCCGGATGTACGGTGTGATACCTGTATTGGTAGAGGATAAAAATACCGTTTTAAAGCCGGTAATTCAAATAGCCGATGTCTTACGCCCCGAGCAGGCATCCAGCATCACCGTTTCAGAAACATCCGGCAAAGCCATGACCTATAGCATCGCCATTGTTGATGAAGGGTTACTGGATCTTACCCGTTTTAAAACGCCCGATCCCCATAGTGCATTTTATGCACGCGAAGCATTGGGTGTAAAAAGCTGGGACTTATTTGATAATGTAATCGGCGCCTGGGGTAGTGGGCTGGAGCGCATCCTGACCATTGGTGGTGATGCGGAAGCAAGTGGCTCCTCAAAAGAAAAATCTGCCAATCGTTTTAAACCGGTGGTCAAATACATGGGACCTTTCCATTTGAAAAAAGGACAGAAACAAAAGCATGACTTTACACTGGATCCCTATATTGGCTCGGTAAGGGCTATGGTAGTAGCTGCCGGAGAAGGCGCATATGGTTTTGCTGAAAAAGCCGTACCGGTAAAAAAACCATTGATGTTATTGGGTACATTACCAAGAGTACTGGGACCAACCGAAGTAATAAAACTGCCGGTAACTGTTTTTGCTATGGAAAATAACATTAAAAACGTAAGCGTTTCCTTGCAAAACAACGACTTCCTGGAACCAATAGGCAACACTTCACAACAAATACAGTTTAGTGAACCCGGGGAGAAGATGGTCTACTTTGATGTAAAGGTTAAAGAAAATACGGGCATTGGTAAAGTGAAGCTGGTGGCTGCTTCAGGAAACGAAAAAGCGGACTACGAAGTGGAACTGGATGTTAGAAACCCCAATCCCTATGTTACCAACGTAGTTGAACATACGCTTTCCGCCGGTCAATCATGGAATGAAACCGTAGTGCCAATTGGCATACCCGCCAACGGAAAAGCAACGTTGGAACTATCGGCCATCCCTCCTATCAACCTCGAGAAAAGGCTGGATTATCTGATTCGTTATCCACATGGTTGCCTGGAGCAAATTACTTCTGCCGTCTTTCCACAACTATTTTTGAAACAACTGATAGAATTAGGTGATCGCAGAAAAGCTGAAATAGAAAGAAATGTTCGTGTAGTAATAGAAAAATACAAAAACTACCAGCTACCGGACGGCGGATTGGGCTATTGGGTAGGTGCCAGGGAAAGTGATGACTGGGCAACCAGTTATGCCGGATACATGATGCTGAAAGCACGGGAACAAGGGTATATTGTACCGGATGATATGTTGCAGCAATGGACCAACTTCCAAAGAAATAAAGCTGCTGCCTGGTCCCCTTCTACTACCAATTTTTACGGAGGCGACCTGTCACAGGCATTTCGTTTGTACCTCCTGGCGTTAGCAAAATCCCCTGAGATGGGTGCTATGAATAGACTGCGGGAATTTAAGTATCTTTCACCGGAAGCAAAATGGCGCCTGGCAGCCGCCTATCACCTTGCCGGGCACCCTAAAACGGCAGAATCATTGATAGCCGGGTTGCCCATTGTTTTTGATGAAAGAAAATTGGCAGGGTATACTTATGGGTCTTCTCTTCGCGACCAGGGCATGGTACTCGAGACACTAACCATTATGAATAAACGCTCAGAGGCAGAAACCGTACTGAAAGATGTTTCCACGTTGTTGGCAAGCGAGCGATGGTATAGTACACAAACGACTGCTTATTGCCTCATGGCCATAGCCGGTTACTGCGGTACTAATCCCTCAGGCGAAAAGATTGTAGCGGAAGCAAGCATTAATGGCAAAAAAGTAAAAATTGATTCAAAATCATATGTAAGTCTCACCGATGTGGAGGTAAATGCTGCTAACAAGACAATATCAGTAATTAATAAAGGGAACAATGTGTTGTACGCTCGTTTGGTAGTGCAGGGGCAACCTATCACCGGCGAACAGGTGCAGCCCATTAACAATCCTGATGTATTGACAATGGATGTGAATTATCAGACCCTGGATGGCAAAACCATTGCTAATATTGAATCATTACAGCAGGGAACCGATTTTGTAGCAAAAGTATCTATTCGAAATCCCGGAATACGCGGTCGTTATAGCAACATGACGCTATCCCAAATATTCCCCAGTGGATGGGAAATATTAAACATGCGAATGCTGGATACAGAAAGCAGCTTTAAATCATCCCCTTATGACCACCAGGATATCCGGGACGACAGGGTGTACACACATTTTGGACTTAGAGAAGGTGAAACCAAAACCTTTTATGTGATGTTAAATGCAGCTTACCTGGGTCGCTATTTCCTACCAGGGGTATATTGCGACGGTATGTATGACAATACTATTAGTGCCGGACTGAACGGCAAATGGATAGAAGTCGTTAAATAATCAACCCCGCCATAATGCGTTTTATTTTATTTCGCTGGAAATAAAATAAAACGCATTATTTGTTTACCAATACTCATTTGCTCCGATATACATATGTAAAGTTCAGATATGTTGATTATTGAGTAATGGTAATAGCGGGTGAATGATGCAATGAAAATGGGTAAAAAGCGAAGCTGTTATTTACAAAAACTGTATCTTTCGATCAAAAGACTGAATTAGTTTTGGAAAATCAGACAGACTGGCTTCAAACATACCCTGAAGAATTATTGCAACATATCTACAAAGAGAATTATTCGTGGCTGGAAAATTACATCCTTCAAAACTCCGGAAGTGAAAGAGATGCACAGGATGTATTTCAGGAAGGAGTAGCTGCAGCCTGGATTAATCTTCGCGCTGGTAAATTTCATGGCTCCCGCGAACAGTTTAATGCTTATGTCCGGCAAATTTGTAAGTTCAAGTGGATTGATACTCTGCGTTCGGTAAAAAAAATGAAAATTTCATACACCGAAAATATACCAGAACAATCGCCAGACATTACAGAAGACAGCCTGGAACAAAGTGGTATGCTTACCAAAGCTTTTGGAATGCTGGGCGAAAAATGTAAAACAGTATTAGGGCTTTTTTACTACCAGAAGAAATCGATGGCGGAAATTGCGGGTCACATACAAAATACGGAGGACAGCATCAAGACAATCAAGTATCGCTGTATGATACAGTTGAGAAAATTTTTTTTGGAAGAAATGAGGAAAAATGGCGGAATATAATAATCATATAGATGAAGAACTGTTCGAAAGAATAGAAGCCTACATTCTGGAAAGAATGGAACCGGCTGATCGTATTTCTTTTGAGACAGAGATGCAGCGTGATGAAACATTGCGGAATGAAGTGATCCTGCAACGCAAGTTAATAGGAACTGTTGAAATACTATCCGGCAAACAGTTATTTGCAACAAACAAAAGTATACCCTTAAAAAAGACAAACAGAAGTTGGCTGTATGTGGCAGCAGCAGCGGTAGTAATTGTATTATTGCTGAGGCAATTTTATACTCCGCCAACCACAACGGAAGGCTTGTTTGCTGATTTCTTTGAGCAGGATACCGGCTTGCCGGTGGTAATGAGTAGCGATGAGCACAACTATACTTTTTATGACGGAATGGTAAGTTATAAGGAAGAGGACTATAAAAAGGCGCTGCAGATTTGGGAACAAATAGCCAACCCTTCCGATACCCTTTTGTACTATACCGGTATGGCGTACCTGAATAGTGACGATCTTACAAATGCAATCGGCTCTCTGGAAAGGGTGGCAACCGATGAAAACAGCCAATGGCACCAGAAGGCAACCTGGTACCTGGCGCTTTCACTACTGAAACAAAACAGGTTAGATGATACAAAAAAATGGCTGAATAAAATTCCTGAAAACGAGCAAGCTGTTCTTCTCCTGAAAGAGATTCAAAAATTGTAGTCTTCAAAGTACCAAGCAATGCAAAACTGGCTATTCTTTTTATTGATGTTATTAACATCAAGTGGTTTATATTGTCAGGATTATTACGGCAAGGCTACGGCCGCATGGAAAAAACAGGATTACGATAGTGCCAGTTTTTACATAAACAACGCTATCGAATCATTTAAAAAAAGCAACCAAACAGACAGCCTGGTTTTCGCCTCTGTATACAAAGCCGAAATGATTTGGACGGTTAAAGGAACCCCACCCGCACTTACCTTGTTAAACGATATACAGAAAACTGCCAATCGACTGCCTGCGCATAGTCTCGCCAGGGTGGCTCTGCTGGACAAAAAAGCCCAGATACATTTGCACAATGCGGAGACCACAACAGCCAAAAAATTATTTCTTCAGGCACTGGAATCCATTTCACCGACAGCTGCTCCCAACGATATCTACGGAAATTTTTATGGTCACATTTCCTGGTTCTATTTACAATCCGGCGACTTCACTCCAGCCATGGAATATGCCATTAAGGCTCGTGATATTTTTGAAAAACTATATGGTAAAGATGCCCGCCAGCTTTTGACAGCCTATCAGTCTATGATGTACATTGCGCATGATGCAGGCCACTATGAAGAAGCAGAAAAATATGGACTGGAACTACAACGCCTGTGCAATATACACCTTCATGCTTTTCATCCCAATCGAGGACTGGTACACAACGATCTGGGAAGTTTATACGAAACCACCCACAAACTGGATGAGGCACTGTTTCATCGCCAAAAAATGGTAGAAATTATACAGCAGGACTACGCAAAACACAAGAACCCGCAGTTGCTGGCTATAGCCTACAACAATATGGGAAAATTGTACCAGTTGATGGGAGAACTGCAACTCGCAGAAGCCTATATGGAGAAGGCTGTTTCTTTGCATGAAATAAATTTCGGTAGAGAAGGGGCAGGCTTTGTAAGACCCCTGGTACACCTGGCCGATGTAAAAAGAGAATTGGGAAAACTCGAAGATGCAGAGAAGTTGTTTTTACAGGCATATCAATTGCAACAACGAGTCGATAAAAATGACTGGCAGGAAATGGCTTATATAGAGGCTATGTACGGTGACCTGTTTTTTGATAAGAAAAACTACGATGGCGCCGAGGACTATTTTAAAAATGCGATTCAACATTATGAAAAAGCAGGTATTAAAGATGTACTTACCCTTGAAATAACAAAAACAACACTGGGCGAAACCTATGCCCGGACTGGTAGAAAAAATGAAGCCCTGTTATTATTGAATAACGTGTTGGATAAATATAAAAAAAGATATACCAGGGGTAACATCTCTATTGCAGGCCAATACAACAGGATAAGTGAAACCTTCCTGATCCATCAACAACCAGAAACAGCTTTGGCATATTCAGACAGTACCTTCCTGGAGTTGTTACAAAAAAAAGACTTGTCTAAAGACGGAGAATGGATAAAAGACCTCCCCTACAGTCATCACATTATCCGGTACCTGCAAAACAGAACCAAGGTGGAATCGGCACTATATAAGAAGAGTGGGTCCACCGATGCGCTCAAGCGTGTCATATCGCTGGCTGGCCAATACGGCGATTTCTTTCAGCGTTCCCTACCGGCGTTCCGCACCCAATCTACTTTAATGCAATTGGCGGAAGAGCATAGAAGTATATTCAATACTGCTATTAATGCCACATGGGATTTGTATCAGCAGACTAACGAGAACCACTACCTGGAAAAGGCTTTTGAATTTGCAGAACGGAGCAGGGCACTTTTATTACGTCTTTCTGCCAATAATATTCTTGTGGATGCAGGACGCACTCCCTCGGAGTTGTATTACGAAAGAGATATCTCTCTGCGAAAACGCATCAGCGAGCTGAATGCACAATACCTTGATGCCGGGGCAAAAAACGATTCACTATTAACGCAGTTAACTTCCACGATAGAAACCTATAGGGTTTTTCAAGATAGCCTTATTCAGTCTGGCAACCAATCAGCCAAACTCAGATATAGCCTGGAGCCTGTGTTCATCGGCGATTTGCAAAAAAGGTTACAAAAAAGCAGGCAAACTTTGCTGCAATATGTTGTAGACAGCAATCATATATATGCTTTTGTTGTAAGTGGAAAGGCATTCAATGTTCACAAGCTTACCGGAAACCTTTCGGATAATATACAGGCACTACGTCAACTGTATAACCTACCGCCCCAAACGTTCTCGGCTAATGCCTCACAGCTATACCAGCAACTATTACTTCCTTTAAAAGAAAATATTACAACACAAAAGCTGGTTATAGTGCCGGATGGAGAATTATTTTATCTGAATTTTGAGTTGTTGCTACCAGAGCGCAAGGGTAACACTTTTGCAGCCATGCACTACCTGTTATATGATTACGAAATTTCCTACCAATTGTCTGCAACCAATTGGTTTATGGCACCCGGAAACAGGGCCCGGGAACAAAAAGCAATGTTACTTACGCCCGTTTTTACCGACGAGATGAAAGCAGCCTGGCTCAAAGTAGTTGACTCTTCAATAACAGACAACCAATACCTGCACTTACTGCGACAACCTTTTGCAGCAAATGCCGCCAAACAAATCAGCCGTTACATAAAAAATGATTTGTTCAGTGAACAGGAAGCGGACGAATCTGTATTTAAAAAATCAGCCGCCGTTTATAATATACTGCACCTGGGTACTCATGCAGAAGTAAATAATGTAGCTCCATTGCACTCCCGCTTTTTTTTAGCCAAACAATTGCTACCGGACTCAATATTACAGGAAGACGGGTACCTGCATGCATACGAAATTTATGGCATGCAACTACAAGCGGAACTGGCCGTCCTGACTGCCTGTGAAACTGGCACAGGGCAACTTAACCAGGGGGAAGGTATTATGTCGTTGGCGCACAGCTTTATGTATGCCGGCTGCCCATCCGTTGTAATGAGCCTTTGGAAAATTGATGAAAAATCCAGTGCGGATATTATCGCCACCTTTTACAAATATCTTGCGGAAGGGAAAGCAAAAAGCGAGGCACTACGGCAGGCGAAAATTGAACACATCAAAGAATCCGGCAACAATGCTCACCCGTATTTCTGGGCCGGGATGACTTTGGTGGGTAATGAAGTCGCCGTATATAACCCTAATTCCAACTGGTGGTGGATGGTAGTCGGAGTTGTCTTATTATCGGGATTATGGTATAGCAAGAAAAGAAAAAAACGCATGAAGAGCTGAAGTCTCCCTTTACTTCTTGCACAAATACTACCAGGTCTACAATCAAACAGAGTTCAGCGTCCTAGTTAGACGCAAAAGAAAGACGCGCCCAACCCGGGGTTGAGTTCAATCCACCTTTTTACTTACAACCATTTGTTTACAATTCGGGGTAAGAAACGATTATATACCGAAGAGATCCCAACAATAATAACTGTAAACAACAATCGGATGATATTTAATACTTTCAAACCCCTGACCCTGATACTGTGTGCCGCCATTATTTTTACATCGTGCAAGAAAAATACCGAAGAAAATCGACCCGTTGCGCAACAATTGGATATAGAAACAGTAGATCAGCGAATGAATAAGTTTCTAACTGACAATAATTTCCCCGGCGCATCACTGGCTGTGAGTAAAAATGGAAAACTGGTGTACAGAAAAGGATATGGCTTGTCAGATAAAGAAGCAAACGAAAAGGTGACAGTAGATTCACGCTTCAGAATAGCCAGTGTCAGCAAGTTATATACTTCTGCCGCCATTATGATACTAATAGAAAATGGAAAACTGGAAATGGAACAAAAAGTATTTGGAGCCGATGGCGTATTGGGCACAACCTATGGTAGTCAACCTTATAAACAACATGTAGAAAATATAAAAGTAAGTGATTTACTCAGGCATACCATTGGTGGATGGGGACAGGATAATGACCCGGCTTTTTCTAACAAAGTAATAAGCGAAGAAGCAATCATCAGTTATACGCTTGATGATCTGGCTCTTACCAAAGCCCCCGGCACGGCTTTCTCGTATAGCAATTTCGGCTATATGATTTTGTCACGTATTATTGAGACAGTCAGCGGCAAATCCTATGTACAATTTGTCAAAACTGAAATTCTTGATAAAATAAACGCAAGCAAAACAGAAATTGCGGGTTCTTTGCTTAGGGATCGCAAAAGCGACGAAGTAAAATATTATGGGCAGGGCGATGACGTTAATTATGTATACGATTATACACAATTCCGCAGGGCAGCAGCAGCTTTTGGATGGATGAGCACGCCAACTGATATGCTGCTTTTTGCAAATGCGGTAGATGGATCTACTACGCGGCAGGACATTATCAATTCATCCACCATAGACATTATGACTACCACAACTGCCGCCAGCAAAGGTTTTGGATTTACATTCGGAAGCGGCTGGGTTGTAGAGGGAGACGAGTGGTTCTGGTGGGGAAGCCTTCCGGGAACATTTGCCATCCTGTATCGCAATGCTAATGGCACATGTATTGCTGCGGCGGCTAACGGTAGAAGACAACCGAATTCTGAAAACGGACTGAATAGTTTCATCCCGATAATTAACTTTATCGCCTCAGATGCCAGCATACCCTGGCAGGATATCAACCAGTTCTAAGTTAATTTGATCATTAACCTGTTCTCATAAAACTATCCTGATAGGCTTATTGTTTATCGGGACAGTTTTATGACGAATCTTATACTCCGGGTGATATTTTCTATCTTTTTACAATATCAAATCATTAAGACAACTATTTGCGTACTACTTTAACAGTATATCATCGCAACAAACAACACCGTTTACTTGTTATAGATTTCTTTATAGTAATTTTATAACACCGGCTAATATCAAGTTCCGGGTTGATTCGTTTGTAATGAAAAAAAGTTTCGTTGCGCTAACAAATAAACTGAGAAAGCTAAAAGGAAGAACAAAAATTCTTTTGTTCCTTATAATCATATTTCTGATATGGTTCTGGCTTTGCCTTCCCAGTCCCTTGTTCAATACGCCCACTTCCTATGTGGTAGAAGCCGCGAATGGTGATCTCTTGAACGCGACCATTGCAAGGGACGGACAATGGCGTTTTCCATATAATGATGAAGTACCAGGCAAATTCAGGGATTGTATTATTGCGTTCGAAGACAAGAGGTTTTATCAACACCCGGGTGTTGATCCTATGGCTATAGCCCGCGCTATCCGGCAAAACATCTCTAGTGGAAGTAGGGTAAGTGGTGGTAGCACTCTTAGCATGCAGGTCATCCGTCTAGCCCGCAACAAACCAAGAAATATCTGGAACAAAATTATCGAAAGCCTGATGGCCGTCAGACTGGAGACAAGTCTCTCCAAGAAGAATATCCTGGCACAATATAGTTCTAATGCTCCCTTTGGCAGTAATGTAGTGGGTCTGGATGCAGCTGCCTGGCGCTATTTTGGCCGCAGTGCCGGCAACCTTAGTTGGGGAGAAATGGCCGCACTGGCTGTATTACCCAACTCTCCGGGTTTGGTCCATCCCGGAAGAAACCGCGAGCGCCTGCTAGAAAAACGAAATTTGCTTCTGGATAAATTACTATTTGCAGAAATCATAGACAGTGCTACCTGTTACCTTTCTAAAATGGAACCGTTACCAGACGCCCCTAAACCATTGCCACAATTGGCACCACACTTGCTGCAACGATTCAGGAAAGAGCATAAAAAGAATGCATCCACCTTACTTAAAAGCACTGTATCCAAATCACTTCAGGAGACTGTTATACAAATTACCGGGCAGCATCACAATATGCTGAAGGGAAATGGCATCAATAATATCTGTGCCCTGGTACTGGACGTTGAGACAGGGAACACATTAGCTTATGTAGGCAATGCATACCGGCCGGAAGAACCTTCCTTGCAAAGTCACGTAGACATCATCAACTCTTTACGCAGTCCGGGTAGCACCCTAAAACCCATATTGTATGCAGCTATGTTGAATGACGGACTGCTACTCCCCTACTCCCTGATACCGGATATCCCCACACAAATTGGAGGGTACACTCCTCAAAACTTTGATTATGATTATGACGGTGCTGTTCCGGCCTCCCGTGCCTTGTCCCGTTCATTAAATGTTCCCGCTGTTCGTATGCTGCGTGACTACAAATACCAACGCTTTTATGACAACCTTAAAAAAATCGGCATTTCCACGCTCAACCGACCAGCGGGTGTGTACGGCTTATCGTTGGTATTGGGTGGCTGCGAAGTTACGCCATGGGAACTAGGTGGTGTGTATGCCAGTATGGCTCGAAGCCTTTTGCACAGCCCGGCAAACAAAGGCCGTATTAATATCGAAGATTTTCATGCGGCCCGGTATAACCTGGATGATGAACGCCCCACCCGTTCACAATCCATCAACTTTCTTGATCCCATTTCCATCTGGTATATGTTTCAATCCATGGAAGAGGTAATGCGACCGGGTGAGGAAGGACTTTGGAAACAGTTTAGCAGCTCACAAAAAGTTGCCTGGAAAACGGGGACAAGTTTTGGTTTCAGAGACGCCTGGGCAGTGGGGCTAACGCCGCGCCACGCAATAGTGGTATGGGTAGGCAACGGTAGCGGCGAAGGCAGACCAGGATTGATAGGCGTACAGGCAGCAGCACCCGTACTATTTGATATCGTAAAAGCCTTACCGGCTGCAGGATGGTTTGAACAACCTGCCTCTGAGTCCGATAAAGTATCGGTATGCCGGCAAAGCGGCATGCGCTCCGGATTGGATTGTAACAACATAGATTCACTGATATCACCGCCGGCAGGCATCCATTCACCGCAATGTAAATACCACACGAGAATTCACCTGGACGAAAGTTTACAGTACCGTGTAACCGAAAACTGTATGTCGCCATCAAAGATGGTAGCGAAGAGTTGGTTTATACTCCCTCCTGTTATGGAGTGGTACTATCGTCGCCGGCATTTTGACTACCAACCCGCACCACCCTATAAAACAGACTGTATAATAACCGGGGCCGGTAAAGTACTAGACCTTATATATCCAGAACAAAACGCTAAAATATATATCCCCCTGGATTTATCTGGCGAAAGAAGCAAAGTCGTTTTTGTAGCGGCACACCAACGACCGGGTATAAAAGTCCACTGGCATATCGACGATGAATTTGTGGCTACCACTACCCATTTTCACCAGTTGGCAATCGCGCCATCGGCAGGCAAACATTTTCTAACAATTGTGGACGAAAATGGCGAAAGATTGACAAGACAGTTTGAAATACTGGATGCACAAAAAGAATAATTTCACGCACAGTTGCCACCGGGTGAGTTAGCGACAGTACCCGAGACGTCGCCTCGGTAAACTGGAAGACCCTTTATTCCAAAAAGTCAATTGCAGTAGAAGCCGGGCTGAAAACCAACATGGCTGATAATAGCCAAAAAATCCCGGTGCATCCATAAAATACCTCAGATAACAATAAAAACATTAAAGGCTACCCAAATGAGTAGCCTTTAATGCTATTTGCTATACGATAAATTAATGATAGTGTAATTTCAGATCTACGCGACGGTTTTGAGCACGTCCGGCTGCGGTTTTGTTATCTGCTACCGGTTGATCCTGCCCAAAGCCTGCTGATACCAGTCTGCTTGGATCAACACCTTTAGAGATCAGGTAGTCAAGTACTGATTTTGCTCTTTGTTCACTCAATGTCTGGTTTTTTTCAGCGTTACCAGTGTTATCTGTGTGGCCTTCTATATCCAGTTTCAAATTAGCATCTTCTTCCAGAATCTTCGATACTTCGTCCAAAGATTTATTGGACTTAGCCAGCAGTTTAGAACTTCCGGTTGCAAAGAATACATTCTTAGCAGCTACATCAATACGTTTTTTAACTTCTTCTCTTATTTCAGGACAACCCTGGTTGCTAGCCGGACCGGCTAAAGCAGGACATCTGTCTTCTTCATCATTCACGCCATCTCCGTCCGTATCAGGAATGGGGCAACCGCTGTATTTAGCTACACCTGCCTGGTTGGGGCATTTGTCTTCCTCATCATTAATACCATCTCCATCGCTGTCAGGAATAGGACAACCGTTATATTTAGCGGTTCCTTTTACATCAGGACATTTATCATCTTTGTCGGGTATGCCATCTCCATCGCTATCAGGACAACCATCGAACTGGGCTAAACCTGGAGTAGTGGGACAAGCGTCCAGAGAGTCAACAATACCATCGTTATCGGTATCTGCCGGTGGAGGCGGTGGAGGAATAACTTTAGGCTCTTTTTTCTCAAACAAAGAACCGGCTACACCAAAACTGTAAAACAGATGATTGGCAGTAGTAGCGCTTGTTACGCCTGCACGATACTGTGCATTGATGTTGATATAAGCCTGGTCTAACAAATTAACCTGGAGACCAACGCCCAAAGGAACGTACGCGCCAAAATAACCGCCCCAATGAGATGCACCTATACCTGCTGTCAGGTAAGGAGAAACCCAGTATTTATCGCTAAGCAGTTTGGCATTAATGTTCGCATCAACTTCAGCCAATAGCTTATCGTTGCCAGTCTGTGGTCTATCAGGAATTGGGTAACTTACAAATGTTCCACCCAAACGAGCCATAAAATCAAGGTGGTTAGTCAACCCCTGAAAATAAGACAATGCCAGCCCCGGGCTCATGCGTCCCGTTTTATACCATTGCTTATCTTTTAAAACCTGGTTAAGTGACGAATTCTTTAAATCTGCCGCCGTTTGAAAATCGTGAAAAGTAAAGGCAAATCCGAAAGCTGGTTTCTTTTTGTACTGATACTTGCTTTCCTGGGAAAATGCGAACTGAAACACACTTATCGCCAGTAGCAATAATAACGGTTTTCTCATAAATGATTGATTTGTTTAAAGTTTTGCAAATTTATATCGAATGATTATCAAATTAAAGAAGATTTATTTTCATTTTTATTCGTCATTACTCCCAGGTTTATCAACAACTTCTATCTTAACCCTCACCAACCCCTGCTTCACAAAATTCAATTTGATGGCAGCCGCTCTCGAAAGGTCGATTAACCGCTTATTTTTGGAGTGCATTCTGTCGGTAACTTCCACAATGACGCTTTTTCTGTTTCTAAGGTTGCTTACTTTCACAAAAGTTCCTAAAGGAAGTTTGTTATTGGCTGCAGTCAGCTTATTTTGATCAAACTTTTTCCCGTTTGCCATCAACCTTCCCTGAAATTTACCTCCATAGTAACTGGCTACGCCTGTTTCCGCCTGCTTTTGTGCCAAGGCGGGCAAACAGTAAAATAGAAACAAACATACATATGTAAATCTGATGATAGTCATCGATCTATTCACTATTTTTGTATAGATAACCCCTTATATCGTTCTCAAGATTTATTTCTGCTACAGCCTGTTTGCGAAGTATTTCTCTCTTGCAATTTTATCCTCGGCATAGATATCTTCATAAAAAATCACAGATCCATCTTTTACTTCACAGGTAAAATAACGGATAAATAAAGGCGTCTTCTTTGAAAAATTTACGGTACGTTTTTCTTTTCTCGACATCCAGGCCGCCAATGTATCCGGCTTGTATCTAAGTGTGTCGTTTTGTACCAGAAAGCGCGAAAGCGGATCCCACTTTTGCACCCTTACACAACCATGGCTCAATGCACGGTCTGCTCTACCAAATAAACTCCGCGCATTGGTGTCATGTAAATATACACTGTATTTATTACTGAAATTGAATTTTATTACCCCCAACGAATTGTCGTCTCCCTGCCGCTGTTTCAATAAATATGGAAAGTTTGCCTTACTCAGCTTAAACCAATTGATATCTTTTGGATTAATAATGCTATCATATTTATCCACCACCATTAGGTTTTCCTTATCCAGATAAGCAACATTCTTTTGAATTTTTGGAAGCATCTCATTAAAGATAATGCTGTAGGGAACGGTCCACTGAGGAAAAATAATATAATTGGTGAGCGTACTTGTCAGTACGGGTGTTCTTGTTGCAGGCCGTCCTACAATCACTTTCGACTCTATTCTTACCGTGTCATCTTCCCACACTTTCAATTGAAAAGCTGGTATATTCACCCATGCGTATGTTTTAGGCAGGGTGTCGGCCATTAGTTTGTAGCGATCAAGATTTATGGCCAATCGCACAAATTTCTCCCGGTCTGTATTGTTAAGACTTCTAACGACCATGGTACCGGCCTTTCCATCGACCTTCAATTTTTTTTCCTCCTGGTAACTTCTTACCGCAGCCGACAATTCAGCAGTATCTGCTTTCCTATCATTAAATGAAATATATCCACCTTCAAACAGACGAGTTTGTAACTGCCTTAGGTAATGAGCCGAATCTTCAGGAATCTCGATAGGAAAATACGAGATATAGGTATACTGTCTCCTGTCCATCGAATCAACAAAACTTTTCACAGCACTGCGAAGTTCTTTATAAGCTGTTAATGTGGGCTCCTGCTCTTCAAGAATATTGGCAAGACTTCCCTCTGTAAAAAGGCGATTCAACAAGTCTGCATAGGCCGAGTCTGAGATGGCAAGATTTTTTCTTGTAGTAATACTATCTTTTTCCAGTCTGCCCAATCTTAAATCCTTCACCAGCTGCATAAAGGCATCCGTCAACATTACATCCGCTCTCGACCATAGCGCAGCATCCAGCTTGGTAGCCGAATCGGTCTTCAATTTTTCGAAACTATGTTGCAACTCTTTCCAATGATAGTCGGAAGGAAAAAGGCCGTATTCTTCACAACGTTTGATAAACCCATATACAGAATCGGCTAGTGCCTTCCAATTCTTTTCCGAGCTCCAGGTGCGCAACGGTTGCCTTCTATCGTACCAATGCTTCACCGAGCCTGTCAAACGAAGTCTGATAGAATCACTCAATTCTCCATTATTTTCACCCACATACTGTAGTATTTCAGGAATGCGTTCGTTCACTACCTTGTCCAGGTCTTCTGGCTCTGCCACAATTTCTACTTCTTTGGGTTGTTGTGCTGTGTGTGAACAAGCGTAAATGCCGAGCAATAGTGTGCCTGCTACAACAGCAGTCAGCACTTTGGTATAGCGGTAAAAAGAAAAGCACATTGCTTTAAAAGGGTTGAGTTTTAATATTCGCGTCTGCAAAGTAATAAATGCCAGACAATTTTGTCGGGCAATATTATATAACTTTAACGGAATCAGCATTGTAACGAATAATTATTGTTACTATTGTGCAGAAAGTATTTTTCACTACTTGGGTAGTTTAACCGTAAAAATACTACCTTTTCCTTCTTCGCTTTCGCCAAAAACAGTTCCATTTAGCTCTTCCACCAATCTCTTCACAATAAAAAGCCCAAGCCCCGTTGACTGCTCTCCTGCGGTAGGTAAAGAAGATATTTTCTGATGCCTGGTGAAAATATCTGCTACTTCATCAGCTTTAATTCCAACTCCTTCATCTTTTACTTTCAATTCCACTTCAGTATCACCATCCGTTAGAAACACCCAAATATTCTTGTCTGCTTCGGTAAATTTGATAGCATTACTTAGCAAATTTTCTATTATTCGTTTTACTATATAGCGATCGGAAATAATAATCAATGCATGCCCGGAAGGCACATAGTTGATGCGGATACCTTTTTGTCGGGCCTGTTCCCCATAAATTTGTACAATGTCTTCCAGAAACGCATTTATATCCAATTGTTCCAACGTGATACGATGATCGCCCAACTCCTCTTTATCTACAAATAAAATACGTTTGATAAGGGTTTCGCCACTGTCGGCCGAAGTTAATATTCTGTGGATCGCTTTCCGCTGATTATCTGTCAGATTGGACATCTCCGATTGCAGTATTTGAGTCCACAATTTGATGCTGGTAAAGGGAGCACTCAGGTCGTGCGACACTACACTAATAAGGGAATTTTTCTCCTCGTTTAAAGTCGTCAGTTTTTCGTTCTGCCGCTGAATGAGTTCATTTTTCTTTTGAAGGTATTGATGATTTTTTCGTATCAGCAGCATAATTACAATTGCTGACAGTGCAAGGAAGCCAACGATAACGGCCAGCAAGGCAAAACTTTCTTTACGCAATTTCTCCTGCCGGATCTCAAACGTCAATTCCCTGTTTTTCATATCTTCCTGCCGCTTCTGAAAACGCTCCTGTAGTTCCGCCACTGATTGTAGTGTGTATTTGTTTACAAGCGCCGTATCGAGCGTATGCCATTGCTTCATATATTGAAAGGCAAGTTTATGGTCTTCTTTTAGATCATAATATTTAGAATACAACGAATATGTATCAGCTTCCTTCCTCTTTGACTCCAGTTTCAATGCCAGTTCCATCGCCTGGTCCAAAAAACGTTTTGCCATAGCAAATTGCCGCTTTTCAATATACCCATCGGCCAGATTAATACAATCGTGCCACAATGCTTCCTGATCATTCTGATATGTATGTGTATCATAGTTATTTTTAAAGAACCGCAATGCCTTATCCCATTCCCTTTTGTGAAACCAGGCATTCCCAATATTATTATATAAGGATCCCAACTCTAACTTCCCTTCGAATTCCTTCGCAATTGTTTCGGCCTGTTCCAAATAGATCAGGGCACTATCGGGCATATTTAATTGATTGTACACTGCACCCACGTTGGTTGCGTTTGTAAATACGGAGAATGCCTCTTTTCTTTCCCTGGCTACTTTAAGCGCCTCCAGGTAGAGTTCTTTAGTTTTGTAGGGTTGATTCAGCTGGTTATATACCATTGCCAAATCTCCAAGCGCAGCCGTACGGTAACTGTTGTCACCCAGGCGTATTGATTCTTCAAGCGACTGATAGTAGTAATCAACGGCTTCCTGATACTCATCTGATAATTCGTGGTAAATTCCTTTTAGCCGCAACGACAATACTTTCGCCGGCCGAAATGAGGGCAACGCATTTTTTTCTATATAATTGGCATAAAAAAGTACGGAGTCTCTTTTGGTGACATCAAAATCCAGTGCCCTGTCATACAGGGATTTTAAGTATGCGGTATCACTCAGTGCTGGCGTTTCATTATAAAACAGCAAGCCCAATAAGACAAATATCAATTTCTTTATACGCATCGTGACCTCGGTAAACTAAACAGGTTTTGTAACTACAAAATAGCCTTTCCAAGGAACCGGAAAATTCGTTAGGGTTAATCAGGTGTTTACAAATGGTTAGATAGTCATTGGCAAATTAGACTACCTCACGACCTATGTAAAAATAGTCCAAAGGTTCAACAACTCTCCTTTTTTATTTAGCGTACTTTAAGAATCGCTTTCACCTGCTGCAACGGACCATTTTGCAAGCGAAGGTAATAGATACCCGCTGCCAGTCCCGCACTATCGAATGTAATGGTGTAAGTATTTCCGGTCTGATTGGTATCCACAAGTTTACGAACCACCCTTCCCATACAATCTATTACCTGTACCAGGGTATGCCCGCCCTGGGTAATATATTTTACAGTTGTATTGATGGTAAAAGGGTTGGGGTAATTCGATATCAGGCTGATTTCCGACGACTTTGGACGTTTTATGTTGCTACAGGCATCATCCAGTACAATAGGAAGTGACTGGAAGTTTTTTAACAACACGGTTTGCAACGTAACGTTATCGGCGCAAAACCATTTTTCGAGGATAGAAGCGTACACGCTGCGATAGTCATACTGATGCGGAATATTGCTACTGGAACCCGGCCCGGGTATATGGGGACTATCCCCCACAACACCCGGTTGCACTTTTGCACCAAAGACCAACATAGGAGCTGCTGCTCCATGATCGGTTCCTACACTAAAATTTGAGTTAATCCGCCTTCCAAATTCTGAGAAAGTAAAGGACAGCACTCTTTCCTCCAAGCCCAAAAAAGCAAGGTCATCCTGAAATGCTTTTACAGCATCAGACAACTCCTTCAATAACTCGGCATGCTTCCCGAGCATAGGATTATCTGTTGTTGTTTGCATGGAGTGTGTATCAAATCCCCGAATGACCACTTTGTACACACGGGTTTTCAATCCGCCTTTTATCAACCGGGCCACAATTTTTAATTGATTGGCCAATCCATTGTTTTCAGGGTAAGATAACTGTTGCGTAGACCTACTCGCCGCTTTCTTTACTGAATCAGCGAACTTTTCGGTTTGCCTCGCTATCTCCCTGATATAAGTAAGCTCCTTACCTGCCCTTGTAGCGGGTGCCGGATCCTGCACATCATCTATTATCCGATAAAAAGACGTAGGATTGGTTATGCTCATCGCCATTCCAATATTCGGACCATGAAAGGTAAGTGAAGACAAAGAACCTATCTGTATAGCCGGTGGATCAGGCATGACAGCGTTAGGATAGCCCATGGGAAAATTTGGATATTCCTCGTTTAAATAACGTCCAACCCATCCCGTAGTAACTACTTCATTGCTATCTGAAGCACTCATCCATATATCGGTTGATCGAAAATGAGAAAGATTAGGATCAGGATACCCTGCAGCCTGTACAATAGACGCTTTGCCATCGTTAAACAACTGCTGTATCCCCGTCATCGCAGGATGCAAACCGGTTTTATCGTTTCCCTGTAGCTTAAGTACACTACTCTCTGGTATGGCTATATTAGAACGGATATTATAATAGGCAGAATATTTATCCCTTGGTATCACCATATTCAACCCATCATTTCCCCCATTCATTTCAATAATCACCAGCACATGATCCGTTTCTTCGGCATAATTGGTAATCGCATTCAAAAATGCGTTAGGTGCCAACGCCGCTACAGATTCTCCATTTATTATGGAAGGAATAATGGCAGCCGGGATAGTGTTGCGTAAAAAATCTCGCCGTTTCATGTGTTATTATTTAGGTGACACATAAAATGCCTAACGGGCATTTTACAGGATATTATTTAGTTGTTACGATAAATGATATTCGGGCAGCGCAAGTAAGTACTGGTACAATTCACTCAGCCGGGTATATACGGTTTGATAAGCCATCGTATTTGATGGATTAGCAATGTATGCATTCCAGGCATTAGTCCAGTAGTAGTCGTTTGTTTGTCCGGTAAGCAATATATCTCTCTTCAATTGTTCCCTAACACCTTCAGACAAATGAATGCGATAGACCAACTCCAAAACATCGTTCATGAGTGCATTGGGGTCACCAGGATTAGTCAGTGTTTTTGTAAACGCCACTACATCTATCCGCAACTCAAAATCATTGACCGTATAGTTGCCGGTAGACATTCTGTCGCTGAACTCAGTTCGCTTCGGATACGTATTGTTGGTAATCCACAACTCATGAAATGTCGGAATCTGATGATAAGCCGGCCAGCCCGATACACTTGGTGGCTCTCCCAACTCCTGATCGAGTCCCAACATTATCCAATTCAATGTGCCATTAATAGCATACTCAGTTACATAGTCTGAATTGGGAAATTGTACATTAAACTCCCGAAACAACCCGATCATAAAATCTGCAGGACTCTTTATCAGGCAACCCTGGTTTAACACATCAAAGAAATGCTGACTTTTGAGAAGGGTTTCCACCACCGGTCTTACCTCCCAATTGTTATCAACCAGCATTTGTGCCAAAGGATCGATTACATTGGCCTGTGCTGCGGCATCAACCTCATAGTACACAAACCATTTGTATAACTCTTTTACAAGATACACCGAAGCCTCTCTTGACTTCCCAAAAATCATATCTATCAGGTCGTCTATCTCTCCTGCACCCGCTTCTCCCGACCGTCCATTGATAACCCGGTTATTGTAAAAAGAAGAGAAAGTCTTGTTGCCGGTATCATGACGTAACGGATTGAAAAAAGATTCTGCAGTTTCACTGTTTACCTGCCACCCTGTTAGTAATCTTGCGGCTGCCTGCACATCCTGTTCTGTATAATTGGGATTATTCTCCTTGCCAAGGGAAAATAGCTCTTGCAATTCCCGGGCATAGTTTTCATCCGGCGATTCCTTCCGGTTGTGTTCTCCGTTCTGATAAATCAACATCAATGGGTCAAGGGTAATTGACTTCACCAACCACTTAAGATTACCCAATGCATTTTGACGCAACATCTGGTGATGCTTTAATGTGGCCCGCCCTTCGGCTACAGACATTTGTGTGGCAAAGTGATTATGCCAGAAAAGGGTCATCTTTTCTCTTACGCTTCTGTCCTGGTGTATCATACGTGAAATCCACCAGCGCTGAAAAGAACGGTTTCTTGCCCGTCCAATCTCACCATCTGGATTGTAGTCATTTATCCAAGGGGTGCCTGGTGCTATATTTGTGTCGGGCTGCGCCTCGGCTTCCGAAGCATCGTAATCCTTTAATGGCGGCGCAGGCATTGGCGCCGTAATTGTCAACAGCTCATTAATTGCCTGATCAAGTGTGCGTGTTTCAAAATAGCTGATATCCTGCAATGAGGCCCCGAACATTGTCCGCTTCAGAAGATGAATAACCTCATTTCTACCCCAGGGACCGCCATACGGCGTAATTCCTGAACTCGTCCTGCCTGTTACTACTTTTTTTGATTGTTTTTCTTTTTTCAGAGAAAGAAAAGTTCGTCTGTCCATAGGATTTAGATTACAGAGTACAACGAGCTCCGCAGCTATTTATTAGCCGAAACAGCTCAAAAATGCGACGAACAACACTTAGTAAAAGATATATTTATCATTTGATAACTTCGGCGGAGTACAACATTTACCTGTTAAATAACATAAGTCAATTAACAAGCGTAATTCCCAACCCGGGATATTGCGATGGTTTTAGGGTGCCGGCATCGTAATGCAATCCGGTAGCAATATCTTCCGCCAATAATAAGGGACCATCTGCATCCAGGTAGTCCACCTGGGGTGCCAGATGTGCCAATGCAGCCGTGCCCACCGTACTTTCATTCATACACCCCAGCATTGTTTTCAGCCCGAGTGATTTAGCCTCAGTAATCATGCGCAAAGCCGGCGTGATGCCGCCACATTTCGTGAGCTTAATATTAATGCCGTGAAAAAAGCCTTTACACCTTTTTACATCCTGTTCATAAACACAAGTTTCGTCTGCCAGCAAGGAGATTGGTGATTTTTCGAAAAGTATTTTCATGCCCTCCCAATCATCTTTCGCCAGGGGTTGCTCCACCAACTCTACATTCATATCTTTCAGTCGGGGCAATAAATCCATTGCCTCGTCTAATGTCCAGCCAGCGTTAGCATCTACCCGAAAGACCGCATTTGTTTGTTTTCGCAAGGCTTCCATTATAGAAAGATCGTCCCGGGTACCCAATTTAATCTTGTAAATCGGCCAGGGTTTTTCAGTCATCTTATCCACCATCTTCTCTCCTGCATCAATACCTATCGTATAGTCGGTTAATGGCGTGTTTTCGATATTTGTATTCCACAACGCATACAATGGCATTTTCTTAAGTTGTCCAAAAACATCCCATGCGGCCATATCAAGTGCTGCCACTAAAAAATTATTGTCGGGAAGCAAATGATGCAGATAATGCCAGTAACGATCAGGATGTGTAAAAGAAAATCCTTCTATCATTCGCTTTTTTGCCTCTATATCCGCAATCATTTTTTCAACAGGAATATTATAGTAGGTAATTGCCGGGGCCTCTCCATAACCGGTTATACCACCAAATCCCAGCGAAACCACTAGGGTTGGTTGATGTGTTTTTGTTCCCTTTGAAATAGTGAAAGGATATTTAAAGGGCAAATGATAGGACTTGTATTGCAGCTTAAACGCCATCTTAGTTTTTCTTTGCTTTAGGCTTCACCTTGAGGTCGGGCAACAAAGAGCAAGCCAGCATCACAAGTGAAAAAACTAATACCACTATCAATCCGATTTTAATTTTTGGACATGTACCTAATTCGCAACGGGTAAACAAAAGTGTGTTCCGCAATGCCCACGCAAAACCTATTACGCAAAATATCCAATTGGTTCTTTTAGCCCACACCTTCGGTATGGCAAACAGCAGGGTAGCAATACCACAAACGATCAGGTGAAGTTTGCCCGGCTTGCCAAAGGTAGTACCGGTGGCATCCATCCCGGTAATAATATTATCCGGCAGAGAAGGAATCGTTATCCAGGGCAAATAACAACCCCACACTATCAACCCGGCAGCCACGATGCCTATCCATTGAGAATATTTCATGAAGACTATTTATCAGGGTGCAATGATACAATTTTTATCAGGGGTTCTACGCAGAAATTTGATTCCCCCCCACGAATACACAAAAAACCTATTTCGTACTTTTCGTTCAAAGAAAAATGACTAATTGTCATCGTCCAAAAAAACAAATCCCAATCAGCTTCTTGTCAATGCTGTTGTCCGGCATTGATTATTTAAACCCTCTCATAGAGATAGTTTATAACCAGGCAGTAAAGTTTATGCGTCCCGTGGCATGTTAAATATATTGTGGTACGATAAATTATTGTGAGGATCAAACAATCAATCATCTTGGCTCCTGGAACAGATATTGCGCCTCATAATCTATGGTAAAGGCATTTAGGAATTCTTTATACGCTTCTAAAAATGTTTTCTTTTGATGGAGCTTATCCTGGCGATTGATGTAGTCAATCACTCATGGTAGCTGACTACGAGAGCAGGAGAAAGCCCCAAAGCCACTCTGCCAGGCAAACCTTGTTTTTGTGAGCTTCTTGTCATTGATCCACTTTGAGCCTTCAGCTTTAACAGGTTGCATCAGCAACGATATCGACTGCTGTGGGGACATTCTCTAACCCATGCAGAAATTCATAAATTTGTACAATGCATTATATAACAATTGGTTTATTCCTTCTTTTTGGATTGAACGCTGCAAGCCAAACAAGCTTTGGCGCTTCAGCCTCTTTTAACCTCGCAACACAACAATGGACGGGAGAACAACGAAGTTACCACCGGCTAACACCGATGGCAGGTTTTCAGGTGGGTGCGTTCGGCAATCTGCATGTAAACAATCAAATTGGACTTCACGGAGAACTCGTCTATTCTCTGGAAGGAAGAAGGGAAAGATTAACATCCTTTAACCTGCCCGGGCATGTGAAAATTAACTACCTGAGAATCCCATTGCTGCTACAATATCTTATTACACAAGATTTATTTGCTGAAGCTGGTCCCAATGTAGGCGTACTATTGTCAGGAAAAGAAAAATGGGGCAACACTTCCTTCAATATTTCCAGAGATGTTTATCGTCCGGTTGATTTTGGATTATCGATCGGCGCTGGCTATAATTTGTCCGAATATATACCTGGCGTAACAGCAGGCATCAGGTTTTATTTCGGACTGGCTAATTCTGTCAGGGAGAACACCGTCACCGGCGCGGGATCAGGATTTAAAAACAGGGGATTATCATTCAATCTCCGGTACGCTCTTTTTTCTGAATAGGCTAACGGATATCAATATCCGCTTTCTTCGCCAGCGAAATCCTAATATCTTTTTCCCACTCAGGTTTAAGGATACTTAACACAATACTATCCCGACGGGTACCATCGGACTTTATGCCATTGCTGCGTAATATACCTTCTACAGTACAACCAATAGCTTTCATAGCCGTTATGCTGCGGGTATTATTATTATCGGCTCTAAACTCCACCCTTTCCATTCTCATGTTTGAAAAAGCAAAATCCAGTAATAGAAATTTGCAATGTCTATTTAGACCTGTCCGTTGAAAAGCGCCACCATACCATGTATATCCTAGTTGTGTCGTTTTGTTGAAAAGCTGAATATCGTAAAAGCGGCTAGAGCCGGCATAGGCTTTCGCCTGTTTATCGTATACAATAAAAGGATATTCTTTTTGGCTAGCCCGTCCTTCCAAAGCGGTCTGTATATAACTTTTTAATCCCTGTTCTCCCGAAGCCGGCACCTGCGAATAGGTCCAGATTTCAGGTTCATTCAAAGCGAAAGGGAGTAAGCGTTCGTAATCGTCGGCTTCCAACGGACGTAACAAGACCCGTTCATCTTCGAGGATGTACGTTTCAGAAAAGTCAAAATCTTGATTAGGGGTCATGATTTTTTCCATTTATGCAGTTGTTGCAACACCGCTCTCAGATCCTTCGGCAGAGCAGCTTCCAACACATGCTTCTGTCCATTATTATCCGTAAACTTTAGTTCAGCCGCGTGCAATGCCAAGCGATTGAGCAGGGGTCTTTCAGTTTCTTCACTACGCGACAGGTTGAACTTTCGTTTGAAGGATGATAAGAACAATGGTTTAGCATCGCCATACGCATTATCGCAAAGAATGGGATGCCCCAAATGTTTCATATGCAATCTTATCTGATGCGTTCTTCCCGTGTGTATCCGAAACTTCAGCAGTGAGCAGGTACCGAACGCTTCCTGTACCTCATAGTCAGTAAGGGCATGTTTCCCTTTTTTGTTCGTCACCATCACCCCCTTTTTCACCGGATGTTCCATTATCGCAGCGTCAACTGTTCCGGATGATTGAGCAGGCATACCGTGCACCCATCCTATGTAATACTTTTCCACTTCCCTTCCTTCAAACAAACCGGACAGGTACTTATGTGCATGTTCGTCTTTGGCATACACTATTACGCCGCTGGTATCTTTATCCAGCCGGTGTACGGTCCATATTGCCCCGTACCGTTCAATCAACAGCGACTTCAGCGACCGCTCTTTGCCTTCCCTGTCTGGAACAGAAAGCAAGCCGGAAGGCTTGTTTACAGCAATAAACTGTTCGTTTTCGAAAAGTATATCTATCTTAAAATTCGTCACAATCAGCGTGTGGATTTTTTAGGAGCAAACGATGTATTGAGGTGTTTGAGTAATCGTATTTCCTTTTCAGAAAGAAATCTCCATTTACCGCGATCGACATTTTTCTTTGTGAAAATACCATACATCACACGATCGAGATTCTTTACTTTGAAACCCAATTTCTCGAAAATTCTTCTTACGATTCTATTTCTACCACTATGGATTTCTATACCGATCACACTTTTATCTTTGGCATCGGCATAAGCAACGGTATCGGGTTGTATAAAGCCGTCATCCAGTTTAATGCCACCAGCTATTGTTTCCAATTGTTGTTTGGTAACAACTTTATCTAACTTTACCTCATAGATTTTTTTTACCTCGTACTTAGGATGAGTCATCCTTTGTGCCACTTCTCCATCATTCGTCAACAACAATACACCGGTGGTATTCCTGTCCAGGCGTCCGACTGGAAACACTCGCTCATCGGTGGCATTTCGCACAATATCCATCACCGTTTTTCTTCCTTCCGGATCATCGGTAGTGGTGATGTAATCCTTGGGTTTATTAAGCAATATGTACACCAGGTTCTTCTGTACAGATACTTTTTTACCATTTACTTTTATGGCATCTGTTCTGCTTACCCGATGTGGTGGATTGGTTATAACGGTGCCGTTCACCGTTACTTTACCTTCCTTAATTAAATCCACGGCTTCTCTCCTTCCACACACTCCGCACCAGGCTATAAATTTATTGAGTGGCATTTCGTCCTCACTCGATGTATTATTGGGCTTTTCTGTTGCTTGTGCCGGCTTTCCTTTAATATTTTTGCCAATCGTTTTGCGGTCGTTATCGCGGAAAGCTGGCTTTGCATTACTCGTCGGCCTGGTTCTAAAATTTTTAGCTATTGGTTTCCGGTCGTCACTGCGGTAAGTTGATTTTTCATTGCCCGTTGGCTTGGATCTCTTATCGTCTCGTACGCTTTTTTGAAAACGGCCGGTTTCCCTAAGCGGTGCTTTCCCCCTATTACTACTGCCCGACTGAAGCTCTCGTTTTGTCCCGGTTGTTCTGCCGCTTTTTGTAGGTGCTTCCGGCTTTTGCCTTCTATCGTCACTTTGCCCGTCGGGTCTTTGGTTAGCACGTTTTCTTTCTTTCGCAAGGCGCTTTTGCTCGTCAAACCAGGCATTTTTTTCCTCCCTTGCTTTCTTTTTTTCCTGGCGGATCTTTTCTTTCTTTTTTGCTCCGCCCTCAGGCTTATTGATAAATTTATCAAAAGCATTTTTGCCCATATAGTTAGATTGAACGTATTTCTAAATTTACTAAATAGCCTCTTTATTGGCCAATTGCCCGCACGCAGCATCAATATCTTTTCCCCTGCTGCGGCGTAACCTGGCGTTAACCCTGTTTTTATCAAGGTATTGCATAAAGCGATCAGTTATAGCCTCATCAGGTTTCTTGAAGGTAGCCATATCGATGGGATTATATTCTATGATATTTACCAGGTCTGCCGGTATTTGTCTGAAAACTTTTACAAGCTCTGCCGCATCTTCCTGCGAATCATTAAAATCTTTGAATAAGATATATTCCAGCGTTATTTCGTTCCCGGTTTTTTTATAAAAATAATTCAGTGATTCTATCAACGATTTGATATCATTTGAATCATTGATCGGCATGATCTCGTCTCTTTTTTTATCGTTAGCGGCGTGCAGTGACAAAGCCAGCTTAAAACGAACTTCATCATCTCCCAATTGCCGGATCATCCTGGCAACACCTGCTGTAGAAACAGTAATCCGCCGTGGACTCATACCCAGTCCCTCCGGTGCCGAAATCATCTCAATTGCTTTTAATACATTTTTATAGTTGAGCAATGGTTCCCCCATACCCATAAAAACAATATTGCTCAGTTTCTTTTGATAGATGCGCTCTGCCTGCTGATTAATCAACACCACTTCATCATAAATCTCGTCATAATTAAGATTGCGTTTTCTGCCCATATAACCGGTGGCGCAAAACTTACAAGTAAGGCTACATCCAATCTGTGACGACACACAAGCGGTCTGCCTGCTATCTGTGGGTATCAGAACGCCTTCTACGAGGTGATTATCTACGGTTTTAAAACGACTTTTTACCGTACCGTCTGCTGAATATTGCGACGCATCAACCTTAAGCGCCGGCAACTCAAATGTTTCGCTGAGTTTTGTACGGAGATCCTTACTCAGGTTGGTCATCTCTTCAAAGCTATGGGCGTGTTTTTGCCACAGCCATTCATATACCTGGCTGGCTCTGAACTTCTTATCACCCGACTGCACAAAATAATCCTGTAATTCAGCCAGGCTGAGATGACGAATATTTTGCTTTTTGGACTCCTGCATAACGTGCAAAGATACATAAAGCTAGGCACCGGCTTTGAAAAACTTACCGCGGATATACCCCTCTCCATCGGTGCCCGATACCCCGATTTTTGAAATATTGGTAAATACCAAGGTTTATTCGCCCAACACTGATCACTTTTGCAACAACAAATAGGAATCAAATGAAAGGACAAAACAAATCCCATTTACTAGAAACCCTGGAAGCAAGGGTTGAAAATCATCTGGAAACGGCTATCAGCCTCTTTCAAAATCTACCGGAAGCATCCCTTTTGCAACCTGCTGCAAATGGCGGGTGGAGCATTGCCCAATGCCTCGACCACCTTAACCGGTACGGCGACTATTATCTGCCGGAGATAGAAAAAAAAATACAGGCTGGCCAAGATAAGAATTCCGAATTCTTCAAAGGTAGTTGGCTGGGTAGCTATTTCACCAGGATGATGGAACCCGAAACCGGCAAGAAAAAAGTGAAAGCCTTTAAAGCCTATATTCCACCCGTACAACTGGATGCATACGCAGTGATTGCTACTTTCATTCAACAACAGGAAGAAATGCTTGGCTATCTTAACGCTGCAAAAACTGTTGACCTCGATGCACTGCGGATACCCGTATCCATTGCGAAATTTATAAAATTAAAACTAGGCGATGTCTTTCAGTTTGTGATTGCACACAATGAAAGGCATATACAACAGGCTAAAAGAAATATTGAGGAATAATTTTACGGTATTAATATTTACTGGCAAAATCGCTCTGATAGCCATCAATTTGTTGGTCTGTCAAATGACTTCCAGCGCTGATTACGATCCTGTACCTCAATGTTAAAGATGCACCTACAGCCAGGCTAAAATTTAACTCTTCTTTACCCTTGGTAAAATCTTTCGCCCCGAAAGGATTGGCCGAAAACAGACCATATCCACGGGCATGCCAGTAAGTGGGGTAACTGAGGTTTTTGGGATGATCACAAATCACTACTGAAATATTTTCACCGGTGATGTTACCCGACAAATCCATCCATTTTGCCCGGGTACCCCACACCGAATCACCCAAAATACCTTCGCTGCTTTTGTAGTTGCCGGTTACCCCTTCGTTACTCATGGCTTTCACCAATGTAGGATTTCCTTGCGCGTCGGTAAGGGTTACCGATTCCTTAGAGGGCATCTCCAACTGGCGGGCCACCCGCAAGCCAAAACTGCCTTCTTTGGTATCCTTAAATGAAACCGCCTTTTTTGCAGCTAATGTAGTTACTCTGTCAATGATGCGAATAGAATCTTTTGCAATAAAATAAAATGTCGTTTTTTCTTCAAGTACTTCTTGGCCGGTAGAATCCAACCAGGCAGCCGTAGTCTCCATCGTTCCCTCCCCACTACCCTCTATGAGCTTATCTATGCTAAGCGGTTTGATCTCTCCTCCGTTGCGATTCCTTTTTCCCTCTGAGCCATTACCCCAAAAATCAGATCCATTCACGTCTCCATAGGTGAGCCAATTGCCTGTCTGATGACGATGATCATTTCGTTCACCTTCCCTCGGCTGTAGCGGGTAACCACGTGTGATAGTAGTGCCCGAAGCCGCATTAATCGGGTATAACACCGGCTTATAAACAGAATCCGTAAGCGGTTGCCAGTAAGAAGTAAACAGCTTTCCGTCTACAAGAACATTTACTTTAAGATTAGTTTCGTCTTTTACAAAACTCACTTTCGGTCGTTGAGCTGTTTCGCCGGAAGACGTGTAAGAACCGTCACAGGCTACAAAAAACAGGCTCCCGGATAACAAAACAATAGCAAACAATCTCATAAACAATCTTTAGACATTAAAAATAAGTATTTATCAGATCTGGTTCTTTTATAATTGGTTTTAGCATAATACAGATATTCTGAAAATAACGGATACTAACATGCGAAAGAGGTGTCGGTAATATTTAACAATTGTTACTCTGCCCAACTTTGCAAAATCACTGCCGTCTTGTTATCCGAAGTAATTATCTTCAGTTGATTAATCGCTTTTTTATCCAGGTAAGCAGCTTCAACAAGCCCGTACGCTGCCCGTACAGCTCCTGTATCCAGCGATTTACCCTCACCATCTTTCATATTCAATATAGTCAACTTTCTGGGAGCCAAACTTGCCGCCAGGTCCGGAAGATCATACGCTTTTAAAGCACCAGCCATCGTGCTGTAAACATATTCCGGATTATAGAAACGGTTAGAAACCATTAAGAGATAAGATGAATAAGGTTCCACCAATGCAATATTTGAAATGGTTTTATCGAAAGCCGCCGCATGTAATAATACAGGAGAGAGTTCTCTGTTTGCCAAGGCAAACACATCAGTAATAGAATACCTGTTTTTTAAAACTTGTGCTAATTGAACCACATCGCTAGCACGAACCCCTACAATACTTCTATTAACCAATATAGAAGCGAACCAGACATTATAGGAAACGCCTTTTATAAATGCATCTCCTTTAAAATTACCAGCACCACTTTCTCCAATACCCAATAGATCTGGTGCCAATACAGTATACCCCTGCTGAAGAAAACTTTCTATTTCTTGTCCCGCCCCTGCCTCCGCAGCTTTTCCAGCCGAATGCAAATAAAGTAAGGCTTTATTGTTAGACTTATCAGGAATCATCAACACATATGGAATGGTATAATCACCGCATCCTTTAATAAAGTACTTCTCCATTACATAGCCACCAGGTTTACGTGTTCTTCCTGCAAAAGCAGGTTGATTGATTACCGGTGGGGTATACCCGGAGATTGTTGCTGCTGCAGCTACTACAGCCGGTAAATGTTTAACAAGCACCTTTCTTGATATTTGTAAATTTTCTGCCTCTTGCTGTGCCTGTTTTTGGGTTAATGAGAAAATTGTTGCTGCATCTTTGATGGCGGTTTGTACCTGACCGGTTGTAGTTACCTGTAGCTCCTTTGTTAGCGGTTCGATGGGTAGATCTTGGGTACTACCGGGATTGCTTAAGTGCTTTTGAAAGAAAGCATACATAGCCATTCTGTTTTTCTCTGTAGAAGCATGCCCTTCGTCATCCTCTGCCAGTTGCAGGTTTTCTTCTTTTTGATATGCCTTAAACGCAGACGATGCTTCCCCCACTGTTTCTCTGGCTCCCTGGATGCTAAAAAAATCCCGGGTGGGCGCTATCACCAATGTTGGCTTAGGCGCACGAATAGTTAAAAAATCTGAATGATCTATTCCGCGGGCTATTTGGTGTAGGAAATTCTGTTCCGCATCCTGCGGTCCAATGGTATTTAATAATCTTGAGAAACTGGTTATATACGATTCCGGTGCTGCTGCATAGATTCTTTCATCAAATGCAGCAATATAAGCAGCTTGCGTCCCACCGCCTGACCGTCCGGTAATGCCAATTCGTGCCGGGTCTACTTCCTTTCGGGTGACTACATAATCAACAGCCCTGATGCCATCCCAAATCATGTGCATGGCCTGCGACGAACCTGCAATAAAAGCCTGCGTGCCAGGATAGGAATGTTGGGTGGTGGGTCCACCCACACCGGCACTTTTCGCTTCTTGGCCTATATATTCCAAACGCTCCCCCTGACCAACCGGATCAAAAGCAAATACAATAAACCCCTTCTTAACCAGGTTGATATACATCTGTTGGTAGGCTTTTGCTCTGTAACCGTCATCGGAATGTCCGCTGCAAAATATGATGACGGGTGCTTTCCCTTTCAAACCAGCCGGAATAAACAAAGAAGAAGTAACATAAAAGCCCGGCTGCGATTCGTACAAAACATTTTCGATTTTGTAATCTTCCTTTTTAAACTTACTGGTTACGCGGACATTCAAAGAAGTCCGGTGTGGAAACGGACCCACAATATCCAGCAAAGTTTCCCTGAGTTTATCTTGCCTTTGTTTCCAGTGAGACAGACTATTTAAAGCAGCCACTTCCTCTTTTCTTTTAACAAGCATACTATCCGCTTGCTGCAAAAAATAACGATAGAGCGAATTTTTGGCATCGGTAAATTCCAGCCAATCGCTTATAACGTCGGTATCGTGCTGAGCCTCTGTCGCAGAGCAAAGCAATAAACTGATTGTTAAAAAACAACAGATTGTTTTTAGCTTCTTTTTCATTTGGAAGAGCGATTGCATCATTGAAGGAATTTTTGGGCTCACTACAAACCTACGCGATTTAAGACGCATCTGCTTCTTCGGGTTCGTAACCATAGGCTATAAATACGCCGAACGTTGCTCCGGCACTGGCTCCTGGTATCTCGTCTACTCTTATTTTCAATTCCTGCAGATGCTTCAACCCCAAGCTGAGCTATACCGCCGAAACCACTGCCAGACAGCGTAACACCCAGTTTATTATGACAATCATCTTATACAAGATTACAATACCTGCATTATTAAAAACTTAAGATAGTTGGTATTTTCCATCCCCGGAATGATGGGGTGATCTGAGGATTGTGCCTGAAAAGTAACCTGTCGGAGCTTGCGGCGTGCATCTTTGGCTGCTAATCCTATTATTTCCATAAAGAGGTCGGGCTGCACCAGATTAGTACAACTGGAAGTAACCAAAAAACCGCCAGGCTTCACTAGTTTCATTCCCCGCAAATTGATCTCCTTATACCCGGTGATCGCCTTTTGAATATTCTCACGGGTTTTGGTAAACGAAGGGGGGTCCAACATCACCACATCATACTGCTTACCTTCCTTTGCCCAGGACTTTAACACATCAAAAGCATTCACGCAGCTAAAATGACAGTTTTTATCATAGCCATTTAGGGCGGCATTGGCAGTAGCCTGTTTGCAGGCATTCTCAGAAATATCCAGCCCCAACACAGATTTTGCACCATAGCGAGCAGCATGAATTTCAAAAGTTCCGGTATAACAAAATGCACCTAATACATCTGCCCCTTTTACAATATGCTGTATAGCCCGTCTGTTATCCTGTTGATCAAGAAAATAGCCGGTTTTCTGGCCATTGGCAATATCAACGTTAAACTTTAAGCCGTTTTCATTAATAACAATATTAGTATCAAACGGTGCTGTCAAAAACCCTTTCTGCTGGACCAACCCTTCCAGTTCACGAACCGGAACATCGTTCCTTTCATAAATTCCCCTGGGTGAAAATATTTTTTCCAACGCCTTTACAATCGCTGGTTTCCAGGTATCGATACCGAGCGCTAATGTTTGTATAACAAAATAGTCGTTAAACTTGTCAATAATCAATTGTGGTAATTGATCTGCTTCGCCAAAAACCAACCGGCAGTTTTCTGTGTATCCTAATTTCTTACGATAATCCCAGGCTGCTGCCAGGCGGTTATAAAAAAACGATTCATTTACCTCTTCGTTTTTATCACGGGTAAGCAATCGTACCAATATTTGGGATTTAGGGTTGATATAACCTTTCCCTATAAATTTCTTATCGTGTGTAAAGACTTCGGCTGTTTCACCACCCTGCGGATCCCCGTCCACTTCTTTCACTTCATTGGCAAATATCCATGGATGCCCGTTAAACACCCTGTTACTTATTTTAGAACGCAGGTATACTTTTATCATGCCCGCAAAAGTACAATCGTTAGGGGAATTAATCCCGGCATAATAAAAAGGTGTCTTTCAAATTTGCCGGATGGTTTCCACATGGCGGGCTATCGCCTCACCAGGCCTTCAAGTTAAGATGCCCTTAGATTGCGCAATCATACCTTTTAGCCCGAGGATACACCGGCCGGGTATGTGTCTCCACATACCCAGGTTACCAATCTTAATATAACCACATTATGCCAATACACTTAAAGTCGCCAATGTTTCTGAACTTTGTATGCAATACTTCAACATCAAAAAAGTATAATTATAAAATGGAATCATTACAAAACAAAAATGCGTTAATTACCGGTGGAAGCAGAGGCATAGGAAAAGCAATCGCTACCGCTTTGGTAGCAGAGGGCGTAAACGTCGCCATTATCGGAAGAAATGAAGAAACCCTTGCAAACACGGCTGCCGAACTATCTGGAAAGAATGTAAAAATCGTGTTCGCCGTCGCGGACGTAGCTGACGAAACTTCTATTGCAGCAGCTGTTCAGAAAGTATCGGGTGAATTAGGCGGCATCGACATTTTGGTCAATAATGCGGGCATAGCCGCTTTCGGTAATCTTGATGAAATGCCGGTAGATCAATGGGAAAAAATAATTAAAGTAAATGTATTGGGGCTTTTTTATACCACTCGTGCAGTGTTACCAGCTATGAAAGCTCAACAAAGTGGCGACATCATCAACATTGCCTCCACAGCCGGTATGCGTGCCAGTGCTGGCGCCAGTGCTTATGGTGCCTCTAAATATGCAGTAATGGGACTAACGGAAGCCTTGATGCTGGAAGTACGTAAATTCAACATACGGGTAACGGCTGTAGCACCAAGCACCGTAGCCACAGATATGACGATTTCAGATTTAAAAATAACAGATGGCAACCCACAAAAAGTGGTACAACCAGAGGACATTGCGGAGCTTGTGGTAGCGCAACTAAAATTGAACAAACGCTCCTTTGTGCGTATGAGCAGCGTATGGAGTACGAACCCTTAAGCAGGTTAAACTCGCTTTATGCATTAAGATTCTTCTTTGATTTACTTGTCAGTAATCAATGTAGATCTAATTACTATTGCTGAGTACTAATGTAGTTGATCGAAGCGATCGCCAAACGGCCGTGCATTGTCCTGTCTGAGAACGGGACAAGTTTTGGGGTTTGCTTTTGGGTTCGTTCTGCCTAAGCAAGAAGGAACAAAGTTCCGAGCAGTTTTGTAAACATCCTTAGTTTTAAGGAACTTTTAGGGTTACGCTCGAAATGCTCCTACTACTTATTGAGTATAGCATAGTTTGGGTTCAATACTGTTTAGTTAAGGTTTTAATTTATACTGCGGACGGGTCTATATCAAAACTTCAACCAATTTTCTTGATACTTTTTGCAGAAAAAGTATCCAAAAGCCGCCGGGGAATTATTACACCCAATTCCCCGGAACGCCCTGATTAAGCTTTTGCACTACTGTATCCTCAACTATAGATCCCTGAATAATTGGGTTATTAATTTATATGAAGCTATTTGTGCCTAACTAAACGGCATTGAGTTTGGGTTAAGTCAAAATTAAACTACTACGAACTTATTATCTCTCAGGGTCGTGGGTTATTACAATAAAAAAAGGATCGGGAATTTAGCTCCCGAACCTTTTTTAAGTTATAGTGCGACATTATACCGCTACTTCGTTTTTTGATGCCAGCCCCAGAGCCTGTGTTGTCCTTTGTCTGGACTCTTTTAGCAAATAGTCGTTGTCGGCAAGAGACAATCCAACAGAAGGTATCATTTCTTTCAATTTGTACTGCCACTCACTACTGTCGATCTTGTCAGCAAAACAACGCTTTAGCAAGTCCACCATAATAGACACTGCTGTTGAAGCCCCCGGAGAAGCTCCGAGCAAAGCTGCAATAGATCCATCGGCCGCATTTACCACCTCGGTACCAAATTCCAAAATTCCACCTTCATTTTCATCCTTCTTTATTACCTGCACCCGTTGACCCGCCACTTCCAGATCCCAGTCTTTAGCATTTGCATTGGGGAAATACTCTTTCAAGGCCTCCATGCGATCTTCAGGAGACTGCCGTACCTGCTCTATCAGGTATTTTGTAAGCGGAATATTATGCACCCCCGCCATCACCATCGGTTTGATATTACTAACCTTGATAGAACCTGGAAGATCCCAGAAAGAACCGTTTTTCAGAAATTTAGTAGAGAACCCGGCATAAGGTCCAAACAACAATGATTTTTTACCATCAATTAAACGGGTATCCAAATGCGGCACACTCATTGGCGGTGCTCCTACAGCCGCTTTTCCATATACTTTAGCATCATGTTTTTCAATCACAGCGGGATTGTTGCACACCAGCCATTGTCCACTCACCGGAAATCCACCATACCCTTTGCTCTCCGGAATGCCTGATTCTTCTAACAATGGTAAAGAGCCGCCACCTGCACCTATGAAAACAAACTTTGCAGTGATCGTTCTTTTTTTATTGGTTGTCAGATTTTTTACTTTCAGTTTCCAGGCGCCAGTTTTATCCTGCTCCAGGTCCTGCACTTCGTGAGCCAGGTGCAGTTTCACATCAGCGTAATCAAACAAATACCTGAACAATTTCCGGGTCAAGGCTCCAAAATTTACATCCGTGCCGATATCCATTTTTGTGGCAGCCACTTTTTCTGCCGGATCCCGGCCTTCCATTACCAATGGAATCCACTTACTGATGGTATCGCTGTCTTCCGCATATTCCATTCCTTCAAAAAGGTTGTAACCGGTAAGCCCATCAAATCTCTTTTTCAGATAGTCTGCGTTGGCTTCCCCCTTCACAAAACTAATATGTGGAACAGGACGGATAAAATCCTGCGGATTTTTAATCAATCCTTTTTCTAACAGGTAACTCCAAAACTCTTTGCTTTGTTCAAATTGACCAGCAATTTTCACTGCTTTTGAACAGTCTACACTTCCATCTTCTTTTTGCGGTGTATAATTCAATTCGCAAAAGGCGGAGTGACCTGTGCCTGCGTTGTTCCAGGCGTCTGAACTTTCAGCCGCCACAGTATCTAACCGTTCCAGTACCTGAATTTTAATATCGGGTTGCAGTTCCTTCAGCATTACGCCCAGCGTAGCGCTCATAATACCTGCACCAATAAGTACGACATCTGTTTCGTCGTTGTTGAAGAAAGTCTTGCTCATAATTATCTTTTGATATTAGCAAAACATATGGCAAAATACAAAGGTAAATCAGTAACGCAACAATTGAGCTATTTCTGATTTACAGATTCGGGAATTTCTGAATCATTCACCTTTTTTCTTATCGGTCAATCAATCAGATCAATAATATTCGGGAAGCAATTTGTTATCTACATACCGTATTCATTCAGAAACTTGATACGCATTATTTTAAGCTGTTCCCAGGTAAAGCTACCTTCACTGAGTTCCTGTTGCGCTACCTGTAAAGACGAGGTTTCGCAGCTCTTAAAATACTCCAGAATATCTTCCTGATCGTATTCATCTACCATTTCATCAATAGCATAATCAAGATTCAACTTGGTACCACTGGCTGCAATGGTTTCCATTTCCTCTAATAAAGCATCCAAACGAAGGTCTTTATTTTTAGCAATGGCCTCTAACGGAATTTTCTTGTCGGTTTGTTGTATAATATAAACTTTGAGTCCGCTTTTATTCACCACACTCCGCATCACAAAATCATCCGGCTTTTCTATGTTGTTTTCTTCTACATAACGAGCTACCAATTCTACAAATGGTTTGCCATACCGTATAGCTTTCCCTTTGCTTACGCCCTGGCATTTCTCCAATTCGGTTGTGGTAGTAGGGTATAGCGTAGCCATATCCTGTAATGATGTTTCAAGAAAAATAACAAAGGGTGGTAATGCTTTTTTCTTTGCTTCCTGCTGACGCAGATCTTTCAGCATGTCAAACAACTGCTGATCGGTGCCCCCGCCAGCTGCCGCCGCTTCTGTGCTTTCATCATCGTCCTCATTAGCATCTTCATACAAATTGTTCAGCACTACTTTAAAGGAAGCCGGCTTTTTCAAAAACTTCTCTCCCTGCGCACTCAGTTTAATAACTCCGTACTCTTCGATATCTTTTTCCAGCAGCCCTTCCAGCAACATCTGCCGTATCAGGGAATTCCAGTAATGATCCGGCTGATTGTTGCCGATGGCAAATTCAGGAACGCCACCATGACGATACATATTGATTTGAGGGGTTAGTCTTCCTACCAACATATTCACTACATAGTCGGTAGTAAACCGCTCATCCAGTTTCTTAATCACTTTCATTGCTTTCACCACATCGTCCTTCGCTTCGAATCTTTCTTTTGGATGAAGACAGTTATCGCAATTTCCGCAGTTTTCAGTGGTGTAAGATTCCCCGAAATAACTCATTAATATCTTTCTGCGACAAACACCCGCTTCTGCAAAAGCTACAGTTTCGTTTATCAATTGAGCCCCCACTTCTCTTTCGCTCAACGGTTTATCCCGCATCAGGTGCTCCAGTTTCGCAACATCCTTATGCGAGTAATATAAGATACATTTTCCCTCCAATCCATCACGTCCGGCCCGGCCAGTTTCCTGGTAATAATTTTCAATTGATTTAGGGATATTATAGTGAATAACAAACCTGATATCCGGTTTATCTATTCCCATTCCGAAAGCAATGGTGGCTACTATTACCTGCACATCTTCATTCAAAAATAAATCCTGCCGCTCAGCCCTTAACTTACCATCAAAACCGGCATGATAGGGCACGGATTTGATGCCATTCGCAGTCAACACATCCGACAATTCCTCCGTTGTCTTTCGGTTGAGTGTATATATGATACCACTTTTACCTTTCATCCCCACAATAAATTTCACCATACTTTTTATCGTCTGGTCCTTTTTTATTTTGGGTAATATCTCGTAATAAAGGTTGGATCTATTGAAAGAGGAAATAAAAATTTTTGGATTGCGAAGTCCCAGGTTTTTAACGATATCACTCTGTACTTTTGGCGTAGCGGTTGCCGTTAAGGCTATCACCGGGATGTCGGGATTTATTTCAGTCATCATTTCCCGCAAACGCCGGTATTCCGGACGAAAATCGTGTCCCCATTCAGAGATACAGTGTGCCTCATCCACCGCAAAAAAGGACAGCTCCAGGTTTCGGAAAAAATCCAGGTTCTCCTGTTTGGTGAGCGTTTCCGGTGCTACATATAGTAGTTTGGTGTGTCCCTGCATTAAATCATCCTGCACTTCCTTGATTTCCTTTTTGGTAAGCGTGGAATTCAGAAAATGCGCCACATCATCATCACTGCTGTATCCCCTAACCAGATCCACCTGATTTTTCATCAAAGCAATCAGTGGCGATACCACTATAGCACAACCAGGACTCACAAGGGCCGGTAGTTGGTAACAAAGACTTTTGCCGCCCCCTGTTGGTTTGATCACGAAGGTATCGCGTCCCGCCAGCAAACTTTCTATAGCGGGCAGCTGGTTACCTTTAAATTTATCAAAACCAAAATATTCCTGAAGGCTTGCTGTCAGGTCAATGTTTGAAGATTTGCTTTCTTTCTCTTTAGCAACACCGTTGGTTTTTGAAGCTTTGGGTGTTGGTTTTGCTTTAGTAGCCGTTTTCTTTGCTGTTGCCATGTCTATCTATCATTTCATCACACTCTCATTGCATAGGGTTATGCATAAAAAAGTGCCCGAAGTTACTACATTAAGATTTCTTTTGGAAGTTTAAATTCAATTTACATTTAAATGATTTGTAATAAGTAATAAAAGATATTAAAAATCATTAACATAAAAAAAGAAACCGTGTACTCATTTTCGGAAACATTCCAAAGTCTTTTAGAATAGCGATTAAATATCTCTATTAACCAACTGGCTGTGCCTCATCAAAAAAGGCTGCTTTTTAGCTTTTTCAAGTAGGTTTGCAGTTTGAACATGAAAGAGAATATCATAGATATTGCGCGAAGGACTATACTACTGGAAGCTGACGCCGTAAAACAACTGGCAGAGCAGATTGACAATCAATTTGAAACAGTAGTGAAATTGATCGTAACAGGCAAAGGCCGATTGGTTATCAGTGGCGTTGGCAAGAGTGCATTAATTGCACAAAAAATTGTAGCGACTCTTAATTCTACCGGTACCCTTTCTTCATTTCTGCATGCTACAGACGCTATCCACGGGGATTTGGGAATTGTGCAACCCGATGACATCGTATTGTTGATCAGCAAAAGTGGGGAAAGCGAAGAAATACGGGTATTGCTTCCGATCATAAAAAATTTTGGAAACACAATTGTCGCAATGACTGGTAACACTCAATCGTATTTGGCCGCCAATGCCAATTATGTATTGAATACCACCGTTTCGCAGGAAGCCTGCCCCAACAACCTGGCACCCACTGCCAGTACTACTGCCCAATTGGCTATGGGAGATGCTCTGGCTGTATGCCTTATGGAAATCAGGGGGTTTGCCAGCGAAGACTTTGCCAAATTTCACCCGGGAGGTACGCTGGGAAAAAGATTGTATCTGCGGGTAGAAGATCTTTTTATAAAAGATGCGCGACCCGCTGTTGCCCTCAACAGCAATCTGAAAGAAGTGATCGTGGCTATTACACAAAACAGGATGGGGGCTACCGCAGTAATTGATGAAAACGGTATTTGCGGTATTGTTACCGATGGTGACCTAAGAAGAATGCTGCAGCAAAAAGATCGCCTGGACGGTATAACAGCAAAAGACATAATGAGCCCCGCTCCCAAACAAATAGCAGAAACAGCATTGGCTATACTGGCGCTGGATACAATGCGTAAAAACAGCATCAGCCAATTACTGGTAACTAATGAACAAGGAAAATATACCGGCATTTTACATTTGCATGACCTTGTAAGAGAAGGTATTATTTAGTGTTATTGAATAATATAACCTAACTTGCCTTTACTAAAAGTATATACGTTACAATTGTTTTTATTCTAAATCAGCATGCAGAAAAACTATTACGTGGCTATAATGGCTGGTGGTATCGGAAGCCGCTTTTGGCCCTTGAGTCGTACAGCCTATCCCAAACAATTTCTCGACATTCTTAATACGGGCAAAACACTTATTCAAAACACTTTCGACCGATTTGTGGATTTTGTGCCGGTGGAAAATATTTTTGTTATAACATCGGAAGAGTACATTCCTATTGTAAAAACACAACTTCCCGATATACCCGAAGAAAACATTCTGGGCGAACCTTCCCGGAAAAATACGGCCCCTTGCATCGCATACATTTCCTATAAAATCAATAAAATGAACCCGGAAGGGTGCCTGATTTGCGCACCGGCCGACCATCTTATCCTGGAACAAATTGCTTTTAAAAAAGTATGTATCGAGGCTTTAAGTTTTGTGCGGGTCAACAATGCCTTGACCACATTGGGTATCAAGCCCACGCATCCCAATACAGGATATGGGTATATACAAATAGAACAATACGAAGTGAGTGACAATGTATACAAAGTAAAAACCTTTACCGAAAAACCCAATCTCGAACTGGCTACGACATTCGTGGAGAGTGGTGAGTTTTTGTGGAATGCAGGCATCTTTGTATGGAAAGCCCGTTCTATTGTACAATCTTTCGAAAAATACCTGCCGGAATTTCACGAGTTGTTTGTTACAGAAGAACCTTTATTGAATACACCGGATGAAAAAGCAGCCGTTGAAAGGATTTACCCGCTTTTAACCAATATATCCATCGACTATGGTATAATGGAAAAAGCAGATAATGTTTATCTCATTCCGTCTAGCTTTGGATGGAGTGACCTGGGTACCTGGAATGCCGCTTACAACAATATGGAAAAAGACGAAGCCGACAATGCGGTATCGGCAGACAATTTTTTACTCATCGATGCCTATAAAAACGTTATCCAGGTGCCGAAAGAAAAACTAATTGTACTACAGGGCTTAGAAAATCATATAGTAATAGATACCGGTGACGTGTTAATGATATGCGACCGTGAAAAGGAGCAGGAAATCAAAGAATATGTTTCACAAATAAAAATTTCAAAGGGAGAGAAGTTCCTATAAGGTGTAGAATCTTTGTGGCTGTATTCTTTGCAAGCGCATTTTTCCAGACGACAACTTATTAGTCCATAATCATACGCCATTTGTCTGGCTCATCAAAGTGCTTGATGAGTTGATTTCTTTTGTGGGATATTTAATCCAAACTTAATGCCGTTTAGTTAAGGTTTTATTTTAACCCGGTTTATGCAATAGACATTTTAATTGTCAGCAAAAGACTAAGTTATTTAAGCATCAAACACCGTTTTGATAGTCTCCTATTTGGTTATTACAAAACATAAGTCAGTCATAGCCTGCAAATTGCTATAAATCTTACGCTCTCTACCATTTTTTTCGTTCCTTTTGCTTGTGCAAAACGAACCCAAAAGCACACGCCATAACCTGTCTCGCCTCAGGCGTAGACGATGTACGGCCGTTTGGCGACCGCTTCGATCAACTACATTACTACTGTATACTCAGCTATAGTAATTACATCTACAGCGATGAATGTCAAAAATACTGACATGAAAATAGACGCCAAGAAAAATCCTAATGCATAATCCCGGTTTTAACTGTAGGCCGGATCTACACCAAAACTTCAATCAATTTTCTTCGATACTTTTTGCGGAAAAAGTATCGAAAAGCCGCCGGGAAATTATTACACCCAATTCCCCGGAACGCCCTGATTAGGCTTTTGCACTACTGTAG
>CAZRYS010000002.1:0-324492 GCA_964604365.1 uncultured Terrimonas sp.
TATCAAGAAAATTGTTTGAAAGTTTTGAATTAAATCCTGTCTCGTTTAAATTAAATCCTTAACTAAACGGCATTGAACCCGAATTATGCAATAGACATTTTAATTGTCAGCAAAAGGCTAAGTTATTTAAGCAACCACCGTTTTTGATAGTCACCTGTTTGGTTATTACAAAACATAAGTCAGTCATAGCCTGCAAATTGCTATAAATCTTATGCGCTCTACCATTTTTTTCGTTCCTTTTGCTTGTGCAAAACGAACCCAAAAGCACACGCCATAACCTGTCTGGCCTCAGGCGTAGACGATGTACGGCCGTTTGGCGACCGCTTCGATCAACTACATTACTACTGTATACTCAGCTATAGTAATTACATCTACATCGATGATTGTCAAAAATACTGACATGAAAATAGACGCCAAGAAAAATCCTAATGCATAGTCCCGGTTCTAACAGTGTTTGCCAGCCGCAAAAAAGCCTCCGTTGAAACGAAGGCCGTAAACATGAGAAAACTGAAAAATATTTATAATCCACTAAACCGGATACCAACAGTATAAGGATGGATATCAACACCATATTGGTGCAAAGGAGTGATAGAATAAGACCCATATAGCTTTACCGGACCTAGCCCCAACTCAGCAATGTAAGCCATTTTCCACCTTTCAAAATTGAAGTCGCTTACCTCTTTGAACTTTCCAAAATCATTGCTTTTTTGGCGATTGCGTCCACGATACAAATAGCTGGCACTTACCCCGGCGCTAAAGCTTAAACCATATTTTTTGCCTGGGTTAGGATTGATATTTATCATCAGCGGAACCGTAACATAATCCAAACTCAAACGATTATAGTCCATATCCACTCCCTGGCGCTCAACATACGGTGTTGCCCCATCTATGTAACGTATATCTGATTTGTAGTAATGCCTGTTGAGGTCTATGCCTATTCCATATTTCAGATTTACATAGTTCTTATGTAAACTCATTCGCTGCATAAAAAGCCACACATTCAAATTAAAAGAAGAAGGTTTTAGTGCGAAATCGCTTTTGCCGGCAGGGTGTCCTGCAGTTTGCCCATGCACAAAGCTCTGCGCTTCGGCTCCTGCATAATTCGTTTTATCGTGATAGTTAACAAATCCGATATCAGGAATGATCCAATTGGTAGACACACGTCCTTTTTTACGAAATTGTTTGTATCTACCTTTTTTTACCTCGGTTTCTGTAATGACTTCGGTAGAACTCTCTCCGTCTTTTATGATCACTATGCTGCCTACTCTCACAGTATCGGCTTTTTTGTCCGGGTTGGTATCGGACTGTGCTTTACCCGCCAGGCATATCAATAGCCCTCCCATCATCAATAGATGTGTTTTTTTCATCGTGTTAAATTTAAAAATTTATTGCTTATTTTTTTGCGATTGCAAAGCTGGCTATCCTTACAACAGATTTACTTGCTTCTTCCTCTGCATCGGGTTCGGTGACTTTGCTTCTGTTTATAATACGGGATGTCTTCCTTAAAAATCCGCGAATATTTCCGTTGAGTTTGCTTTCTTTTTCATTGATTTCATCGCCAGTGAGTATACCAGGTTCTACTGCCGCTATAACGTCCTTCTCTTCTCCGATAAAATCATCTTCACTGAGTATAACCGGTTTTACAGGGCTGATGGTAGTTTCCGGAATAGGGACCTCTATTTTCGCTATCTCGTTGGTGAGCGGTTTATTGTCCGTTACAGTTTCAATTTTTGGTTTAGTTGTTGCTGCTATATTTTCTAAAATGATCTGTTGTGTATTGCCAACCTGTTTTGTACTGCCAACCTGTTGATCTTTTCCTGTTGCTGCTTTTATATTACTTTGTTTTTCCGGACTTTCATTTTTGCTAAGACTTTCTTTTTTTGATATCTCCGGTATCTGGTTTGTTGGCAATTCAGCAACAAGCGGGCTGGTGTTATTATTTTCGGCGTTTTTAGAAATAACAGGATTCGTTTGCGTTACAGTGGATGGATTGTTCATATTTAACCAAAACAAACCACCCATTAATAGTACCGAAGCTGCTGCTACCCAATGGCGCCAAGTAATGACCTGCACCACCCTGCCTTCTTTCCTGTATAATACTTCTTTGTTTTTAAACGGAATTACTTCTGCTGTTAGTTTGGTACGCTGTAATAAGGCTAACTCTTTTGCAACAACTTCATTCCTTTGCACCGTTTCCTCCACAATATTGCGTTCAGTTTCTGCCAGCTCGTTGTCAATGTATTGTACCAGCAAGCCATCGTCAAAGATTTCAGACTTGTATAGGAAGGATTTATCAAAACCCATTGCTGGTGCCTGCAGTTGCGTTTGCAAAAGTGCATCCAATTCTTCCCGGTATTCCGGATATTCCTTCACAAAATCTTCAACTGCCTTTTTTTCCGATGCATTTAGCTCATTGTCTACGTACAGCAGAAAAAACTCTTCGTAATTATGTTTAGTAATTGTCATTCTTAGTTTAAATAAGATTATCCATTTTTACCAGGTATTCTTTCAATTGTACTCTTGCACGATGCAGGTACACTTTCACCTGGCTTTCACTCAGCCCGGTAATTTTCCCTATTTCTTCATAAGAGTATCCTTCATAATCCTTCAACATTACCAGCGATTTCTGCGTTTCATTCAGCCGGTCCAGTGCCTGTTCTAATATTTTCTTAATACTATTATCCGGCTGTTTCACTTTTGCGTCCTCTCTAAATTCGTCTTTTAATACTATTCTTTTGCCTTTGCGAATATGGTCTATCATCTGGTTGTAGGCAATAGTGAAAAGGAAGGGTTTGCTTTTTGCAAATTCTACCGTTTCTCTTGTTCGCCACATTTTCTCAAAAGCCGATTGCACTACATCACGGGCATCCTCCTCATTCCTCAGGTTTTTAAATATAAACCTGAATACATTATCGGCATAATTAGTAACACATTCGTTGTATTCCTTTTCAGTCATCTGCAGTTATTTCCTGCCTGGTAACAGGCTATTCAGTTTCATCATTTCAGAAAGTTATACGCAGGGCGTTTAAAAATGTTACAGCTGCATACAAAATTAGTATACCCTGTTGTATTCAAAAAAAACTAAATTTATCTGGCTGTTAATTCTAATTAAATGATTAGGTAACATACACTTAACAGGGAGTCGACTGATACTCTTAGCTTTACATCTATAATTACGGCATGAGAATATTTGTAGCTTTATTACTATTTTTTTACATTTTACCAGCAAAGGCACAGAAATTTCCTGTGCAACAATATAAGTTGTTGAGGAGTGTCGATCAGGTACAATCAAAAAACTACTACCTATTGACACTTTTTGAGCAGGATGTGAATACCAGAAGCCTGCTTGCACAAGACGCGGCGCTCAAAAAAATATTGACCTCCAAACAGGATTCCCTTCAACAGTCCTTAACCCGGTGCCAAAACCTTGTGGCGTGTTATACCAATATTTTAAAATTCAATGCAGCAGAAATTAAAATAGTTAGTAACAGCCTTCGCCGCCTGTATAAGGATAACAATGCGTTGGGAAACCTGGTTAAAAAGCATTTAAGACCTTCCGGCACCTATGTATTATTTGACAGTCTTTCCGCTGCCGATTTGCTGGTGCGGGCATGGGAACAGGACGCTATGGGTATCAATTTTACTATTGGCGTATATGCGGAAGGGGCCAAAGCCAATTATCCCAATATTGACTCTATCAGCTTTGATGTGCAACAATGGTTTTACCGCACATTTATCCATACGGCTGCTTATGTAATTGCGGGTGAAACAAAAGAAGCCGACTTGTTTTTTGCCATCCCTAAATCTGCCGCCCTTCGTTTTTTGGAAGTAAATGGACGTATGCAGGCTGGCGACTTTGAACCCATGGAGGAGTCTGCCAACAGAGAAGCTTTCCTGGAAGTATCAAAGATCAATTGGAGCCGCTATCCCTATTCTGTTATATTGATTCCCGGGGCTGGGCCTAATGATGCTGTTACTGCTTTAAGCGGTGAAGCGATGTTGAGATTAAGATTGGGCGTTCTTCAATATAAAAAAGGGATGGCGCCTTTTATCGTGGTATCAGGAGGAAATGTACATCCCTACAAGACTAAATATAATGAGGCATATGAAATGAAAAAATTTCTGGTAAACACTTTAGGTGTTCCTGAGAATGCGGTCATTATAGACCCACATGCGAGGCATACAACTACTAACCTGCGTAATTGTGTGCGCCTGATGTATCGTTATGGAATGCCGTTTGATAAGCCTGGACTTATAAGCACTTCCAGGGGACAGAGTTTTATGATTTCAAATCTGCTCGTTGCGAGGTGTCTGAAGGAACTTGATATGACACCATTTAGGCCCGGCAAACGGCTTAGCGAAACCGAGGTAGAGTTTTATCCACTTATCGAAGCTTTACATATAGATCCAACCGAACCGATGGACCCATAACGTTGCTGACCACCGGATCCAACCTTATGAAGTTTATAATCTGAGGTAGTGAACGTCGAGGCTGTAAATTGCTTCCTATTGAAAGATCGATTGTTATATTTCTTCCTCCGGCCATTCGCCGATCCCTTTTCTGACCAATACGGGCGTGTCGCCTGTGCAATCTATAACTGTAGACGGCTTCATCCCGCCGATACCTCCGTCTACCACTATATCTACCAATTTGTGGAAATTGCGTTCCATCAGCTCCGGATCAGTGTATTCTTCTACCATTTCACCAGGCAATGTCGTACTAAGTATCGGATGTCCCAGTTCTTCTACTATCATGCGGGTGATATTGTTATCCGGCACCCTGATACCCACCGTGTTTTTCTTATTCTTTAGGATTTTGGGTACTTCTTTACTAGACGGCAAAATAAAAGTGTAGGGGCCTGGTAAATAAGATTTCAGCAACCGGTACATGGCAGTGGAAGTACTTTTGGTATATAGACTTAACTGACTAAGATCCTGACAAACAAAAGAAAAGTTAGCTTTTTGCGGATCCACATTCTTTATTCTGGCAATTCTCTCAATGGCTTTGTGCTGAAAAATATCACAACCCAAACCATATATAGTGTCTGTTGGGTATATAATGATGCCTCCGTCCAACAAACATTCTACGATGGTTTTAATTTGCCTGGGTTGTGGATCTATTGGGTGTATGTGTAAAAGCATTGAAAAAGATTTTTTAACTCCATACTTTGGTGCCTTCACTACAATTGGCACAGATATCAATATTTTTTCTGCTTGTCATCAATTCTTTTCTGAATTGTTTGTAATTGTCATTGTGCCATACCTCTTTAAAACTTTGCATCTTCAAATTTCCCAGCCGGTGCATAGCGTCTTTATCAAAACAACAGGGGACCACCAGTCCATCCCAGGTAATCACATTGGCATGCCATAGTTTCCAGCAATGATTGTCCATTTTGTTTTTTAATACATGCCCTTTTTTTGTTTTCCGGTAGCGACTGTATTTGTCTATTGATGGAATAAGATTGTTGGGGTCATTTTCATAATCGTATACCTGCGCCGTTTTAAACCATATATCGTCTACGCCCACTTCTTCTGCCAGTTGTTTCACTTCTTCTACCTGGTGTTCATTCGGTTTTACTACCAGGAACTGAAAAACCACAAAGGGTGTTTTGCTTTTTAATTTTTTCTTCCATTCCACAATCCTCTTTGCACCCTCTACTACTTTCTGCAGGTTGCCGCCTTTTCTATACTGTTGGTACACATCCTGCGTAGTGCCGTCAATTGAGATGATGAGTCTGTCCAAACCACTTTCTATCGTCTTCCTGGCATTTTCATCATTCAGATAATGGGCATTGGTAGAGGTAGCCGTATAAATTTTCTTTTGCGAAGCATATTGTACCATTTCCAAAAAATCAGGATTGAGGTAGGGCTCCCCCTGAAAATAGAAGATAAGGTAGAGCAATTCTTTATGAATATCATCGATAGTTGTCCGGAAAAAATCTTTCTGCAACATACCAGTAGAACGGGAAAAACTTCGTAGCCCACTAGGACATTCGGGACAACGAAGATTACAGGAGGTGGTTGGCTCAAAGGAAATAGAAACAGGGTATCCCCATTGAACAGGTCGGCGGGTCCAGCGACTGATATGAAAACTGCTGAAAACTTTCAAAGCGTTCCAGCTCCGCCTGATGCTCAGTTTGGATAACAAATTAACGGTGTCCTGTAAATGAAATCCTGGCATATTGAATATAAAGGTAAAGAATGATTGAAGAAATTAGCGAGAACAGTTCCTATCCTTTCTTTTGGTATATTTAAAGCTGGAATCAACCCACTAAAAAGGTCAATTTATTATTGTAATGAAATTAAGATTTTGTCTATTAATTTTTGTGTCTTCCCTGATTGCTTGCGTTCAACGTGATAAAAACAAGGCATCCGATGAGCCGGGAAATGGTAATTTTTATGTCACACAGGATGAAACTTCCGGTGCGATTTCTGTTTTCCGGGAGGGAAGCAAGGAGCCGATTCTTGTTCAGCATGCGAAAGAAGACTTTCGTCCTTACCTGCATCCTCTGACTGCACCTGATGGCAAGGGCGTGTTAACGGAATACAGCCCCGGACATCATAAACATCAAACCGGTATTTACTGGGGTTTTACTCGAGTTAATGGCAGAGATTATTTTCATAATCCAGGCGGCGACTACTGGAGACGATCTTCAGCATTTGTATCAGAAAAAGAAGGTGGCGAAGTAGGTTGGCAAACAGTCTATGATATGTTGGACGACCAAGGAAACACACTCTTAACAGAAACACAAAAGTGGAAGTTGAAAGAAGACAGCGGTCGTTTGGTGATAACACTGGAGTGGCGGGGAGATGCGAAAACCGATGTTACAATTGGAAAATACGATTATGGCGGATTATTTTTAAGAATGCCTTGGAAAGAAGGCATAGAAGCGGAAGTAGTGAATAGTGTACGCCAGAAAAATAAACAGGCGGAGGGACAACAGGCTACCTGGGTAGATGTGGGCATGCAAATAGAGGGACGCGAAGACTGGGCGCATATTGCTGTATTCGACCATCCTGAAAACAGAGGCTATCCACAGCATTGGCGGGTAGACGGACAAATGGGAATTGGCCCGGCACCGAGTCGGGAAAATGATATCCAAATAAAATCTGGTGCTTCTGAGGTTATCCGACATCAAATGGTAGTATATACCGGTGATCTGGATGACTATGAACTCAACAAATTATGGTCGGTATTTACCGGTAACGAAAATGCGTTGTATTCCACCGCTATGATGTGGAAGATAGCGCAGAATGAAGCACTGAACGCTAAATTTCTGACTCCGGATGAAGCTGTAGCCGCTATGACTGTAAAAGACGGCTATAATGTAAACGTGTGGGCCGCAGAACCACTGATGACACAGCCAATGGCTTTCTGCTGGGATGACAAAGGACGGTTATGGATAGCCGAAAACAGAGACTACGAATCAAGAGGGTATGGTTTTTCGAATGCGGGCGATAGCAGGATATTAATTTTGGAAGACACTGACGGTGATGGAAAAGCAGACACCCGAAAAGTTTTTATGGAAGGATTGGCTTTCCCCGCTGCCATAGCGGTAGGTTTTGATGGTGTGTATATTGGGGCGCCGCCCAATTTATTGTTTGTGCCCGATAGAAACCATGACGATAAAGCAGACATGGATGATATAGAGGTAAGACTAACGGGATGGGGTATAGCAGATCGTCACGAAACACTCAATAGTCTGCATTGGGGACCCGATGGCTGGTTATATGGTTGCCAGGGTTTTGCCACGCCATCTAAAGTTAGGAAACCAGAAGGAAAAGGAAAACTATATAAACACAAGGACGCATTCCCGGAAGATATTTTGAAGGGTGAGGGTGTAGATATTAACGGTGGGGTATGGCGTTATCATCCTACCAAAGATATTTTTGAAGTGGTAGCCCATGGTTTCAGCAATCCCTGGGGTATTGACTATGATGCCAAAGGACAATTGTTTATCAGTGCCTGTGTAATTCCCCATATGTGGCACGTTATCCCCGGTGGTATTTACCATCGCCAGGGTGGTCAGCATTTTAATCCTTATGTATATGATGATATAAAAACGATCACCAACCATAGCCATCGCTCAGCACATGGTGGTGCCCGCATTTACCAATCGGATGCATTTCCTGCTTCGCAACAAGGAAGGATATTTATGGCCAATATTCATGAGCATGCCGTACTGTCTGATATACTCCAGCCAAGGGGTTCTGGTTTTGTAGCTCGTCATGGCGACGATTTTATGATGGCCAATAATGCGCAATGGGTAGGTTTTAGCATGGAGATAGGCCCTGATGGTGGATTATATGCATTGGATTGGCATGACGCTGACATCTGCGGTCAAAAAGTATTGAACAGTGAAACAGGTCGTATTTTCCGAATTATGCCAGAGAAATCAAATGCCGAAAACTGGGAGGGGAGATATGGAGACTTAACTAAAATGAGTGATGCGCAATTGGTGGATTTGCAAACTAGTAAAAGCGACTGGCATACCCGACGGGCACGATTGCTCTTGCAATCACGGGCGGCTTTGGGTAAACTTTCAGCCGAAGTACCTGCTATGTTATTAAAATTATTTCAATCCGATCCCAATGTTAATATCCGTTTGAAAGCATTGTGGTCGCTGCATAATATCAACAAACTTCCGGCGGATGTTTTGCAAAAAGCACTAGCCGACAAAGAAGAGCATATAAGAGCATGGGCGATACAATTACTATGCGAAGACAAGAATCCTTCTGTTGACGCAAAGAAAAAATTTATCAGCATGGCTGGTTCAGATCAGTCTGCTGTTGTACGGCTATACCTTGCGTCTGCCATCCAAAGGTTGGATAAAGAAACAGGATGGAAAATAGCGGAAGGTTTGCTGCAACATGAAGCCGATAACAAAGATCACAATATACCCAAAATGATCTGGTTTGGCTTAGAAGGCCTGACAAAAGAAGACCCTGCAAGGGCTTTGAAACTAGCTTCCAATACCAAAATGCCTTTGATCGCAAGGCATGTAGCCCGCAGAGCTGTTGATGGCAATGCAATGGGAGAACTGGTAACTGCTATAGGAAATCGTCCACCCATGTTACAAGCTTTGTTGGAAGGGATGATGAACGGAATGGAAGGGAGAACAGACATTACACCTCCTTCTACATGGCAAAATGTTTATGCGTCAGTAAAAAAGAAGGATGACAGTGCAGCGAAACTTATGGATCAGATAGCTGATATGTTTGGAGACAGCGAAGCCGCTCAACGTGCACTAACCACACTGAACAACAAAACTGCAGGTATAGATCAACGTAAGAAAGCCTTGCAGGCGCTAACAGTACAGCAAAGAAATGATCTGGCAGTGATAATACCCGAGTTGATGGAAGATCCGCAACTAAGAATAGATGTTATCCGGTCTATTGCTGCTTTTGACAGAAGATCACTGGGAAATCTGTTGGTCAGCAAATACAAATCATTGAACGACGAAGAAAAAGCTGTCGCTATTCAAACACTTTCTTCCCGGCCTACGTATGGCTGGATGCTGACACAGGAAATTAAAACTGGTAGTATTCCCAAGAGAGAAATTTCTGCCAACGCTGCGAGACAATTGCGCAGAGTAGTGGGCAGCGGATTTGTGGAAGTGTGGGGACCAATAGACGATAAACCAAGGGATGAAAAGTTGTATAAAAAATACAGGGATTTGATGAAAAGTTCCGTGTCGAAAACAGCGGATGCTGGCAGGGGACAGGCAGTATTTGCTAAAACCTGCGGCAGTTGTCATAAAATGTTTGGACAAGGAGGTATAGTGGGACCCGATCTTACCGGCTCTAACCGATCTAACCTGGAGTATTTATTGTTCAACATCCTCGACCCCAGCGAAGAAATTCAGGACGACTATAAAATGGTAGTGGTTACCACCCGTGATGGAAGAACTTATTCCGGTAATATCGTAGGCGAAAACCAACGACAGCTCACCATGCGATTAGCCGGACAGGATGATGTAATCATTAATAAGTCGTCCATACAATCAAAAGAAGTAACAGATATGTCGTTGATGCCACAGGGTTTGCTAACTACATTGAGTGAGCAGGAAGTAGCTGATTTGTTGCATTACTTACAGGTAGCAGCGAAATAAGCAATGGCTTTATTTATAAACCTATAAGGTTTGCCGTACGGCGTTTCAGCCCTGCAAACCTTATAGGTTTACATCTGCCTTTAATTTGTATCTCGTATCTCAATTAATTATAATTCTCCTTTTTACGGTTTTGAAGTACGTTTTCTGCTTTTCCGAATAAGGCGCTAAATGACATGCTATAAATAAAGCGCAGAACTACATCAATATTTGAAATTATAACTGGTGAACCATCAATTAAAGAGATTCCGTTATCATCTCCTACTATAATTTCTTTTATGACAATTCCTCTTTTATAACATCTAACAACAATCCTGGTATCAACATTATCGCTATCCTTTTTAATAGGCAATGCAAAGAGACTATCCTGCAAAATGTTGTTGAGGTGTTTTAGCGTAAATGTGTCCTGAATTATAAATGGCTCTTTTTTTACATCGATATTATCGGGCGAAATATGATGCGTAAATGTTGAGTTTATTGGTAAATAGTAGATAATGGCACTGTCAATATTTGTTGAAGCACTCAAACTAAAGAGTCCTAATTTTATTAAAAGCGAAAGTCTTTTTTTGGGTATAAAATTAAACGAGGGTTCAAAAAAAGCTCCCTTACTAACTACGAAAATAATAGACTTTTGGGAAGAGTTTTTTTCAATTGGTTGTCCTTGGGTTATGCTATCCCCGTGCTTCACAAGTATTGAGTCTATTTGTACATAACTATATTACAAAACTATCAAGTTTGATGGTGAGCCTATGGCCCCAATCTAATCGGGAAACTCCGACGACCTTTCCATTAGAACGAGAATAGATAAATGGATCTTTGTCGAATTGTATTTCGATTCCATCATCATTTTGCAGCTTGATATACAAATCTACAAATTCTATTGTTCCATATTTGTGCGTCAGGGCATCCAAAGTTTTACAGTTTATTTATAAACCTATAAGGTTTGCCGCACTTCTCCCGCAAACCTTATAGATTTTACAATAAAAAGACCGGCTGAAAAGCCGGTCTTTTTATTGTAAATCATGCCATTATCTTTCTACAATCAATACTCCTTTCATAATCCGCCAGTGTCCCGGATAAGAACATATATAAGGATACTTGCCTGGCATCTCGGGCACCCTAAACTTCAGGCTAAATTTGCTATCTGGGTTTACCAAGGGCGTTGCATACAACACTTCCGGCATTTGTGGAATGTACTCCAGTTTAATGCCGTCCGGACTCTCCGCCATCTTATCCGCTGCCAATCCTACTTTTTCCGTAGTGCCCGGAGCCAATAACAGGAAGTTGTGTTGCATAAAGTCTATATTATCCAACACCAACTCCACAACGCTTCCCGCTTTTGCTCTCAATTCTTCCTTAGCAAACTTCATCTCATGCTGAATGGTTTTCAGTACAATCACCTGGTCTGGTTTTCCCAGGTCAATGATTGCTGATTCTGAAAAGAGAGTCTCTACACGACCTGAAAATACCAGATCACCCAGAGAGGCATTATCAGGATAGTTCCCTGGCTTATCAACCCCTTTTGACCAACGGTCCTGACCAAAACGCAAACCATTTCTTCTCAAACTAACACTGAATAACCCTTTCGTTTTTCCGGTGATGGCAGGCTTACTATCAATTATCAGTTGCATGGTACCATCTTTCAACAAGGTTATCACGAATGAGAATTTAGCGGGTACGGGTTCTTTAGATTGAATGATGCTGGATTTTCCATCCTGGTTTACCTGGTAGGAAAGGTTCCTGCTTTTATCCACATATAGTGCATACCCGTTGGTGCTATTTCCCTGGGCTACTAAAGGTCCTTCCGTATCGGGACGAAGCTCTACGTTTCCGGAAACATAAATTTCCTTGCGTGAAAAATCGGGCAATTGGTTACCGGATATACTGCTTCCTTTCGACACATTAATCTGGTCAATTTTATTGCCAAGCAAAATCCGGTGTATCAATTGCGCCTTGCCTAACTCAGGTTCCAAATTCAGCCCCGCTGATTGAATCGCTTTCAGATAGCCAGCATGTTGTACTCTCGACGCTACATATAATGCTTTTTGAATCCATCTGTCTTCGGTAGCAGACGTTTGTTTACTCGATAAATCAAAAAGCTTCTTGCCCAACTCGTCGGAAAGCGGGAAATCACAGCTCTTTAATATGGAATGCAACATCACCTGCAAATCTTTGTCTTCAAACAGCCCTTTCTCCAGAAAAATTTTAGCAACCTCTTCTGTAGCCGGAATCACCTGTATCGCTGTTTTTCTTACCCCGACGGCCGGATGATTTAATGCTTTTGTCACCGCTGCAAGTGCTTCTTTATTGCCTGCAATGGCTTTAAGACCATCAAGCACCCACAGTGCATGTACTGCGGCGGGATTTAGTCCGATAGCATCAATAGCTGTATTGTTCACCAGCTTGATCAGATCGGGTACTACAGACAGATCTCCGTTTTCAACTAAAAGCCGTTGGGCTGTATTGCGCCAAAACATATTATCGTTGCTCAAAGCTTTTATGAGCCCGCTTTTGTCTTTCTTATCCAGTTTTAAAGAAACCGTCTTTTTTGATTGTTTTGGCTGCACCCAGTAAACTCTTCCCTTTGCAGAATCCCTCAATGGGTTGATGTGTGCATTTCCCTTTCCGTTGTCAAAACCTTCCGGTGTTGGGTTGTGCTGAATAATAAAGTTGTACCAGTCCAGGAACCATACATTTCCATCAGGTCCTACTTCTGCCTGTACCGGTCCAAACCATTCATCGGCACTGGTAACAAAGTTCCAACCATCCTCTCCTTCTTTGAATCCGGCGCCATCGGGTTCAATAATGTTTTTATGAATAACCCGACCCGTAGGCTCTGTAACAAACGCCACTCTATTCCAATAAGACTTCGGAAATTTTCTGGCGGTATACAAACTATGGCCGGCAGCAGACGTAAATCCGTTATGCACGTCTACCTGACGAAGATTTTTTGTAGCCACATGCATCCGATAATGGCTTTCTATTTTTTCGATACCTGTCTCATTGGTCAGTCCCGCTTTATCAAGGTAACGTTTAGGTACCACCAGTGCCGCACTATGGGTATTGTTGGCTGTAGAAACAAACGCATCGTAGTCTTCTGAAAAACCCAAGCCCCATGTATTATTGGTAGTGTTGCCCAGCCATTCAAATGATTTGCCATCGCTGTTCAGCGCCCACAGTCCCTGGCTATAGTTTACAGTATCTACCCCTACAAGTGTTCTAAAGCCAGAGTAACCAACGGTTCCCCATATTCGATTGTCCGGACCGTATCTTAAGTTGGAAGGTCCGGCATGGGTGTCAAATACCCCCCACCCGGTGGAAATAACTTCTCTTACATCGGCTTTATCATCGCCATCTGTATCTTTTAGAAAAATAAAGTCTGGCGCCTGCGACACTACAATCCCACCATTTACAAATACAAAACTGGTCGGAATATTCAACCCTTCTGCAAAGACAGTAAATTTATCCGCTTTGCCGTCGCCATCTGTGTCCTCCAATATTTTGATAAGATCCCTGCCTTCCTTTTTATTCTCCCGCACCATATTTGGATAATCCACTGTTTCAGCAACCCACAGTCTTCCTTTTTCATCCCATGCCATATGAATAGGTTTATGAATATCCGGCTCTGCCGCAAAGAGTTTCAACTCAAATCCAACTGGCACCTGTATCAATTTCATAGATTCTTCGGGTGTCAGCGGCAACTGAAACTTAGGGGCCGGATCCTTTCTTTCGTAGTTGGGAATCTTAGCGTCCTCATAAATAACTTCCGGCATTTTATAGGCAGCATGTAAGGAGGCTGCGTGTTCACCCACCGCCCAAAGAATTCCATTATAAACCAATTGTTGAAAACCGGGATTCACAAATGTTTTTTCATTATGTCCGTAAGCGGTATAAAACACCCTTCCTTTCCCGTAGTTTTTAACCCAGGTGTAAGGTTCCCGATGATCACCTTCCACTCTTTCCGTTAATACTTCAATATCATCCGCCAGTTTATCATGCACATATGTTTCGTCTTCAGTTTCAAAAGCTGGAACATCCTTCAATACCGGATGTTCAGGCTTTACAAGCACGGCGGGAAAAGAGTCGTACTTATGTGTTTTAAATTGCCCTCCAATCAGCTTAACCGCTTCGTCAGAATTTCTGAAGCACCATGAAGCACTATGTAGCGGAATGAACCCCTTGCCGGAGGATACAAAATTCAGCAAAGCTGTATTTTGCTCCGGAGTAATACTGTCGTGGTTTGCATACAATATCAACCCGTCGTATAGTTTAAAATCATCATTCAGTATATCATCTGGATTGGTGGTATAGCTGATATTGATTCCCTTCTTGAAATACTCCTGTATGAGTATTTCGGCCAATTGTTCAGAATCGTGGTGTTTGCTTTTATGACCAAGAAGTAACAGTTCCAGCCGGCGTGGCTGATCATCTTTCATAGCTGTCGTTTGGTCTCCGCATGATACAAGTATCATTACAACGGCCATACACATGGCCGACAGCAGCAAGTTGGGTTTTGTTAATTTTCGCATGTACATAATAGTTAATGGCTGTATTAAAAGGTTTACCTGTTACAATTAAACTCAGGATAAAGTAAAATCGGGTAACTTGATAATGGCCCCGCCTTGTTTGGCACTTTCGTGCGCCAGTATACCTACGCAGGTAATATTGGCGGATTGACGGGCATTGGGAAATGGTTCCCGACCGTCTACCAGGGCGCTTACAAACTCATGTACCAGGTGTGGATGTGACCCTCCGTGACCTGCACCTTGTGTAAATGATAAGTGTTGGTTGTCGTCTACATCATATACACCTTTGGTTGTAAAACGTTGGATGGGCTCGGGCAGCAGGTGCGCAAAATCAGGAGATTCTACTTCTTCCGGAATTTCCGGTTCCGGTTTTTTCGCGGTGTGTACTACCAGCGGTTTCCCTTCAATCAATGGCCATTCTACCGATTTTTTTGAGCCATATACTTCAAAACTTTCACGATACTGACGGGCGGTATCAAACAGCGAACGATACACGTAAGCACTTAAGTCGGAGTTCCTGAATTTAATATGCGTACTCTCCACAGCATAAGGCGAGTTGTAATGCGCATGCAGTTCTTCACGAATGGTACCAGATGCAAAACAGGAAACGTATTCAGCATCATCTCTGGTTAAGCCCAGCACCGGACCTACACAATGTGTAGCATAGTACATTGGGGGCAGTCCTGGCCAGTAATTAGGCCATCCATCCATATCCTGCTGATGACTTGCTTTTAAAAACTGTATTTTTCCGAGTTCTCCTTTTTCGTATAGATCTTTCATGAATAGAAACTCGCGGGCATATACCACTGTTTCCATCATCATGTATGTTAAACCAGTTTCTTTTACCAGTTCCACTATTTGTTTACACTCTTCTACAGTAGTAGCCATTGGCACGGTACAGGCTACATGTTTTCCTGCCTTCAACGCTTTGATGGATTGTACGCCATGATCAGGTATTGGTGTATTGATGTGTACAGCATGTACCTCCGGATCTTTTAAGAGCTCATCATAGTCTGTATATCTTTTTTCTATTCCAAACTCTTCGCCTACGGCATCCAGTTTATCTTTATTCCGTTGGCAAATAGCATACATATTGGCATTAGGGTGACGCTGATAAATAGGAATGAATTCCGCTCCAAAACCCAATCCAACAATGGCAATGTTGATTTTTTTAGAAGACATGTGAATTATGATTTACTATTTAAGAATTTTTGCGGTTATTGATCCAAGAGTTGTTTCAGAAAAGCCAGCCCATCAGCAGCAAATACATCCTGACTTTCGGCTAATTTTTTCCAGATACATACTGCACCGGCCAACGATTGATTATCGGGGGTGAAACTTTCAATACTCACTGCTCCCTGATATTGTATCCTTTCAAGGCCACGCTTCCAGGACTGCCAGTCTGTTTGCCCTGTGCCTGGGGTCCCCCGATAATTTTCTGCTACCTGCACATGCACCAACAGGTCTCCGGCAGTAACAAAAGCATCCTCCATGTTTTTCTCCTCCAGGCTCATGTGAAAACCATCCAATGCTATACGTAGCGACGAATGATTTACATCCTTCACCATACGTACGGCGTCTTCCGCTGTATTGATCATATCCGATTCAAAACGATTCAACGGTTCTATGGCCAAGGTAACACCCGCATTTTGTGCAATTGCCGCTACCTTTTTCAGGTTTTGTGCAGCACGATCCCACTCTCGTTTACGTTGGTCTACAGGTACCATACGCGCTTTACCGACCGCTGCATACAGTGGACCGGCAAAAATATTGGCTCCCACTGCGCTAGCTATTTCAATGCAATTTTCGATATATGTCATCCCTGTTTGCTGTAACGTAATATCATCTGAAGCCAAATCTCTTTCTGTACTAAAGGCCCCGCATACAGCCACCTTCAAATCATATTCAGCCAGCAAAGATTTTATAATTCTGGTATCAACGTCGCCGACATTTTCAATTGGTATTTCTACCAACGAAAAGCCCATTGTCTTAATTTTCCTAAATAAGTCTGCGGCTTTTTCTGTCGAAAAGGGAGAAGTCCACAACCACGTGCTGACACCTAACTGAACATCCATATGCAAGCTTTGTTTTACTATGTAGTCAAAAATCAGTTCGGCTAAGTTACAGGTAATAGTAAGGTGTTTGCTGCCGTATTATACCCAATACCGACTGTTTTTTGTCTCAAAAAACACTGCGGAAACAAAAAATGGGAAAAAATATCACAGTGCGGAAAATTGATCCCTGTATTCGCGGGGTGTCATTTGCATGAAAACTTTGAACTGCCGGTTAAAGTTGGAAAGGGTATTAAAACCACAGACATTGCTAATCTGATTGATGCTTTTACTATCGTCCTGTATTAATAGTTTGCAAGCATGGCGAATACGTAATTCACTCAGAAAGTCTGAAAAGGACTTGCTGGTTTTCATTTTAAAATAACGGCTGAAGGATGTAGGCGTCATGTTTAGTAGTTTGGACATGTCTTCCAGCGCTATATTGTCCTGAAAATGTTGTGCGGCATAATTGTACACAAGATTGATTCGTTGTGTTTCAGACTCATTCAGGTTATAACTATACGTTTCATTATGAAGTAGGTGAAAATTGCGTTCAACAGATAGTGTATCAAGGATTTTTAAGAGACCAATAAGACTGGCAGCACCATGCGTGCCTATAAGTTCCCGTATTTTTTCGGACAGATGTGGTGCTATTTCGGCGGGGTATTCAATGCCCCGAACGGCCTTTTTGAAAAGTGACCTTACCTGTTGCATTTCTTCTTTTTCCAACAAATCCCCAATAAAGCCCTCCCGGAAATAGATTACAAGTCCATGCGTCTTCCGTTTACTGCTCTTTTTAAAATAGGTGGAATCGTTGCGCCAAAGATGTGGAACGCCGGGGCCGAGGAAGGTAATGTCGCCTGCGGTAAAAGATTTGACAGTATCGCCTATAAAACGAGTACCTGTCCCTTCCAACACTACAAACAACTGATATTCCCTATGACTATGCCATATGGGATCAAAGTGTTTTTCCTGCAATTCTTTCGCAACAAATATTCTCTCCTCCGGGATGGGAGATTTTTGAACGGCAAGCTTCATATCCGGCTCTTTTGATTTCTTTTCTCCATCTGAAGGTAGCTATTTTGGCGAACAACGAGACAGCTCTACTCATTACTGATATGCAAATGTGCCCGCAACATTTGCTTGAGATGGGCTTTTAATTTTGGAACTAATTTTTTGTTATACACTTCCGGGTTATCGGGTTCAATGTTGTAAATCCTATAATATAAAGGTTTAGAAGAAGTAATATGGCTGATGGTGCCCATAATACTGGCGACGGTGAGCTCAATATCAACCCTACGAAAGTTGCCCTTCTTTTGTCCTTCAGTTATTATTTTTCGGATGTTTTCCATCGTGCGGTGCTTTACATCCGTCATTTGGTTTTTGATTTCGTCGGATTGGATAGTTGGTAAGTGCGTGGTCATAATACAATGAAAGCGTGAATTGGTAATAATCTTATCTACATATAAATTAACCAATCTGTCTATTTTCTCAAATGGTTCAAGGGTTTCATCTGTTATCAGTTCATTCAAAATATCATGGGTCGCACCGGCCCTCGCTTCCACCAGTGCAATAAACAACTTTTCTTTAGACCCGAAATAATATGAGATCATGGCCAGATTTACATTGGCTTTGGTAGCAATATCACGCACGGAAGTACCCTCAAAGCCCTTTTCGAAGAATAGTTGTTCTGCTGCTTCCAAAATATGCAACCTTTTTTCCGCCATCCGGCAAAGTTAAACATTCGTTTAAATTAAACAACTGTTTAATAGTTGATCGGGGTGTTAAAGGATAAAATAATATAAGATTTTGTCTTAGGCGAGTTTGGCTCCCATCAAAAATGGACTTAGCTTAGTCGGTAATTTTCAATACATGAAATGAACTAACGGAATTAGTGAAATTCTTCAAGTGAGTTCCATGTGACAATAAAAAGTAAAATATCACATATGAAATTAATACGATTTGGAAAGGCTGGGCAAGAGAAACCAGGGCTTTTATTGGATGGCAAAAGAATTGATGTAAGCGCTTTCGGAGAAGATTACACAGAACAGTTTTTTGAAAATGACGGAATTTTGAGATTGGAGAAATGGGTGAAAACGAATGCGGCCCAATGTCCTGTGGTTAGCGATGCTGAGCGGTTGGGTGCTCCACTGGTACGTCCCTCCAAATTGATCTGCATCGGGTTGAATTATTCTGATCATGCATTAGAAAGCAAGATGGAAATACCCAAGGAGCCCATTATCTTTTTTAAAGCTACCAGTGCAATTGTGGGTCCCGACGATGATATCGTTATCCCCAAAAGCAGTACTAAAACAGACTGGGAGGTAGAGTTGGCCGTGGTGATAGGCAAAAAGGCATCCTATGTAGAAGAAAAAGATGCATTGGATTACGTGGCTGGCTACTTGCTTCACAACGATTATAGTGAGCGTGCTTTTCAGCTTGAAAGAGGAGGACAATGGGTAAAAGGAAAGAGCTGTGATACGTTTGCTCCTCTGGGCCCCTGGCTGGCAACAAAAGACGAAATTGCGGATGTAGATAATCTCCGGCTATGGCTGACTTTAAACGGCAAAACCATGCAGGATGGTAACACAAAAAACCTCATCTTTAATGTCCCTTATATTGTTTCCTATTTAAGTCAATTTATGTCATTGTTACCGGGTGATATCATTACCACCGGTACACCGGCGGGTGTAGGTTTAGGGCAAAAACCCGAACCTTTTTATCTGAAACCCGGTGATGTGGTAGAGTTAGGAATTGATGGTTTGGGACAAGCGAAACAAACACTGGTAGCCTGGAAGGGATAATGTAAAATTTTAAATGTGTACCCATGCAGCGATATTGCCTCACTTTGGATTTGAAAGATGATCCCGCTTTGATAGAAGAGTACAAAAACATTCATCAAAATATTTGGCCTGATATAAAGCAGCGAATTTTTAATGATGGGATAGCGGTAATGGATATCTATATATGTGGCAACAGGTTGTTTATGATTATGGAGGTTGAAGAGCATTTTTCTTTTGAAAAGAAAGCACAGTCAGACGCAACCGACCCCCGGGTACAGGAATGGGAAAATTTTATGTGGCAGTTTCAACAGGCACTTCCCTGGGCAAAACCCGGAGAAAAATGGATACAAATGGAAAAAATTTTTGACCTCAACTGGTAAGTTATATGAAACGGATTTTGTTTACAACGGGAATGCTAAGCATCGTATTCCTGTTTTCTTTCACGGTTATGCAAAAGAAAAAAGTGGTTTTTTTTGGTGATTCAATTACACAGGCTGGGGTGGGTGCTACCGGCTACATAACAGTATTGCAGCAAATGCTAACGCAGGCTGGTAAAGACAATGCCTGGGAATTGGTGGGTGCTGGCATAGGTGGCAATAAAGTCTATGATCTTTACCTTCGACTTGAGGATGACGTTCTATCAAAAAAGCCTGACCTGGTATTTATATATGTTGGCATCAATGATGTTTGGCACAAAAGAAGCCATGGCACAGGAACCGATGCAGATAAGTTTGAACGATTTTATAACCGCCTGATCGATAAGATTCAGGCGGCAGGCGCGAAAGTAATTATTTGCACACCGACTGTAATTGGCGAAAAGAAGGATTTTGTAAATGAACTGGACGGAGATCTGAATAAATACGCAGAAATTATCCGGCAGATTGCCAAAAATAAAAATGTGGAATTACTAGACCTGCGTAAGGCTACGATTGACTACATCAGCAAAAATAATCCGGAAGATAAAAGCTCCGGTATTTTGACAACTGATGGTGTTCACATGAACGAAACAGGCAACCGTTTTTTGGCCGAGCTGTTTTTACCTAAGCTAAAGTAAACATCTGGTTTCTTGCCTGCAACTTGAAACCAGTATCTTGTAACTTGCATACTTAACACTAACCACTTAATCATGACTATCGACACACACGTACACTTTTGGAAGTACGATAAAAAGAGAGACACCTGGATGGATAGTATGGATGTATTACAGCAGGACTATCTTCCTAATAACCTGGAATCAACGCTCAGGCGAAATGGTATTGACGGGTGCGTAGCCGTACAGGCAGATCAATCGGAAGTAGAGACGCGTTTTTTATGTGAGTTGGCTGACATCCATCCGTTTATAAAGGGCGTAGTAGGCTGGGTGGATCTGAAAGCACCGGATATTGAAGAGCGGCTTCAACATTTTTCCAGCTATTCATCTATCAAAGGTTATCGTCACGTAGTGCAGGGCGAACCACTGGAGTTTTTGTTGCGCGAAGATTTTCAGCGGGGGGTGGCTGCATTAAAGCCCTTTAATTATACGTACGATATTTTGATTTATCATTACCAGTTGCAACCCACCACCAGGTTTGTATCATTGTTTCCGGACCAGAAATTTGTCATCGACCATTGTGCCAAACCAGACATTGGAAATAAGGAAATTGATGAATGGGCTAAATATATGCGGGAGCTCGCTGCGCATCCGAATGTATATTGCAAACTTTCCGGGTTACTTACGGAAGCAGCATGGGGCGAATGGCGGGCAGGTGATTTTTATCCCTATCTGGATGTGGTATTTGAAGCCTTTGGTGTGGACAGGCTAATGTTTGGCAGCGACTGGCCGGTTATTCTGGTATCCGGTATGTACGTGCAGTGGAGAAGCCTCTTAGAGAAATATATGGAACATTACAGTGAGGAGGATCGTCTAAAAGTGTTTGGCCAAAATGCAGTTGCATTTTATAACCTTTAATTGTAAAAGAGTATGATGGCCTGACGGGCCGCTCCGGTATGGAAACCCAATAAACATTCAAAACAAGTCATATGGATCTGAATCTGACAGGTAAAGTAATAATCGTCACAGGTGGAGCTAAAGGCATTGGTGCTTCTATCAGCCGGCTGATTGCCGCAGAAGGAGGGATAGTGATAGTAGTAGGTAGAGGAAAAGAGGATAATGTAAAAATTGTAGATGAAATTATTAAGACTGGTGGAAACGCTAGTTATATAACGGCTGAACTGAGTAAACCCGAAGCCTGCCTGGAAGTCATAAAGTTTGCAGCAGACAAATATGGCAAAATAGATGGGTTGGTGAATAATGCCGGGTTGAACGATGGCGTCGGACTTGAAAACGGATCGCCGGAAAAGTTCTTTGAATCATTGCAAAGAAACCTGAGTCATTATTACAATCTCGCCCATTATGCGTTGCCTTATTTAAAGAAGACCAAGGGAAATATAGTAAACATTGGGTCTAAAGTAGCTATCACTGGTCAGGGCAATACATCCGGCTATGCGGCTTCTAAAGGAGCTATAAATGGGCTTACCCGTGAGTGGGCTGTGGAGTTATTGCCTTATTCCATTCGGGTAAATACAGTATTGCCAGCAGAAGTGTGGACTCCATTGTATGAAGGCTGGATCAACAGCTTACCCAACCCTAAAGAAAAGCTTGAACAAATCATTTCAAAAATTCCTTTTGAGAGAAGGATGACAACCGCTGAAGAAATTGCCAATACCACTGTATTTTTATTAAGCGACAGATCGAGTCACACCACCGGGCAAATCTTAGTTGTTGACGGCGGATATACACATTTGGACAGATCACTATAGTATTTCATTCTAAATCTAACAATTGCATGGCTCTTCAATCCTCTACCACAGCAAAATCTAGCGCTCCAGCAGGAACCAACTATACATTACCGTTAATCCTGGTCACCAGTTTGTTTTTTTTATGGGGACTGGCGTATGGATTACTGGATGTACTTAATAAGCATTTTCAGGAAGCACTGAATGTTACCAAAACCAGGTCTACATTGCTACAAGCAGCTTATTTTGGGGCGTATTTTCTGGTTGCTCTTCCGGCAGGGTTGTTTATGAATCGGTTTGGGTACAAAAATGGAATATTATTGGGGCTGTTGTTATATGCATTGGGTGCATTTCTGTTTTATCCATCAGCGCAAATTGCCAGTTTTGACTTTTTCCTGCTGGCACTTTTTATTTTGGCCTCCGGGCTCACCTGTTTGGAAACGGCCGCCAATCCATATGTAACGGTATTAGGGGATCCAAAGACATCTGAGTTCCGATTGAATTTATCCCAATGCTTTAATGGCGTAGGTTCTTTTGTGGGTCCGTTAATCGCTGCCCAGCTTTTTTTTGGAGGTAGTGCCGGTACCAATAGCAGCGATTTGGGGTCGGTAAAAATGGTCTATATAGTCATTGCAATTGTAGTCTTGTGTATTGCTTTCATGTTTTGGCGCACCTATCTGCCCGAAATAAAAGAGGAAACGTCTGCTACAGATCAGGTAGCTGGTACCAGCAAATCACTGTTTCAACACAGTCATTTTGTTTTTGGTGTAATAGCGCAGTTTTTTTATGTGGCGGCGCAGGTTGGAATTGCTGCCTTGTTTATCAATTATTGTACGGAGGCCGATTCCTCTATCAACAATGCAAAGGGCTCTCTATTACTCTCTATTAGTCTTGCATTATTTACACTTGGGCGTTTTGCCGGTACAGCCCTTATGAAAAAAATAGCACCCAATAAATTGTTGACCGCTTTTGCAATTATAAATGTGTTGCTTTGCGTAATAGTAATATGGGGCAAGGGTTGGTTTTCTGTTTATTCTCTCATGGCGGTATTCTTTTTTGAATCGATTATGTTTCCTACCATTTTTGCATTGGGGGTTAAAGAAATGGGTACACTTACCAAAAAAGCATCATCGTTTCAGATTATGGCTATTGTGGGGGGGGCTGTTATGCCCTTTGTAATGGGAATGTTGTCTGAAAAAGGAACGGCACAATCGTATATCGTGCCATTGCTGTGTTTTATTATAGTTGCCTGGTATGGTTGGCGGGGATATAAAGTAAACCCTTCCAAAAACTAGTTGTATTCAAAGGTGAAACGGTTGTTATTTTCTTCCACCATTGACAGAGGAAACTGATACAGGTTGAAGTTTTCGTAAGAGGTATTGCTGGTAGCAGAAACTCCTTGTGAATAATCAGTAGATATTGCTTTAGTAATATTATTTTTATTAATAGAGAAAGGAATATTCTCTACCTGCAGGTATACGGTAAGGTAAGGGTTGGAATGGTTGTCATGTTGATATACAATTTTTTGTGTCTGTTGCATTTCCCCGGAGGCATTTCGGTGGTAACTTTCTGACAAAATAATATTGCCGGCAAGGTCGTAACTATAGTCAGTAAAACCCAACGGAGTACCGTCATCCAAAAACCGTGTTTGTTTCACCAATAATCCGGCATTATAGTCAAATACCGAAAAGCTTCTTAAAACAGGGGCAGCCCGTTCGTTTTCCCTCACGAAATGATTGGTTTGGATAATGCGGTCATTATTGTAAATAAACTCTATACGGCTATAAACATAGTTGGGAGCAAACATGGCACTGGAAACATCCATTTTTTGATCAAGCAAGTGAGCCCGGCCATTTTTGTAGTGTATCTGAGCCTGTCCAAATAAGGTTTCGCCGGAAAATGAATTTCGGGTTACTATTTTACCTGCATTGTCATGTATAAATTCACTTTGCACGCCGCCGGATGCGCCCTTGACATAGCGCAATATTGTGCCGGATGCCGGCAAGGCAGTAGTTGTATCCTGCTCTTTTGAGCAGGAAATGAATATGATAAAAACCGCAAAAGCCAGTAATTTCTTCATAATATATGCTTGGTCAACAGCATGACACAGGTACTTTGTAAAACGTTGCCTGCCAGATCATATATTGAATTTGTCGGGTGTCGTTTTCTCGCTAATATAGAAGATTGGCTATTACCAACCCCGGAAAACCGGGTCTGCTTTACCACTGAGCCGGCGGTGGTGAAATAAAACATTTAAGAAGTTTTGGCCAATACCCGGGCTTTATACACGGGTACAGTACTACAAGGTTCACCAAACATTAAACTTTTAACAACGGGGCGCAACTTTTTGGTAATGGCAATATATGCTCCTTCAGGAATCGTTACATCACCACAACCTTTTATCACTATTCGCTTGTCTTTATATTCTTCCGCATTTATCGCTCCTATTTTTTCCAACATGCTTGCCAGCACAAATTCTTTTTCTGAGCCAAAATATATTTCCCGGGCAAACGGTTCTGCATAACTGGTTGCCAGCATATATGCCCACATCGGAATAATAGCATCTGCGGTATTGGTAATAATCAGGTTCCGATCCTCATATTCTGCCCAGTCCTTATTTTTAAGCGCCTCTCTGAAATCTTTTTCTTTAAGTATCAATTCCCTGAAAAGATAATCTTTCAGATCGAATACAACTGGTGCTGCCGGATAAAAATCCTTCAGATCAAGGGTTATAATGCCGCTCTCCGCTACTTTGTTGATGATTTCCTCACTCATATAGCAAATTTACTAATAAATCTATTTGTGGAATATCCATTCTATTAGGATAACACGCTGATTTCTGTCATATTTTTTAAAATACTGTTCCTCCAAATTGGACGATATTTTGCTTACCCTTACCTTTGCCGCACTATTGCCCATATACCTTAAAATATTTTAATATATGCCTATCAAGGGTAAAATCAAGCAAATCATCGGAGCCGTTATAGACGTGCAATTTGAAGGACAATTGCCAGACCTGTTCAATGCGCTGGAACTGAAGCGTGAAACTGGCGAAAAGCTGGTACTGGAAGTGCAACAACACTTAGGAGAAGATAGTGTTCGTACCATCGCTATGGATGGAACAGAAGGTTTGGTAAGAGGAATGGAAGTAGTGGATACCGGCAAAGCAATTGCTATGCCTACCGGAGAAGGAATCAAAGGAAGACTGTTTAACGTAACGGGTGATCCTATTGATGGACTACCTGCAGTAGACAAGTCAAACGGCAGACCTATCCATGCTATGCCGCCGGCTTTCGAAAACCTGAGTGTAGCTACGGAGGTATTGTTTACCGGTATTAAAGTAATCGATCTGATTGAACCCTATGCAAAAGGTGGTAAAATCGGACTGTTTGGTGGTGCTGGTGTGGGCAAAACAGTGTTGATCCAGGAGTTGATTAATAATATTGCTAAAGGATATGGTGGTATTTCGGTGTTTGCCGGTGTGGGGGAACGTACCCGTGAGGGAAATGATCTGTTGCGTGAAATGATTGAAGCCGGTATTATGAACTATGGTGATGAGTTCAAACATAGTATGGAAGAAGGCGGATGGGATCTGAGCAAAGTGGATCTGGACAAGTTGAAAGATTCTAAAGCTACTTTCGTATTTGGACAAATGAACGAACCCCCAGGAGCACGTGCTCGTGTGGCGCTGAGTGGTTTGACGGTCGCAGAATACTATCGGGATGGTGATGGTACCGGACAAGGACGGGACATTCTTTTCTTTGTTGATAATATCTTCCGTTTTACCCAGGCGGGTTCTGAGGTGTCGGCATTGTTGGGACGTATGCCTTCTGCTGCTGGTTATCAGCCTACACTGGCTACTGAGATGGGATTGATGCAGGAAAGAATTACTTCTACCAAAAACGGATCTATTACCTCTGTACAGGCGGTATACGTTCCGGCGGATGACTTAACAGATCCGGCTCCGGCAACTACATTTGCTCACCTGGATGCAACAACTGTATTGAGTCGTAAAATTGCTGACTTAGGTATTTATCCTGCGGTGGATCCACTGGATTCTACTTCAAGAATCTTAACTCCAGCTATCGTAGGGGAATCACACTATAATACAGCCAACCGTGTAAAATTAATCTTACAACGTTATAAGGAACTGCAGGATATCATCAATATCCTTGGTATGGATGAGTTGAGCGATGAGGATAGAAGCACCGTATTCCGCGCCCGTAAAGTGCAGCGTTTCCTGTCTCAGCCATTCCACGTAGCAGAACAGTTTACGGGTTTGAAAGGGGTGTTTGTGAGTATTGAAGATGCTATCAGAGGGTTTAATATGATTATGGATGGTGAAGTAGATGACTACCCCGAAGCAGCATTCAATCTGGTGGGTACCATAGAAGATGCTATGGAGAAAGGTAAAAAACTGCTGGAGGCGGCTAAAGGTTAATAGCAAAATACAATTGTAATGGAACTGGAAATACTGACACCAGAGCGTAAGTTATATAGCGGAGAAGTATACGGTATACAACTTCCCGGCATTAGCGGATCTTTTGAAGTGCTGGATAAACACGCACCACTGGTAAGTGCCTTAAAAGAAGGGACACTTAAAATACTGAAGGATAAAACGACTGTAGTAGCAACTTATACCATTACAGGTGGTTTTGCAGAGGTATTAAATAATAAAGTATCTGTGCTGGCAGAAGGAGCTATTGAAGCGTAAACATTTAAATTATATTTTAAGAACCGATGGCAAAAGTCATCGGTTTTTTTATGCACGTCAGACCCATTAAATAAATTGGTCCCTATAGAGATAGGGACCTCACCAAAACTAACTGCTTATGAGAAAAAAAGTTTTATATACTTACACAGCATTTCCACATATCTCTGCCGTATGGGATATCCCATGTAATAGAGCCAACTCCAGCTCCTTATTTTGAACGGGGTGTGCTAAAAACGGCGGCTGACCGCTTATCCGGATACAACAAAACTTAATAACCGGATGAAGATAAACAACTCCCCAGTAGATATGAACGCCCTCTTCATTTCTTACTAACGCATACCTGGCTCTATATTCCTTCTGTTCAAATGTCACAATAATATCAAACATAGCACGCTAATTTAGCCAACGAACTTAAATACAATTGCAAGCAACAATAATATAATCGTTAAGTAATAGTTATGCGGAGGAAATATAAAAACCTTAATACTTACATCGTAACCATAAGTTGTATGTAAAATTCGGCTGTGCCATATTGCGCATACAAAGGCATTGAAATTTTATTGGTCTATCAAAATTATATACTAATAATTTTGATCTCATTATCAGCAATAGCACTCAGCGATAATATTTGCAATATTGATCTATGATTTCACGCCCGGCACAATTATTTTTCAACCGCTCATACCTCTTTGCCTTTAAACTTACTTAAGACGGCACTAGATAAAATGCTTATAATTCTCTCCAAACCTGTTGTGCAAAATTTTCCAGGGAAGGATCCCTGGCACCCATCAGTAATAATACGCAGTCTTCTACCAGATGGCTTCTCACTGTTGACAAAAGTTGTTGTCTGTCTTCCACAAAAAAAGCGTTTACACTTTCTTCTTTCAAATCCTGTATCAGGTCGTTGGCAGAAATATTTTTTTCGGCGGTACCACCGGCATAAAAAATTTCACTCATCCAAATTTCGTCCGATGGTCTTAATGCTGCAGCGATTTCCTGTACAAAATCGTGGCGGAGGAAGCGGGTGGGGCCGTAACCATGCGGTTGAAACCAGGCTATTACTTTCGGTGCGATAGGTTGACAGGCACGTATGGAGGCCGCACATTTGGCCGGGTTGTGCGCATAGTCGTCTATCAGCCAAACACCATTTTTTTGCCCCAGCACCTGGTGTCTTCTGTAAATACCTTCATATTGCTTTAGTGCAGCCGCAGAAGTTGGCAATGGAACACCGATTTGTGCGGCCACAGCAGCCGCAGCTAAGGCATTTTCCATATTGTGTTTACCCACTACCTGCATTTCAAAGGGAGTACCGTTTACTGTGAACCGTATATGCAAGCCCGTTTGTTGAAAATTAGCTGCAAGGTATCCTGCCGGTATTACCGTATCGGCCGAAAAATCGCTGTCCTCATCTGTCGACAATTTAGCAGCTAAGGGATGGGAACGATTGACAACAAAATTGGTCTTTGTATTCTTTTTGAATACATCAAATATATCCATCAGCACATCAATCTCTTTGTGATCTTTATCAATATTCAATACCACTCCTATTTCGGGTTTGTATTGTATTATAGATCCGTCACTTTCGTCGGCTTCTATTACCAGCCATTCTCCGGTTCCGGTAGCCGCATTCCCTATCTTTCCTTCTTTTATCAAACTAATCAATCCGGCACCACTGATAATGCCTGGGTCCATACCTGCATAACGAAGAATATCAAACAGCATCGCACTGGTAGTGCTTTTCCCCGACGTACCGCCGATGGCTATCGTCTTTCTGGTTTCAGCAATCAGCGCCAGCAATTCAGATCGTTTTATAACCGGGATGTGTAATTGCCTGGCCCTTTGTACTTCAGGTACGGTGTCTTCAACAGCGGTAGATGCAACCACCAGTTGTGTATCTTTAGTAATGCCTTCTCCATTTTGCTGAAAACACAGGATGCCTTCTGCTTCCAGCTTGTTGCGGGTATCATTTTCACTATCGGCAATAAAATATCGGTCCGAACCTGAGACCTGTTTTCCCAGTCCTTTTAAATATTGTGCCAGCGCGCTCATGCCCGTTCCTGCAATTCCTATAAAAAATACTTTGTCGATACTTTTGATATCTATCATACCATTTGAACTTGATTTGTGTACAAATAAAAGTAATATTCCTTTGTTGACAGTCTAACCATTGCACAGTCGGAAAAAAAACGCAATTTTCCCCTCTTCAATTGTTATCTTTCGTAATTTCCACATAACTATTTGAATTTATGAATGCGACGACCCGTGCTAAGCTGATTGTTATGATGTTCCTCGAATTTTTTGTTTGGGGAGCCTGGTATGGTGCCATCGCTGTGTATATGTCTGCCAATGGCATGAAGGATTTGACACATTGGCCATTTACAGGAAATGCTATTGCAGCCATCGTTTCACCGTTTTTTGTAGGGTTTATAGCCGATCGTTTTTTTGCAACCCAAAAGGTATTGGGTGTATTACATTTATTGGGAGCGGTGTTTATGTTTTTGGCACCTTCATTTGCTGAGTCCCCCTTGATCTTCATCTTATTATTGATTGCATACAATATTTGTTATATGCCAACACTTAGCCTTGCTAACACGCTGGCATTCGGACAAATGACCAATCAGGAGAAGGAGTTTCCAGCGATAAGGGTATTCGGTACAATAGGCTGGATAGCGGCAGGACTGACAATTAGTTATGGGCTTAGTTCGTTTGTTACCGGCATCAGCCCGGAAGCAACAGCTTTACCGTTATACCTTTCAGCAGGCTTTAGTGTTTTGTTGGGTTTATATAGTTTCAGCTTACCGAATACGCCACCGCCGGCAGCCGGAAAAGCCGTGTCAGCAAAAGCTATTATCGGCGTTGATGCCTTTAAACAGATGGGAAGTCCTTCTTTCTATGTATTTCTGTTAAGTTCATTTTTGATTTGCATTCCGCTGGCGGTTTATTACAATTACACGCAACTATACCTGGCAAGTGCGGGGTTTGAAAAAATTGCGGCCACGCAAGTTCTGGGACAGGCATCAGAATTTTTTTTCATGCTGATTATGCCGCTTATGTTTCGACGGTTAGGAGTGAAGTGGATGTTGGCCATTGGGATGGCTGCATGGGTACTTCGTTATACGCTGTTTGCTACAGCCGCACCCGACGCCACTACTTGGATGATTCTGACCGGTATAGCGCTCCATGGAATCTGTTATGACTTCTTTTTTGTTACGGGACAAATATATATGGATAAGGCAGCCACCCCCGAATTCAGAGGGCAGGCGCAAGGACTTATCATTTTTATTACCTATGGGATAGGCATGTTCGTAGGCACACAAACTGCCGGATTACTCTACAACAATTTTTTGGACGACAAAGAAGCATTGAGTCTTGAACAATGGCAACACTTCTGGTGGGTCCCGGCCCTCTTTGCTCTTGGCGTGCTGCTTTTCTTTGTCGCTATTTTTAAGGAAAAGCAAACTCATATTAAATAGTACTCACTTAAAATAAAGATCAATATGCAAAACATTGCTATGCTTGGCTCTGGCTTCATTGGCCGATTTTATGCAGATTCGCTGCAGGGATACCGTAGTAGAGATAAAATAGTAAGTATCTATTCCCGTCGGGAAGAGAGTGCCAAAAAATTTGCTCAGGACTACAATGTACCCTTTCATACTACTAATATGGAAGAAGCGATTGCCCGGCCGGAAGTGACGATCGTATGCATCTCGCTACCCAACAATCTGCACGAGGAAGCGGTTATGCTTTGCTGTAAGCATAAAAAAGCGGTGATGACTACCAAACCACTGGGCAGAAATGCGGAGGAAGCCAAACGCATGCTGGATGCTGTAGAAAAAGCCGGCATATTTAACGGTTACCTGGAAGACCTGGTGTACACGCCCAAATTTATCAAAGCCTGGGAAAGTGTAAAAAATGGTGCTCTAGGAAGAATCCTTTGGGCAAAATCGAGAGAAGCACACCCTGGTCCCCACAGCGAGTGGTTTTGGGATATAGAACAAGCCGGTGGTGGTTGTATTCTTGATTTGGGCTGTCATTGTGTGGAGATTGGCAGAACATATATCGGAAAAGATATAAAGCCGGTGGAAGTGATGTGCTGGGCTGATACACAGGTAAAACCGATAGATGCGGAAGACCATGCTATCGGGCTGGTTAAGTACGAAAACGGAGCCATTGGTCAGTTTGAAGTAAGCTGGACGTTCAGAGGTGGATTGGACCTTAGAGATGAAGTAATGGGCTCGGAAGGAACCATCTGGACCAATGGTTTTCTTAGGACGGGCTTTGAAATGTTTACGACCGGCAAGGGAGCAGACTATGTAGCAGAAAAGGCAGAAACCAATAGTGGATGGCTATTTCCTGTGGGTGATGAGTTAAATGAACTGGGTTATAATCATATGTTTATGGATATGTTTGACTCTTTGGAAAAAGGAACAGATCCCCGGGAAACATTTTATGATGGTTATGTTGTTAACTGCGTGTTGGATGCGGCATACCGTTCCGCAAAAAGTAAACAATGGGAGCCGGTTCAACTGGAAGTGTGGCGGGGAAAAACCGGTGTTACAAAAGACAGTCATCTTATAGAACACGATAAAGATCACTACCTGGTAAAGGAAGAAATGACACATTATGGTGCTAAAAAACTGATTTTGAAAGAAAAATCTTCCGGAAAAATCGTTGAGAAAATAATTGAGTAGACGGTTTTTTTGAAAGATTTAAGTAGTATAAATGCTACAAGCCGCTAATGCAGGAATTGAACTATTCGTGTATTAGCGGTTTTTAATTTACCGTGTATTGTTTTCTATAAATGCCTTCACCTTTTGTATTGAATCATCCAATTTACTACCCTGCCAGCCATGTGCTTCTCCTTCATACCATTCAATTTTATTCCAGATATTAAATTCATTCAGCTTACTTTCTAATAGTAACGATTGTGACGGGGGCACCAATGGGTCGTTGGTACCATGTAAAATCAATGTCGGGGGCGATTGAGCAGAAACAAATTGGGTAGGGCTTGAGTCTTCATAGATACTCTTCCCATCCGGATAAATTTTTCCGGTAGCATTCGTTAAAGTAAGTGCTTGTACTACACCAATCTGAAAAAGGCCCGGAAGGTCGGTAGGTCCAAAAAAATCTACAATTCCCGCTACATGTTCGTCCGGATCGTTTTTGTATCCGTGCAAGAGTGCCAGGTGAGCACCCGCGCTAAAACCTGCCAGCACTACTTTAGATGATATATTAAAAGTGCTACCATTGTCAGTGATAAACCTAACCGCTGATTTTACATCTATTTCCTGGGTAGGAAACAGGTTATTTCCTTCTGCTGCCAGCCTATAATTGATGTTTGCAAAGGCATAGTTGGGAAATTGTTTCCTCAATAACGGCACGGCTTCTGTAAGATCAGTTTTAGAACCCTCGCTCCATCCACCACCGTGAATCAATATAATTGTTCTCGTATTTTTATCCCTGTTGGCTGGGAGGTAGATATCCATTTTTTGCTTTCCGGAAACATTCGCATAGGCAGTATCCATAATAATCCGTTCCGCAAGTTGATTAACCGTAGTATCTTTTTTTGCGCAGGATGCAAAAAGCACAACACTTGCCAAAAGAAAGGGTAGCTTTTTCATATAAATATTTCGTTGTAAACGCAATATTTATACAAAAAATTGAGAAGTAGTAGCAGTAACTGTTAAAGTTTGCAGCTGTATGATTGTGAGTGCGGAAGTGGGACACTAACCGGAATTGCATTTTTATGTGCAAGCAAAAAAATGCAGACGCCTGACGGCCCCTGCATCAACATGAGAAACTAAAACAATCAGAGGTTTGTTGTCTTTAGCTTTTTGGGAATCTTTATTTCTATGTCTTTTTCGCTATTGCCACGCAGCACACGTACAACATAAAGCGATTTGTCTTTTACTGCGGCCAGTTGTCGGCGGGCATCGTCTGTCGTTTTGATAGTATTGCCATCAATAGCTATGATCAGATCATCTTTTTCGATCCCGGATTTTGCTGCAAGGGATTCCGTGTCCAACTCCAATACTTTTACACCATTTCCTTCTTCCGTATCTTGTATGCGAATACCTAATTGTGGTTTACCCAAATTTTCAGAAAACCCCTTAAAACTCTTTGCGAAATTGCCCCCAAAATCCTGAAAATATAAGGACTGGCTTTTGTGAGGATGACTATCAAGTATAACCGAAGTTTTTTGCTGCTTTTTATCCCGAACATATTTAAGATCAACTTTATCGCCTGCTGTCATATCACCGATTATTTCAGACAATGAAGCAGGACCAGCAACTGTGCTTTTTCCAATAGATACTATGATATCTCCCTTTTGTAATCCGGCTTTCTGTGCAGGACTATCCTCCATCACCTGCGTAATTTTGGCACCCTTTTCATTTTTTTCTGTATACACACCCAATCTTGCCTTGTCCAGTTTTTCAAAGAAGGCAGGCGGTACCGGAGGCACGGGAGGAATAGCGGCTACGGTTCCTTCCAGGTTCCGTTCCATTGCATGTAAACTTCTTTCCATTGCACGTACACTCCGTTCGGCATTTCTTTGTACCTGTTCTACATTTATCTGCAGATCATCCAGGTTAATGATGTCCTTACCATTTAATACAACCTTGTTTCCATCTATTACCAGCGTAATTTTATCATTTCCATGTTTTCTTTTAATAACAACTTCCTTATCTTTTTCTTTAATGACTGTGTCCTGTGACATCGCCTCAGAAGATATCAGCTGAGCAGCGGTCAGTAGTAAAAAGCTTATAGTAAGCTTATACAAAAGTGTTGGCATATACATTAGTTTTTGATTTACGAAGACTTTAGTAGATCAAAACTAGTGTTTTTTCTGATATACGAAACATTTCGGAAATGTTAAATTCTGAACTTATCTAGTCGGCTATTATTTACTTTTTGCAGTATATTCCAAAAGCTTTTGCAGGTATTGCGTGTTTTTTGAGTATACTAATAATTCGGTCATCAGCATTAGTATGGTGCCTAACAGTAAGCCCAATCCAACTCCTGTTATAAAGCTGGCTTTCTGCCTGAATACAAACCAAACCATCAAGCCGACCAAAATAATAGCCAGTTCTATTCCAATAAAGCGTTTAATAGAAGCCAGCGCTTGCTTTACCATCGGAATCTCCTTTTCGGTTAGTTGCTGAGGGTCGAGATCATAGGCGTATACAGCGTTCACTCTTCGTTGATTCCGTACATCATCCTTCTTATAATGAGAATATCCCAAAAATACCTGCCACAATCCCAATATAAGCAAACTAGCGGCTAGCCCTTTTGCCAATGCTGTTTTGCAAAAAACGGCTAGAGCTATGGCAGCTACAAATGCCAGTACACCGGCAATCAATAGAAAAAGAGAGGCATTCTTTTCCGTAATAAAAAATTGCTCTATGTCAGCTTTTGTCAGCATGTAATTGATTTTCTCCCTGAAATTATAGTATAATTTTTTGTTTCCATATAAAAATTGCCATTTAGCAAAAACTGCTAAATTTAAGGATGCAATTGGAATGGCTTAAATCGGGAATTTCACCACTTCAGGATCTAATCGGCTTCTTACAGAAGAAGTCGCAAACCAACAATATTCAAAAAAAGCAACTGATAAAAGAGCTGAGAAACAATCTAAATGTTTTCAGAAATGGTTCTCTTAATAATGCTTCTTTCGATTCTATTGTAGAGCTATTAAGTAATGATGCATTTTGTGAAGCCATCAAAAGTAACTTCTCATTCAAAAAACTAAAAGCTGGAAAAATTACCAACGATCATATCCAGGATGAAAGAAACAAAAGATATGAAGGATGGGATGCGGAAAGGCTGGCCGATAAGATTGATGAAAAGATAGTGGAGTTACGCAATATCAGGAAAATGAACAATGGTACACTGTTGGGTGTAAAAAATAATATCGCCTTGATGATCAGCAATCTGTTCTTTCGGATGAAGCTATTGGCAGATTTTATTCTTTCAGACAGCAATTAACATATCACAAACCTACGTTTCTTACTAAGGGTATTTTCGATGAAACATATAGTTTCTTAGACATGCACTCTTGCAGCCGTTGGGGACTAAGTGTAAATTTGTACCTATTAAATGTTAGCCTAATGGTCCCAACTCTAAAAACAAAATCTTTTATCGATACCCTGGTGTTTGATGTCAAGGACAGCTCAGTATTGTGCGCCGTGCTTCGCGACGAAGATGGACGGATTTGCAGCTCTCTTGATACAGAATTCTCTCCGGAACTAATTACCTTTCATTGGAGTGGCTTTAATGATTTGCCATATGGCGAATACACCCTGGAGTTGACTAATGAAAACGAGAAAAAGTACCTTTCACTTGTAAAAAGAATTTAAGGACGACCCATATCCAGATAAATAGGATACTGATTTCCCAGTGTTCACGTCTGCATTCATCTTGGGTTAAGCAGTTCAATAAACTAGTTGTCGTAGGCGATGAACACAAGTTCCCAATGCATTTTGCCTTTTATTAAAGTGGTGGAATCCTTTTCTATTTTATTTTGAAGCAGGGGCTATTAACTTATTCCCCGACTGATTTTACATTTTTTATTCAGCATTCAAATTTCAACAAAAGGTCACCCTATTGCCCCGGAATGTAGCCGATGCTTATGTTTAATAATTCATCACCACTGTAGCTATTCCCTTTGCCGGAATTTTCAGTTTATCTGAGCTTGTGTTTGTTTTCGTCAAATCCTGCGATGCCGTAGTAATATAAACATTTGCATCTACTACTTTTTGATCCGGTTTGTAGCTGATCGTTTTGTTGGTATCGCTTTCATTTACGGCTACTACTACCATTTTTCGCAGTTCTTCATCTACATAGGCTGATACTGATAAGCCCTGTGAGTCAGTGGTTGCTGCTACTCTTTTCATGCCCGGTCTTATGAAGCGGCTATAGTTTCCTAACGCCCACAACATCTTACTACTATAAAATTTTCCGTCTGTTTTATTCATATCAATGTACACCAACCCGTCCTTATAGTCATAGGGAGAAACGGCCAACCACCACTGCCATGCTGTAGCATTCGCATATACTAAATCGTTATGAATTAGTCTCGCCATGTATAAAGCCGGAACGATTCCCAGGTCCTTTCCTTCGCCTTTTATTTCCCCGTCATTGTCCCCTAATATGCAGTATTCAGATTGCCAGAACTTTAATCCATCATATGCTGATACGGTATTATGCACCTGTTGGCGGATTTTTATTGCCTGTTCGTTTGGAGAGCTGGTAAAGTAGCTATGCGCCGCAATGATATTTCCAATATTAGGAAGGTCGCCTATATAGTTTTCAGCGTTTTTATCAAAGAAGTTCGCTACCTGATTTCCTTTTCCAGGCTTGTCTTTATCCTCATACAGGTAATTGTATTCCGCAGATTCCGGAAGAATAATTTTAGTAGATAAATTAGCTTCTTTTAAAGAATGGCTAATTGCTTTTATTACCCCACTTACATCTTTATTATAGTAAGGGCTACCTTCTTGTCCACCATCACTCCAATCCCATTGTGGCTCATTAATCGGACTAATATAGTTAAAGTCAACCCCACTCTGCTGCTTAATGCCCTTAATGGTAGCCGCTACGTAATTGGCAAAACCAGCGTATTTTTCAGCATCAATATTACAAACTTTGTCGGATGCAAAAGCTTTTCCATTTCTGGTGAATTGTAGTGGCGGACTATTATAGAAACCGATAAAGTCATTTACGCCACGGTATTTAGCCGCCTGCAAAAACCATTGCTGTCCTTTTTGCTGATTGAAATTTAACAATCCATTATTATCATAGAATGATTCGCCCCGGCGCCATTCATCTTTAATGCCACTCGCTTCTCCCTGTTGAGCGCTACCCCCTCCAAAATTGAAACGCCAGCCGGAAAGTGCAATCCCTTTTGGTGAACCGTCTGTCAGGGTATCCATACTAAATAACCAATCGGCAATCGCATTCTTTTTGTCCTCGGGCCAATTGCCTACAAATTGGCAGGACCATGCATCAGAGGCTGCAAAATTATCAATGGTTTGAAATTGAACAGTTGGGTCTGTGGAAAGATTGATAACATTGTCTGTTATGTGTTTCTCTGAATCAACTTCGTTGTTACTACAAGAAACAAAAAGAGAACTAACTATAAACAATCTCGAAAATAAAGTCATTATTATTATTTTACTTTTATCTCAATGGTTGCTGTTTGCAACCATGGTGCCGAAAATTGAACTTGTATTGGGTCGTTGCCGGTGGCTTGCACATATGCGATTAGCTTTCCTCTAAATACTCGTTGGCTGGCATCTGTGTATATTCCCATGTCTGTATTGTCCCCCGCTTCCATCCCGAGCAACTTACCCGGTCCCGTTATACGGCATGTAATCATGTTGTCTGCCAGCGAAGCAGAGATGCCATTTTTATCAGTTATAGATACTTCTATTTGCGCTACTTCGCCTTTTTCAAGAGTGCTGTTATCAGTATTAAGATTTATTATTTCCGGATAACTTGCTGTTTGTATAGTGTCTGCAGACACCTTCAGATTATCGGCATCATATCCATTTACGATAAGTGTACCTGTTTCAAATGGCAGATCCCAGTAAATGATTCCAGTATTGTCATCGTATGGCTTTTTATCACCAACCGGATTTCCGTTTAAGAACAACTGTGCTTTAGTTGCATTTGTGTATGCCACTACACGTACCTGTTGTCCTTTATCGTAGTTCCATACTGGCCATGCATCCATAGATGGTGGTGCTTGCTGACGCCAATTTATATAAGAGCCAACATACATTACAGGTTTGTTGCTCCATAATGCTTTTCTAAATTCTCCTCTTGGTTTTACAAACCCGGCCAAATTGACCAGGCCAGCGTGCAACCCTCTCGAAGGCCATCTTCCCGATTCACCCAGATAGTCGATGCCGGTCCAGAGGAATTGTCCGAATATAAATTCTTTATCCCTTACCGCTTTCCACGCATTCATATCGTGCCGGTTTTCGCTGCCGTAAATAATTCTTTTCGGATAGGTTTTATGATCCTGTTCATACCTGTTTTCGGTATAGTTATAGCCAGCAATATCTACCGCTTCCGGATAGCCGGTAAAGTTACTCATTACCACACCTGCCAACGCTGCAGTGGTGGGTCGTGTGGTATCATATTGTTTTACAATGCCTGCTAATCGTCTGGCGATTACACCCAACTCCATCGCATCAGGATTATTGGGCAAATATTTTCCAAATACTTGCTGACCTATCGTAGCACTATCCAGCACCGGATGAGAATAGGGGTCATTCGGGTAGTCTACTTCGTTACCAATACTCCACATGATGATCGAAGGATGACGTCTGTCTCGCAGTACCATATCGGCTAAATCTCTATCACCCCATTCTTCAAAGTGTGGCGCGTAGCCATCATATCCGGGGGTACCCACATTCCAGCCTTCTATCCATTTTTTCTTTGCGTGTTTCCATTCGTCAAAAGCCTCGTCCATTACCAGCAATCCCAGTTTGTCGCAGAGTTCGTACAAGTCCGGATTTTGGGGATTGTGGCTGGTTCGAATGGCGTTAACGCCTAATGTTTTTAATACTTTCAATCGCCGTTCCCATATTTCTCTGGGCACAGCAGCGCCTAATACGCCTGCATCATGATGCAGGCAGACACCTTTCAGTTTCATCCAGTTGCCGTTAAGGGCAAAGCCTTTATCGGCATCGAAGCTGAGTGTGCGGAAACCGACAGTTGTATACTCTTCGTCTATAATTTTTTTATGCTGAATTACAGTCGTCTTAAGCGTATACAGGTTCGGGGATTCATCCGACCATGCCTTGGCACCGGGCACCACCATATTCAGATTAACGACCTGGCTTGCATTCGGATTAACTGTTGCTTGCTTGCTTTTTTTAACCAATAGTTTGTTGGTCTGCTGTTCATAAACCTCTTGTACCACAGTAATGATTGACTTCTCTGGACCATCATTTTGTACAGTACTGCCAACGGTTATATTGGCTCTTTGATTGGTTATGCTATGCGTGTAATAGTTAGTACCCCATTGTTGCAAATGAACCGGATTAGTAGAAATAAGATAAACATTGCGCACAATGCCGGACCCTACATACCATCTGGCATTATTGTAATCTGTTCTGTCTACTCGCACAGAGATGGTATTACTATCTCCATAATTCAGGTATTGGGTAAGGTTGTAAGAAAAGGAAGAATATCCATACGGACGTTTCCCAAGATTCTTATTATTAATGAAAACTTCGCTATTGTTGGAAACGCCTTCAAAGTAAATACTGACTCTTTTGCCTTTTTTATCCGCCGGAATAAATATTTTTTTTCGATACCAGCCAATCCCTCCCGGTAGATAGCCTGCGGCGCTGGCTAAGGATGGATTGAGCGGTTCCTTTACTGACCAATCGTGCGGCAGTTGCACAGCAGTCCACCTGGAGTCATCAATGGACGAAGGATTTGTTGCAGAAAGCTTACCCTTGACAAACTTCCAGTCGTTGTTGATTAACTCTTTTTGCCTTACCTCCTGTGCAATAATATACGCAGGTAAAAAAGCAATAATTGTCAGGAATACTTTTGCAACACACATCTCTTTGAGCTTTTGAAGTATTGAATAATAGCTGCATTAGAACCCGATTTTTTCAGATTCTAATGACAGCTAGTATTGAAGGTTTAGTTGTACCCTTCGTTTTGTTGGATTTTATTGTTGCTGGCTTGTATTTCAGCCAGTGGTATAGGCAACCAATAATGCTGGCTCTGGAAAGCTCTTCCTTCAAGTGCCACTTTGCGGGCGTAGGTAAGAGTGGCTCCCGATTTAGTAATGTCGATACCTCCAGCCGGCTTATTTTCCGTTACATCGGCTATGCGCCACCTTCTTACATCATAGAAACGGTGTTCTTCAAAGGCTAGCTCTACTCTTCTTTCATATCTTACATAATCACGCATTTCAGCTTGACTGAGGGTAGCTGGCAAATCCGGCATGCCCGCTCTGCCTCGTACAAGATTAACCGCCGCTCTGGCAGTCATTGCTCCACCTGCTGGCACCGCATCTGCTCCGCCCAGTTCATTGGCTGCTTCAGCGTAATTCAGCAACACTTCTGCGTAGCGGAAATAGTACCAGGGTTGAAAGCCGGCATTACCCCAGGGGTCACGCAAAGGGTATTCGTCATTCATGAATTTTTTCAAATAGTATCCTGTCTTAGAAGTATTCCAATTATCCGGACCATCCTTGCTGTCTTTTCCTCCTGGCACAAATGTTTCTATAACAGCGTCTCTATAGGTGGCTCCGTTATACAGCACCGTTTCGTAGAAGCGAGGATCTCTGTTAGCGTATGGATCCGCATCGTTATAGCCTGAAGTATTGTCTGTGATAAACTTCCCATTATTCATTTGGTAGTCGTCCACCAGATTTTGCATAGGCAGATTTCCGCCCCAGCCACCATATCCGTTAGGTCCATTTGCAATTTCCAAATGGTTGTGGTTTGCATCTTTCATGAAGTAACGGGCGAATATACTTTCACTATTATTTCCCTCGTGAAACAGCTTACGGTAACCACCTGTATAAAGCGAGTACTTGTTGAGTGCTATCACCGATTGTGCGGCTTGTACTGCGGCTTCCCATGTACCCGTATTGTATAAGGGGCTGGCGGCATACAATGCCAAGCGTGACTTTAATGCAAAAGCTGCTCCTTTTGTTGCTCTGCCTAAAGCCCAGGAACCGTCGTTGTCCAGAGGAAGCAAAGTTGCTGCTGCGTCCAGTTCGGCGAGCACGTAATCCATACTTTCCTTCAAAGTGCGTCTTTGAAAGAGGCTTTCGTCTTGCAGATTATCTGTTAGTTCGTACACCTCGTCTCCCATTAAAACTACACCACCATAATTTCTGATAAGATCATGGTAACGGAAAGCACGAATGAATTTTAATTCGCCCAACAAGCGATTTTTACCATACTCACTCATTATCACGTCTGGAAGCGCATTGATGGCAAAGTTGCATTCCCGGATACTCCTATAGCTTCTAGCCCATAGCTGGCCAGCTATTCCCATGTTTTCAGGAGCCAACAATCCAAGTTGGATCAACCAGGTAGCGTCATCATTATTATACAAAGATTCGTCCGTAAGAGAACTCCACATGGCGTACTCAAATCCTCTGCCAAAACCCGGATTGGTTCCGTCTGCTTCCTTATCTGCTAATCGGGTACCGATATAACGATTGGTTACAAAGTTTATAAATAAGGAAGAATCGGCTAACAATGCATCCTCAGAAACCCTGTCCCTTGGTGTTACATCGAGAAAGCCTTTTTGGCAAGCGCTTCCTGCTACTGCTATTGATGTAGCCAGGACTATATTTTTAAATATTTTGATTTTCATGCTGTAAAATTTTGAAGGCAACAATAGATTTTGTCTTTAGTTAGAATCTCAGGTTTACACCCACATTTACGATACGTTGCTGGGGATAAAACTGACCACTGCCGCTATCTCCCTCAGGATCGTAGTCTTTTACTTTTGTAATAGTGAACAGGTTGAAGCCATTTAGATACAATCGGGCAGAGTTCATCTTAATTCTATCTAACCAATTTGGAGAAAAGTTATATCCTAATTCGATATTTTTCAACCGGAGGAAAGACGCATCATTTAACCAGAAATTGTTTTGATACAGACCGCCATTTACCGATGCAGAGGTCCTGGTATCAACACGTGGGAAACTGCCATTTACATTCGATGGACTCCAGCGATTATCTGCCCAACTGCTATAGAAGTTACCAACCGTACCAGATTCCATCAATACATATTGGCTCACTCTTGTTTGTCCGGCAAATACCAATGAAAGGTCAAAATTCTTGTATTCTCCATTTAATAGGAACCCGTAAGTTATCTGAGGGATATTTCCGTATTTAGATCTTACTCTATCGTTCGCATTTATTACACCATCATCATTATAATCTTCGTATATAAGATCCCCTGGTTGTGCAACAGAAAGATGCGGATATTTATCTATATCTTCCTGCGAACGGAAGATGCCAGTGGCATTGTACAACAAATAGGTACCTAAAGGGCGGCCGGTTTGTCTTTGATGAGGTAATACACCCGGTGCTTCGTCGATAAATACTATTTTGCTTTTAGCATAGGTGAAGTTACCTGATACTCCCCAGGCAAAGTCGCCACTACGTTTGTTGTAACCTAAAGTAGCTTCTACCCCATTACTGTTTACTTTACCAATGTTTTCATCGGGTACTACCGGTGTATTATCATACGGATTTACGATACCAGTCACAAAAGGAATAGAAGCATTTCTTGTGGTAAGGATATCATTACGCTGTTGACGGAAATAAATAAATTCTGCAGTAAACCCATTGAGGAAAGCGGCTTCCAATCCTATGTCTGTTTTTTGAGCCTTTTCCCATGTAATGGCAGGATTAGCGAGTTTTGTAAGATCGATACCGGGAACAATAACGCCACCTAAAACGAGCTGGTTGTAGAAGGAGTAGTTATTCAGGTATTGAAACAATCCGATATTATCATTTCCTAACAAACCATAAGACGCTCTCAGCTTCAGGTTCTGAATAAAATTGACATTTTCGAAAAATGATTCTTTGGAAATAACCCAACCTCCCGAAACTGAGGGGAAGAATCCATAACGGTTGTTTTTGGGAAAGGAAGAAGTACCATCAATACGAGCCTGTACATCGAACAGGTATTTTTCGTCGTAGTTGTAACCAAGTTTACCGATATAACTTTGGCGGGTGAAATGGTAGCTACCACCACTATTATTACGATCGGCTAATGCTGCACCCCCCTGGCTTAACTCAGGTGTTTGTGTAGTCGGGTAGTTTTCACGGAACGCACCAAATGTTTCTCTTTTGATTTCACTTTGCTCATACGCTACAAAGCCACTAATAGCATGCGCTCCAAAGCCACGCTGATAGTTTAGCTTTATATGATTCGTAATCTGCGTATAATTTTCCTGTGACTCTGTGAGTGTTGCTTTTCGATTACGCCCGCCTACAATTACCGGAGCATATACATCTGTTGTTTTATTATAGTTGTACAATTGATACGGGGTAGCGAAAGATTTGGAGAACGCCCATGATTTGTCGATGGCCACAAATCCGTCAATAGACAATCCTTCAACAGCCGCGATGTTGTAACTACCTTTTAGTATACCATTAAATACTTGTTTAGGGTTGCGATTGATACCGCCAATTTCAGTCGACATTAGTGCTGGATTATTTCCTTCTATTCCGTAAGAAGGCATCCCATTTGGATAAAAAGCAGGAACTGTTGGGTATGCTCTGTAGATAGAACGGAATATGTCTCCTGCTCCTACAGTTGGGAATTGCCTGTTTTCTTCCCTTCCGGAAAGGTATAACGATACTTTAAAATCTTTGGTTATGTTGGCGTCTATATTAGAGCGGAAGCTGTACTGTTTGTAGTTAGTGGCCCCGTTTTTATAGAGTCCGTCCTGAAACAAAGAGCCTAGTGAGAAATAATACCGAATATTTTGACTACCGCCCGATACTGATATATTGGCCTGATTTTGCAAAGCTGTTTTCTGAAGAGAAGTAGCTGCCCAATCTGTATTAGGGTAATTGAGTGGGTCGGATCCGTTTGCAAATTTTGAAATTTCTTCAGCAGAATACTGTTGATTCATTCCACCAGCCTTACTGTTATAGTAGGCAATCTCATTGGCTATGGTGGCATAAGTGGCAGCGTCTGCCATTTTGGGTAATCGGGTGGGTGATGAGAAGCCCTGATTATAAGAGGCATTGATGACAGGTTTGCCAGATTTTCCCTGCTTGGTGGTCACGAGTATTACACCATTGGCAGCCCTGCTACCATAGATACTGGCAGAAGCATCTTTTAATACAGAAATGCTTTCTATATCGTTAGGGTTCAGTCTTTCCAGTCCACCAATCTGGCCCGGAATACCATCTACCACTATCAATACACCTTTGTCGCCGGTAGTAGCCTGACCGCGAATGGTAACATTTGATCCATCGTATCCAGGCTCACCACTTCTATTGTTGAGAATGACGCCCGAAAAACGACCTGCTAACGAATTGGATACGTTTGCCTGCGGGCTTTTCACTAAATCGGAGCCTTTCACTGTAGAAATAGAACCTGTTAAAGTAGCTTTTTTCTGACTGGTGTACCCCACCACTACTACTTCGCTCATGCTATTAGCTGATTCGATCAGAGAAACCTCCAGGCTAGCACGTCCGTTTAAGGCTACCTCTTGCTCTGCATAATTAACATGGGAAATAACTAATATGGCATTTGCCGGAGCATTGATAGAAAATTCACCGTTTTCGTTGGTTGAAGTGCCATTATTGGTGCCTTTCACCCTAATGGTAGCATCAGCAACAGGTGTGCCACCGCTTTTGACGGTACCTGTAATTGTTTGCTGTGCATAAACATTTTGAAAAGTGGTGATGAGGAATAAGAAGGATAAACTTCCATAAATCATTTGCCTTTTGCCAGAGAAATGCCAGGCGCAGGCAAGCAGTAGTTGTTTCATCAATTACAGTTTTGAATCGTTAATTGTTATGTCGACCAGAAACCAATCTGGTCATTCAGGCATAAAACTAGGCGTAAACTATAGTGCGGAAGGGGGGTAAATTGGCATGAAAAGGGGGGTAAATCAACAAGTTCTTGACTTTTTACTCATTGATTTTGACCACATTAAGTTCTGCATTGAAGTTGTGCTTGTATTTTTTGATATATTCTGAAGGGGTGATACCGAAAAGTTTCACAAACTGTTGCCGGAAGTATTTCACATCTCCCAACCCTACCTGAAAAGCAGCCTGAGAGATATTCATTTCTCCTGTGAGCATTAGTACTGCTGCCCTACGAATACGAATAGAACGAATAAAGGCATTTAAGGACTGACCGGAAATTGCCTTCACCTTATTATATAAGGCTGAATGGCTCATGCCCATTTGCCGGGCAAAATATTTGATATTGAAATCTTCGTTATCCAGATTGAATTCGACGACCTGAATACATTGCTGCAGAAATTCCCGGTACTCCCTCGGTACCTTAAGGGTATTTTGTTGTAATGTAATATTATCGAGAAAGTACTTCCGGAGTTGATTCCTGCTTTTAAGGGTCACATCCACCCGGGTCAACAGCAATGCATCATCAAATGGTTTTGTGATATAATCGTCTGCGCCACTGGCAACTCCTTTTAATTTCACTTCAGCTGCGTCTACCGCTGTTAGCAATATCACTGGTATGTGACTCAGTTCTTCAGATTGTTTTACCCGTAGACAAAGTTCGAGGCCGTCCATACCATCCATATTTACATCACTTATAATAATATCGGGTAAATGCTGTTCTGCCGTTTTTAATCCGGAAATACCATTTTCAGCCTCATAAACGAGGTACTCCTTTTCAAATAAGCGGCTCACATATGCCCTCATGTCTGGGTTATCGTCAATTACCAGTATTTTGGCGCGGGAACTAATCAACTCGGGAGATTCTTGCAATACTATCTGGTGGGTTTCGGTCGTCACGGTTTCGAATACGGCCAGCTCTTCCAGCAAGGAGGAACTTGTACTTTCCTGCCATATCGTATTTTCAGGAAAATGAGTTTTGCCTTTTTTGAGCTCCAATAACATGGTGGTTCCTTCGTCCGGAACACTACTACAGCTAATATTTCCCTTGTGGAGTGAGATAAAGTGCTGTACCAAATATAATCCTACACCAAAACCTGAGCTTTTTTTATCCGAAGTCCCTTGTTCAAACTTTCCAAAAATCCGTTCTATATCTTTTTCTGGTATACCGATGCCGGTGTCGGTTATTTTCAGCTGAACAGCTTGTTCGCTTTCATACAATTGAACAGTAATAGAGCCGTGTGCCGTAAACTTAAAGGCATTTGAGATGATATTAAATAATGCTATTTCAATTTTTTCGTGGTCGCCATACACAATAATATCTTCATCGGGAAGCTGTAAAACAAAATCCAATTTTTTGCTGGAAGCTAAATGTTCGAAACAAGCAAAAACTTCCTTGCAGAGAGCCGTGATATTAGTGGCAGATACTTTCAAAAAATCCGTTTGGTTTTCGGCTTTTTTGAATAACAACAATTGATCAACAAGACTAAGTAAGCGACGTGAATTGCGATAGGCTGTATCAAGGTCTTTGGATACAGTAGCATCACCCGCAGACAACATTTTTTTAAGCGGACTAATTATCAGTGATAAATGTGTTCTGAATTCGTGTGACACATTCGTAAATATAGATACCTGTTTTTCTGCTAACTCTTTATCTTTTTCTCTTTCCAGTGTTACCAGTTTCACTTCATATTTTAATCGCTCCTGTTTGCGGGTGTAGCGGTTGTAAATAAATATGGAGCTGGTAATGAGCAGAAATCCTGATAAGTAAGCCCACCAGGTACGATACCAGGGCGGCAATACCACCATATGAAGCAATTGCGTCTCGTCACTCCATTTGCCGTCTGCACCAGTTACTTTTACTTTAAAGGTATAGCTGCCTTCGCTGAGTTTTGAATAGTTGGCGCGTCGGCCTTTTTGAATATAATTCCAATCCTTATCCCATCCTTCTAATTTGAAAGCATAGTTCAACTTATCTGCACCACTATAATTTAATGCCAGAAAGTCGATAGATACTACTGCTTTATCGTATGGCAGTTCTATATCTGAAATAATATTGTCCTTTAGTTGCCGAACAAAGGCGTCGCCTCCTTTAATGGGTACATTGCCCACCATTAGGCCGTTAAGCAACACCTTCGGCATTACTGTTTCAGCGGTTATTTCTTCGGGGTGGAAAACATTAAATCCATTAATGCCACCAAAAAGAAACTCGCCGGACTTTAGTGCGAGCCCGCCGTTAAAGCTAAACTGATTGCTTTGCAAACCGTCAGAAATAGTAAAATTTCGAAACGTTTTTTTATCCGTATCTAATTTGGTAATGCCGTCATAGGTACTCATCCATAAGGCCCCGCTTTTGTCTTCCAGTATGCGTAGTACGGTATTGCCGGGCAGTCCGTCATCAACTGTAAAGCGGTTGTATGTATTCGTTTTTCTATCAAATAGCAAAAGTCCACCCTCCTGAGTACCTATCCATAGATGCTGTTTTTTGTCTTCATATAGGCAGCGTATGGTGTAGCCGATCGGAAAGTATTCATGTTGCTTGTTTTTTCTATCGATTTTGATAAGCGTTGTATAATTACCGCCCCAAAATTCGCCGTTACTGGTTTCCGTTAGTGCCTGTAAGTCTTTTATTTCAGTGTCAAATAACTCAAAAGTAGATTTGCTCCGGTTGTATTTATATAAACTTCCTGTATTGGTAGCGCTCGCCCATAATTCTTTCTGCTTGTCCTCATACAGTATCCAGATATTTCGCTCTATTACTCCGAGATCAGTGTTAAAACAGTTGAAACGTTCAAAAGAGCCCGTGCTGGCACGAAACCTGTTGATGCCACCAAACCATGTGGAAACCCACAGTTCTCCGTAACTATCCTGCAAAATGTTGGTAATGAAATTGCTGCTCAGACTGGTGGGATCGCTTCGTTTATGTTTGTACTGAGTGTAAGCGTTGGTAGTTCTATTCCAATACCGCAATCCTGCGCCATCTGTGCCTATCCATATGTTTTGAGCCCGGTCTTCACCAAAAGATAGAATGAAATCTTCCACAGGAACACTTGCTTTAGTTCCATACGTAATATGTTTGAATAGTTTTTCCCGGGGCTCTACCATACTGACGCCTCCTCTTAGTGTTCCTATCCATTTCCTTCCATTTTTATCCTCAAGTATACGCCATACAGAGTTACTTTTCACAATCGGATTTGAAAAAACATCCCCGGTGTGACGTGATATTGTGTCGCCTTTTTGCAGAAGGAAAACCCCTCCGCCATCTGTCCCAACCCACAAGGTTTCTTTTTTGTCTAATGAAATGTCTACAACAGGGCTAGCTATGGGAAGTCTATTATCGGAGTATTTTTTTTGAGAAGTATTATATAGAAATAATCCATTTTGATTGCCAAGCCATACATTTTTATCAGGGGTAAATTGCAGGCTGGACGCGTGTGTTATTTGAGTGCTTTCGAGCCGGAGTGTTTTATTTTCTGTGTTGTAAGTATAAAGTCCTTTGTTCTGTATGAAAATCCACACAATGGCACTGTCGCTTCCCTGCTCTATTGCTGTCACTTCGTATTTTTGTATCGCTCCTTCCTCTAATACTATCTGACGCCCTGATGTGGCATCCCGGTCAAATAAAATAAGACCGATATCCTGACAAGCGATCAGCAGATCACCGCCGCGAATCATTTTTATCTGGTGAACATTATAAGTTAGCGGAAGCAGAATATCCCTTTCCACTGGTTTGTAAAAAAGCTGCCTGAACTGGTCTTTTACCGGATCGTAAATGGACGCGCCTTTTTGACCCCCGACCCATAAACGATGGTCGCTGTCACCTTCTATTGCAAATACCGTATTGCTGGGAATAGATGAAGTATCGCCAATTTGATTCCGGAATATCGTAAACTCGTAACCGTCATATCGGTTTAGTCCATCGTAAGTACCCAACCACATGAAGCCGTTTTCATCCTGGTGGATACTCATCACAGCATTATTGGATAAGCCGTCCTCTATTCCCAGGAATTTAACCGGGTAATCCTGCGCCAAGACCATTGACAATGTTAAATAGCCCGTGCACAAAGTGATCAGTAAATAGACTTTCAAGCGATTCATGTGGGCAAGCCTTGTCCGATAAAATTATGGAAACTTTAGATGATGCAGAATTTTTATGCCCCCAGAAATATCTCCGCAATGCGGTCCACATTTTTTTTCTGAAGCAGTTTGTGCCCCGCTGGTAAAATATGCAGCGAAACGTTTTCGCCGATTTCTTGTGCGAAACGTTCACCGGTAGCATGTCGTATCACTTTATCATATTCTCCGTATACCATTGTCACTTGCGTCTTTCGCGCTACCAGTAGTTTTTTGATAGCGGAAGTGTCCGGTCGGATTTTACGGAGCGTAGTCCATATTGTATATAATTGTTGGCGAGCTTGTTCCTGCAGGAGAAATTGTCTTGTAAAGTTGTATATACCTGTATTGATTAGTCCTGTTTTTCTGAGTAAACCTGTTGCGAAAAAGAAGAACGCAGGTTTTTTCATAAAATGTTGGAATAGTTTGTTGCCTAATTCTGATTGTGTGGCCACCCAATACCAGCCATTCATTTTTAAACCATCGGGTGCTATCAATAACATTCGATTAATGCGTTGACCCTGACATTGATAAAGGTGTAAGGCTACCCTCCCGCCCATACTATAGCCAGCGACTGAAAATCGCTCTGTTACTTCAGGGATGAGACTGATAATTGCCATCAAATCGTCAATGGTAAATTTTAACCCCTCTTTCCACTCGGTATTACCATGCCAGGGAAGGTTGATAGCAACAATATTATATCGGCTGGATAATTGTTCTACTAATGGGGCAAATGTTAATGCGTGTTCTCCATATCCGTGAAAACATATCAGTGGTTCAGACCCACCGGAACTCCTGTAGTACTCTATAACAGAATTTTTATACAAAATGGTTGCCGGTGTCATACAGCGAAGGTAATTAAGATCGGGTGATACCGCATTCGCCTGAATGAAGGCTTCTAATTAAGTTTTGAGTCAATCTGGCTGTAAAGCCTGCTTTTCTCTGAGGGGCGCATCGCATCAAATTCTTTAATATTACCGGCAGCATCTATGATGACATACAGTGGCAGGGGGGTTCCTTTGCCGTTCCAGAAAATATTGGAAACACTTTTTTGTAGACTGGGATTGGCTCTTACATGATAGCCCTTCAGGTCGTAGTACTTTATCATCTCTTTCCAGTCGTGCAGAGCTGTTTGATGATCAACCGAAATAAAAAGGTGTTCTATATCCTTGTTCTTTAAAAAAGTGTGTAGTTCTTTTTGATATTGAAACTGATCTTTACAGGTGAAACACCAGGATGACCAGAATTCTACGAAAAGTGGTTTGCCGCGAAACTTACTCACTAATTCTGCAAAAGAGTTAATACCGGTATAGTCGGGTACCAATTTTTGTTCTTCGGTAAACTCTCCACTTGATTTTTGTATATAGGCTGCGGCTTTATTCAGGAGTGGTTCCATATAGCGCAGATATTTGCTCTGCGGATGCCTTTTCTTAAAAGCATTTGCCAATGGTACCAGGTCCTTGTAGTTTTTTTCGAGTCCCAATTCTGTCACCAGAATGGTAGCTTCTATATACTCAGCAATCTCGGGTTGCATATTGTTCTGCACCCGTTGTATCATCTGTTGTATCTCAGCAGACCAGTTTAGCGGGGCTTTCGCTCCGGCTCCCTGTCTTGATTGCAACCAACCCAGGTAGCCGATAATATAATTACCTGCATAGGTATTGAAGCCATCATTGTAACCAAAGGATCGTAACGCCGCGGGGTTGTTCACGGGGTATTGCTTATATAGCTGTTCCCACAAAATGCCCCATTCAGCAGCAAAGTCCGGCTTGTATTGTGGATGGTTGGTGGGTAAAGTGGTTATCGCATATTTGCTGAACACGATTTCGGAAATAAGTGCAGCATGGTAATAATCGAGTGTCAGCATAGCAAAGTCGTAGAATGCCTTATCAATTTTGCCAACGTCAAGGAGTGCTTTATAGACATTCTGGCGCACTTTTTTGTCTTCTTCCACATGTTTAGACAGCAGGGCGGCTGTTGTATCATTTTTGTAGCGGGCAATCTGGTTACCTACATATACCAGTTCGTTATTGCTTAGTAACAACTGCCCCTCTTTGTTATTACCTTCTATAACCAGGGGCTGTTCCTCATTTTCTTCATCTATTGTTACACTCACCCTGTTGCCCTTTTGTACAAATAATCGAACAGGGCGGTTGAAAACATCTATGTTTACATATCCTGTTTGTGATTCATCCAGTGAAATGACGTGCTTTTTTCCTTCCTTCAATGTGTCAATTCTGGAAGCACCCCAAAATACGGTATGCTCTACCGGTGGGGTTACAGTAATAATGCCTTCCTCTACATTTTTTACACTCAACTCTACTACTGCCGCTCTTTGTGCAAAAGCGGGTGCAGTAATGGCAAGCAAATAAAACAAAACAAACAACTTCTTCATGCTATCAGTTTCCGGGTTGGAACTCCAAATGTATTATTAATCCCTCAGAATCACCTGCGTTTGCAACAGGTCTTCCAAAGTATCTCTTCTTCTTATTAGGTGATACTGCCCATTTTTTACCAACACCTCTGCCGGTTTAAAACGAGAGTTATAATTAGAAGCCATTTCTATACCATATGCCCCCGCGTTATAAAATGCCAGATAATCTCCTTCTTTTATTTCCTTCAACGGACGATCTTCCGCGAAGTTGTCCGTTTCACAGATATTGCCTACCACATTATAAATAATATCAGTGCCTTCGTTGTTGCAAATATTTTCGATGTGATGATAGGAACCGTAAAACATAGGACGAATTAAATGATTTAAACCACTGTTGATGCCGGCAAAGCGGATTTCTCCAGATTGTTTCAATACCGTTACCTGTGTGATAAAATAACCCGCTTCACTCACCAAAAACTTACCGGGCTCAAACCATATTTGCATTTTTTTGCCTGTTTGCTTTTCAAGTGCATCAAACTCTTCCTTCACTTTTGCTGCCAACAGCGGAATATCCGTTCCTTTTTCACCTGGCAGATAGGGTACCTTAAAACCGCCTCCGAGATCAATCACCTCCAGGTAGGGAAACAATGGTACCAGTTCAAACAATACCTCTATGCCTTTGGCAAATACTTCCACGTCTTTGATTTCGCTACCGGTATGAATGTGTAAGGTTTTTATTTTTACGCCTGTTTTATTGACCAGCGAAACCACTTCATGCACATCTTCAACGGGAATTCCAAATTTACTCTTGCTATGTCCGGTAGATATTTTCAGATTACCACCGGCCATTATATTTGGGCGAAGCCTAATGCCTACGGGATAGCGATCACCGTACTTACCGGCAAATTTTTGCAGGTTGGAGAGGCTGTCGATATTGATATGTATACCCAGCTCAACAGCTGTTTCAATTTCAGCGAAATCTATATTGTTGGAGGTATACAAAATCTGGTGTGGAGCAAATCCTGCCTTTACTGCCAGCAGTGCTTCGTTGATAGAACTGCAATCTACATTGCAGCCAATGCTTTTGATATGCTTTAATATATTAAGGTTGGTTAATGCTTTGCTGGCATAGAAAAAAGTGGTGTTCATTCCTGCAAATGCATCCGTCAATTGCCGGTATTGCATGGTTATTTTTTCTGCATGATAAACGTAAACAGGAGTGCCGAACTGATCTGCGATTTCCTTTAGCTGCACATGGGTTAAAATAGCTGACATATACTGTGGAAAAACTTTATCGGGAAAACGGGTATTGGAAAAACCTGATACCGTTCTGATTTTCAGTTTTGTATTTAAAAAGGTGATAAAAATTGGCTGCTAATTTACGAAAAACAAGGCAGAATTTGGTTTCCCGCTATTAATCGGTAGTTCCCAACTTTTTGCGTTGAAGGATTCCTTTGGAGGGAATTTAAGATGATTTTGGGACGAAAAGTGCAATCTTATCTTTCCAGTACGTGGAGACACGTGCCGGAAAGATCGACTTGGCAGATGTCTCCGCGTACCATCATCGGGAATACTTTGTTTAAACTGACGGCTAGGGTGTCTCCAACAGCCGACGAAAATTATACATACGGCAACGTATAAAGTCTTTTTGCATTCTTTTCGGATACCTTTTGTCTTCTGCCTGAACGGTGACTTGTCTTTTCACACAAAAAAGTCGTGGACAATGCAGATTTAATACGGAGGATTTTGTAGCGCAGCGTGTTTTTATTAGGTTTGGGCATGTTGCGTTTTTTACACAGTTTTATTTTCATACTGACGTTAACAAGTACGACAGTAGCACAGCCTACCGAAAAACCATACGTTGTATTATTGTCCCTTGATGGCTTCCGTTGGGATTTTCCAATATTATATCAAACCTCCCATCTTCGTACGGTAGCAGCAGACGGTGTAAAAGCAAAAGCACTCTTACCCTGCTTTCCTACCAAAACATTTCCCAATCATTATAGCATCATCACCGGTTTGTACCCCGATCATCATGGAATAGTGGCTAACCGATTTACTGATCCCATCACAGGAAAAACATTTGCGCTTTCCAATGCAGAAAAAACGAACCCGGTCTACTATGGCGGCACACCCTTTTGGGTGGCAGCAGAAAAAGCTGGCATTAAAACTGCTTCATATAATTGGCCGGGATCAGAAACATTAATACAAGGAGTTCAGCCGTCCATCTGGAAACATTACAGCGAAACCGTTCCACTCGAACAACGAATAGATACGGTTGTGCACTGGCTACAATTGCCCTCGGAGCATCGTCCACATTTTATTTCTATTTATTTCGAACAGCCTGATAAAGTGTTACACAGTGTCGGACCGGATTCTCAGGAAGCCGGCGAGGTTATCCGGTGGACCGACAGCCTGGTGGGGGTTTTATACACAAAATTGAAGGCATTGCCCTTTGCAGACAGTATTAACCTGATCGTTGTTTCGGACCATGGTATGACAGCATTGAGTACAGAAAAAAAGGTTACGCTTAGCGATTTTGTTCCGGCTCATTGGCTCGCATACCCAGTTAGCGGTAGTCCGGTACTGCTTTTAAAAGCAGCACCGGGTTATTACGATAGCGTTGCCACCCGATTAAGACAAATACCACATACAAAAAGCTGGCCTTCTCAAAAAGTTCCCCGCAGGTTACGATTTGGCACAAACGAACGCAGCCTCGATTTTACAATGGTGGCGGATAAAGGGTGGACGATTATAACACAGTACGGACAAAAGCAGGAATATGGAAATCACGGATACGACAACAGGATAAAAGACATGCAGGGTATTTTTTATGCGGTAGGACCTGCTTTCCGTAATAACTATACCAGCAAACCCTTCCGCAATATCGACATATATAGTTTGCTGGCGCATATTTACGGTATTCAGGTGCCCACCAACGATGGCAGCTTCAAAAGGATAAAACAATTATTTAAGTAAGTAACATGGAAGGTGATTTAAGTTTTCGCAGCGCTAACAGTCAGGATATTCCCACTATTCAGCACCTGATTAGTCGCATTTGGCCAAAAGCGTATTCTCATATATTAAGTGCTGAACAAACTGCGTATATGTTGGACATGATGTATAGCGACTCGGCGTTGCAAACACAACTGAGCACCGGACATCATTTTATTATTGCCGATTTGGATGGCGTACCCTCCGGATTTGCTTCGTGGGAGAAGAAAGGGGACCATCTCTGCAAATTGCATAAAATATATGTGCTGCCGGATAGCCAGGGAAGTGGCATTGGCAAAAAACTAATTACCTGTATCCGTGAATTGGCTATTGAGGAGGGGTGTTTCATTCTGCAGTTAAACGTAAACCGCAACAACATTGCCAAATCCTTTTACGAGAAGATTGGTTTTAGCGTTGTTAGAGAAGAAGATATCGATATAGGTGCCGGCTATTTAATGAATGATTATGTGATGCAAATGAGCATAGGATAATATCCGATCAGGCTCGTACAAAAAGAATTAGCAAAATCTACCAAACCTATAATGTTTGCTGCGACACTACCCGGCGAACCTCATAAATTTATCACATCCCTCGATCCTATTCCCACATTTATAAATTTTCGAACAGTAAAAATTTATAAATGTCGAAATTAGGAAACGGGCGGTGCATGTGTTTCCGCAAATACTTGTTTACATGTTCAATCCGCCGCAAACACTGATAGCCTGTCCTGTTATATAACGGCTAAGGTCACTTGCCAGGAAGAGCGTAGCATCTGCAATGTCTTCGCCGGACCCAAAGCGCCCTAATGGAATACTACTTCTGTATTTTTCTGCGGCATCGCCCTCTTTCAGGTAGCCGGTCATGTCGGTTTCAATAAATCCTGGCGCAATGGCATTACAGCGGATATTACGACTGCCCATTTCTTTAGCGATGCTTTTGGTAAACCCAATAATCCCCGCCTTGCTGGCGGCATAACTACTTTGGCCTGCATTGCCGCTGATGCCAATGATGGAACTCATATTGATGATGGTACCACTTTTGGCTTTCATCATGGGGCGAATTACCTGTTTGGTCATGTTAAAGACACTTGTTAAATTGATCGCTATCACGTCATCCCATTGTTCAGGCGACATCCGTAACAGCAGGTTGTCTTTGGAGATACCGGCATTATTAACACAGATATCAATCTTTCCAAACTCCTTCACCACATTATTCACAAAATCTTCGCATTGCTTAAAGTCACCTGCATTGCTTTGGTAGGCTTTTGCCTGCACACCCAGTGCAATAAGTTTTGCTTCTAATGCTTTTGCTTTCTCGGCACTACTGTCACTTATATAAGTAAACGCTACAGAGGCACCGTGTTCGGCCAATTTTAAAGCAATGGCTTCTCCTATTCCCCTGGCAGCTCCGGTTACAATGGCAACTTTATCAGCTAATAATTTCATTCGTATAGCGTTTATTTTATATTTACCAAATGGAACGCCTTGTTATACATCTTGTGTAACAAGCTTTACAGGCGTTTCACCAAATATTCTTTTAAGTTAAGACGTGCAATATAAGTAAACTCTCTTATTTAAGTAAGGAGGGACGTTCTGTTATTTCATGGTACTTAATCACATCTTCTGCATAATAGTGAATGACCATACTCTTGCGGGTAGCGGTAGGACTCTTTACCGGTTCGCCACCATGAACAAGATTGGCATGCCATATCAGTACATCACCCTTTTTTGCCAGGAACGTTTCTTTCCCGAATGCATTCGCCTCAATCATTTCTTCCAGGAAATCTTCATAATCTTCGTATTGTTTATTCCCCAATGATAGCAGCGTAGATGGTTGATTATAGTCGCTGTTAAATAAAAAGGGAAGCTTATGACTGCCGGGATAATAGAAAAGGGGACCGCTATCCGGTGTAATATCTTCCAGTGCTACCCAGGCCGCAATCAGGTATCCCAGGGGATAGGTTGTCATATGAATGCTATCGGAATGTGCTCTTTGTTGACTGCCTGTTATGAAGTTGATGGTCTGAAAAGGAAAAATTTTCTTATCCAGCAAAAAAGACATGACTCCATTTAGAACGAGGTGTTCTGTAACCGACCGGATCAAATCTGATTGCCTGTTGGCAAACATGAGTTTGTTTTTGTTTTCAAACTTCAGCCTGCCGGAAGCCTGCAACTGGTTGATTTCCGAATTGATTGCTTCAACTGTAGGTTCGTCAATCAATTGTTTAAGTATCATATACCCTTTATCAGACCAGCTTTTTATCTGTTGTTGAATATCTTCCGAAAAACGAACAAAGTCGGGATGCGTGGGAGCTGCCACTGCGGAATCTGTTTTGTCTAGCCAGGCATGTGACGTTTTGTCCTGGAAATCCTTGCCGGATATGGAAGCGAAAAGGGGTTTGTGTATGCCATATAGCTGGTAGGCTTTGGCGTTATGTTGCAACCGTCTGAAATGCCAGAGATTGTATAGCCAGTGAACCGGTCGGAATTTTTTTATGTTCTGCTTCCAGTTCATTGGACGCGGGTGAATTGAAGTATTTCTTCCAGGAAATTCCTTTCATTACTCAGTCGGGGTACTTTGTGTTGTCCGCCCAGTTTTCCTTTGCTCCGCAGCCAGTTCGTAAAAGTCCCCTGTGGAATGGCATGCACCAATGGTTTGCGGAGAGCAATGTTTTTATACCGTTTGGCTTCATAGTCACTATTAACCGACTGCAGTGTTTTATCAAGTACTTCTGTAAATTGTTCCAGGTTTTCCGGAGGATGCTCAAATTCGATCAGCCATTCGTGTGCCCCATTACCTTCATCACTGAAATATACCGGGGCTGCTGTATAATCGTTTACCACCGCACCGGTTTTTGCGCAGGCTTCGTATATCGCTTTATCGGTATTATCCACCATCACCTCTTCGCCAAAGGCATTAATATAGTGTTTTAACCGGCCGGAAACCTTGATCCGGAAGGGATATAAAGAAGTAAACTGAATGGTATCTCCCAACATATATCGCCAGAGACCCCCATTCGTGCTAATCACCAGGGCATAGTTTTTTCCTGTCTCTACATCTTTTAATCCTATGGTTTGTGGTGCGTCTTTACCATATTCTTCTACCGGCATGAACTCCATAAAAATGCCATGGTCAAGATACAACAACATGCCCTCTTCCCCTGGTTTGTCCTGCGCTGCAAAAAAGCCTTCGCTGGCATTGTAACTGTCGATATAAAAAATATCCTTTCCTATAACTTTTCTAAATTGCTCCCGGTAGGGCGTAAACGATACACCTCCATGGATATAGAGTTCCAGGGACGGCCACACCTCAGCCATAGTGCTTTTGCCGGTCATTTCCAGTATTCGCTTAAAAAGCACCAGCGTCCATGTAGGCACACCTGATATAGAAGTGACATTTTCCCGAATGGTGTTTTCTGCCAGTTTCTCAATTTTAGACTCCCACTCATCCATCAGGGTAATGGCCAGCTCTGGTGTACGCAACCATTGTCCTATCAGGGGCGCATTTTGTAATAGTACAGCACTGAGGTCGCCAAAGCTTACATCCTGGTTTAGCTGGTTGATGGTATGGCTTCCGCCCAATACCAGGCCTTTCCCTGTAAGCAGTTCGGAGTCGGGGTTGAAATTGTAGTATAACGTCAGCGTGTCTTTCGCACCCTTATAATGGGTGTCTTCCAGGCTTTCTTCACTAATAGGGATAAACTTGCTTTTATCGCTGGTGGTACCACTACTTTTAGCAAACCACTTGATGGGCGTATTCCACAATATATTTTCCTCCCCATCCATCATGCGTTGGATGTAGGGCTTCAGGTCATCGTATTCGTGTATGGGAATCGCTTTTTTGAACTCACGGGTAGAAAATAGAGAAGAAAAATTGTACTTCCGTCCAAATTCTGTGTATTGAGCAGAAGTAACCAGGTCCTGTAGCACTTCTCTCTGAGAAGCAATGGGGTTTTGCACCCAGGCTTCTATCCGCCACAAGCGCATCCTGGCGAGTTGCGATAATGTTGATCCTAAAATTCCCATAATATTTGAAGCAAAATAAGGAAAATACAGTCCCTACAGATAACAATACTACATGATCTTACTTAGTTCTCTTTTCCGGCAGTACTTATTTCACTCATGCCGCGCATAGCCTCTTCGTGCAAATAATCCTTTCGCTTTAGTTCAAAATTCCGTCCCAGGTATAGTCTTTTCACCTGTTCATCGGCGGCAAGCTCTTCTGCAGAGCCGTGTTTAAATATTTTCCCATCTATCAGTAAATAAGCTCTGTCACAGATAGAAAGGGTTTCATTTACGTTGTGGTCAGTAATCAGAATACCGATATTTTTGAATTTTAAGCGGGCTACTACCGCCTGTATATCCTCCACGGCAATAGGATCTACTCCTGCAAATGGCTCATCCAGTAAAATGAATTTGGGGTCTACGGCCAGTGCCCGGGCAATTTCCGTCCGTCTGCGTTCTCCCCCACTCAGCGAATCGCCATTGTTTTTACGAACATGGTGTAGTCGAAACTCATCTAAGAGTGCCTCCAGCTTCTCTTTTTGTTTGGCTTTAGACAATTTTGTCATTTCCAATACGGCACTGATGTTGTCCTCCACACTTAGCTTGCGAAAGACTGAAGCCTCCTGCGGCAGATAGCCTATACCCATCTGCGCCCTTTTATACATGGGAAGTTTGGTAATATTGACATCTTCTAAAAAGACCTGACCCTCATCTGGCTTTATCAATCCTACCACCATATAGAATGTAGTGGTTTTGCCCGCACCGTTGGGACCTAACAGTCCTACAATTTCGCCTTGTTTTACCTGTATGGAAACATGGTTCACCACCGTGCGGCTGCCATATTTTTTTACCAATTCGCTGGTGTGTATCGTTAAATTCAAATTAATGGATTTTGGCAAAAATACAGGTTAGGGCCAACTTGATAAAGCAAGGATTTTAGTTTAACAGCTATTTTTGGTATCAATTGGATGCTATAAGTTTGCAAATCCTGCTACCCAGCCTGTTAAGACAGTCTGCTAGGCATAAAACAATAATAAAATGAAAGTTATTGAACATATAAATCAGGCAAAAGGAACTTTACTCTCATATGAGATACTTCCCCCCCTTAAAGGAAAGACTATCAACTCGATATACGATCACCTGGATCCCCTGATGGAGTTTAAACCATCTTTTATTAATGTTACATACCACCGTGCTGAACACATCTTTAAAAAGAAAGCTGACGGCGATTTCGAAAAGATAGAAGTTAGAAAGCGGCCGGGTACAGTGGGTATTTGTGCGGCAATAATGGCGCACTACAAAATAGACGCGGTTCCTCACCTGATTTGCGGCGGTTTCACCATTCGGGAAACAGAGGACGCCCTGATAGACCTTCATTTTTTGGGTATTGATAATGTATTGGTGCTTAGAGGCGATGCGGCAAAAAACGAATCCTTTTTTGACCCTGAGCCTGAAGGTCACCGGTATGCGATCGACCTGCTGAAACAGACGGTAAACCTCAACAATGGTATTTACCTGGAGGATGATATCCGAAATGGATTTAAAACCAATTTTTGCATTGGTGTAGCCGGCTATCCCGAAAAACACTTTGAGGCTCCCAACACCTCTACTGACATTCAGTATTTGAAGGCAAAGGTGGAAGCCGGCGCTGATTATATCATTACACAGATGTTTTTTGACAACCAGAAATATTTCGACTTCGTAGATAAATGCCGCGCAAATGGTATTGATATCCCAATCATACCAGGTTTGAAGCCGCTTTCCAGCTTCAAACAACTGAATTTGTTACCCCGTATCTTTCATGTGGATATTCCTACAGACCTGAGTGCCGAGATAGCAAAAGCTAAAACGGACAAAGATGTGGAAGAGATTGGCGCTGAATGGCTGAAACAGCAGTCACGGGAGCTGAAGAAAGCGGGTGTACCCGTGCTGCACTATTATACCCTGGGTAAACCCAAGGTGATAGAGAAGGTAGTCCGGGACGTTTTTTAAATTAAGCTATTTCAATAAGACTATCTCTCAATAACACTTCTGAATAGGTTGTGGTTGTCCGGGACTATTGCGGTAATAACGGCTATTGGCATATCCATTAGCATACGTTCATTATCCGGGATTTAATGCCGTTTAGATAAGGTTTTTATTTAAACCACGGACAGGATCTATTTTAAAACTTTCAATCATTTTTCTTCGATACTTTTTGCGGAAAAAGTATCCAAAAGCCGCCGGGGAATTATTACACCCAATTCCCCGGAACGCCCTGATTAAGCTTTTGTACTACTGTAATTTCGACTATAGTACCTTGAATAATTGGGTTATTAGTTTATATGAAGCTATTTGTGCTTAACTAAACGGCATTCAATTCGGGTTAATATGCCAACTTACCTAATCATTTTTACCGAACGGAACTATCGTCAAGGATCAAAACCCAGTCTTGTCCATAGCCTGCACTGGGTGGTTGAAATCGGTTTTCTTTTTTATTGTCAATCAAACCTTGTTCTTTTTTTGAGCCATCTCTTGGGTTGTACCAGGCAGCTTTTAGCTGTGCTCCGCTGATTTTTTGTGGCAAAACCGTAAAGGGCAGTCCCGATAAAGTATAGATAAACATGTAATCTTTGCCACGGGTTGCCTGTATTCTATCGGCCGCCGGATAGTTGTTCTCTTTAATGACGGATTGATCTGGCACCCGTTCCAGCATTGGCCTGGATTCCATCAAATCCCGCACATATTTCATTTGTTGTGCTCCCGGTAGATTTAATGCGTCATACCAATAGAAATGTGGATTGTTGAGTGGATTCCGGTCAGGCGCATACATCTGCCATACGCCATGGCATCCATATGTATGTCCAAAAGCACCTGCAAACAAAGCCAGGTAAGCGGACCTGCGTACATCGTATGCGTTAGAGGTGCCAAGATCCTTTGCATTGAAACAAACAGGGTGATCTTCGTAAATCGGTTCCCCATCGATTACGGGCTTTGCCGGATTTAAATCATACACTGCTTTTATTTTGTTATAACTGTCTTCGTTGCGGCAATGCCCCGTTTGAAACATATTAAAGCTCAACCATCCCTCTTTGTGAAACCACTGGGCTGATCCCTGGGCAGATGGTTGTGGGTGGAATGTGATCACGGCTTTATTGCCGGATTCTTTCATGATAGCATTGCCCATGGCACGCCAGATAGCGATATCCTGTTCACGTGCTGGGTTTCGGTCGCCGCCGGTGATCCATACAATATTTTTTCTGTTGTTGTATCGCTTTGCCAACCAACCAACATATACGGCCGCGTTTTTTTCGTCGAAAATTTCCGGACCTATTCCCCAACTACTCTTGGATACCTTATCTCCCCATGTAGGCAACAAGCCTATATTCAAGCCAAGGGTCGCAGCTTTGTCAATTACATAATCTATATGTTCAAAATATTTTTCGTTGGGTTGTTCCACATTATTCCCAACAAAAGGTGTTTCTCCCGCTGCGTTAGGCGTATAAATTCCATCCAGTTCAGCCAGCACTACTGCCTGTATTATGGTAAAACCCTGGTTGGCCCGCTGTTGAAGATACTGTTCCGACTCTTTCTTCGTCAATCGGTGGAATAATTCCCAGGCGGTATCCCCCATCCAGAAAAAAGGTTTCCCGTTTTTGAGCAGAAAGCGGTTGTTAGCGCTGACGGCAAATTGTGCTGTCACCGATAAGCTTGAGACGATTGTTAGAGTGGTGAGGATAAGGCGTATCAAATGTCTCATAACTATTGGTTTATGATAAATGTATCAAATCCCCGGCAGTAACGCTAATACAACATATCACAATATAGAATTCGGGTACTATCAGCAGAACTGATAATACTTCTCAGTCTTTGTCCCTTAAGGTCGTAGCTGAAAAACAAAACCGAGTCACCCAAATTTTTTGGTTGCCACCAATCCGGACTTTCAAAGAAGTCTAATTTGAGATCATCGGATATTAGCGTTTGGGAGCTGTATTTTTCCTGTTTCAATATACGTTGCAACTCCTGCGGACAGGTTGTAAATTCCATCCAGATACAACAATCCAGTCCCGGGATATACTGATCTTTGTTGTTTTTTACATCAACGCAATCTTGCCATCCTTTTTCAAAAAGAGCTTCGTATAGCTCGATTCCGCTTCTTTTAAAAGGGCTTTTAGCAAATGTTCTGATGGTTTGATATGACTTTTTAACCAATAAACCCGAAGTGGTGACAGCTGCTATCAGGAATAGTAGAAACGGAATTGACGAGTATACCAGTATTTTCCATCGTCGTCGTATGATGGAGGCTATTATCATTACGATAAAAAGTATCAGGAAGAGTATAGTAATGGATATTGAAGATAGGATTGCCATAGAAACATAAGGTTGATAAATACATTTTTATAATGCCAGCAAACTGCATCCCCTGATATCACTATTGTCTATCCGTCCCAACACTTCAAAGCTGCCATCGGGATACAATTTTCCGGCATCATCGGTTGCAAGAAAAGAGACGGAATACAAGTTGGCCAGATCTATTACATTGATAATGCCGTTAGTAGGTGCTGATACATCAGTGATTATTTCAAATGGATCATCTTCGCTGCGGAGTACCACTTTCATCCAGGGGGGACAATAGTACCTTCCGTCCTCTTTTGAGTAGGCTTGCGACAACAATTCCGTCATGCCATATTCAGAGTGAACAGCGTTTAATTGAAAAGCATTTTTTAGTGTTGTATGCACCTCTTCGCGCACCATTTCTTTCCGTCTGCCCTTCATGCCACCAGTTTCCATTATAATAGTATGTTGGAGGGAGATGGGGAATTCTGCAGCAAAATCGAGCAATCCAAACGTAACCCCAATCAATAGTGTTGGCTGCTGCGTTTGCTCCAGCCTGACAAGGGTGTCTGCCAACTGTTGGTGATTATGCAGGTAAAAACCGCTGTCGGGATGGTGACTGTTTTTAATTAACGTATCTACCATTAATATCAACGACGAATTTTGCCGCTCCAGGTAGGAAGGCAATAAGCCCAGAATACAGTAGTTTTCGGGTTTGCCGTAAAATATTTCAAACGCCCTGCTAAAACTTTCCGTATATAGTGATGGGTCTTTGATGAAATGTTTGCTGTTGATTGTTTGCGTGGTGCCGCTGCTTTCAAATACAAGAGCAGGTTCAAAATTGGTACTCGTAACTTTGTGTGTTTTAAACAGCGATATCGGCAAAAAGGGAATTTGCTTTAGGGTTGTGGGTGTCATGCTTTTTTGAACCAATTCAGCAAATTGCTGGTAAACAGGATTATGTGTTACCTGAAATTGATACAACTCAATAGCCAGCTTCTCGAAGTCGGAAATGTTAAAATCAAATATCCGTTGGGTTAGGCCGTTATGGTCAGGTATTTTATTCAAATGGAATATTTACATTTGTTTTAATCAATAAAATGGTATTCATGAAAAAGCTTGGTGGGTTAGCTATATTGACAGTTTTTATAATTTCCTGTAGCAAAGATAAGGTGGGATCAACGCCGACATTAAAAGTTACCAATATTAGTGGTAATTACCTGCCTTTGTCAACAACCGATCAGCAATATGTAATGTATGTTACATTGGATTATACTGCTCCCGATGGAGACCTGGCAACACTGCCTATCACAGTTCAAAAAATATCTTCTTCAGAGAGTATGTGCCTCGATCCGGACCTTCCCAAGCCGTCAATAATTGACAGCAGTGGAACTTTCTTTACTTTTCCGCTTGACTTGCCGGCAACCGCCGATCAAAAAGGCCAAATTACACTCAAACTAACAGAAAGAGAGTTCGCAAGAAATAAATGTGCAGTGATAGATACTGTTGAGCAGGCTATATTTAGATTTTGGTTTAAAGATAAAGGCGGTAATGTATCTGATACAGCTGCTACAGAAAGTATCACGATAGAAAAGCCTCGCTAACGTATCGCGCATAAACTTTGCTCCGGCCGGTTTTCAAATGATTGGTTACATTTGAAACCAAATTCATTCCCTTTATGGCCAAACAAGCAAAAGAAAAATCTAAGTCGAAGCAAAAGTCTGTTCTTACAGATACATCACTATCTTTTTTCAGAAAATATATCAATAATCCTTCTCCTGTGGGGTTTGAGAGTAGTGGGCAAAAGCTTTGGCTCGAGTACCTGAAACCTTATATTGACGATACCCTGGTAGATCCCTACGGCACAGCGGTGGGTATTATAAATCCCGGCGAAAAGTTTAAAGTAGTAATAGAAGCACATGCCGATGAAATAAGTTGGTTTGTGAATTATATTACCAATGACGGGTTGATATACCTTAAAAGAAATGGAGGCGTAGATCATCAGATTGCACCTGCCAAACGGGTATTGGTTCATGGTAAAAAAGGAGCGGTGAAAGCCGTTTTCGGTTGGCCGGCTATCCATACCCGCATAGGGAATGAAAAAGAAACCCAGCCAAAGGTAGAAAACCTGTTTCTGGATTGCGGTGCCCGCAGCAAAAAAGAGGTGGAAGAACTGGGCATACATATCGGGTCGGTGGTGACCTACGAGGAAGGGTTTGATGAGTTGGCGAATGGATATTATATCGGTCGGGCGATGGACAACCGGGTGGGTGGTTTCATGATAGCGGAGGTGGCCCGGCTGCTGAAAGAAAACAAAAAGAAATTGCCATTCGCCCTGTATATAGTTAATGCTGTACAGGAGGAAATAGGGTTGCGCGGGGCTGAAATGATTGCCCGCAGAATAAAGCCTGATGTAGCTATCATAACGGATGTGACTCACGATACCACCACACCCATGATCAACAAGATTATAGAAGGAGACATTGCCTGTGGTAAAGGTCCATCTTTGGCCTATGCACCTGCCATACATAATAAGCTGCTTACGTTTGTGCAGGATGTAGCAAAAGACAATGAGATTCCCGTTCAGCTTAGAACACTTAGCCGCAGCACAGGTACAGATACTGATTCATTTGCCTATGCCAATGATGGTTGTCCTTCTGTACTGATTTCCATACCATTGCGGTATATGCATACTACCGTAGAAATGTTGCACAAAGATGATATTGAAAATACGATCAAACTGATGTACGAGGCTTTGCTGAAATTGACACCCAAAACAAACTTAAGTTATTTGTAAGCTTCTTATCTTAGCAACATTAAACAGAAGACCTTCCTTAGCCGGAGGTCTTTTGTGTTTGAAGCGCATGGTTAAATAAATAGAAAAAAACTGTAATGGTATTTTTCTTATTTTGCTATCCCTTTTCCTGCCAGAGAGTTGCTCACCTTGATATGACCGATTAATTCTTTAAGTCCAATGTTACATCCAGATCAGAAATATATTGATGCATTAGTAAAAAACGATCCGATTTTATTGGAGGAGTTATACCAAAAATATTCCGGTAAGATAAAATGGATGATTCTGCAGAATAATGGCACCGAAACAGATGCCGCTGATATTTTCCAGGAAGCCCTTATTTCAATATACAATAAGACCCAAACCTCAGGGTTTCAACTGACTTGTCCCTTGGATGCTTTTCTTTATTTGATATGTAAAAATAAGTGGATCAACACGTTGAACAAAAGGAAAACCCGGAAGGTAACAAATACCGACACTGAAGGATTTAGTAATATCGGGGAGGATAATTTTAAGCTTGCGGAGGATTGTGTATTACAACAGGAGCGCAGCAACTTACTGCACGAAAAGCTACAGGAGATGGGAGAAAGCTGTAAAAATCTGTTGCGGTTAAGTTGGAGTGGCTTATCAATGGACAAGGTAGCGGACAAGCTTAATGTAAGTTATGCATACGCAAGGAAGAAAAAATCTGAGTGCATGGCAAAGCTGATCAGTCTGGTTAAAAATTCTCCCGATTTTAATTCATTGAAATGGTAATCTTATGAAAAGCGAACAATCATTTGAAATAGAAACCTACCTGGCGGGAGAGATGACGGAGACGGAAAGACTTGCTTTTGAAAACAGGCTACAGTCTGATAAGGAGTTGTCGTCTTTGTTGGAACTGTACCGGAGAATCGATCTTCACATGGAACGGGATCAAAAGATAGCACCAAAACAGCAGGAACTTCAGGCTATCCTGGGCGCGTTCGGGAAAAAATATTTTGCGGAGGAAGCTACCAGGTCTGAAATGCCGGTAGTAGCAATGCCTGCTAAGCGGAATAATGTTTTGAGAATACTGGCTATAGCGGCCAGTGTGGCATTAATGCTGGCAGCTTATTTTGTGTTTTTTGATAAACAAGATGCCAGCCAACTGGCGAACGCTTATATAAAAGACAACCTGACCATATTGAGTCAAACGATGGATGGTGCTAAAGATAGTATCCAACAGGGCATAGCGGCATATAATAATAAGGACTATGCAAAAGCACTGGCCGTTTTTGAGGAGGTATATGCTGCACACCCCGAAAACTCGGATGCCCTATTGTATGCGGGTATCGCCAACGTAGCAATAAAAGATCACAGTGTCGCTATCGCTAAATTTACAGAGTTGTCTTCTAAAGAGCATCTTTTCAGCAACCCCGGACTGTTTTTAAAAGGAGTAACTTTATTGCAACGTAATGACCCCGGAGATAAAGAAGAAGCCAGAATAATCTTACAGCAGGTAGTAGATGAGGACCTTGAAAATGCGAGTGAGGCAAAGGAAATGCTGAATAACTGGTAGCTGTATTACTGATTATTTTCCTGATATACGGTTTGCATTAGCAGGTAGATTTTCTGTGTTATATACCGTTCGATAAACTGCTCAATAACTGTAAAAATGACGGCAAGATGGATACTTATTATAATGGCTTTGGTCATTGGCATCCGGGGAACCAGCCAGTGTTTGAGTAAACAATTCATATGGGACAGCATTCTTGTAATAGAAAAAAATGCGCAGCTATCGTTGCCGGAAAGTAAAAAGAAATTGCTTTCCTTAAAGGTGAACTTCGAAAAATGCCAATACGAAAAGGACTCTGTATATGCCAGGTTGCTGCACAGGTTAGCCGCAATTTCTTTTCAGGAAAACCATAGAGTGGCAACGGAAGAATCTCTGGGGTATTTGTCGGAGGCAATCTATATCAATTCATCAGGCAAACCATCTGCAGCGATCAATTACTTGGTCAACAGTTACTACAATATGGGGCTGTTCTATAGATCATTAAAAAGTTATCGTAAAGCAAGTTTGTTTTTTGACAGCACCATTATCACCGATGCCAGGTTGAATACGAGGAATCCCTTTTCGTTGTGGGCGGGCTATTACCGGGCGTCCCTTTTTTTTGTAAACGGAGAGTTTCAGAAAAGTATTGATCAATGCAACCGTTCGCTTATTAATGCCAAAGCTACCAATAACGGGGAATTGCAGATGCTCTTGTTAAATGAGCTATCGCAATCTTGCCTTTATATGGATAGGCATGTTGAAGCGCTGGAGGCAGCCACCCAGGCAGAATTACTGGCAGATGAATTGAAAGATAGTTATGAAAAAGCCAGTGCACTAAAGAATAGGGCGAGGGTTCTTTCTGAGCAACATAAACTTGGCAAAGCGGAAGAATTATTCAGAGCTGCTATCCGGGAAAGACTTAAGAGTGCAGATTATGCTCAGATTTCAGATGACTATATTGATTTCGGTGTGTTTTTCTTGGATGGTGAAGAGTATCCTCAATCAAAAGTTTGCTTTCAAAGAGCCATTGAGTATGCCAGGAAAAATGAGGATAGAGAGCAGCTCTCTAAAGCCTGGCTCAATCTGGCTGTGGTGGAGCTGGATGCGCCTTCAAAGAATTATGCATTAGCGGAAAAATACCTGAACCATAGCTTGCAATACGCGGGAATACAAAAAAGCAATATCTACGAAGATATTTACCTGAAAGAAATAGCTACCATTGGAAATAAGAAACTATTAATTTCTGTTCTACGGACGAAGGCCGATTTACTGCTTCGCTTTTACAAAGAAGGACTAAAGAAAACGCTTGATAAAAGTATTCAAACGGCGAAACTGACAGACTCTTTGCTGTCTGAGATGCGATTAGAGCAAACAGAAGAACAAAGCAAACTCTATTGGCAAAATCTTACGCGGAGTTTTTTTGGATTAGCTCTCGAAGCCTGTTATCTGTCTGGTGATATGGCAACCGCATTTTATTTTATGGAAAAGAGCAGGGCTGTGTTGTTGTATGAAAAAATTAATGAGCATGCAGCCGCTTTGTTGTTGCCGGAATCAGAAACACAAAAAGAACGGCGTTTCAAATACCAGATTGTTGCGGTAGAACGCCTTCTGGACGAAGGTATAGAGAAGGATAAGAACCAACTGCAACTGATGGTTTTAAAAGATAGTTTGGAGCATCATGTTAAGTTTCTCGAAGCTGCTTACCCGGCGTATTATCGGATCAAATATGCATCAGATATTCCAACATTGGATAGTTTTCAAAAGTATCTATCCGGTAACGGAGAAGCGTTTATTCACTATTTCTTTCATAAAAATCATGGATTTGCTTTTGTTGTGGCAGGTAGTGGAAGTACAATGCACGAAATTGACGTATCGCCCGCAGACTTTTCCGATTTTATGTATCTCTGCTCTAACAAGCAGCGTTTGAATAACGGGTACCCGACTTTTTCAAAATTAGCTGAAAAGTTATACTTGCAATTGTTTGCTCCGCTCAATATAAAACAAGAGCGAGTAATTGTTTGTATGGATAATTATCTGTTGCCTTTTGAAGCATTCAGAACAGATTCTGCCACCCAGGACTTTCTGATAGCCCACCACACATTCAGTTATGCCTATTCAGCCGCCGCTTTACTATTCGAAAAAAAACACCAGAAATCTCCAACAAATATGTTTGCGGGTTTTGCGCCGGTTTCCTTTGCTGAAAGTATGTCGTTGCCCGACCTTAAACTCTCTGGAAAATGGTTGGATAAGCTGGGCACATTTTATAATAGCAATGCCATTTTTATAAATGAAGGAGCCACCAAACACAACTTCATTCAATCATTGTCCAGTTATAGTATTGTGAATGTGTTCTCTCATGCTACAGCGGACACGATTGAAATGGAACCCGTATTGTATTTACAGGATTCCTCCATCAACCTACGTGAACTGCAGGCGATAGACCGTTCCTCCGCACAATTAGTGATGTTGAGTGCCTGCCAAACAAATGTAGGCCGAAATGAATCAGGAGAAGGTATATATAGCCTGGCAAGAGGATTTTCTACAATAGGAATACCATCGGTTACTTCTACATTGTGGACGGCAGATGAGGAAGCGACCTACTGGATATCTGAAAAGTTTCATTTGTATCTAAGAGATGGTTTAAACAAAGACATTGCTTTGAAAAAGGCAAAATTGGATTTTATGCGCTCCGGAATGAAAGCCAGTTTGTTACCTTATTATTGGGCCAATATTGTGCTGGTTGGCAATAGCAGTATGATGGATTTTAGTAAGATGAAAAGTGTCGGAGCCCTGGATTTAGTTGTTGTATTGCTGCTGATGGGAGCCGCATTTATCGTTTGTTGGTTATTGTACAGATTAATCCGGGAATGATACAATTTTTACATTAAAACATACAATTATGAAGAAAAAAGAGTCCGCTAAAAGGTTGCCGCGTAAACAAAAGAAGCAGCAAAAAAAGCAACAGGAGAAGGAAATCTTTCAACAGCTTTTACAACAGCCAATGATGGCAAAGAGTAGCAGAAGAAATAAGGATGGGGATGCGACTCCGGCAAACGGCGATAATAGCCCGGGTAGAAATACGCCGATAGCCTGATAACGGTTACCATATCCGGAAAACAATCCTGAAGTGATGACAAGTAGAGAACAGGCGGGTTTTGCCTGTCTATTCTCTGCTAAGCGCAATTTCAAAAGCTGATTTCCGACTATCTTCGCAGCAAGAATTTTGCTGCATGATGAAGTTTTGTCTCATTGTTTTGGGTAGCCTGTTGGTGAATATAGTCTCTGCAATTCCTATAACCGGAATAGTAAAGGATATTGATGGTTACCTGTTACCTTATTCCTCGGTGGTAGTAAAAGGTACTACCACAGGCGCCACAGCTAACAGCGATGGGATATATCATCTAAATCTGCCTGCCGGTACATACACGCTGCAGTGCATGCATGTTGGGTATGCTACCGAGGAAAAACAAGTAGTAGTAGAAGGCACTGATATAGTGGTTAATTTTGTATTGAAACGCCAACAGCTGACACTTAATGAGGTAGTGGTAGGCAAGGGAGAAGATCCGGCATATGAGATTATCCGGCAGGCGATCAAAAAGCGAAAAGACTACAAGAAGCAGGTAGATGAATATAGCTGCGAAGTATATACAAAAGGTCAGTTGAAGTTGAGAGACTATCCCCGTGCTATTTTTGGACAACCAGTTGATTTTGGCGACGGCGACTCCAGCAAAAACAAAATGCTCTATCTCTCAGAAACCATTGCTACTTATTCGTTTCAACAACCGAATAAAGAAAAGGCCGTAGTGACTTCCAGTCGGGTCAGCGGGCAGGGAGATGGCTTCGGTTTTAGCAATCCTAAGTATATCAACTATTACGATAACAATGTAAGTATCGTAGAGGCACTCAATCCCAGGGGCTTTGTATCGCCGATTGCTGATAACGCCCTGAATTTTTATCGCTATCGGTATATGGGTAGTTTTACGGAGGACAGCCGCCTGATCAATCGCATAATGGTAATACCGAAACGTAGCTTTGAGCCGGTATTTCAGGGATATATCAATATTGTAGAGGAAGAATGGAGGATTCAGAGTGTAGACCTGCTATTAACAAAATCGTCACAGATGGAGCTGGCAGATTCTCTCAAGATAGAGCAGTTGTACATGCCGGTAAGTAAAGATGTGTGGATGGTGCAAAGCCAGGTATTATTTCCCACGGTAAAAATGCTGGGCTTCGATGCTGCGGGGAGTTTTGTTTCGGTTTTTTCTCAGTACAACCTTCAGCCCGGTTTCGACAAAAAACACTTTGACAATGTTATCCTGAAGTATAATGAAGGAGCCAACAAAATGTCTCGGCAGTATTGGGATACGATTCGCCCGGTACCGCTGCTGAGCGAAGAGGTGCTCGATTATATTAAGAAGGATAGCCTGGAGATCGTTCGATCAGATCCGAAATACCTGGACTCGCTGGATCGCCGGCGAAACAGGTTGACAGTTCCCGGCTTGCTAATTTTCGGACAGACTTTTTTCCGGCAAAGCCAGAAATCTACACTCAGCTACAGACCATTGATAGAAATGGTGAACCATAATACGGTTGAGGGGTTGAATATTAACCTGGATCCAACTTATACCAGGCGTTTGTCTTCTTCCACTTCCTTGTCGCTGACACCTACTTTACGATATGGATTCAGCAACAAACATTTCAATTCCGATCTTTCCGGCACCTATTATTTTGGTAAAACAGTGCCAAGCAGCCTGATGATTCAGGGAGGTAAAAGGGTGATGCAAATCAATAATGATAGCCCTATTTTGCCAACCGTAAATACCTATGCTACATTATTAGCCGGCCACAACTATATGAAAATATACGAGGCCTGGATAGGGAGAATCAATTATACACGTGGAGTAGGACAGGGGTTTACAGTAAAGGCCGGAATCTCGTTTGAAGACAGAATGCCGCTGGAAAATACCAGCAATGCTATATGGGGTAAGAAAGAGCGGACAAGCAGAAGAACACCAAACTATCCGGTAGAATTAATGACCCAGAATTTCGAAAGACACAATGCTACCAATGCATCTGTGAGCATCAGCTATAAACCGGGTACCAAATATATACAATTGCCGGATAACAGAATTAATGTAGGCTCTGATCATCCTTTATTTACGCTTGTTTACACCAAAGGTTTGAAGGGTGTGTTTAACAGCATTACAGACTTCGATAAATGGAACTTTTCTGTAAAAGATGATATCAATCTTCGTTTGTTTGGACGATTCAACTATAACATTGGTATGGGTGGCTTTTTAAACGACCGCAATGTACCGGTGCAGGATTTTCGTCATTTTAATGGCAACCAGACGATTATTGCCAGCGAATACCTCAACAGTTTTCAATTGGCTGCTTATTACGATCGTTCTACTACCGCTGCATTTTACAGCACCCTTAATGCAGAACATCATTTTAATGGTTTTTTGACAAACAAAATTCCGTGGGTCAATAAGCTAAACGTGTATTTGGTGGGCGGCACCAATGCATTCCTGGTAAACAAAGACAACTACTACTATGAAGTTTTTGTCGGACTGGAAAATATCTTTAAAGTGATTCGGGTAGATTATGTGTTTGGGTATGGTAATGAATTTAAAAATTCAGCATTACGAATTGGCATACGTACGTTTGGAAATTGATCGGAATTGGGTGTAAACCTATAGACCCGGAGCTACACAAAGTCTCCGACTTTCCCATTTATATTTCTACAGCGATTCAAATCTCCGGATACCGGTTGTTGGTGACAAACTTCGCTTACATTGCCGTCCTTAATGCTGTTCTTTGAGTATAAACAGGATAGCTGTTGGCAGCATTTTGATGGAGTGTATTTGTCGCTCGCTGTGTTCCGTTTTATAAATGGCTTTGTTTCTTAACTGCTTTTTGTACACATTATTTAATTTACTGTAAGCAGCCAACATCAGCATACACACACTGATAACTAAAACAAAGGAGGCTCTTTTTAATTTCATATAGGTTTTAATTGTTGGGTAACAATAATTTGAATGTTTTACCGTAAAGATGCACAGTGGCACTATCTGCTATTACTGTGTGTCCAAATTGTTGGATAATAGCAGATTGTTCGCTTGAAACAGCAGTATGATCTGCCATTTCCAGGTTGAAAAGTTCAATGGAACTCGCAGGTTGCATGTTGATTGACGCCATATCCGCAAGCTTTACGGAAAGGGTATCACATTGTGCATTAAAATTAATAGTGGCGTTTTCGCCCATAATATCCAGGTGACAGTTGGAGAGTGGCATACTGTCTATATTTACACGGCTTCTAGCAGATAGGAAATTGAACGAATGGCAGGAGATAACAACACTATGGTATCCATCCTTTATTGTTTTTACAAAAAGGGTACTGTCTCTAACTTCAAAACTGATATAGTCGTTGTAGTTTTTGTCATAATTCAAGGTATAGTCTCCCTGTACAATTTCGGTTTGTTCTCCCCTGAATCCACTGAGATCTATTCGACTAAACGATGCCAATTGATTTTTGGTTGTCCGTTCGTCATTTATCTTTTTTTCAGTAACATAGTCGTCGTTTTTGAACTTCATGTACAAAGCGCCGAAGTTGACACCCAGTATTACGATTGGAAGCATGAACAGTGCGATCAATATTTTATTACTCGTTGCCATAAATAGTTATTTAGTGCTAAGAAAAATTTTGTTTTACAAACTTATCAAACCGGCTTTTCAACTCTTCTACATCCATTCCCAACAGGTACATATTCCTAAATAATGTTGGCAGATCATTTTGGAGAAACTCCTGTTTTCTATAGTTTACCGTTTGCTGGAAAGCTGCCGGGGCTACAAAGTAGCCGATTCCGCGTTGGTTATAGATGATCTCTTGCTGCTGTAGGAAATCAAAAGTGCGCATTACCGTATTCGGATTTACTTCCAGTTGCACGGCCAATTCTCTTGCGGATGGAATTCTTTCTTCCGGTTTCCACTCCTTCAAAAGTATTTTTTCGCAGATGTACCCGGCAATCTGAAGATATATTGATTGATTTTCTTTGAATTGCATATTGTTACGTTTAAAGCTTTACAGCTCTTTTTCTTTCAAACGGAAATAGGTGGCTAATAGCAACACAGGAGCCCATATGTATTTTAATATTGCTTCGGAAGCTGATGCTATCCAGGGAGACAGGCTGTATATTTTTGAGTTTTCCCCTTCCCAGGTTCTTACTGTAAATAGCCCGCTGATATTAAGATTATCCGGAAAAAGTTTGCGTGTGCCAAAATGCATCAACAACGCATATACAACACCTATGACCAACAAAGTCAATACTGTTTTTACAAATGCATATTTACTGAAGTAAACAGACCCTAGTATAAATGCCGATTGCAGGGCAATAAAAAATATGGCGGCTGCTTTAAGTTCTTTCCAAAAGTTATCATTCCAGCGGATACTATTGTTTGGGTTTAGCGTAATAAGAAAAAAAGTGATACGCTGCAGAATGAGAAAAATGCTAACATATACAACCAGGAAGATAATAACGGAATACACGATACCTGTGATTAACTTTTCAGCATGGGTGGCTGGAACTGTCAGCCAGTAAGTGCCTTTTGGCTTTTCGCCTAATGCAAAAAAGGTGGTACTGGCAAAAATAAGTCCAAGTGGAAAAAGGAAAAGAAGGAACATTACAAATGTATCATCTGCATCGTACCGGTTTTCTCCTGTAAAAAAAGCCCAACAAAGAAAGACTAAAGCTAAAACACCTGTTAATGCTGATAGAGACAATATATATAAACGAGCATTGTCAAAAAGCTGTTTTTTAATTAGTAGCCAGAGGCGGGATAGACTGAATGAGTTTTGCATAAAATTCGCTTTTAATGGAAGGCAGATTGAATTTTTTCCTGGTGTAGAATAATGGATTTATATAAAATTTCCAGGTCCAGCCGGCTCTCTTCTCCGTTGGTGTTTTTGCTAATAATAACATTGCCTTTTAAAGAAGACTCGCTGTATAAGGCCTCGCTCACCTCCGTGGGATCAAAAGAAATTTTGAAGTTTAGTTTCCGGGTGATATTTTCTATGGTCTGGTCAAAAAGGATCTTACCTTCATCTATAATGGTAATGCGATCTATCAGGCTTTCAAGGTCTTTTACCTGATGCGTACTGATAACAATACATTTTTTTTCATCCAGTGCTCCTGCAATTACTTTTCTAAATTGACTTTTACTCATGATGTCCAATCCGTTAGTGGGTTCGTCCATCAGCAATACAGAGGTATTGCATGCCAGACCAAAAGAAATAAGTGTTTTCTTTTTTTGCCCATAGCTCATGTTTTGAATGGTGTTTCCAGACGGAATCTCAAACTCGGTCAGGTAGCGGTTAAATTGTTCTTCGTTAAATGCCGGATAAAACGGAGCATGGTACTGTATCAATTTTATCGGTGTTATGTCCGGCAGATAGAATTCTTCCGGTACTATGAAGAGGTCCTGTAAAAAGGAGGGGCGTCTTTTTCCGGGTATTTCTCCGTTTACAATTATACTGCCACTATCGGGAAACAATAATCCCGAAATATTTCTAAGTAAAGTAGACTTCCCGGTTCCATTTTTTCCCAGTAAACCATATATATGGCCTGGCTCCAGTGTGAGGCTGAGCCCATTAAAAACCTTTTTCTTTTGATAGGCAAAGTGAAGATTTTGAACGACAATCATATTTAGTGATTTAGTGTACTATTGTATTAGTACACTGTAAAGATAAAGTTATTTTTTTGCCCTCCAAATTTTTGCCCAAATTTATTGAAATAGGTCAAAATTGTATCTAAGGTATAATAGTCGCTAATACAATATCAGCCATAAATTACCGTTGCTCAAACGGAAAGTGTGAGATTTAGCAGAGAAAAAATGATTGCAAATGATTATAATCAGAAAATATTTTATAAAATTTGTTTCAGCTAAAAACCTTTTATGAGAAAATCACCCTGCCTCGCCTTCTTACTATCGTGTATACTATGCATGTCCCTTAATGCCCAGGACAAATTAAAAATCAAGTTCGGTAAATTAACCCCCGCAGACTTCGATCTCAGCAAACACCAGTTTGATACGAGTGTAAGTGCCGTGGTCATTGCCGATATTGGAAATTCAGCTTTTGAAGGAAACAACAAAGGAGGTCTTTCGCTTTCTTTCAAACGCCATACCCGCATCAAAATTTTGAATAAAAATGGCGTAGATGCTGCAACAGTAACTATTCCGTTGTACTTCTCCAATAATGGTGAGGAAAAAGTAAATAGTCTGAAAGCCACCACGTACTCGTTAGAGGGAGGAAAAATTGTAGAAACGGAGCTCGATAAAAAATCCGTATTCAAGGATAAGTACGATAAAAATCATGTTGCCGTAAAGTTTACTTTACCGGCCGTGAAGGAAGGGGTAATTGTTGAGTATAGCTATACGGTTGTATCCGATTTCTTTTTTAATCTGCAACCCTGGCGATTTCAGGGCGAGTATCCGATATTGCATAGCGAATATGAGGCAAAGATTCCAGAGGTTTACGACTATGTGTTCTTGTCTCAGGGGAGTTTTCCGATAAAACATTCGGCTGATTATACTCGCGAGAGCTTTAATATAGTGGATTCGGAGGGTTCCGGTAGTTCTTCCCGTGGAAGTTTTACAGCCAATGTAGCCCGGCATACATGGATAGCCACAGGGGTTCCCGTGTTAAAAGAAGAACGGTTTACATCATCTATCAGAAATCACATTGCAAAAATAGAGTTTCAACTATCCCAGGTTCGTCCACCAAACGGTGTTGTAAGAGATGTAATGGGTAACTGGGAAAAGACAGCGGTTGAGTTGATGAAAGACAACGACTTCGGGCAGGATCTTACTAAATCAAATAACTGGTTGAGTGACGGTCTGGCACCGGTGGTAAATGGAGCATCGGATAATCTGACGAAAGCCCGTAAGATATATGAATACGTAAGAGACCGCTATACCTCAAAAGGGAAATACGGAATATACCTCACTACATCGCTTAAAAATATCGATAAATCTAAAAGCGGCTATGTGCAGGAACTTAATCTATTGCTGGTAGCGATGCTTAAGCAGCAGGGCATAGAATCTTATCCGGTGTTGTTAAGTACCAGGGGAAATGGCTATACACATGAACTATACCCGTTGTTGAATAGATACAATTATGTGGTAGCCTGCGCTGTAATAGATGGCAAACCATATTTTATGGATGCCAGTGATCAGACAATCGGTTTTGGCAAGTTGCCCATGGATTGTTATAATGGACAGGCAAGAATTATCTATCCTACTTTGGGCCGGGCTCACAATCTATTCTCCGATTCGTTGATTGAGAAGAAAATGGTGTCGGTTTTTTTAAGAAGCGACAAGCCGGGTGAATGGTCGGGGCATTTTACCGGAAATCTGGGGTATTACGAATCTACTGATGTGCGGGAGCGGGTGAAGTCAGATGGAGAAGAAGCTTTTTTTAAGAATATACAAACCTCTTATACCGCCGACTGGAGTTTGAGTGGCTCAAAAATTGAAAAATTGAAAGAGCCCGATGCCAGCGTAAAAGTGGAGTATGATTTTTCAATCAATCAATCGGAGGATATGATATACTTCAACCCTTTGATGAACGAAGGGTATCGAGACAATTTTTTTAAATCTGCAGAAAGGCATTACCCGGTTGAAATGCCCTGCAGAATAGATGAAACTTTTTTATTAAACCTGGAGATACCGGCAGACTATACGGTAGAAGAAATTCCAAAATCGGCGAAAGTAAACCTTGGAGAAGGGGATGGTTCCTTCGAGTATATGATAGATAATACGGGAACAGCGATAAGGCTGCGCTCTCGTATTAAAATAAACCGGGTATATTATCTACCGGAAGAGTACAACGACCTGCGTGAGTTTTATAGCTATGTAGTGAAAAAACATGCAGAACCTATCGTATTGAAAAAGAAAAAATAGCCCATGTATACAGGAAGAGTTTTGTTGATATCCTGTCTGTTATTTGCCGGCAGGTTGTTTGCTGCGGATGGGGATTATGCGGTTAGTAAAATTCCGGCAGACCTACTTAAAGATGCCTATGTTGTAAAAAGAATGGAAGAGTGCAGGTTCGAAATTTTGGGACTGGGCAAGTCGCGATACTATCACAAATATGTGTTGACTATCATCAATGAGAAAGGAGAAGAGCACGCCTCGAAAACGCTAAGCTATAATAAACTAAGAGAGATAAAATCATTTGAAGGCGTATTATACGATGAAAACGGAAAAAAGATTAGAAGCCTGAAGAAAAGTGAAATTCAGGATCTGAGTGGCGTGAACGATATCAGCTTGATGGATGACACCAGGGTAAAACAACATAGCTTCTATCATCGTCAGTTTCCCTATACAATAGAATATGAAACCGTGGAGTATTACAATTTCAATATGTTTTTTCCAAACTGGTCTCCGTACGACGATGAAAATATGGCCGTTCAACAAAGTGCCATTACCATTGTGGCACCTGCGGATTTTACGGTTCGGTATAAGGCATTTAATTACGCCGAAGATCCGGTGCGGGGCGCCGAAAAAGGTATGCAAACCTATAGGTGGGAAGTGAAAAACAAAGAAGCGATTGAAATGGAACATTCATCCCCTTTTTTTACAGAGATAGTTCCTATCGTATATTTTGCTCCTTCAAAATTTGAGGCAGATAAATACGAAGGAGACATGAGCACCTGGGCCAGCCTGGGTACTTTTATATACAATCTGAATAAAGGACGGGATGAGTTGCCACCAGAGATCAAACAAAAAGTACACTCGCTGACAAACAGTATTTCAGATCCGTACAAAAAAATAGCGGTGTTGTATGATTTCTTACAACAGAATACCCGCTATATAAGTGTGCAACTGGGTATTGGTGGCTGGCAGACTTTTGATGCGAAATATGTGGCGGGCAGAAAATATGGCGACTGTAAAGCTTTATCAAACTATATGTATTCACTACTGAAGGAGGCTGGTATAAAGTCAAATTATACGTTGATCAGGAATGGACGGTCGCCCATCAGTTACCTGGATGATTTTCCAAGCAGTTACTTTAATCATGCCATACTCAGTGTGCCAATGCAAAACGACACAATATGGCTGGAGTGCACAAGCCAGGATATGGCGGCAGGGTATATCGGCGGAAGCAATGCCAATCGCCAGGTATTGTTGGTGGATGAAACCGGTGGTAAGACTGCTTTTACGCCACACTATGGGTTGAAAGAAAACTTACAGTTGCGAAAAGTGGATGCAGTAATCGACGAAAAAGGTTTTTTGAAGGCAACTATAAACACCAGCTATGCAGCAGTACAACAGGATCGCCTGCATGGAATGATCCATGCATTGTCTCGTGAAAAACAGTTGGAATACCTCAAGAAGAACATCGATCTCCCACACTACGATATCACTGACTTTTCCTACAAAGAGAAGAAAGAAAGAATCCCTGTGTTGGACGAACACATCGAATTGACAGCTACTAATTATGCATCGGTTACCGGTAAGCGCTTATTTATCACCCCTAATATTATCACCAGAAGCGGTACAAAATTCAAACCAAACGAAAAGCGCAAATACCCGATTTTTCAACAGTTTGAATACCACGATATAGATTCGGTGTCTATTGTTATCCCATCAGGGTATACTGTAGAAGCGCAGCCTCCGCCTGCAGATATAGAAAGCCAGTTTGGGAAGTACAAATCATCTGTAGTAATAGAAAACAACAAGATCATCTACTACCGGGAGATACAAAAATTCAGCGGAAAGTTTCCGGCTTCTGATTATGCAGCCTTCGTGAAGTTTCACGACGACATATTTAAAGCCGATCGTGCCCGCATAGTGCTGGTAAAGAACGACTGATGATAGCTGTCGGTGCCGGATAGCTGTTTCGCTATTGTTGGGTTTGCCTTATGCTCAATCCACAATGCCGGCCAGTTCCAGGCTCTTCTTTTTCAGCTTACGGATTTCTACATCTTCGATGATAGCATCGGGAGCAAGAATCAGGGATACATTATTTTCCTTCCACCAGGTTTCTTCCTGCAGGTGTTTGAAATGCAGCACACCTACCAGGTATTTTCTTTCACCGGCATGCCATTCCTCAATCCATTCAAACTTATCGCGGGGTACATGTTTCCAGTCATCGAAGCTGATATAAGTGCGAACATAAAACTCACTGGTGAGTTTAGGTGGCGTATGGTAGTATAATTTTTTATACTCGTAACGATAGTTGTATCGTAGTGCAGAGATATCACTCAGCACAGCCGAAGCAGTGGGGAAACTACCTGCTCCTTTTCCATAAAAAAACTGCTTGTCCGCAAAACCACTTTCTATCACTACTCCATTGAATTCATTTTTTACAAATGCCAATGGATCTTCGTGTGCTACCAATTGTGGTAATACAAAGGCAGCGACGCTTCCGTTTTGCAGTTTTTTAGCTTGGGCTACCAGTTTTATTTCCAGGTTTTTTTCTTTGGCTACTACCGCATCTGTCAGTTTGATATTCTGTATACCGTTAAATACAATATTTTCGGGCTTCTCTACAATACCATAGGCATGGGTTAGCAGGAAGGTCCATTTGTTGAGTGCATCCCATCCGTCTACATCCAATACAGGATCAGCTTCTGCAAAACCCAGTTGTTGTGCCAGTATCAGCGCTTGTTTGAAATCCAGTTTGTCTTCAAACATTTTGGTAAGGATAAAATTGGTAGAACCATTTACGATGGCTCTGATAGAATGCAGCAGGTCATTGTCGTAATACTCTTCCAGGTTTCTGATAACGGGAATAGAGGCGCAGGCGGCAGATTCGCACAGGAAAGGCTGGTTGTATTGCTGTTGCATTTCCAGTATTTCGGGCAGGTGTTCAGCAATCATTTTTTTGCTGGCACTTACTACTGCTTTTCCGTTTCTCAGTGCAGTGGATACTATTTCAAAAGCGGGTTCCGATTCATTAATTACTTCCACAATCACGTTGATGTTGGGATCATTCAGCAAAATATTCCGGTCGGTAGTGAACAATTCTGCCGGAGCATTCCTTTTTTTACCTGCATCTTTAATACATACTTTCACTATATGTGCCTGAAGAGAGGGGGTTTGTTCCAACACTTTATACAATCCTTCTCCTACCACACCAAATCCAAACAATCCAATATTCAACTGCCGTTGTGTTTCCATAGTATACTAATGATTTACAATTTTCAAATAACTAACATCTTGCCGGATGAAATCCGTCAACAACTTTTCTATTTTTTCAAATTCCAGTAGGAAGCCATCATGACCATAAAAGGATTCAATCAGGTGATATATTGCATTGGGAATATTAGCAGCAATTCGCTCCTGCTCCACCGGCGGAAACAGCACATCACTGGAAATACCAATGATCATTGCTTTAGCCCGAATCTGACTCAATGCATTTTCCACACTCCCACGTCCACGGCCGGTATCGTGGGCATCCATAGCCTGCCCCAGCCGATAGTAGCTGAACGCATTGAAACGTTTCGCTAGTTTCTCTCCCTGATAACGCTGGTAACTTTCAGCTGCTTCACCACCAAATGGATGCGCTACTGGCCAAGCTGTTTTTTTATCGCGGGGTTGTGTAAGATTATAGGTGTTATAGTTTCTATAGCTCAACAACGCTACGCTTCTTGCGGCCATCATACCTTTTATACCGGCCTCCTGGCTTTTTTCTTTCCAGGTACCATCAGCTTCTATGCACATTCGTTGCGAAGCATTGAAGGCAATACCCCAGGGTGAATGTTGGGCATTGGTTGCCAGACCAATAATGTATTCAAATGCGGTCGGCTCTTCTATAGCCCATTCCAGTAATTGTTGTCCGCCCATGGAACCGCCGACGCCAATCAATATCTTTTCTATACCCAACGATCGCTGCAGGTGCATATAAGCCCTTACCATATCCCGGGTAGTAAACAACGGAAAATCGTGATACCAGCGTTCGCCTGTTTGCGGATTTACTTCCAGCGGGCCTATGCTGCCATAACAACTACCCGGCATATTAACACAGATGATAAAATAACGGGCGGGGTCGAAAAATTTTCCGTCTCCAATCAGCCCCGGCCACCAATCGGCAGGATTGCTGTTGGCCGTAAGGGCATGAAATACCCATATCGCATTGTTCTTTCGGGCATTGAGTTTGCCAAGTGTGGTATAGGCCAGGTGAAAACCTGGAAGTGTTATACCACTTTCAAGCGCAAATGCTTCCGGATGATTATATATATAAGTCGACATTACAGGCTTTGCATTACTGTTAGGTAGCAAAAAGAGGCGCAAAATTACAGAGATTTCGCCACCTCTTTTACATCATTTTAGATTAAGCACCGGCAACCTGTTTGAATGCCTGCTCAAAATCTCCTTTTATGTCATCAATATGTTCAATTCCTACGCTGATTCTCACTAAGTTAGGCTCTACACCTGCAGATTTTTGTGCTGCTTCACTTAGCTGTTCGTGTGTGGTAGAAGCGGGGTGGATAGCCAGGGTTTTGGCATCACCCACATTGGCCAGGTGGCTGGTCAATTTCAGGCTGTCAATAAATTTTCGTCCGGCTTCTTTTCCCCCTTTTATGCCGAAGTTTAATACACCACCAAATCCGTTGGGGAGGTATTTTTTTGCCAATGGGTGATAAGGGCTGCTTTCCAGACCCGGATACCAGACAAATTCTACCTGTGGATGGGCTTCCAGCCATTTGGCCAGGGTCAGCGCATTGGATACGTGACGTTCCATCCTTAAGGACAGCGTTTCGATGCCTTGCAGGGTGAGGAATGCATTGAAGGGGCTGATAGCAGGTCCAAGATCTCTCAACCCTTCTACCCTTGCGCGAATAGCAAAAGCAATATTGGGTAGTCCCAAAGGATTACCTTCTCCAAACACATTCCAGAAGTTCAAACCGTGGTATCCTTCGCTGGGTTCACTAAACTGTGGAAACTTACCGTTGCCCCAGTTGTAGTTGCCGCCATCTATTACAATGCCACCAATGGAAGTGCCGTGACCGCCTACCCATTTAGTAGTGGACTCAACCACTACATTGGCACCCCATTTGATAGGCTGCACCAGGTAGCCACCGGCACCAAATGTGTTGTCTACCACCAGTGGCAGATCGTGCTTTTTAGCCAACGCTGCTATTTTTTCAAAATCGGGAACATTCAGCTTGGGATTTCCGATACTCTCAATATAAAGCGCTTTTGTATTGCCATCAATCAGTTTTTCAAAACTTTCGAGGCTGTCGCCTTCGGCAAAACGGGCTTCAATGCCCAGGCGTTTAAAAGCTACTTTAAACTGGTTATAGGTGCCACCGTACAGATAAGCTGAGGTGACAAAATTATCACCGGCCTGTAGGATATTATGGAGGGCCAGCAATTGTGCTGCCTGTCCTGACGCTGTAGCCACGGCGGCCACACCACCTTCCAGGGCTGCAATTCTTTTTTCAAAAACGTCGGTCGTAGGATTCATGATCCGGGTATAGATGTTCCCGAATTCGCGCAGCCCAAACAGGTTGCCTGCGTGTTCTGTATCATTGAATTGATAGGAGGTGGTTTGATAGATAGGTACGGCACGTGATTTGGTAGTAGGGTCTACTTCTTGGCCGGCATGCAATTGTAATGTTTCAAAACGATAGTTGCTCATGGCATTTGTTTTTGTTACGGTAATTAAATAAAACTTTTTTATTAATAAGGCTGGGCTGTAAAGGCCTTCAAAGGTATTATATATGGTAATAATATGCCTTACGGCATACAGCAACAAATGTGGCTACATGTGCAGATATGGGAGATACCGGTATGATTTGTTGCAAAAAGCATACTTCTGTTATATTCGATAAAAGTAATAGACTTTGGGATCATTTTCAAAATTTTTTGTCGGCTTGCGATTTTTATAGTCATATCAGGTTTATTCTCAGATTAATTGTACAATATTTCCCGTCTTCCTGCTTACGTATTTTTCCTGTGCGTTCACGCTTTGCTCGGGTCCATTCAATAAGTTGGCCAATAAAAGGCTTTCCTGGTAAATTATGCCAATATACTACGGCAAATTTGAGTAAAGCCAACAGATTCATTTATATCTGGACGAATAGGGGAATCGATGCCAATTCGTTATAGTGCCCGTGCCCGCAATGGGGTAAATAAACTGTTCGGCATTGTCCCCAATGCTTTTGACATATGGCAGGAGCCACAGGGATGTCTAAGAGTGCTTATATGCAGGTGAATGCCAACGATTTAACCGGCTAATGTTTGCAGGTAATATCCGGTTCGGAAATCCCCTCATCCCATTTGAAGGCTTTTACTGCAAGGGTCTCAGCGTTGAAATGAAGTACAATATGGGATTGTCAGGGAAAAACACGACTGCGCTTAACAGAAACCGTTTGGAAATTTCGTTATCCTATGCGTGGAGGAGAAACAGGTTTACTCCAACGAAGAGTGCTCCCTGCCCCAGATTTTAGAACGAATGATATAAAATGTTGCTAATAACAATACTATGTTGAAAAAGCTAAAATTAGCCCTATTGGCAGTTACCGTCTTTGGATATGGGGTTGGCTCACCCGCTACTTCATTTGCTCAAGGGGGTAAGCGTGCTTATTTTTTAAAAGCTGAAAAGCTTTTGAAGAAACAAAAATTTGCGGAAGCCGCCCAGTACTACGAAAAATATCTTTCCAGTGAAAGAACGATTACTGCCCCCGTTGATAAAAGGCAAAGTAATAGTAAGAAGGTGCATCAAAGAGCGGTATATAATATCGCGGAAAGCTATCGGCAATCCCACGATTATCAAAATGCGGAAAAATACTATGGGGAAGCGGCTGTTTATTCTGAAGATCGTTACCCGGCTAGTGCCTATTGGTATGCAGTATCGCTAAGGGCAAATAAAAAATACAAAGAAGCGATAACGGTGCTGACAAGCTACAGAGAACGGCATACGCAAATGGATAGCCTGACAACGCTGATAGACAGGGAACTATTTAATCTTGAGTTCATTAAAGCGCAATTGGATAACCGGTATCCCGAATTTGTTGTAACGCCGCTGGTATCTCCCACCAATACTTCCTCCTATGCAGCAGCATTGGTGGGCGGCGACACAATTGTAATTTCGGCTGTAAAAGAACCGGAAGTGGTACCTATGGTTGTGGAAACGCGGAAGAAATCCTGGTTTTCTTTCTTACGGAAAAAGAAAAAAGAACCGGCACCACCGCAAAAATATGTACGGTTATACGAAACGGAATTTAAGGATAATGAGTTTTTGAGAGCAGGCGAGTTAGATATACAAACCATTGGAAACGCTCATGATGGTCTGGCGACATTTGCCGGCGATAAGATGTTTTTTACAAGATGGCAAGAGGTAAACGGACAGCAGGTATCAGCGATTTATGTGTCAAAGAAGACCGGGGCAAGCTGGTCAACTCCGCAAAAAATGGGCACCCCTGTCAATATAGAGAAAACAAATAGTACACAGCCTTTTATCACTGCCGACGGCAAACATTTGCTATTCTCCTCCAATAGGGAAGGAGGAATCGGAAAATATGATATCTGGCACGCTGAATTGGATGGAGATTATAATGTTGTTCGGGTAATTAACATGGGGAATGTAATTAATACAACAGAAGACGAATATTCCCCGGTTTACCATTCTGAAAGTGGAACACTTGTGTTTTCCAGCAATGGACGAATTGGAATGGGTGGCTTTGATATCTATTCCAGCAAAGGAAGTATATCAGTTTCGGATTGGGCACAGCCGGAGAATGCCGGAAGTCCGGTCAACTCCGGCAAGGATGATTTGTACTTTATGAGTACAGATACCGATAACTTCTGGAATGAGGGGTTGCTAAGTTCTGATCGGGATACTACCAGCTGTAGCCTGGGATTGTATCGTGTTTTGCAAGAGAACTTACAAGTGATCAAGGGTTCCGTGATAGAATGTAATAACCAGTACCAGGTTGGAGATGCAACGGTGTCAATACAAGATAAAAAAAACGGTAAAGTTTTGCAGGAGGTAAATACAGACGAAAATGGAAATTATACTTTTGAAATTAGCAACACCTCATCATTTATTGTTGCTGTAAAAAAGACAGGCTTTGAACCAACTATTGAAAATCATACCAGACCTATTAACGCTGGTGTGAACGAAATACAGCTGGATCCGATTTGCCTGAATAGAGATGCAGACAACCCAACAGACAGCTTGCAACAAATACTTGATTTGTTATCCAGGTCTTCTTCTACACTGGCGCAGTTTGGATTTAATAAGTCTACTATTAACGACCCTTCGGGAGCGATGGATACACTGGTGGCTTTGATGAATGAGTTTCCCAATCTTACTATTGAAATAGCAGGACATACGGATAGTAGAGGCTCAGCAGAATATAACCTGTTACTGGCTAAGAAAAGAGTTGATGCATGTATTAACTATCTTGTTAAAAAAGGTGTTGACAAATCACGTCTGCTAGGAAAAGCATATGGCGAATGTTGTCCATTGGTGCCGGAACTGGTTAACGGAAAAGATGATCCGGGTGCCAGAAGGCAAAACAGACGAGTAGAGTATAAGATTATCCGATAGTGGTATAAATAGAGATTCGATCGATATTGTTGGTATTTACATATCGAATTTGGAATTGATAATAAAACGAGCCACTTCTTGCAATGGAAGTGGCTTGTTTTATTCCGTATATCGAAAGACAATTTAGTATGGATATTTTAAACCTGAAGGCTAGCAGGTTGTAACCACGACTTTTTTAATGATTAGTGGATCCAAAATTTGCTGAAAGGCAGTTTCAAGGTCTGTTATCAGGTCTTCTACTTCTTCCAATCCTACACTTAGTCTTATCAAACTATCGGCTACGCCTGCTGCTCTTCTTTTTTCTGCCGGGATAGATTTATGGGTCATGCCGGCAGGGTGGCAAAACAGGCTTTTTACACCGCCCAGGCTTTCGGCCAGTTTAAACAATTGTGTATGCGCAGTGAAGTTCACTGCTGCTTCTTCTGTGTCTGTTTTTAACGTAAAAGATACCACGCCACCAAAGGCTTTCGACTGCTTGGCAGCTATATCATGGTTTTTGTGTGTAGGCAGTCCCGGGTAGTACACTTTGTCTACCTGTGGATGTGCTTCCAGAAAACGGGCTATAGCCAGAGCATTGGCGCTGTGCTGTTTCACTCGCAGGTTCAGTGTTTCTATACCTCTGATCACCAGCCAGCTATCAAATGGTCCGAGGATAGCACCGCCGGCATTCTGAAAAAATTTTATTCTTTCACCCAGTTCCGGCTCTTTGGTAACCACCAGTCCGGCAATCAGGTCACTATGTCCGCCCAGATATTTGGTAGCACTATGCACTACGATATCGGCACCTAGTAATAAGGGTTGTTGGAGTGCCGGAGAAGCGAAGGTGTTATCTACGCAAAGCCAGCAATTATTAGCTTTCGCAATTTTTGCAACGGCTGCGATATCTGTAATTTTTAAAGTAGGATTTGTAGGTGTTTCTATCCAGATCAAGCGGGTGGCAGGTGTGATGGCATCTACAATATTGATCACATCCGTAGTATCAACATACTTTATAGTAATGCCGAACTTTTCGTATACATGGGTGAACAGCCGGAATGCGCCACCATAGATATCGTCTACAGCAATAATTTCGTCGCCGGCTTTTAGTAGTTTCAGCACGGTGTCGATAGCGGCCAGTCCGCTGGCGAATGCAGCGCCAGTACTACCACGTTCGAGTTTGGCTACCAGTGTTTCCAGCACCTGACGGGTAGGATTATTAGTACGGGAATAATCAAAACCTTTGTTCACGCCTGGTGCTTCCTGCACATAGGTGGAGGTTTGGTAAATAGGCACGCTGATAGCACCAGTTAATGGATCGACGGGAATGGCATGAATGAGTTGTGTGTTTGTTGACATGTTAAACAGTTTGGTGTTCCGCTTGTAGCGAAACGATTGTTAGACAAAAATGGTTTGTACAACATGCTTAACAGAACGACTGAGAGAACCCCGGAGAGCATAAAAAAAGCTCTTCCGACAGGTTATCGGAAGAGCTTACAATAGTATTATAATCGGTAAAAATTATTCTAAAAGCGACTCTTCTGACTTATCTGCTTCCGCCTTGTAGCGAAACTGGAATTGACACCTTGCTTACCGATGCCGGTAAAACAGGTTGTCAAGGCTTCAAAGGGCCAGTCCCTCAGCCTTTCTTGATAAGTATGTTATAAAGAACTCGTGCAAAGATAAAAGCAAAATTGAAATTTCAAAACAATTTTGAAAAAGTTTCCAAGATGCGCCTTTACTTTTTTAACCCTACTGGCGCATAAATCCGCAAAAGATCCGGACGATACCGGCGGAATCAATGTGGAATCTCCGAGGATTACAAAGAAATCATGAACCAGCCGGCAGTCCATCCGGCCAGCAGGTGTTTTCAGGAATGTCAAAATAGGTCCGCAGCATGGAATAAAACGCTTCACGGGACTCTGTCTGTAACATTTTTTTAATTGTCTTACGGTGGGTTTCAATTGTTGCCGGTGATAAATACAACCGTTTGCCGATTTCCTTATTGGTTAAGTGATGATAGATTAGTTCCGCAACTTCCAGTTGCCGGCGACTCAGTTTTTTAAACTGCGCATATACATCAGCATATATGTTATTGTCTACAGATTTTGATATTGTAAAATAATTTCCGCCGTTAGCTACCACTTGCATGGCTTCCAGTAATTCAGCCCTGTTTTTTTTATCGATATAGCCGCGCACGCCCAAGAACTCCAATTCTTTTTGTGTACAATGATGCTGCGTGTACGCTATAATGCCACAACCGGGAAAGCGTTGTTGCAACTGCGGAACATATTTCAGCGCATCTACGCCATCCAGGTTCAGATCCAGTATCATCACTTTTGGCGATGTGTTGAGCCTCTCATTTAAGGCTGAACGTATATTGTCGAACTCGCCGGATAGTTGAAAACCGGCATGTTTACCAATATAATACTTAACCCCATCCCTGATATCCGGATGGTCGTCTATAATAACATAGTGGATGGTTTCAGTATGCATGCGAATTTGTTTTGTGCAGTACAGTACTGTGATAAGGGATTTTTATTTCTATGCGGCTGCCGGGTAAAGCTGTGCCACTGCTTGTGGAAACTTCGACTGGTATTAGATCGTGTGTAGCACTCACTAATAGAGTTCCCTGCAAGAGCTCTACCCTCGATTTCATATTGGCGATACCCATCCCCTTTTTTTCTTTCCAGTTGCTGTTCATTCCCACTCCGTTGTCTTCAGCTACAATCAACAGCTTGTTCTTTAAAAAATTAAATGTTATGGATGCTTGTGTAGCATGGGAGTGTTTGATGATATTGGACAATATTTCCTGCACTATTCTGAAAATATTCAGTTTTACTTCTTTGGTAAATGCATGATCTGTTTGATGGCTGTGGAAAATGACTGACAAGTTGCTCGTGCTGGTTCCCGAACGAAGCTCTTCGATATAGTGTGATATGGTGTCGCTGATGCAGCGTTTGTCTATATACTCTGGCATCACGTTGTGCGATATGTTTCGCGCTTCTGAATGTAACTTACTTAAGCTGTTGGATATCCGTTGCAGCCGCTCTACACTGCCTGTTGATAGTGTTTTTTCATCCGCCAGTACATCTTCTATACCATAGTGAATGCCCGTCAGCGAATTGGATATACTGTCGTGGATTTCACGGGAGATAAATGCCCGTTCCTTCTCGTGTGCTTCTATTACTTTAGAAAATGTTTTCAATTTATAATTGGTATACCGGCGCGCCAACGCATAGGTCAATAATAAGATCTCTACCAGTATGCCTACCTGCAATATTCCTTCCATATTTATCATGGTTTGCAAGAATCCAAACTCTATCAGTGCCAGGTTTACAATACTGAGCGCCTTTAAAATACTGGCGGCAAAATAGAATTTGGCAACCAAAGAATTCTTCAACAGATCAAATATCACCGCCCAGGATACAAGCGCCATAGATGCCAGTATGGTCAGCAAAAATAGTGTGAGATAGAAATGATTGACAACATATCCAAATCGGTGTAGATGAAAAACAACCGGAAAAATTGCAGTAGCCAGCAACGATCCTTTACAAAAATTGAACAGGTGGTTTAGTAGTGGGTTTTGATCAGCAAGTTTTAAAAGAGATTGGCATATCTGCAGATTGAGCATAATATTCAATGAAGCCGTTATTGGGGCCATGACGATATTAATACCCGGATAGTTGCCCCATAAAAATGCGTATCCCAATCCAAAGTAGCTGAAAAACCAAAATACGGCAGTAATGATATAGGCACAGTAGTAAAAATATAGTTTGTGGCCGGACGTCATGAAATACAGAAAGCTCATTAGTGCAACAAATACCAGAATGCCATACACCCAGCCGCTCAGAAACAAGTACCGGTCGTCGGTTAAAAAAAAGGCATCTTCAGACAGGATGCTCATCGGCAGCGTGAAAGTACTGCCCACCTGGTTGACAAATAGGAAGTAGTCAGTCGCTGATTCAGGTAACTGATATAGAAAATTTTTGTTTTTAATTTCCCGTTGATAAAAAGGATAATTATCCCCCAGCTTACCCAGCGATCTAAGTCTGTTATTTTCCTGGATAAAAAGTTCGATTTCATTCAGCCGGCTGTTATCTATATCCAGCAACGGAATGTCAGCACCCTCTTTCGATTGGGACTGAAAATGAAACCAATAATAACGGTCTGCAATACCGCCGTTGAAGACAGTATACGTAACCGGTTGAAACGCTCCTCTGTGAAAAGCTGCTATCATTTGCTGTGAAGAGGAATCTGTTGTTGCGAAATAGGATAGGCTTTTTACAGCAGTGTCTGTAGCCAACCGATACTGTTTCAGGTAAAAATAGATGGAGATACTTACAGCAAAAGCAATCAGTGTCCCTGGAAGAATCTTTCTTTCCAACAAGGTCATTGTCAGGTTGTTTTATGTAAATTTATAATAAATAAACCCAACTCATGCAGAAAGTTAGCAGCATTTTAGGATACTATTCTACTGTTCCCAAAAAGTTGGTTTTGCTGGTCATCTTTATCTTTGCAATTAATTTGGCAGCCTTAACTTTTATTGACTTTTTTTTCAACTTTAATATATGGATACCTGTAATCATAGTATCTATACCATTTCTCTCCTTTATCATATATGGCATCTGTGCTTTTTTTGCTAAAAATTCACTTGGTTGGTTCACACATTGCTGGTATCATCGAAAGGCGCCTTTTATTTTACGGTATTTACCAAGACCTACAATGAATCCGGAAATTGATATTCAGAAAATTAAAGCGACAGCAAAACCCGGTGATATTATATTACGTACCTATCATAATTATCTCGATAGTATAGTTTTTTCTGAAAATAGTTTTTTTACGCACGTAGGCATCTGCAACGGAAAAGCAGATGTTGTAGATGCCGTCTTGCACAGTACGGGTCAGCACGGCGTACACGAAGTACCCTTGGAATATTTTTGCCAATGCGATGATGTTGCTATCCTTCGGTTCTCACTAGATCAAAACAAAGAGGAAACAGAGGTGTTGAATTACATCAATGCACAGCTGGACGAAGAAACTACCGATGATGAGCGCCGTATTTTTAAGAATCTGCAGAAAAAAGGAAAAGAAGAGCTGATGACTATTTCAAAAGGACAATACGATGATTTTTTGGAGTATAGCAATAGTGTGGTATTGGAGCGGGCCGAAGCGGTTAAGAAAAGAGGAACGCCTTACGATTTTAGTTTTGATTTCAACAACTTCGAGACGATGAGCTGTGTAGAATATGTTTGGTATTGCTACAAGTCGCTTTATCCTTTGCACAGAATAAAAGTAGAAAATTTTGAGTTTTTTAACTGGATAAAAATGAGGGTGATGATTCCCGATGTATTTATTAAAAACGATTTTTTTAGCTATGTTTATAGTAACCTGCCAGGTGTTGAGGGGAAGGCAGACCTGATAAGAATTATGGATAAACGATCGAGGAAATTTTTGCAGCTGCTGAAAGTGATGGTGCTTTGGAATATATTGTTACTTCTGACCTGGTATGCCTATTTCTATCTTACGCTCAAAAAATAACCAATTCTGATAGTCCCCTAAAATTACCCAGCTATGGGTATCCCAGGATTTCTCCATTCCTGTAGTTTTACAGTATGTTATTACAGTTGATCAACCTGGTAGTATTACCTAAATAACCTATTGTTACCCTGTTTAAAAATGTATCTATAGCCTTCATCGTATGAAGACAGGTAATCATTTGCCTGTAAAATTAACCAAATAGAACTAAAAAATTAAATCAGATTACAATGAAAAAGTTAGTTTTTTCTTCACTGCTGTTATTATTTGTTTTGTTAGGCACTAGTGCAAATGCGCAAAAAATGTCTAAGACGTTCAGCTTTGGCTTTGGATTGGAAGGAGCGTTGCCATTAGGAGACGCTAAAGAAGGGTTTAGTTTTGCGCCGGGGCTAACGGTACGGGCTTCCTATAAGGTAGGTCCAGGCTTTGCCACCCTTACGAGTGGTGGATTGATATTTTTGCCTAAGAGTATCGACGGAGAGGAGCTGAAGGCAAGCATACAGATACCCGTTAAAGCCGGCTACAAATTTATTTTTAAAGACCATTTTTTTGCAATGGGCGAGATCGGATTCTCCCGGTTCAATACTTACTTCACCGGTATGGACGACACTATTCATAAAATAGGCCAGACTGGTGTAACATTTGCTCCGACGGTTGGCTTTCAGGCAGGCGCACTTGAGATCGGACTACGTTACGAACGTACAAATTTTAAGAATGGAGATCTCAGTACCGCCGGCGTGCGTTTAGGCTTCAACTTTTAAAATCATTTTGATATGAACATCATTCGATTTAGCGCTTTTTTGATTATAGGATGCCTGTTGCTGTCTTGTAAAAAGGAAAACAAGACAGACGACCCTGATACCTTGATAGACCCGGCTGATGCCACTGCCCTTTCGGGGGTAGTGGTTATGCCAACAGGATCCACCAAAGTAAACGGTTCGATACCAGCAACAACAGGAAATCTGCAAACTCCGGCCATTACGGCCACCATTGCCGAACTCATTACTTCCAATGGCGCCACTGCCCCTTTTCTGTATTCGTACCGCAATGCAATAAACAACCTGCGTGGTTTTTATGTACAGATAGAGGGTGCCAATTATTACTTTAATGTACCGTATACTGGGAATGCTGGTAGTTCCGGACAAATTAATTTTCCGCTGGGGTTACCTGCAAATGTTGATGAGGGTGAGTTTTGTGTATTGTTTTCTGTATACGATGTGTCAGGAAATGTGAGTAATTCAACAAGGGTATGCGCAGATGTTTTGCGTTTGGGTACCGGGTCGCTGCAAATAAGCCTTTCATGGGATACCGCCACAGATCAGGATCTTTGGGTGACAGACCCTTCGGGCACAGAGATTTATTTTAGGAATAGAATGTCATCTACTGGTGGGCAGTTAGACCGGGACGACGTGGATGGTTATGGACCGGAAAACATTTTCTGGCTCGATAATGCCCCGGATGGTGAGTATAAGGTAAGAGTACATGATTATGAAAATTCAAGGACACCGAATACCTGCTTCGTTACTGTCTCAGCACCAGGCAAGAGCAAATCCTTTACGGTTACAACCCAGCAGCGAAATTTTGCGGACGTAGTTACTATAAGAAAAACAGGCAATAATTACGAGTTCTAGTTTTTATCTGAGCAGGTGTGGTAGTCGTTCTTTTGGTTACCCGCCTGTCTCATTTCGCATTTTATTAAGAATTAGATTTTCGACCGACCGAATAAATTCCTTACTAAAAATATAGAGTTTCTGGGAGGGAGAAATCTGATGTTATGAATACAGTGGTAAGTAATCCTGCTGTGGAGGAAAACAAAAATTGTGTTGCCATTCAATATGGTCCTTTGGTGTATTGCCTGGAAGGTGATGGCAAACAACGTTATACTACCTGAAAACACTTCATTCAATGTACAATTCGATGCTAAATTGCTTGGTGGCGTTAATACAATACAGTTTGAAGCACCAGCAATAATCATAAGTATTGAGGGAGCCGGTCTTTCTACTAAAACGGAACAATTAACTGCAATCCCATACTATAGCTGGAACAATCGTGGCAATCGAGATATGCAGGTTTGGTTTCCGGTAACGATAGAGAGAATACTGATTAACAAGCAGTAAAAGGAGATCGCCGCGTTATGTGGTGAGGTCTTTCCTCCTTTTTCGCTTGCTGATGAGCCACAATTTGATAATCTTATCAGGAGAGCCGGCAGGATTTTGTCGGCTTTTTTATAGTATATATTACAGATAATCAATTGTTTGTGATAGATATGAGTAGTTTTGATTTGGAAATTGAAATAGGATTTCGCCATTTAAAAAATCCTATGTAACTTTGTCCACCACTTTTATGGACTATATTAAAATGCTTTGATGACCTACCAGATTATACATTGTTGTTGTTGCTGTTGTTGTTAGTTTTCCAATGTGCGATTGCCTTGCACGCTATTTAATGCTTTTTGCCTGCTTTTAATATTTTGGACCATGACTCAGACGGATCAAAGCGAGATTCAAACAATTTCAACATTCATTAATTCTACCGAAGTAGTAGACAATTTAAAAAACATAGCCGCGGCTTATCCCGGGCAGGTAGTGTTTTCTACCAGCTTCAGTTGGGAAGATCAGGCCATTTCTCACATTATTTTTAACGAAAAGATAAACATACAGGTATTCACGCTCGATACCGGTCGTATGTTTCCGGAGACCTACTCTACCTGGAGCCGAACCCTGGAAAAATACGATCAACCCATTACCGCTTATTATCCTGATGCTTTGGCACTGCAAGATTTTATTGCTAAAAAAGGTCCTAACAGTTTTTATGACTCGGTGGATAACCGCAAAGAGTGCTGCGGTATTCGAAAAGTAGAACCACTCAAAAGAGCACTGAAAGGAAAGAAGGTTTGGATTACCGGCATACGGGCTGAGCATTCGCCTAATAGAAATGATATGCAAGAGTTGGAATGGGATGGCGGTAATAATCTGACGAAATATCATCCTTTATTGAATTGGAATACAAAGGAAGTAATTGCTTTTATTGACAAAAATAATATTCCCTACAATCCATTGCACGACAAAGGGTTTGTTAGCATCGGCTGCGCTCCCTGCACCCGGGCGGTACGTCCTGGCGAGGATTTCAGAGCCGGCAGATGGTGGTGGGAAGACGCCAGTAAAAAAGAGTGTGGACTGCATGTGCACGAAGCAAAAAATTAATTGTAACCGGGCAACCGGATAAACCATATAAACGAGTTAAAGAAAATGAGTGCATATCACCTGGATTACCTGGACGAGCTGGAATCGGAATCGATTCATATTTTTCGGGAGGTAGCGGGCCAGTTTGAGAAACCGGCGCTACTATTTAGCGGAGGAAAAGATTCTATTGTATTGGTGCATCTTGCTTTAAAGGCTTTTCGACCGGGCAAGTTTCCCTTCCCATTGGTGCATATTGATACCGGGCATAATTTTCCGGAAGCTTTACAGTTCCGCGATCAACTGGCAGCCGATATTGACGAAAAGCTGATTGTTCGTTACGTAGAAGATACGATCAAAGCCAAGAAACTAACCGAACAAAAAGGAAAGTTTGCCAGCCGCAACCAGTTACAGACTTATACTTTGCTCGATACAATTGAAGAGTTTGAATTTGACGCTTGTATAGGTGGTGCCCGCAGAGATGAAGAAAAAGCAAGAGCGAAAGAGAGAATTTTTTCTGTTAGAGATGAATTCGGACAATGGGATCCCAAAAAACAACGTCCGGAACTCTGGAATATTTATAACGGTAAAATCAATAAAGGAGAAAACGTTCGGGTATTCCCCATCAGCAACTGGACGGAGCTGGACATTTGGAATTATATCCAGCGGGAGAAAATACAACTACCCTCCATATATTTCGCACACGATAGGGAAGTGCTGGAGTTTGAAGGGCAGTATGTGGCGGTATCAGAACATATACGGATAGACGAAGCTGATGTTATTGTAAACAAAAGGGTGCGTTATCGTACGGTGGGCGACATGACTTGTACGGCGGCGGTGCCCTCCGGTGCTGAAACCCTGGATGATATCATTAGAGAAATAGTAGCTACGAAAACCAGCGAAAGGGGAGAGACCAGGATTGACGACAAGGTATCTGAAGCGGCTATGGAAGACAGAAAAAAGAACGGATATTTTTAGAACTGCTGTTTTGTCACGCTGACGAAGGAAGCGTCTAAAAGAATTGTTGATATCTGATTTGTTGATTGATGGTATAAGAAAGAAATTCAATCAGAATTCAGAAATCCCAAAACAAGAAACAAGAAACAAGAACGTAATGGACATACTAAGATTTATAACTGCGGGAAGTGTAGATGATGGCAAAAGTACCTTGATTGGTCGCTTGCTGTACGACAGTAAAAGCATTATGATTGATCAACTGGAAGCTATTGAGAAGCAAACGAAAAACCGTGAAGATGGTGAGATCGATCTGGCTTTGTTGACAGACGGACTGCGGGCTGAGCGGGAACAAGGCATTACAATTGATGTGGCATATAAATATTTTGCTACTCCCAAAAGAAAATTCATCATAGCAGATGCTCCGGGACATATACAGTACACCCGTAACATGGTAACGGGTGCCTCTAATTCAGATTTGATCATCATTTTGATAGATGCCCGTAACGGTGTGGCGGAGCAAACCCGCCGGCACTCGCTGATTGCATCTTTGTTGAACATGCCGCAAGTGATTGTGGCTGTAAATAAAATGGACCTGGTAGATAACTCGCAGGATGTATATAACAATATAGTGATAGAATATGCAGACCTGGCTAAGGCACTTGGATTGAATGATGTGAAGTATATTCCCATCAGTGCTTTAAAGGGATATAATATTGTGGAGAAGTCTGCCAGCTTCCCTTGGTATGAAGGAGCGTCACTGTTGCATTTGCTGGAAACTACACAGGTAGAAAATGCCGTGAATTTGAACAAAGCCCGTTTCCCGGTACAATATGTTATTCGTCCGCAAACAAAAGAGCTACACGACTATAGAGGGTACGCTGGAAAAATTATCAGCGGTGTCTATAAGGTTGGGGATAAGGTTACGATATTACCTTCTGGTGTTTCGAGCACCATTAGTTCTATAGAAACTAATGGTGGCAAACAGGTGCAAGAAGCATTTGCTCCTCAGGCGGTGGTGCTGCATTTGGCAGATGATGTGGATATCAGCCGTGGTGATGTGGTAGTGCTGAATAATGATGTACCTAAAACGGAGAATGAGCTGGAAGTGTTATTGTGCTGGATGGATAGCAAACCTTTGGCACCTGGCAATAAATATTTACTGCAAATCAATAGTACGCGTGTGAGATCGGTGGTAAAAGAGGTAGCGTATCGTTTGGATGTGAATACGTTGGAAAAACAATATGATGCGGATAGCATTCGCTTGAATGACATCGTAAAAGTAACCATCAAAACCGCGCAGCCGATAGTATTTGACAGTTATAAAGATCTGAGGGCTAATGGTGGTGCCGTATTAATTGATGAAACGAGCAATGTAACCGTAGGTGCTTGCATGATTCAATAACTATTATAAAACAAATGCAGAACGATAGAACCATACAAGGAAAAGTGATACTGGCAGCTGCGGGGCCGGGGGATCCGGATCTGATAACCGTAAAGACTATGCGCTATTTGCAACAGGCAGACGTAGTATTGACGGACAGACTGGTGAGTCATGAAATTCTGGATAACTATGTAAATTCGGATTCGGAAGTGATATATGTGGGTAAACAATGTCGCAAAGGCAACTCTACGCCGCAGGAAACCATCAATGAATTGATGGTGAAACATGCAACGGCGGGTAAGCTGGTGGTACGCCTGAAAGGCGGGGATGTTTCGGTATTCTCTAATATCCTGGATGAGCTACAGACATTGGTGCAGCATAAAATAGCATACGAAATTGTTCCGGGTATTACTGCTGCATTGGGCGCAGCAGCATATTCCGGCATCCCGTTAACGGCAAGAGGACACTCTACTGCTGTAAGGTTGATGACTTATTACAAATCGGAGATCGTGCCTGATCAATATTGGGAAGAACTGGCCGCCACCAGCGATACGCTTGTGTTTTACATGTCTGCTGAAACGGTGGACGGTATTATAGGGAAATTGATGCGGTATGGTATTTCGCCGGAGAAACATATTGCGGTAATAGAGCAAGCTACCACACCCCTGCAAAAAGTATATACAGCTGCTATACATAAGTTCAGCGAGCAGTATGGAAACATGAATTTCATTTCTCCATCATTGGTGATTGTAGGCAGTGTAGTACAGTTGCATGAGCAGTTTGCATGGGTATCGAATGGTGCTGAAAGAGAACAATATTTTAAACCAATGGCAACATTGGCAAACAATACTAACAACAATAAGAAAACAAATGTTAGCAGAGCATAAGTTGAAGGTATTCCGGGAGTTGGTTACACAGTCATCCCGGGAAGAATTAATCTGGATGAATGGGTTTCTCGCCGGACTGGTGGCATCTGAGTCGGCGGGAACAGCGGTAACCGATACCGTTAGTGTGCCCTCTGCATCCAGAATCGAAAAGTTTACCATTTTGTTTGGTACAGAAACCGGTAACTCCAAAAAGGTAGCCACTGAATTTGCGACACAGGCAAAAAAGAACGGTTTTAAAGCGAAGATTACCGGTTTAGACCAATACCGGCTGACTGACCTGGAAAAAGAAGAATACGTTTTTTTGGTTATCAGCACACAGGGCGATGGCGAACCTCCTCTGACGGCTAAGAAGTTTTATGACCACATTCATAAAGAGTCCTTGAAGCTGGATAAGATGAAATACAGCATACTGGCACTCGGCGATACATCTTACCCCTTGTTTTGTAAAGCAGGAGAAGATGTGGACAACCAATTGACCAAATTGGGCGCTAAGTCCGTATTGCCGATTCAGAAATGTGATACCGAATATGCAACCGATGCGGCCGCCTGGTTTGCGCAGGTAATGAAGTTGCTGAACGAAGGTGGAAACACAAATTCGACTGCCCAACCCGCTGTTCCCAAAGCCAAAGGAAAAAAGCATTATACCGGAACAATAATTACCAATATCAATCTGAATGATAGAGATTCATCCAAGCAGACGCATCATGTGGAAATTGAAGCGGAAGAAGAAGTGGTATATGAACCGGGCGATTCGCTGGGATTGATTCCGCACAATAAAAAGGAAACGGTTGACACTATATTGCAATTAACGGGCGCTGACGGTGAAGCCGAAATTGAATTCAGAAATGAGCGGCTAACCTTGAAGGAAGCACTTACCCGGAAGATCAATATTATTTACCTGCCCGAAAGAGTAGTAAAACAATATGCTGCCACGGTACAGCAGGAAATACCGGATACCCGGATCGATTTGCTTGATCTGTTACGCATTTATCCCGTGAAAGATGCGGCCCAGTTTGAGCAGGTGGTTTCAATACTGGAACCCATGGCGCCAAGGTTATATTCCATTTCATCATCGCCTGAGGCACATGGTAGTGAATTGCATTTAACGGTAGCGAGAGATAAATTCAGCATCAATAACGAACAAAAGTTTGGGTTGTGTTCTGACTACCTCTGTCATATGGAACCGGGTATAATGGTGGATTTTCATATTCACAAGAATAATCAGTTTCGTTTGCCGGCGGCAGATAAAGATGTGATCATGATTGGTCCGGGTACGGGCATCGCGCCCTTCCGTTCTTTCCTGGCAGAAAGAGATGCGTTGGGTGCAGAAGGGCGCAACTGGCTTTTCTTTGGTGATCAAAAATTTACCAGTGATTTTTTATACCAGACAGAGATTCAAAACTGGGCGCAAACGGGTGTGTTGAGTAAAGTAAACCTGGCCTTTTCCCGTGACCAGCAATCGAAAATATATGTGCAGCATCGTATGTTGGAGACAGCAGATGAACTATGGCAGTGGATAGATGGTGGAGCGCATATCTATATATGCGGCGCCCGAAATCCGATGAGTACGGATGTAGAAAATACATTGTTGCAGATCTTAGAAAGACAAGGGGGGAAAACCATACCAGAAGCGATTGAATACCTGCAGCAGATGAAAGATGAGAACAGGTTCTTGCTGGATGTATATTAGCAGTAGGTCATAGGCTTCAATGGTAAAAATCTTATGAACAGCAATTAATAAAAATAAAACTTAGTATAGATAATGTCTGATACAAACAAATTATCCGGCACGGAGCATATAAAAATGAAGAGCGATAGCCTGAGAGGTACCCTGAAAGAAAGTCTGAAGGATGAGCTTACAGGTGCCTTGCGCGAAGATGACCAGGCGTTGATCAAGTTTCATGGAATGTATCAGCAGGACGATCGGGACCGCCGCGAAGAACGGAGTGCCAAAAAACTGGAATGGCTATATTCCTATATGGTTCGGTTGCGCTTACCCGGTGGTTTTATTACCGGCGAACAATGGGAGGCTCTGCACCATATTGCCGGACGGCATTCTACAGGTGTGGTTAAAATCACTACCCGCCAAACCATTCAGTTGCACGGCATTTTGAAATCGCATGTAAAACCTACACTGAAAGAATTTAATACCGCTGGTCTTGATGCTATTTCCGCTTGCGGTGATGTGAACAGAAATGTAGTGTGTGGTGCGCATCCAAAATTTTCAGACATACACGAGCAGATTTTTGCTTATGCCAATAAGCTGAGCCAATTGGGTTTGCCTAAGAGTAAAGCATATTACGAAATATGGCTGGACGAGAAGCCGCTGACCGGCAAAGAAAAAGAAGAAACTGAACAAGATCCTCTATACCAGGACAGATACCTACCCCGGAAGTTTAAAATTGCAATTGCGATTCCACCGAATAATGATGTGGACGTATTTGCAAACGATCTCGGTTTGATAGCTATAGTAGAGAATGATGTACTAAAAGGATTTAACCTGGTAGTAGGTGGTGGACTGGGCGCTACACATGGAAATCCGAATACTTACCCACGGCTTGGCAACACATTGGGTTTTTTGGACAGTGAGGAGAAAGTGTTGAAAGCGGTTTACGAAGTGATTACCATTCAGCGGGACCATGGTAATAGAAGTGATAGGAAGCTTTCCCGTATTAAATACACTATTGAGAAACTGGGCGTAGAGAATTTTAAAAAAGAACTGGAGAGGAGATGTGGTTTTGAGTTGTTGCCAGAAAAAACTTATCAATTCGACAGTCGTTCCGATTTATTTGGTTGGCATAAAAATCATGAAGGCAAGTGGTACTTTACCGCATTTGTAGAGGCTGGGAGAGTATTGGATGATGAGAAAGTCGCGTTTAAAACGGCATTTTTAGAAGTGGCTAAGACAAGGAAAGCCAACTTTCGGTTTACCTGCAATCAGAACCTGATACTGGCAGATATAGAAGAGAAAGATAAAAAGGAGATTGACGCCATTCTGAAGAAATACAATATTATTGAACAGACTGACAAGGCAGGGGTTGTACGTAAAGATTCCATCGCCTGTGTGGCATTCAATACCTGTCCTCTGGCATTGGCTGAAGCGCAGCGGTATCTTCCGGCGCTCATTACAAAAATGGAACCGCTGCTCAGCAAACATGGGCTGGAAGACGATAATATTAGTGTAAGGATGACCGGTTGTCCTAATGGTTGTGGACGTCCCTATGTAGCAGAAATAGGTTTTGTGGGTACCAGCTACGGACATTATAATCTTCATCTCGGTGGCGACAGAGTAGGTTCACGATTAAACAAGGTATATAAAGAAGGCATAGACGAAGAAACTATTTTGAAGGAACTGGACAACCTGTTAGGTATATATAGCAAAGAAAAAAAACCAAAGGAAACTTTTGGCGATTTCGCCAAAAGAGTAAAATGGGTTGACTATCAGTAAAAGACGAATGCCTTTAAAAAAAAGCTCCAGCCAACTACAATGAACGAAACAATCATTACAAAAGAAACCAACACCTTGTTCCCGGTTTTTCTGAAACTGGAACAACTTAAACTATTAATTGTTGGTGCTGGTAATGTAGGACTGGAAAAGCTGAATGCAGTGTTGCATAATTCTCCCGATACGGATATTACTATTGTTGCGGAAGAAATAAAAGAAGGGGTGAAAGCACTGGCAGAAAGACATGCTAATGTAAAATTGCGACAGGAAAGTTACCATGAAAGGTTGCTGGATGATGTGCAGTTAGTAGTAGTGGCGATCGATAATCGCGCCTTAGGAGCCCAAATAAGAAAAGATGCCCATAGTCGTGGTTTGCTGGTGAATGTAGCAGACACTCCGGAGCTTTGCGATTTCTACCTTGGGTCGATCGTAAAAAAAGGCAACCTGAAAGTAGCTATTTCCACCAATGGCAAATCGCCTACCATTGCTAAACGACTGAAGGAAACATTTAATGAAGTGATACCCGAGGAAATGGATGAAGTGCTACAGAATATGGAAAAGATCCGCACCAAAATGAATGGCAATTTTGCCGCCAAAGTGCAGGAACTGAACCATATTACTAAAGTGCTCTCTTCAAAGGAAACCCATCAACCCAGAAATCCGGGTGAAAAAAAATGGCGCCGGATTGCTACCTGGTGTTTGTTTGCATTCCTGTTCATGTTTATCGGGCATGCGGTACTATCTTATCTGCCCTATGATAATATTTTTGCGGCAATAGCCGATGCCGCCAAAAGCATCGATAGTAAATTCTATTGGCTGGTTGTGGCGGGTTTTTTTGCGCAGTTGGTAGACGGGGCATTGGGTATGGGATATGGAGTTGTATCTACCACCGTGCTGATGTCAATGGGGGTAAACCTATCTGCGATCAGCGGAAGTGTGCATACCGCTGAAATGTTTTCCAGTGGTGCGTCCGGTTATAGTCACTATAAGTTTGGAAACGTTAATAAAAAATTGTTCAAAGCATTGTTGGTGCCGGGTGTTATTGGTGCTGTTGTAGGGGCTTACCTATTGGCAAAATATGGTGATGAATATGCAGACTATGTACGGCCTATCATAGCTAGTTATACCATGATTTTAGGAGCCAGAATATTAGTAATTGCTTTCAGGGGTACGTCTAAGAAGCCGAAAAAAGTAAAGAATGTTGGTTGGCTCGCCGGCGCAGGCGGTTTCCTGGATTCCTTTGGTGGCGGTGGCTGGGGGCCATTGGTAACGAGTACACTGATCTCCAAAGGCAGAAGCCCTCGTTTTGTAATTGGGTCTGTAAGTATCACAGAGTTTTTTGTAACCTTCGCCAGTGCCCTTACATTCTTCTCTGTAATTGGTGTAAGCCATTGGCAGGTAATATTGGGATTAATCATCGGCGGTCTGTTAGCTGCGCCTATAGCTGCCCGTTTGGTAGGTAAATTGCCTACTAAAACCATGTTCATAGCCGTGGGCGTTATGGTGGTCATCTGGAGCTTGAGAATACTATTGAAATCTGCCGGTTGGCTGTAGATAAGAACTATACTATTTGTAAAGACTGCATAACTGCAGTCTTTTTTATTTTAACCAACTATGTGATAGAGTTGAAGTTGCTGGTTAGAGTTCTCTCCAGCCAGCGGGAAAGTTCTATTATAAGTTGCCAATCAAAACCCTGAATAATTTCGGCTGATTATGTGAAAGTGTTTGTCGAAGGCGACGCTGAGGGTATCGCGGTGTACAATAGAGGGCCAACGGAATAACAATTAGTTGTGGGCGGAGGTATCCTATAACAAAGGAGGGATAGCTGTTACAAAGCTACCCCTCTAATTATATTCTTAATTATCTATGCCGGCTGTAATGCCTCCACTTCTTTCAAAGCATGTGTTAGCTCCTCCTCGGTAAAGCTGTGGTTTACCAGCTTGCCATCAAAATAATCCTGGTAGGCAGCCATATCAACGAAGCCATGACCACACAAATTGAAAAGAATGGTTTTGGAAACACCTTCTTCTTTTGCTTGTTTTACTTCTCTAATCACCTGGGCAATTCCATGATTTGCTTCCGGAGCCGGTACTATACCTTCCGCTCTTGCAAAGCCGACACCCGCTTCAAAACACTCCAACTGCTGAATAGCCTGTGCTTCTATCAATCCGTCTTTTAACAACTGGCTACACAATACACTGGCACCATGGTAGCGCAGTCCGCCGGCGTGAATAGCGGCCGGTGTAAAGTTATGACCCAGCGTATACATGGGCAGCAATGGCGTGTACCCTTGTGTGTCACCAAAGTCGTACATAAACTTACCCTTAGTTAGTTTGGGGCAGGATGCTGGTTCAACCGCAACACAGCGAACTTTTTTTCCTTCAATTTTGTCCTTGAGGAAGGGGAAAGAAAGTCCTGCAAAATTGGAGCCACCACCTAACGGTGCAATAATTACATCTGGATAGTCGCCTGTATATTCCAACTGCTTTTTAGCCTCCTGTCCGATAATAGTTTGATGGAGCAATACATGATTTAATACAGAACCCAATGCGTATTTCGCTTTTTCGTCACCTGCAGCAATTTCCACCGCTTCAGAAATAGCCAGTCCAAGGCTTCCGGGTGTATTCGGATCTTTGGCCAGTGCATTCTTTCCTGCCTGCGTATGGTCGGTAGGCGAAGCATGTACTTTAGCGCCGAAAGTATTCATCAGAATTTTCCGATAAGGTTTCTGATTATAACTAATGCGCACCATATATACTTCACACTCTATTCCAAAATGATTACAGGCAAAGCTCAATGCAGTACCCCACTGTCCTGCACCTGTTTCTGTAATAATTCTTTTCACTCCTTCCTGTTTATTATAATACGCTTGTGGAATAGCTGTATTGGGTTTATGCGATCCACTCGGACTTGTGCCTTCGTACTTATAGTAGATTTTACAATCAGTTCCCAATGCTTTTTCCCATTCAGTAGCTCGTACGAGTGGAGTGGGACGCCAGATTCTGTAAGCATCCCGTATTTCTTCCGGAATCTCTATGTACTGTTCAGCAGATACTTCCTGTTGGATTAATGCCATAGGGAAAAGTGGAGCCAGATTTTCACCACTTATGGGCTGTTTGGTGCCAGGGTGCAAGGGTGGTAAAGGTTTGTTGGGCATATCTGCCACAATGTTGTACCAATGGGTAGGGATATCCTTTTCATTGAGCAGGATCTTTTTTTCCATTTTTTAACAAGTTTTGGATAGTGCAATATTGCACTCACTAATCTACGTTGTTGTACTCAGATAATGAAATGGATTTTTTTACGGTATTTCAGATAAGGCTATTTCCTGGAATGCAATGCCCTCGTACGGTGTGTCCACGCCGGCTTCAAATAAGCAGGCTATATTGCCATTGGAGAGTGCCACCAGGTTGGAGTATGCAGATGGTCCATTGTGTAGAACCTTGCTATATTTCCATGTTTTGCCATCATCGAAACTGATTCTAACGGTCATGGATAATCTTTGTTCCTTACTGGCTGGATTAGAAAATAACAGTAGGGGCTTTTTAACGTCGTGATCGTAGCGCATTAAACTAGCCTGGCATATCGGCTCAATTAGTGTCGGGTCCGCTTTTAAATCTGACCATGTACGTCCACCATCTTTACTAATGGATACCTTTCTGTTGCGACTATGGTCGTAATTGCGCATATTCAGCATTAAGTTTCCGTTGGATAATTCTGCAACCGTGCATTCATTCACCTGGTCCTGCGGCGTGCTTTCACCCCGCTTCCAGTTTTCGCCACCATCATCCGAATAAATAACATGGGAGAAGTATTTTTTTGATTCCGCTTCTATGTGGTCGCAGGGAATTACTAACCGCCCCTTGTATTTGCCTTTTTGAATTTGTATGCCATTCACCGGACCGGTAGCATACCATGTCCAATCTTCTTTTTTGGTATCTTTTGTTATTTCTCTGGCAGCAGACCAGGACTTTCCATCATCGGTTGACTTCAGTACAAATACCCTACGGGTATCCTTACTTTTTAAAGCGATAATATCCTTTTCCTGATCGGACCCCAGATTCCAGGTAGAAAGTAATAATATATTCCCGGTACTTTTATCTACAACAGGAGCAGGATTTCCACAGGTATTGCCGGCATCACCCCAAACCAATTCCAACGCGCTCCAGGTTTTCCCATTGTCTGAGGAGCGTTTCAAAACAAGATCTATATCACCAGTGTCACTGCAGCCTTTTTTTCTGGCCTCAGCAAAAGCCAGTAAAGTTCCACTATTGGTAACTACTATAGCGGGTATTCTAAAACATTTGTATCCGTCATCTCCCTGCCGAAAAATGAAATTAAGGTCTTGTGATGGAGAGGTGTTGTAGAATAATAAAAACCACCCTAAAAAATATACGAATCGTAGCATGAAGAAGTTCTTAAGTGACTAATATCCCCGTTGTAGTTGCACCTGGTGCTGCAACGGCATTCCTTTTTCAAATGTTTTGAGATTGTCGAGAAATGTTTGCACCATGCCTTTATATTCTGTGTTAGATCCGCCGCCGGTATGTTGTGTTAGCACCGTATGGGGGCAGTCCCAAAGCGGATGGTTTTCAGGGATCGGTTCTGCTGCCGTAACGTCCAGAACGGCACCACCGATTGTACCCTTGTGTAATGCGTCTATAAGTGTTTGTTCGTTTCTTAAAAGGTTACCGCGGCCAACATTACAGAACAATGCGGTAGGTTTCATTCGTCCAATCATTTCATCAGTGAACATCCCTTTGGTTTCCTCTGTTCCGGGAAGACAACCAATAACGATATCTGCCGTTGGAAGTTGTTGCAACAGTTCTTCTTTAGAACGAATTTCACCGGAAGACCTTGAGTAAACCAATACCTCACAATTAAACCCTCTCAGGTTTTCAGCTACCCGTTTTCCAATATTACCCCAGCCCAGAATGATTACTTTTTTTTCATACAGTAATTGTAGCTCCGGTCTCAAAGAATGTCCTACCCATTTGTGTTTGTCCTTTAAACGGGTGAAGATATCTGTTCCCCGGTACAACGTCATAATACCGGCTATGATTGTTTCCGCACAAGGGCTGGAGTAGTAATCTTTCAGGTTGGTTACTGTAGCAGTTAAGGCAATGTTTTTATAGTATTCAAACCCGGTAGACATCAATTGCAACCATTTCAGGTTGTTGGCTTTCTGCAGCAAGTCTGCGGGTTTTACATTTCCTACAATGATGTCAGCTTCCTTTATGGTCTTAATTTTTATCTCCTCAGATGGAATGTCCGAACCAAAAATCACCGTATTGTTACCAACGCCCTTTTGTAAGGCAATTTTTTCTTCTTCCGGGAATTTTGTTTCTACATATATTTTCATAACAATCATTTACTGTAGCATGCCTGCATGCAAGGCTTCAAGTTACAGAAAGATTGCTATTTGCTATGACAAAAATTAGTGTCGTGCGATTACCATGCGGCGAAAGGGAAGAGCGTTGGCTTTAAAATTCCATGCAATGCCTTTATAAAAAGCTGCGAGATGCTCAAACTGCCCAAACAATATAAATTTAAAGGTAGTAACCGGTATTCCCAGGAATAGGAAAACAATCATAAATACACTGAACTGGAAGAGTGTAGTATTTCTACGCATAGACAATATGCGATTGCGGGTAGCGTAATACGTATGGATTGGGCTTTTTTTGTTGTAGCGAATTACTTCATTGTTATATACCAGGGTAGATGGCTGGTATCGTATCTGGTAACCTTTTTTTAGAATGCGGGCGCTGATATCCGCATCATTGAAGTACACAAAAAAGTTCTCAGAAAATATATTGGTATTTTCCACGATTTTTTTTCTGATCATCACCGCACCCGTATAAATACCATGTATAATAGACGGCTCGTTGTATTGCCCGTCATCCATTTTTTTATGCCCGATTATTCTGCTTTTTCCTGTAAAAGGGTTCATGCGTTTGTATCCTGCAAAATGTATTAAGTTATGGTTTTGATAAGACACTACTTTTGGGCAACTGGCTCCCAGCAGACTGTTTTCCATTAAAGGCGTCAACAGTTCCTCTATCAGGTTTTCGCTTACTATACTATTGTTATTTAATAACAATACAAAATCGCCCTTTGCTTCTGCAATGGCCGCATTGAGTCCCTTGAGCTTTTTTGTATGGTCTGGTTGTAACAAACGTACATTTTTATACCCACCACTGAGAATCGCAAACCGGGGGTCTACTGCAGATCCCATATCACATACCAGCACCTCATAGTTCTTATAGGTTAATTTGTCTGTTGATTCAAGGAGTTTACACGTTGCGCTGGCTTGGTTCCAGTTTAATGTAATGATAGAAACGAGTGGAGTTGCTTTGACTGATATGTAGCTTTTTACCTGCATAAACTATTCTATTTATTAAAACCGTAATATTCGGCCATTGGAATAGCTCTTCAAACAGGGTTGGAATTGTGTTTAAATAGGTAACAGTTGTGTGTTTGACAAACGGAAAGTGAATATTTACGGCAATTTACAAATAATACGGAATCCGAACGTTAAGTGATGGGTGTAGCCGGTGTATTTTAGCAAATGATAAACAACATCTTCCATTCCATAATAAAGAAAACCCGATGCTTGCATCGGGTTTTCTTTATTATGTTAAAACTTACGGTAGCGGGAGAAAATCTACAGGTTATTGGTTTTACCGGATTTTTTATGTGAAATATCTTTGGTGATAATGTCTTTGTAAGAAATGGTCATTTTGCTGGCGTCTGTGAAACTTACCTCTTCCAGCTCTCCATCAATAAACCAGAAAGCCAATTTAACTATGCCGTTATCGTTTTGGCTGTTTACTGTAAAACTCTCCTTTTTGTCGATCGACTGCAGGTTGGCATTTGATAATTGAATGCGTGCAGTAGTGTTGCCGGTACCTAATAACAAGGTATTTTTCTCAATTTCTATCAGAGAAACCGCTTTCGACTCATTATCAATGAAATATGCATTGAAGGTCGAGTCAAACTTAATTTGTTGATGTTGCTGAGATACAAATTGGATTCCAGATTGACCATTAACTGCTAAACCTGCGATTAAAATAGCTACAGTAAGTATTAAAGTTTTCATGACTTGAGATTTTCATATAAAACGGACTAAGTGTTTATTCTGGTATTTTATAAGGGTCGATTTCGGCTAGGGTACAAAATAAGCCGATAATTGATCTTTATCGACCGATTGACCCTGATTGAGAGAAGCAAAGCGGCAGGCATACTAAATAATTATAATAAAATCAAATATGTTGAAAAATTAATTGCTGGTATTCCTTTATTATTTACCTTTGCACTCCTTAAATTGGGCCTAATACAATTTGACTTTTCAATTGAATTTACAAGTGACTGATATCTAGTAAGTTTTGTTTTGATTTAAAACGAAACTTATGAGGTATTTTGTTATTTAAACAATAAAAGCGCTTTTAAAACTATGTCTTCAACAAAAGTTGCTACAAATGGCAGGATTGATTTTGGTAAAATCAAACATTTAGCGGAAACGCCTGATCTGTTAGAAATTCAGATTCAGTCGTTCAAGGAGTTTTTTCAACTGGAAACTACCCCTGATAAACGAAATATCGAGGGTTTGTTTAAGGTGTTCAAAGAAAACTTCCCGATTACAGATACCCGGAACATCTTTGTGCTGGAGTTTTTGGATTACTTTATCGATCCACCCCGCTATAGCATAGATGAATGTATGGAGCGTGGATTAACCTACGCTGTGCCACTGAAAGCAAAATTGCGCCTTAGCTGTAATGATGAGGAGCACGTTGATTTCCAAACTATTGTACAGGATGTGTTCTTGGGTAATATTCCCTATATGACACCCAGAGGTACATTTGTAATAAATGGCGCTGAGCGTGTGGTTGTTTCCCAGTTGCACCGTTCACCTGGTGTATTCTTCGGACAATCCTTGCACCCGAACGGTACAAAGATTTACTCTGCCAGGGTTATTCCTTTTAAAGGTGCCTGGATGGAGTTTGCTACCGATATCAATAACGTGATGTATGCTTACATCGACCGTAAGAAGAAATTCCCGGTTACTACATTATTACGTTCTATCGGATACGAAACAGATAAAGATATTCTTGAGCTGTTTGGTATGGCTCATGAAGTAAAAGGAGAAAAGAAGGCACTTACACCATTTGTTGGCAAGAAATTGGCGGCCCGTGTTTTAAGAACCTGGGTTGAGGATTTTGTGGATGAAGATACCGGTGAGGTAGTGTCTATTGAAAGAAATGAGGTAGTACTTGAGCGTGATACTATTCTGGATGAGGAAGCGGTGGAAATGATTGTAGATATGGATGTGAAGTCTGTATTTATTCAGAAAGAAGAAGTGAGTGGGGATTTTGCAATCATCTATAACACTTTGAACAAGGATAGCTCCAACTCTGAGTTGGAAGCCGTTCAGCATATCTACCGTCAATTGCGTGGTGCTGATGCGCCTGATAACGAAACTGCCCGCGGTATCATCGACAAATTGTTCTTCTCAGACAAACGGTATGATTTAGGGGAAGTGGGTCGTTATAAAATTAACCGCAAGCTCAACCTTAATCATCCGATTGAGCAGAAGACATTAACCAAACAAGATATAATAGAGATCATCAAGTATCTGGTGCGTTTAACAAATGCTAAAGCAGAAATTGATGATATCGATCACTTGAGCAATCGTCGGGTACGTACAGTGGGTGAGCAGTTATTCGCTCAGTTTGGTGTTGGGTTGGCTCGTATGGCTCGTACCATTCGCGAAAGAATGAACGTTCGTGACAATGAGGTATTTACACCGGTTGATTTGATCAATGCAAGAACATTGTCTTCAGTGATCAACTCTTTCTTTGGTACTTCTCAGTTGTCTCAGTTCCTGGATCAAACAAATCCTTTAAGTGAAATAACACACAAACGTCGTATTTCGGCGCTCGGACCAGGTGGTTTGAGTCGTGAGCGTGCGGGCTTTGAGGTTCGTGACGTACACTATTCTCACTATGGTCGTTTGTGTACTATCGAAACACCAGAAGGTCCAAACATTGGTCTGATCTCTACGCTTTGCGTACACGCAAAGATCAACGAGATGGGCTTTATTGAAACGCCGTATCGTTCAGTGAACGAAGGAAAGGTAGATATGAAAGAACTCATCTACCTGAGTGCTGAAGAAGAAGATGAGGCAAAAATTGCACAGGCGAACGTTCCGCTGGATCAAGGTGGGAACTTTACTGATGAGCAAATCCCTTCTCGTCAAACCGGTGACTTCCCAATATTGGAGAAGAACGAAGTTGAGTTTATGGATGTGGCTCCTAACCAGATTGTGGGATTGAGTGCTTCATTGATTCCGTTCCTGGAGCATGATGATGCCAACCGTGCACTGATGGGATCAAACATGCAACGTCAGGCGGTTCCGCTGATCCGACCACAAGCGCCTTTTGTAGGAACTGGTTTGGAAGGAAAAGCAGCACGTGATGCAAGGATTCAGATTCACTCTGAAGGAAATGGTGTAGTAGAATTTGTAGATGCCAACGAAATTCATGTTCGTTATAATAGAGATGAGTCTCAAAAACTGGTAAGTTTTGAAGATGACTTGAAAGTGTATAAGCTTACCAAGTTTATGAAGACAAACCAGGAAACCTGTATCAATCTTCGTCCGGCTGTTAAAAAAGGACAAGCTGTATCAAAAGGTGACTTCCTTACAGAAGGATATGCAACTAAAGACGGTGAGTTAGCATTGGGTCGTAACCTGAAAGTGGCATTCATGCCGTGGAAAGGATACAACTTTGAGGATGCGATTGTGATCAGTGAAAAAGTTGCAAAAGAAGATTTGTTTACTTCTATTCATATTTCAGAATATGAATTGGAAGTACGTGATACTAAATTAGGTGAAGAAGAACTGACCCCCGATATCCCTAACGTGTCAGAAGATGCGACAAAGGATCTGGATCAGCATGGTATTATCCGCATAGGTGCTCATGTAAAAGAAGGAGATATCATCATCGGAAAGATTACACCAAAAGGTGAAAGCGATCCTACTCCTGAAGAAAAACTTTTACGTGCCATCTTTGGTGACAAAGCGGGTGATGCTAAAGATGCTTCATTGAAGGCGCCAAGTGGAACTGAAGGTGTGGTAATCGATAAAAAATTGTTCCAGCGTGCTAAGAAAGATAAGAATGCAAAAGTGCGTGAGAAAGCCGCTATAGACAAGTTGGAAAAAATACACGAGCAGAATGAAAAAGATTTGCTGGATGTATTGATTGCCAAGTTGCAGGTATTATTGAAAGAAAAAGCTTCTACCGGTGTTACCAATAACTTTGGTGAAATGCAGATCGGAAGAGGTGCAAGATTTAATGCAAAGAACCTGGCAACACTTGACTATCAGAACATCAACCCATTGGGTTGGACTGGTGACGAGCAGATTGATGGACAGATCAACATTCTGTTACATAACTACAACATCAAATTCAACGAAGAGTTAGGAAGGTATAAGAGAGAGAAATTCAATATCTCTATCGGGGATGAATTGCCTGCTGGTGTATTGAAATTAGCGAAAGTATACCTGGCGGTAAAACGTAAGTTGAAGGTTGGAGATAAGATGGCAGGTCGTCACGGTAATAAAGGTATTGTTGCAAAAATTGTACGGGCAGAAGATATGCCGTTCCTGGAAGATGGAACACCTGTTGACATCGTATTGAATCCACTGGGGGTACCAAGTCGTATGAACCTTGGACAGATTTACGAAACAGTATTAGGTTGGGCTGCTGAAAAGCTGGGATTGAAATTTGCGACACCCATTTTTGATGGAGCGTCTACAGATGAGATCGCTGACTTTATTACAAAAGCAGGATTACCTTCCTTCGGTCATACTTACCTGTATGATGGAGAAACCGGTGATCGCTTCGACCAGAAAGCTACAGTGGGTATCATTTATATGATCAAACTGCACCACATGGTGGATGACAAAATGCACGCACGTTCTATCGGACCATATAGCTTGATTACACAACAGCCGTTGGGTGGTAAGGCACAGTTTGGTGGACAGCGTTTCGGTGAGATGGAAGTGTGGGCACTGGAAGCATACGGTGCATCCAACATCTTGCAGGAATTGTTGACGTTGAAATCTGATGATATCATCGGACGTGCTAAAACATACGAATCTATTGTGAAGGGTGACAATATTCCAAGAGCAGGTTTGCCAGAATCATTCAATGTATTAGTACATGAATTGAGAGGTCTGGGTCTGGAATTGAAGTTCGAATAAGAGCCTCGTCAAGCTCCTCCTATGGGAGGAGCTTTGTCGGTTTTCAAAACATTTGTTCATTACAAATAAGCAACTTAAGATATGGCTATCAAAAAAGACAATCGTCCAAAATCAAATTTTTCCAGGATTACGATAAGCCTGGCATCTCCGGATGCTATACTGGAAAGGTCTTATGGTGAAGTATTAAAGCCAGAGACGATTAACTACCGTACATACAAACCAGAAAGAGATGGTTTGTTTTGTGAGCGTATTTTTGGTCCGGTAAAGGACTATGAATGTGCTTGTGGTAAATATAAGCGTATACGCTATAAAGGAATTGTGTGCGATCGTTGTGGGGTAGAAGTTACTGAGAAGAAAGTTCGTCGTGAGCGCATGGGGCATATCAAACTGGTGGTACCCGTTGTACATATTTGGTATTTCAAAAGTTTGCCTAATAAAATTGGGTATCTGTTGGGTATCAGCTCCAAAAAAATGGAGAGCATTGTTTATTATGAGCGCTATGTAGTAATACAGGCAGGCGTTCGCGAAGACCGTAACCTCAAATTGGGAGATCTGATCACTGAAGAGGAATATCTGGAAATACTGGAGAATCTTCCTAAGGATAATCAATATCTGCCAGATGATGATCCGCAGAAGTTCATTGCCAAAATGGGTGCGGAAGCAATCCAGGCAATGTTAGCGCGTGTAGATCTTGATCAATTGAGTTACGATCTGCGTAATGCTGCCGCTACAGAAACTTCTCAACAACGTAAAGCAGATGCATTGAAGCGTTTGAGCGTTGTGGAGTCTTTCCGTGATGCCAATAACAGAATTGAAAACCGTCCTGAGTGGATGGTAATGCAATATATCCCGGTTATTCCACCGGAACTTCGTCCGTTGGTGCCTTTGGATGGCGGTCGTTTTGCTTCTTCAGATCTTAATGATTTGTATCGTCGGGTAATCATCCGTAACAACCGTTTGAAAAGGTTGTTGGAGATTAAAGCACCTGAGGTGATTTTGCGGAACGAAAAACGCATGTTGCAGGAAGCGATCGATTCTCTGTTTGATAACTCCCGTAAATCAAATGCGGTAAAGGCAGAGGGTGGACGTGCACTGAAATCATTGAGTGATGTATTAAAAGGTAAACAAGGTCGTTTCCGTCAAAACTTATTGGGTAAACGTGTTGACTATTCTGGTCGTTCGGTTATCGTGGTAGGTCCTGAATTGAAATTGCATGAGTGTGGATTACCTAAAGATATGGCAGCGGAATTGTTCAAGCCGTTTATCATCCGTAAACTGATTGAAAGAGGTATTGTAAAAACAGTAAAGAGTGCCCGTAAACTGGTGGACCGCAAGGAAGCTGTGGTTTGGGATATTCTTGAAAATATATTGAAAGGTCACCCGGTGATGCTCAACCGTGCTCCAACGCTGCACCGTTTGTCTATCCAGGCTTTCCAGCCAAGGCTGGTAGAAGGAAAGGCTATTCAGTTGCACCCGCTGGTATGTTCTGCATTCAACGCTGACTTTGATGGTGACCAGATGGCGGTGCACGTGCCGTTGGCAAGTGCAGCTATATTAGAAGCACAGTTGTTGATGTTGTCTTCTCATAACATTTTGAACCCGCAGAATGGTACACCTATTACCCTGCCTTCACAGGACATGGTATTGGGACTGTATTACATTTCTAAGGGTAAGAAATCAACAGAAACCGAAAAGGTAAAAGGAGAAGGAAAAGCTTTTTATAGTGCAGAAGAAGTAATCATTGCTTACAACGAAAAGCAGGTTGATTTGCATGCACCTATTAAAGTAAAAGTGAATGTTCGTAAGAACGATGGTACACTGGAAAGAAAGTTAATAGAGACTACAGTAGGTCGTGTAATTTTCAACCAGTTTGTTCCGGAAGAGGTTGGGTTTGTGAATGCTTTGTTGACTAAGAAGTCGCTTCGGGAAATAATTGGTGAAATTATCAAGATCACCAATGTACCTAAAACAGCGAAGTTCCTGGACGACATCAAATTACTTGGTTTCAGAACAGCTTTCCGCGGAGGACTGTCATTCAATATTAATGACCTTGTAATTCCTGAGTTGAAACAGGAACTGGTTGATTCAGCTGCAGATGAAGTAAAAGAAGTGTGGGACAACTATAACATGGGATTGATTACCAACAATGAGCGTTACAACCAAATTATTGATATCTGGAGCCGTGTGGATACCCGTGTTACCGAAACTTTGATTCGTGAAATGGCAACAGACAAACAGGGCTTCAACTCTGTATATATGATGCTGGATTCTGGAGCCCGTGGTAGTAAGCAACAGGTAAAACAGTTGGCTGGTATCAGAGGATTGATGGCAAAACCGAGAAAAAGCGGATCGTCAGGATCTGAGATTATTGAGAATCCGATTCTCTCCAACTTTAAAGATGGATTGAACGTATTGGAATACTTCATTTCTACACACGGTGCTCGGAAAGGTTTGGCGGATACGGCGTTGAAAACAGCGGATGCTGGTTATCTGACCCGTCGTTTGGTGGACGTTGCACAGGATGTAGTAATCAATGAAGAAGATTGCGGAACATTACGTGGTATTGCTATCAGTGCGCTGAAAGACAACGAAGATATAGTTGAGCCATTATACGACAGAATTTTGGGACGTACATCATTACATGATGTTTACGAACCAATTACCGATGAATTGTTGGTAGCGGCTGGCGAGCATATTTCTGAAGATATTGCAAGAAGAATAGAAGATAGCGGCATAGAAACAGTAGAGATTCGTTCTGTATTGACTTGCGAAAGCAAGCGTGGGGTATGCGTAAGATGTTATGGTTTGAACCTGGCTACGGGATATACCGCACAACGCGGAGATGCTGTCGGTATCATTGCGGCACAATCAATTGGTGAGCCTGGTACGCAGTTGACACTTCGTACCTTCCACGTGGGTGGTGTTGCGGGATCTGCAACAGTAGACTCTCAGTTGGTAGCCAAATTTGACGGTACCGTTCAGTTTGATGGTTTGCGTTCTGTGACTTCTGAAAGCAATACAGGAGATAAAAATCAGATTGTAATCGGTCGTACCGGTGAGTTACGTATCATAGACGTGAAAATGGATCGTCTGTTGATTACAAATAATATTCCTTATGGTGCAACACTACTCGTAAAAGACGGGCAGAAAGTGAACAAAGGTGATGTAATCTGCACATGGGATCCATTTAACAATGTTGTAGTATCTGAATTGGCTGGTACTATTAAGTTTGAAAGCGTAATAGAAGGCGTTACTTTCCGCGAAGAGGCTGATGAGCAAACAGGACACCGCGAGAAAGTGGTGATAGAAACGAAGGATAAAACCAAAATCCCAATGCTCCTGGTAGAAGGGAAGGAGATAAAGTCTTACAACTTGCCAGTAGGTTCCCATATCGTGATCGATCAAGGCGACGAAGTAAGGGCTGGACAGGTGATGGTAAAAATACCTCGTGTGTTAGGCAAACTCCGCGATATCACGGGTGGTCTGCCACGTGTTACAGAATTGTTCGAAGCACGTAACCCAGGTAACCCTGCCGTGGTTTCTGAAATCGATGGTGTGGTAAGCTTTGGCGTTATCAAACGTGGTAACCGTGAAATCATAATAGAAGCGAAAGATGGTGTTGTTAAAAAATACCTTGTTCCTTTAACTCGCCAGATTCTGGTACAGGATGGTGACTTTGTAAGAGCTGGCACCTCATTATCTGACGGACAAACAGCACCTGCAGATATCTTGAATATCAAAGGCCCTTATGCGGTACAGGAGTATGTGGTGAATGAAATTCAGGAAGTGTATCGTTTGCAGGGTGTGCGTATCAACGATAAACACATCGAGGTAATCGTTAGACAAATGATGAAGAAAGTTGAAATCCTGGAGCCCGGTGATACTAAGTTCCTGGAAGAAGATCTGGAGGACAGAGTAGACTTCATCGAAGAGAATGACTGGATCTTCGATAAGAAGGTGGTAACTGAGCCAGGCGAATCTACAAAATTGCGTGCCGGTCAGATTGTGAGTTTGAGAGAAATAAGGGAAGAAAACTCTGTACTGAGACGTGCCGATAAGAAACTGGCTGAGTATCGCGATGCAAATCCTGCTACTTCCAAACCGGTATTATTGGGGATCACGAAAGCCTCTTTGGGTACCCGCAGTTGGATATCAGCGGCGTCGTTCCAGGAAACAACCAAAGTGTTGAGTTCTGCAGCCATCCAGGGTAAATCTGATGATATGCTTGGATTGAAAGAGAACGTAATCACAGGTCACCCGATTCCGGCTGGTACAGGATTGCGTGAGTTTGACAACATGGTAGTGGGCAGTAAAGAGGAGTATGAGCTGTTGCAAACCACTCGTGAGGCAATGAGCTTCGATGACGAAGAATAGTATTTGAAAATTAACAAAGGAGTAGCATGTATCCACATCTACTCCTTTTTTATTGTAGATATATTTGTTAAGCGTACCCTGTTAACTCAAGCCTGATGTGGCAGGATATTTCAAAAATTTGCAAATAAAACATCATGAAGTATGTTTCTCTAGTGCTTAGTGTTGTGGCACTTATTTTGTCCGGGATACTATTGTATCAGCAAAACTCGAGCAAAAAAGTTGTAACCGGTATTAGTAGCCGTTTGGATGCTACAGACAGCACCGAGGCAAAACCAGTAAAGATTGCCTATGTTGACCTGGATTCAATGGATGCCCGTTTTGAATACTATAAAGTAAAAATGGAAGGATTTGAAAAAAAGAAAGAGGGGCTTGACAGGCAATTAAACAATTCCTACCAGAACCTTGATAATAAAAGAATAGAGTTTCTGAAGAAGGGCGATGCTATCACGCAAGCAGAAGCAGATGCTTTCAAGAGAGAGTATGAACAACAGTTGCAATACCTGGAGAACCAACGTAGAAAAACAGAGCAGGATGTGCAGCAGGAGGCGATGGTAATGCGGGATGATATTTTTAGTAAGATTAATGAATACCTGGCGGATTACAGCAAGGTAAGAGGCTATACATACATATTCTCCTATTCGCGGAATGCAAATGTATTTTTGTACCAGGATGTATCCAACGATATTACGGATGAAGTGATCAAGGGGCTGAACGAACGTTTTCCTAAACCGGCCGACAAAAAGAAATAGTATTGTCTATAATTGTTACAAAGCCTGCTCCTGTATCGGGGCGGGCTTTGTTATGTCAATTTTGCGAAGTTTCATCCGCATAGCTTAAAAATTATATTTTTCTATGGATTTAATTTTATTATCTCCTTCAGTAAAAACAAGCGTTGGCTGATGGATTTCTGCTTCTTCCGGCGTCATAGTAATGAATGACAGGATATGAACAGTGTCGCCCACTTTTGCATGTAGTGCAGCACCCCCGTTCATACAAACTTCTCCGCTACCTCTTTTTCCCGGTATAACATAGGTCATTATGCGACTGCCGCTCACGGCGTTATTAATGTAGACCTGTTCGTATTTTTTTATACCGGCAGCATCCAGTATGTCAGCATCAATAGTGATAGAACCGTTGTAAGTAACATTGGCTTCCGTCACTTTTACGGTATGGATTTTGGACTTAAGAATAGTTAATTGCATAATTGTAAAATCTTAAATAGCTTTTTTATTTTGTTTTCTCTGTTCCTCTGTGCTTTGGGTTACAAAAGTGTAAATTTTGTCATTTTGTAATACGGAGTATTCACTAAAGGTAAAATGATAAGTGAATTCATACGGTCTCCGAATATCAAAATTTTCTGCGTTGTAAGCTTCCACTTTGTATTCCAGTTGTCCTTGATAATTAAATTTTGAAATTTCGTAGAGGTTTTCTCTGGCAGGGACAATATCAAACCACGCTCCCTCTCCTATACCCCCTATCCATTGTGCTTTGTTGGGTACCCTCCCTGGCTTTTCCGGTATTTCTGCAAATCCCGCTTTTTTGTCACACCCAAGTTTTTTTGCACCTTTTACAGTGAAGTTCTCTTTTAGTAAACCTATTTGAAATCGCAGAGACTGAAAACGGCTCATTTTTCTACTCGTGAGGATATGCTGATAATAGCAATAAATGGTATTGTCTGGTGTGGCATTCGCTACATTGCTTGTAGGACTCGCCTTCAGGCTTTCCGGATAGAATAATTTTTGGATTCTCCGGTCTTTTGCTGGCAGTGCAGCTACCATCGTCTGTGCTACAAATCGCGAGCAACTGTTGTTGTTTTTAGCCAGGGCTCCATACAAGATAGGACCTTCTTCTACCAGTTGCCGGGCATATGCACATCCTTTTTCAAATGATACGCCGTTGCAGATAGAAAATAATAATCGTCCGCTGCCGTGTGTTGCCTGTTCTTTGGCAAAGAGTTCTTCCAGTATTGCTTCCAGGTTACTTATATTCTTTTTTTCATCAAATGTTGCGGTAGTTGCTATCTGTAATCGGGGGTCAAACGCTGCAGACCTGGTTCTACCATACCCCCTGGGTACGAGGTATCGGCCGAAATCAAAGTAGATGATTTTTCCTGTAGTGTGCTCTATCAACAGTATAGCAGCATGCCCAACTCTAAAATTCAGGTTTTTTACAAAACCGGCTTTTTTGAGTAACGACATCCATTTTTCATCGCCACGGGCTGTTTGGTCTGGCCAGGCAATAGGAATTGCTATGTCGCTAAATGTATTCATACAGCGTGATATTAATACATTTTAACGATAACGGAATCGACATATAGTTTACTCAGGTAGCGACTGCCGTGATCTGGAAATAACAGTACTACCGTATGATGAGGTTGTAGCATCATTTCTTTTGAGTAGCGGTTGAGGGTTGCCAGTAATGCTGCGCTGGAATAACCGGCAAGAAATCCGGCATTTGCGCGATACTCCAGGGCAGCTTGTTTGGTTTCCTCCAAACCCACCTGAAAAATATCATCAATGTAGTTTGGATCAAAGGATCCGGGTACAAAATTTCTTCCAAGTCCTTCTATCGATTCAAAAGACATCGCATTATCGGGTAATTGCCCGGTTTTTAGAAAGGCAGTAAGCACCGAACCAATTGGCTCCACGCCCCATATCAGTACCTCTTTATTTTTCATTTTTAAAAACTTGCCGGTACCGGATAGAGTGCCACCGGTGCCTATCCCGGCAATAAAATGTGTTACCCGAAAGCCCGTTTGCTCCCACACTTCGGGACCCGTAGTTGCAAAGTGAGCATTGATATTTTGCGGATTGTAATATTGGTTGGTAAAAAAAGAAGTGGGGTGGCTGTTTGCGTAAGACTGCGCACAAAACTGGGTGGATTCCGGGTCTCTCAATCCGTTGGAATTGTTACATAACACCACAACTGCGCCAGCACTTTTGAGAATATCTATTTTTTCTTTAGATGTTTTTGCGGGCACAAATATCCTCGATTTAAAACCAAGTTTGTTTGCAAGTAGTGCAATAGAAATACCCGTGTTGCCACTGCTTGCCTCTACCAATGTCGCGTTTTTCCTGATCTTGTTGTTTTTGATTGCCTCTTCGATCATAAACAGCGCAGGACGATCTTTAGAGGACATGCCCGCATTGTGAAACTCTTCCTTTATAAAGATATTCGTGTTGTAAATAGAAGAAAGATACGCACATCTTCTAATAGAAGTATTGCCCACAATGCTATTTCTAAAGCGGATACAATCGCCAACTCTATTTGAAGTATGGGACTCGGACGTCATAAAATATATATGAGACAACCTGTGTTATTGAGGCAATATTGCATTAAATGCTGGCCGGCACTATTCTTTTATTAATGTAAAAAAGTATGCCCCGAGTAGTTAAATATTGTTAATTTTTAAAAGCTGATTTTCTTATTTTGGTTCTAGTTTGATGCTCAATTACTTTTGTTGACAAAATGCTGTTGATTGCGTAAATCTCAATATTTTAGCGAAATGACACCAAATCATTTATTTGAATCTTTCCGGAATATGAAAGTAGGTATTATCGGTGATGTTATGCTGGATACCTATATGTGGGGTAAGGTGGATCGCATTTCGCCTGAGGCTCCTGTACCCGTTGTGGCAGTGGAGAATAAAGAATACCGTATGGGGGGGGCTGCCAATGTTGCCTTGAATATCACATCGCTTGGGGCAAAAGCATCCATTATATCCGTTGCAGGAAACGATGATGACGCTTCGATTCTGAAAAAACTGTTTGACGATCAACGGATCGATACCAGCTTTTTGCTGCAGAGCACAAAGCGCATTACTACCAACAAGATCCGTATCATCAGCCGTAATCAGCAGATGATGCGGCTGGATAACGAAGACACTACCGATCTGCGTTACGAAGACGAGAACAGGTTGATACTGGCTATACAACATTATATAGCCCAGGAAAAGCCGGAGGTTATTATTCTGGAAGATTACAACAAAGGCGTTTTGACAGAATTGGTGATACATAAGGTGGTAGAACTTTGTAAAAGAAATGGTGTTATAACAGCGGTTGATCCCAAGCGAAAGAATTTTTTTAACTACAAGGGAGTCGATATATTTAAACCCAATCTGAAGGAGGCTACGGAGGGATTGAATGTACTTTTTTCTCAAGTGACCGTGGAGTTGATGCAGGAAATTCATTTGGCATTAGCGGAGAAACTTCAGCATCGGATATCGTTTATAACACTTTCTGAAAAAGGCGTTTTCTATCAAGATGGCGAGGAAGGGCATATCATCCCTTCTCACAGAAGAAATATTGCAGATGTAAGTGGTGCCGGGGACACCGTTATTGCTGTTGCTTCACTGGTGTATGCTGCTACCCGGGATGTACGACTGATGGCTGAGGCGGCTAATATTGCCGGCGGATTGGTTTGTGAAATAGTGGGGACTACCGCCGTTGACCGTAATCAATTGCTGCAGGAGTGCAATCGACTGTTGTCTACTGGAAGCTGAATGAGCGAGTGAAAATGAAATCTTCAAAATGATTCTTATCATATCTACCGCTGATAGTCATTCAGAACTAGCCAAAATCAGAGATTAGTCTGTATATCCTCTGGCTTTATAGCTGAGTAGTAGTAGCTTTGCAACAGATTTTTAAATTCGAATTATTAGATCGTTTTATCATGGATATTACCAGGAGTCAGGAGTTATTTGCAAGGGCGCAACAGTCTATTCCCGGTGGAGTCAATTCTCCTGTCAGGGCATTTAGAAGTGTTGGCGGCACTCCTTTGTTTATAGAAAGGGCTGGCGGAGCTTACCTGTATGACGCAGATGGGAATGCTTACCTGGATTATATTAATTCCTGGGGACCTATGGTACTGGGGCATGCTCATCCTCCCGTGATCGAGGCTATTCAAAAAAAAGCGACATTTTCCACATCTTTTGGGGCACCCACGGCACTCGAAATAGAAATAGCTGAACTGATCAAATCAATGGCTCCTAATATTGATATGATCCGGATGGTGAACAGCGGCACAGAAGCCTGTATGAGCGCACTTCGACTGGCAAGGGGATTTACTAAGCGTAATAAATTCATCAAATTTGAAGGCTGCTATCATGGTCATGCCGACCCCTTTTTGGTAAAAGCGGGTAGTGGGTTGGCCACTTTCAATATCCAGACAGTACCCGGTGTAACTGCCGGCGCATCGTCGGATACTTTAACCTGTGCCTATAACAATTTGGATGCTGTGGAAGCACTTATGAATGCGTATAAAGATCAGGTGGCAGCTATCATTATAGAGCCGGTAGCGGGTAACATGGGGTGTATACCTCCGGCACCAGGATATTTGGAAGGACTACGCCATATCTGTGACAGGGAAGGAACTTTATTGATTTTTGATGAAGTGATGACTGGTTTCAGGTTGGCTGCCGGTGGCGCACAACAGCATCTAAAGATAAATGCAGATATCGTAACCTACGGAAAGATTATAGGAGCCGGTATGCCGGTAGGCGCCTTTGCCGCCCGCAGAGAAATTATGGAGCAGGTGGCGCCGTTAGGCAATGTGTACCAGGCAGGAACATTGAGTGGCAATCCATTGGCGATGGTTGCGGGATATACCCTGCTGAGTGAGTTAAAAAGCAACCCCGATTTATATATACAACTGGAGCAAAAAACAGCCTATCTTGAAGCCGGATTGCTAAATGCATTTGAGGGAAAAAGTTTTCCTGTTCGTATTAACCGGGTGGGGAGTATGATCAGTGTCCATTTTTGTGATCATGCCGTTGTGGATTTTGCGTCTTCCGCCAGTGCGGATATTGCAAGGTTCAACCGGTTCTTTCACCATATGCTGCAGGCTGGTGTTTATCTGCCTCCGGCAGCTTTTGAGACCTGGTTTGTCAGCAATGCGCTCAGCTACGAAAACATCGATACTACCATTGAAATCGCCGCAGCCTTCAATGGTTAAGGAAGAATTGATTTGTAATACTAATAACATTTGTATGACTGGTTCCCAGCCAAAAAGAGGAATAATATTGATGAATCTTGGTTCGCCGGATTCTACTGAGAATAAAGATGTGCGTAAGTACCTCATGGAGTTTTTGATGGACGGCAGAGTAATCGACAAACCTTATCTGTATCGGTTGCTTCTGGTAGGCGGTATTATCGTCCCATTTAGAACAGCGAAGTCTGCGGAAGCTTATCGAACCATTTGGACAGACAAGGGTTCTCCATTAATTCTACTCACTAAAGAGCTGCAGGAAGCACTACAACCACTAGTGGCAGAACCAGTTGAAATTGCTATGCGGTATGGAAATCCTTCCGTACAATCGGCTTATGACGCATTGGTAAAAAAGCATCCGGGTATTGAGGAGGTGATAGCTGTTCCGCTATATCCACATTATGCGATGTCGTCGTACGAAACCGCCGTAGAACATGCCAAGGCCGAATACCAAAAAGGCAACTATTCTTTCAAACTGAAATTTATTAAGCCTTTTTTCAACGAAGAGAATTATATCAATGCATTGGCCGAATCTATAAGGCCCTCTTTACAGCAGGACTACGACCATATTCTGTTTAGTTACCATGGTATACCAGCACGGCACTTGCATAGAGACAATAAAGGTATCCTGTCAAGCTGTATCACTAAAAAAGAATACACAGACAGAGATGTAGCGGAGCACACCAATTGTTATCGCTACGAGTGTTTTGAAACGACAAAACTGGTGATGCAAAAACTAAATATTCCTAAAGATAAATTCAGCATCTCTTTTCAGTCGCGGCTTGGTAAAGGGTGGCTGGAACCATTTACAGACGTACGCCTGGAACAAATGCCTGCTGAAGGCATCAAAAAATTGCTGATACTCTGCCCGGCATTTGTGAGTGATTGCCTGGAAACGCTTGAAGAAATTGAAGAAAGAGGCAAGGAGTCGTTTATGGGAGCCGGTGGAGAGTCCTATACTTTTATTCCTTGTATCAATACCAGTCCATTGTGGGTAGAAACCCTGGCCGGCTGGATAAAAAATTACGACAGAGGAGATCTTTCAATGATTTTGAAAGATTGATCTTATTATTATGTTAGCGCCAACAACAATATAACCGATGAAAGCACTGGTGTACAAGTCCACAGGAAGTTGGTATGTTATAAAAACATCTTTAGGTGAAGTACACAATGCCCGCATAAAAGGAAAGTTCAAAATTGACGGGCGTATTAAATCAACCAATCCGCTGACTGTAGGCGACGAAGTGGTTTTTGAACTGGAGGAAGGTGCTGAAGGCGCAGCTATCATAACGGCTATTAGTGACCGAAGAAATTATATCAACCGGCAATCGCCCGCTAATAAATATCAGCATCATATTATTGCGGCTAACATCGATCAAACCTTATTGATATGCACATTAAGGGAGCCTCGTACTTCCAGTGGATTTATCGATCGTTTCCTCGTAACCGCCGAGGCGTTTCATGTGCCGGCAGTATTGATCTTCAATAAATCAGATCTGCATCGTGAAAAAGAGCACCATGTGTTTGAGCAATGGAAGAATATTTACGAAAGTATCGGTTATCGGGTGGTACTGATCAGTGCGGAGAAAAATGAAAATATGGAGCTTGTCCGCGATATACTAAAGGGAAAAACATCCCTGATCAGTGGGCATTCCGGAGTAGGCAAGTCTTCTATCATCAATAGTATTTTACCCTCTTTTGATTTAAAAACGCAGGAAGTCAGCGGTTGGAGTGGCAAAGGTATGCACACCACCACGTTTGCAGAGATGTTTGACCTGCCATTTGGCGGTAGGATCATCGATACGCCCGGTATCCGGGAATTTGGATTGGTGGATATCTCCAGGCAGGAGTTGTCTCACTATTTTCCTGAAATGCGTGAATTGATTGTTGATTGCCAGTTCAATAATTGCTTACACACTAATGAGCCCGGGTGTGCTGTTAAAGAGGCGGTAGCCGACGGCCGAATCAGCGAAGAAAGGTATATCAGCTACTTTAATATACTGGAGTCCATAGAAGAGAAGAAGTACTGACTTGAATGGCGATAGAATATTGCATCAATATTCTGACAACATATAAAATCAACCTTTTAAGCCAAATAACGGACGCAACCACTTCACTCGCCTGATAACAAATTCATACAATAGCCAGCACCCGATAAAAGTGCCGGCTAACAGGATGGAAAATTTGCCTGCAAAACCCATATGCCAGTCTTTGATATAAAACCCAATGATTACAATAATTGTTTGATGTAATATATAGAACGGATATACTGCTTGATTGGCATAGGCAAGGAGAGGGCTGGGTTTGCTCAGGTATGTTTTTGCAAAACCGAAGAAAGTCAACAACCAGGACCAGGCGTTCAATACTGTAAGCAAAGGACCAATATAAAAAGCAAAGGGAGCATCCTCGAATTTTAGTTTTAATACCATATACATACCAGAGAAGAGGATTGCAGCCAGGAGGTAGATTTTTTTATATCGGGTAGCCGTATCAAAAAAAGAATCCCCAGCCGACACAAGCAAAAAACCATAGAAAAAGTACATGAGGTAGTAGCTTAAGGCATGCCAATCTCCGACTAACAACAGATTATGGGGGTAGTACGGGTGAAGAAATGCCTCCGGTATATACAAGGGCACTACCATAAGATAAATTCCTAAAGGGCTTGCTGTAATTTTTCTAGCCAGGCGTATGATACCTGCATCAGGATGCCTTCTCAGATAAAGAAAAACGGGCAACAACACGATACAAAAAAGAAAAAGGTAGGGCAAAAACCAGAGATGATGCCAAAATAGGTTGCCTTGCGGATAAAACCCATTGAGGGCTTTTATGGGCCAGAAATCCAGGAAACTTTCTGTAATGCCATTTACACGACGTAGTATGTATGTTTGCGGTGGAGTAATAAATACCACAGCAAATACGAGGGGGATGATAAGACGGGTAAATCGTTCTTTAATAAATCCTCCCGCAGATTTTTTGTAGAGGGCATAAAAAGTGCCAATTCCGGATATAAGGAATAACAGCGGCAATCGCCACTGACTCATGAATTGCATGGGTATCGCTATCCATTTATAAAGTACATTGTTTTTTACAATCCATTCCCAGGGAACAAAGAAGAAATTAACATGGTGTACAATCAATAAACTGAAAGCCAGTACTCTAAGCCAGTCAAGGTCGTATTTGCGCATCAACTGTTTTTTTAGTGTTTTCGAGCAATGTGACCGTTTGTTTTATGGTTAAAAGTTATTGGCAAACATAACAAACCTTCTTAACAATTAGTAACCTGAAAGACCATTTGTTGAATTCTTTAATGTCTGTCAATTGAAGTTGGGACTTTTCATTCTTTACATCCGTATATAAAATATTCGTTAGCTTTAACAGATTAAGCCACCACTTCTAATTACTGCCATTTTGAACTATTTAAACCTGTCAACCGCAAAGCGTATAAGTGCTTTTTTTATCAGCTTCATTATTGTTATCTCCTGCGGAACGGGAGAGCCATCCGGTACGGATGCCCTCGATTCTCTTTCGGAAGAGCAACGGCATCTTCCTGAAAACGCACTAAAGGGCATTACGATGGCAAATGGACTCGAAATACAGTCTTTTGCTTCCGAACCTTTACTGGTGAACCCTACAAACATCGACATCGATGAAAAAGGAAGAATATGGGTAGCGGAAGCATATAACTACAGAACCTGGAATGGCTATCCGGCTAATCCCAATGGAGATCGTATTTTAATACTGGAAGATACAAACGGAGATGGAAAAGCAGATACTGCCAAGGTGTTTTACCAAAGCCCGGAACTCAATGCTCCATTGGGTATCAGTGTGCTGGGCAGCAAGGTAGTGATATCGCAAAGCCCCTATGTATGGGTGTTATATGATGATGACGGAGATGATAAGGCTGACAGGAAGGAAATCCTGTTTCAGGGAATGGGTGGTGAACAACATGATCATGGTATGCATGCTTTTATATTCGGACCCGATGGCAAACTGTATTTCAATTTTGGCAACGAAGGCAAAACTTTGCTGGACAAAGATAGCATGGTGGTGAGAGACCAGGATGGAGATGAGATTGGTCCGAAAAAATACAAACAAGGGATGGTTTTCAGGTGCAACCCCGATGGCTCTGAAGTGGAATGTCTTGGACACAATTTCAGAAACAATTACGAACTGGCTGTAGATAGCTACGGCACAATGTGGCAGAGCGACAACGATGATGACGGAAACAAAGGGGTGCGCATCAATTATGTGATGGACTACGGTAATTATGGATTTACAGATGAAATGACGGGAGCCGGCTGGTCAGCCAATCGCATCAACATCGAGGATTCTATTCCTTTCAGACACTGGCATCTTAATGATCCGGGCGTTATTCCCAATTTGTTACAAACAGGGTCGGGTTCGCCCACAGGGATTGTATTATACGAGGGTGATCTGTTGCCTGCGGTCTTTCACAACCAAATGATTCATTGCGAGCCGGGTCACAATGTGGTTAGATCATACCCTGTACAAAATAGTGGAGCCGGCTATACTGCGGTAATAGAGAATATTGCCAAACAGGAAAAAAATCAATGGTTCCGTCCCTCAGATGTATGTGTGGCACCAGATGGATCCTTATTTGTATCGGATTGGTACGACCCGGGAGTAGGAGGACATCAGATGGGAGATAACCAAAGAGGCCGCATTTATCGCATTGCGCCGAAGGGAAAAAAATATTCAGTACCAACCTTCGATTATACGACGCCGGAAGGAGCAGTAGCTGCTTTGCAAAATCCTAACTTAGCCATAAGAAGAAAGGCCTGGTATGCGCTGCAGGAAATGGGCAATGCGGCAGTTCCGGCTTTGGAGAAATTATGGACTGACACAAAAGCTAATCCCCGCATGCGGGCAAGGGCTTTTTGGGTATTAGCAAAACAGCCGGGAGGAGATAAATACATTACCCAGGCGGCTCAATCAGACAATGCTGATTTTAGAAGTATGGCGTTGCGTGCAGCGCGGCAGGCAAAAAATGCGATTCCAATAGTCTCTTTACTCGTTGATGATAAGGATCCGCAGGTGAGAAGAGAGTGTGCTTTAGCTTTGAGGCATAACAAAGCACCTGAGGCGGCTGTATTGTGGAGCAAATTGGCTACACAATACGATGGAAAAGACCGCTGGTACCTGGAAGCACTTGGTATTGGAGCTGATCAGCAATGGGATCGTTTTTTTGAAGCATATTTACAACAGGTATCGGAGCCACTGCAATCTGCGCAGGGCAGAGATATCGTTTGGCGGGCCCGCAGCAAAACTACGTTGCCATACCTGGTAAAACTGGCTACTGATACTAACATTGACTGGAAAGACAGGCAACGTTATTTCCGGGCATTCGATTTTAACAGCGATCCATTGAAAAAAACATTGTTGTTGCAGATGCTTTCGGATAATACCGGTAGGGATAGCAAGTTGGATTTAATGGTTTTGAATCTCCTGAGTACTGATGAAGTTAAACAATCTGCATTGGCCACTACAGTATTGAAAGAAGTGGTAAAGGCAGCTTATGGAACCAAAGACTACACCAACCTGGTGAGTAAATTTAAACTGGAAAGTGAAAAACCAAAGTTGTTGCAATTGATGCAGGACAAACCAGGAGAAGACGTAGCGCGTGATGCGGTACGGTTGTTTCTTGGCTTTAATGGCGAAAAACAATTGATGGATATTATAGCAGGTGGTGATACATCAAAAGCAAATAACATTATCAGGAGTACTGCCGGGCTGGGTGGAAGTACTGTGGAAATACAGAAAAGAATTGTAACAGGGAAATACGGAGAAGCACAACAATTGGCCGCCGCTGGTGTATTAGGGAAAAGCTATACGGGCATGATGCATGGAGTACAGATGTTGAAGGACGGAAAGATTCCTGAAAAATTGATTCCCGCCTTTGTGGCGAGTTTATCTCCCGACAGAACACCAGCCAATATTTTGCAGGAAGCAGAGTCCTTTTTACCCGGCGGTGCAGGTAAAGTAAAAGCGACTATGCCTTTCAATCGTGACTCTATTATGTCATTGAAAGGGGACGCAGCCAGGGGAAAAGAAGTGTACACATTACATTGTCTTCGTTGCCACCAGGTGAACGGTGAAGGGGTTGATTTTGGACCTAAGTTATCAGAGATAGGTACCAAGCTGCCGAAAGAAGCTTTAATGGATGCTATTCAGAATCCTTCCGCAGGAATCAGTTTCGGGTATGAAGTATACGAAATTACATTGGCAGACGGTTCGATCCTAATGGGACTCATTACGAGTAAATCAGAGGCTGAAATACAGTTGAAATATCCAGATGGTAGTGCGGAAAAAATTGACATCAAAAAAATTAAGTCACAGAAAAAGCTGAAGGAATCCATAATGCCAGCTCTACACCAGGCCATGGCCCCGCAGGAACTGGCAGATCTGCTGGCTTACCTGGGAACCTTGAAGAAGAAATAATTGCCTTTTGCAAATATGTTGTTGTCTTTGAAAAAAGCAATGACAGGGTTTATTGCTTTACGGAGTAAAGTTTACTCCGTAAAGGAAGGGTGTGATAAAGCCGGTCAAAGGCGTATTGTCACCTCCATTTGTTTGATTTTTCAGAATACAAAAATTATTTTCCACATAGAAAGTTGATGGAGTAGTATCTGCCGCAGACAATTTCTTTGTTTTTTCAATAGACTATAGTTTGGCTTTCACTGATGCTCAGTTGCTGAGTGCATGTGGTATGAACCCGGACAGATAACAAAATGGTCTGAGCTTGGTTGGAAGCTGATATATAACTGTTTTTCCTAAATGCCCTTTTTCGTAATCGGATTGCCCACCAGATTTATATTGTTTAAGCCTGACAACCCTATACCCTGGCTGGCAAACGGTGACCGATCTGCAACCTTTCTCAAAATTTAGCCATACTGCATATTTCTCAAAGAGCCCATGACATAGTCATGACAAAAATCATCCATCCCGATGACAAACCTTATCAAATAGGGTAACAGTTAAGGATACTTTTACATATCCACAAGTTATATCATGAGTGTAATTGTCATCCTGTTAATTGCGAGTATTTCGGTCGCAGGGCTTTTCCTGATCGGCTTTATCTGGAGTGTAAAAAGTGGGCAATATGACGATGATTTTTCACCATCATCCAGAATACTATTTGACGATGATATAAATCAGGGACAGGGCTCAACATCACCCCAATCATTAAAAAATACATCCAAACTATAACTCCCAGAACAACAATTTATGCAAGTAGAGAAGTTTTATTACGACAACAAAATTGTAAAGGCTTTCGCGTATGCAACGGTGATTTTTGCTATAGTAGGTATGTTGGCGGGCTTGTGGGCTGCCATTCAAATCTATGCACCGTCTGCCAGTCTTAACCTGGCCGCCACTACTTTTGGACGTATGCGCCCGCTGCATACTAACGCCATCATTTTTGCTTTTGTAGGCAACTGCATTTTTACGGGGGTGTATTATTCGCTGCAGCGGCTCTGTAAAACCCGCATGTTTAGTGACACCCTCAGTTGGATCCATTTTTGGGGATGGCAGCTTATCATAGCCTCCGCCGCCATCACGCTGCTAATGGGATACACTACCGGTAAAGAATATGCGGAATTGGAATGGCCGATCGATATTGCCATCACCCTCATTTGGGTGGTATTCGGAATCAATATGTTTGGCACCATCTTGAAACGTCGCGAAAGGCATCTGTATGTAGCTATTTGGTTTTACATAGCCACGTGGGTCACGGTAGCTATGCTGCATATTGTCAACTCTTTTGCCATACCCGTAACTTTCATGAAAAGTTATAGCTGGTATGCGGGGGTACAGGACGCTTTGGTACAATGGTGGTATGGGCATAATGCAGTCGCTTTCTTTTTGACAACACCTATTCTGGGTTTGATGTATTATTTTCTACCCAAGGCTGCCAATCGACCGGTTTATTCGTATAGGTTGTCGATCATTCACTTCTGGGCTCTGATATTCATATATATATGGGCAGGACCCCACCATCTTTTATACACTGCATTGCCAGATTGGGCGCAGTCCCTGGGGGTTGTGTTCTCCGTGATGTTGATTTTCCCAAGCTGGGGTGGTATGTTAAACGGTTTGTTTACGCTACGTGGTGCATGGGACAAAGTAAGAGAAGATGCGGTGCTGAAGTTTATGGTGGTAGCGATTACTTGTTATGGTATGGCTACGCTGGAAGGTCCGCTGCTGAGTCTGAAAAATATAAATGCTATAGCGCACTATACCGACTGGATTGTAGCACACGTGCATGTTGGCGGATTGGGTTGGAATGGTTTTATGGCGTTCGCTATGTTATATTACCTGGTGCCCAAAATGTGGGGTACACAACTGTATTCTAAAAAGCTGGCCAATAACCACTTTTGGTTGGGAACGATTGGTATCATACTCTATGCCGTACCATTATACTGGGCAGGCTTTTCTCAAAGCCTGATGTGGAAGACTTTCACGCCGGAAGGACAACTGAAGTTTCAGTTTCTGGAAACCGTAACCAACATTATTCCGATGTATGTATCCCGGAGTGTGGGTGGTGGGCTCTATCTGGTAGGTGCTATCATAATGGTATATAACCTGGTTAAAACGATCAAATCCGGAAGTTTTATTGCAAATGAGGCAGCGGAAGCAGCACCATTGGAGAAAATTGAAAAGGCACATGGCCCAAGGCATTGGCACAGCTGGATAGAAAAACGCCCATTAACCATGCTGGTGTTCAGCCTCATAGTGGTTGCCATAGGGGGCGTTCTGGAAATGATGCCCACTTTTCTGGTAAAATCCAACGTTCCTACTATTTCAAGTGTAAAACCATACACGCCACTGGAACTGCAGGGAAGGGATATCTATGTCAGGGAAGGCTGTTATACCTGTCACTCCCAAATGATTCGTCCATTTAGAGATGAAGTGGCCCGTTATGGTGAATATTCCAAAGCCGGCGAGTTTGTGTACGACCATCCTTTTCAATGGGGTAGCAAAAGAACCGGACCCGATCTGGCACGTTTAGGCGGTAAGTATCCGGATAGTTGGCATTACAATCATATGGATGATCCTACTTCTATGTCTCCCGGATCTGTAATGCCTGCTTATCCGTGGTTGATAGAAGACAACCTGGATACTACCAGCACCAGGAAGAAAATAAAAGCGATGCAGACATTGGGTGTCCCTTATCCGGCCGGCTTCGAGGATAAAGCAAATGAAGACTTAATGAAGCAAGCCAATGGTATAGCGGAAAGCCTGAAAAAAGATAAAATTGAAACACCTGCCAATAAAGAGATTATAGCACTCATCGCCTATCTCCAACGCATTGGTAAGGATATCAAACTGGAAGAAACAGCATCTAATTAATATTAAAATCCAAGAAGATGAAATTCATCAATTATCTGGAAAAAATAAGCGGTGTAGATATCTACGCTTTGAGCTCCTTCACTATCTTTTTTCTGTTCTTCCTTGTTGTACTTACCTGGACAATAAAAGCAGATAAAAATAAAATCAAAGAAATAAGCAGAATTCCATTAGATAACCAGGACTAAAACCAACTATATGTTTCTGATCAAAAAAATCTATTTTTTTACTGTAGTACGGAAATTACTGCCGGTGTTTTTGGTGCTGATCAGCACAGGAGCACTGGCTGCCGAACCGCCCAAGCCTTCTTCTTTAAACAATCCTTTGGCGCTTACACTGGTTACATTTATGGTAGTGTTGTTGGTAGTCATTTTTATGCTGGGAAAATTGTTGACCGATATTGCAGAGGTGAAACTAAAGAAGGAGAAAGAACAGAAAACGGGAGGAACAGTGGCGGTGGTATCCGCCATCGTACTGTTGCTGTTGGCAGGGCATTCATCAATGGCGCAGGATGCATCGGTCCCCCAGGTAATTGGTGGATTGTCCGCATTCATTTTCTACGTGATGATCGGTATTATCTTTATTGAAATGTTGGTGATTCTGGCGTTGTTAATTAACATTCGCTTTTTGTTGAAAAAAGATGAGAGGAAGGTTTTTGAAGGAGCCTACGAATTCACACCTAAAAAGCTTACTGCCTGGTGGAGTAAAATGAATCGGTTTAAACCGGTAGAGCAGGAGGTGGAACTGGAGTTGGATCATAACTATGATGGGATTAAAGAATTGGACAACAGACTACCACCATGGTGGTTGTGGGGCTTTTATGTCAGCATATTTTTTGCGGTCGTATATCTCTGGAGGTACCATGTTGCCTATAGTGCTCCATTAAGCAAAGAAGAGTTTGAGATCTCCGTAAAAAAAGCAGATGAAGAAGTAAAGGCCTACCTGGCATTACAGGGGGAGACTGTGGATGAAAATACAGTAACAGTTTTGACAGAGGCAGCAGATTTGGCAGCTGGTAAGAACATTTATGTGGCTGCATGCGTTGCGTGTCACAGAGAAGATGGTGGTGGATTGGTGGGACCCAACCTGACCGACGACTACTGGCTGCATGGCGGCGATATTAAAAGTATTTTCAAAACAGTTAAGTATGGTATCAATGCAATGCCGCCGTGGCAGGCTAGTTATTCTAACAAACAATTGGCACAGGTGTCCAGTTATATAAAGTCGCTGCATGGAAGCAACCCTGCGGATGCAAAAGCCAAAGAAGGAGAGCTGTATAAAGAAGAGGCTGCTGAACCGGCCGGCGAATAGAATTTAAAGAACGATTATCATGAAAACCGGGGTAGACAACAAAGGGGTAGATCCAGAGTCATTTAGAGACAGGATTGCTACTGTAGACGAAAAGGGAAAACGCAAATGGCTTTTTGTGCAGAAAACAAAAGGCCGGTTGTTTAACATTCGTACGTGGGTGAGTTGGGGATTCTTCGTTTTGTTTTTTACGCTTCCTTTTATAAGGTTCAAAGGTCGCCCATTATTTCTATTCAATATTCCGGAAGCAAAGTTTATTATTTTCGGGCAGGTATTCTGGCCACAGGACTTTTTCATCTTCGGGCTGGCCATGGTGACTGGTATTATTTTCATTATTTTATTTACAGCAGCTTTTGGAAGATTGTTTTGCGGATGGGTATGCCCGCAGACCATTTTTATGGAAATGTTGTTTCGTAAAATAGAGTATTGGATAGAAGGGGATGCGCCGGCTCAGCGCTTACTAAAGAAGGCACCCTGGAATGCGGAGAAAATCAGAAAGAAAACCACAAAGCACCTTATCTTCTTTCTGTTGTCGTTTGTTATTTCCAACTTTTTTCTCGCTTACATTATTGGCATGGATGAGTTACTCACCATTATCCGGGAGCCGGCACTCAAGCATGCTGGAGGATTAAGTGCCATTATCATTTTTGCCGGTGTATTTTATGGAGTCTACGCGTCTTTTAGGGAACAGGTATGTACCGTGGTTTGTCCTTATGGTAGATTGCAGGGGGTGTTGCTGGATAGAAACTCTATGATAGTTGCGTATGACTATAAAAGAGGGGAGCCGCGTGGAAAATTTAAAAAACAAATGGAGCCCGAATCACCGGTATTAGGAGATTGTATAGATTGTTTTCAGTGTGTGAAAGTGTGTCCAACAGGAATAGATATACGAAATGGTACACAAATGGAATGCGTAGGATGTACATCCTGTATTGACGCTTGCGACCATATGATGGATGCTGTGGGAAGAAAAAGGGGATTGATTCGATACGCTTCAGAGAATGGCATAGCCGAAGGTAAAAAGTTGCGTTACACCGGTAGAATGAAGTTCTACACCTTTTTACTGATAGCGCTTACAGGGTTGTTAACGATACTATTATTGTCTAGAAACGATGTGGATGGCACCATTATCCGGGCAGGTGGTATGTTGTACCAGGAGCGGGGAGCAGACAGCGTATCAAACCTATACACGCTGCAGACAATTAACAAATCCGTCCATGATATTAACCTCACCTTAAAACTGGAAGACACACCGGGAGAAATTTTTGAAGTTTCCGGTAAAGGAATACAAATTCAAAGAGAAGGACAAGGAAAGAATTCCTTCTTCATCGTATTACCACGCAATGTAATTGAAAAGAGAAAATCGAAATTGAAAGTGGGGTTGTACGATGGAGAAAAGAAAATAGCCACACTGAATACCAACTTTATGGGACCTATTGGTAAATAAACAAAACTTAATGATGATGATGAACTGGGGACATAAATTAACTATTGCCATCGTTTCTTTTGTAGCTTTTATGGCCTTTATGGTATACAAATGCCATACTACCGAATTTCAATTGGTGGAGAAGGAGTATTATAAAAGTGAATTAAAATACCAGCAGATAATTGATGCGTCGCAGCGGGCAGATCAATTAACGGGGCAACTAAAAATAACAAAGCAAGGGGATAAGATAATCATAGAGTTGCCAGAAGAAATGAAAGCCAAAACAGTTAGCGGTACTATGTGGTTTTATTGTGCTTATGAGGCCGGAATGGACAAAAAAGTGGCATTGGAAACAGATACGGATGGTATACAAGTGTTGGATGCTACGAAGTTTACGCCGGGCAACTACACCGTAAAAGTAGAATGGTCCAGCAACAATTCGGACTACTACCGGGAGCAAAAATTAACAATTTAAGAAATGTGGCCGATTATTGCGGGAGGATTTATGCTGGGTTTTGCCGGTAGTTTACACTGTATAGGCATGTGTGGACCTTTGGCCCTGGCCTTACCTGTACAACATTTGTCTGCGGTGAGAAAAACGCTTTCCATCTTCTTGTATCAGTTTGGCAGGGTATTTACCTATGCGGTTTTGGGTTTACTCTTCGGGATGGTCGGTCGACTTGTATATATCGGTGGCTTTCAGCAATCTTTTTCAATATGGGTGGGTGCGTTTATCCTTATAGCACTTGCATATTTTTATCTGGCTAAGGCAAAAGTACAACCAGCTTTTCTCCGGCGGTTTAACGGAAGAATACAACAGTTGGTAATTAAAATTTTGCAGGCGCCGAAAAATTCCCTCTCTTTTTTACTGCTTGGTATGGCCAACGGGCTACTTCCCTGTGGTATGATCTACATGGGAGTGGCAGCTTCCCTCACAAGTTCGGGTGCGGGTAGCAGTATGTTATTTATGTCGATGTTTGGGTTGGGCACCATGCCAGCAATGATAGTAGTCAGTTATTTCGGGTCCACGGCCGGATTAGCCCTCCGTAGGAGTATACAGAATGCGACTCCTTTTATTATGGCCCTGACGGCTATCGTCCTTATTTTACGGGGGATGAGCCTCGGTATACCATTCATCAGTCCCATATTACCTACGGCAACCGCAGGGGCGGTTCATTGCCATTAGCCGACGTAGCATCAAGGACAATATGTTCTGTTGTTAATTAAACATTAATTGCGTCTACTATTTAGCCAATTCTTATAAGTTGCTTTTTTAAAGGAAAGGCAGACGGAGGAATCTCAAAATACTTTTTAAGAAAGTCGGTATAGTTGAGATATATACAAAATTGTATTCAGTCACCTAAGGTGATTTTTCTTTTTCGAAGATATAGGCGTGGGGGATTCTGCCACGATGGACTCCCGGATTTTAATTTTCTTAACGAAGAAGCAAGTTGCTGCGATAGTTATTGCCTGTTTTTCTCTATATTGGCCTTGTATCAATCAATAGTAGAACGCAATGACAACAAACAAAGATTGTAAGGCCGTTTGCTTCGGAGAAATCTTGTGGGACATATTACCCGATGCACAATTACCCGGTGGGGCACCTATGAATGTTGCCTATCACCTCAATCAGCTGGAGGTGCCGGCTACTATGATCAGCCGGGCAGGCGACGATGAATTGGGTAGAAAATTGTTGGAATTTATTTCTTCCAAAGGTGTGCCCACCCGCTATATCCAGGAAGATAAAACCTATGCTACAGGTACAGTGTTGGCTACCGTAAACAATAACCATGTTAGCTACGATATTATTCAACCGGTAGCCTGGGATTATATTGAATACAGCATCCCACTACAAAAACTGGTAGCGTCCACTGCTTATTTTATTTTTGGCAGCCTGGTGGCAAGAAACGAAACGTCGCGCCAGACTTTGTTTGAACTATTGGAGAGTGCTTCGCAGAAAGTATTGGATATTAATTTGAGGAAACCACATTTCGAAAGAGGCACGCTGGATTACCTCTTGCAGCATGCTGATATCCTAAAGCTAAATGACGATGAGTTGGAGATACTATCAGGTTGGTACGGTTTTTCCGGAACGGACCAGGATCGTATTAAAGCATTCAGGGATAAGTTTCATTTGCAAACGGTAATTACTACCCGGGGCGATAAAGGTGCAATTGTGTTGCAGGATGAAACCTTCTGTGAACATCCCGGCTACAAAATAACAGTAGCAGATACCATCGGTAGTGGCGATGCATTTCTTGCCGGTTTTCTGTCAAAAACCATTAATGGCGCTTCTCTTGAAGAGTCTGTGCGGTTTGCCTGTGGCATGGGAGCCTTTATTGCCACGCATCACGGCGCTTGCCCTGTTTACACGAGGTCTGAAGCGGAGGAAACGATTAACAGTCTTGCCTAACTTGTAGCTGATATTATTTTTATGGATTTGGACGTTTTATAAAAGATAAAACATGAAAAAACTGCTTCTTGCTTTTGCTGTTTCACTGGTCATCAGTCCCCTGGTTTCGCAAGCACAAAAGGTGACAGGCTGTGGGTTTAAAGTCCCCCCTCGCTCATTACGATCCAACTTTGCTTCTGTATACGAAGCAAAAGGGATTATCAACAATATGCTGAACCTGATGGACTGGAAGGAGAATTTTAGTGTCAGGGAACAGAATGGTATCCAAAATGCTTATGCTACCATCATCAACCGCGTACGTTGGATTGTATATGACAACAATTTTCTGGAAGACCTGGATGCTTATACTTCTACTAAATGGGCCTCCATTAGCGTATTGGCGCATGAAATAGGACACCATTATTACGATCATGTGATTAGCAGTAGTGGTAGTGTTCCGCCAAAAGAAATAGAGGCAGATGCTTTTTCAGGATATGTGTTGGCAAAAATGGGTGCTACCCTTCAGCAGTCTATTGCTGCCATGCAGGCTATTGCATCAGACAGGGCAAGCTCCAGCCATCCTGCGAAAGCAGACAGGGTAACCGCTATCACCCGGGGATGGAATCAGGCGCAAAGCGGTCAGTCAAGCCAAAACACCAATACGAATCCAAAACAGCCTAATAATTATCCGGATAACGCTGGCGGCAGACCGAGCAGGCCGGCTACTAATCCCGGTAATCCAACGCCTGTACCGCAACCGACTCCGCCCAGTTTGCCTTCCGACCCGCGTGGTATACATACGGATCCTAACTCTGATCCCAGCTGGATTTGGCTGACAGTACAAAGCAACAAAGAAGAAGTGTTGTTGCTTAGCGATGATGGAAAGAATTTTCAACAGGTGCCAATAAAAGCAGGACAGCCTTTTGTTTTTAAGTTCGAAATCTACAGTTATGGTTGGCTAAGGCTTCCTTATTTCAATGGCTATCGCACGTATAAATTATCTCACGGAAAAGATTATAGTGTTCTCTGGAACCGAAGAGCGGGGAACTGGGTATTAGTGGAGGTAGGCAATTGATTTCAACTTCTACAACGTATGTACACAAAAGCACCGGACTGATCCGGCGCTTTTTTCAAATCTCACAGGTTTGTTTGAAAAATTATTTTGAAATATGCCTTGGTCCCCGTTGAGGCATGTCCTCCATTTTTTTTACCTGCTCGGCAGTAAGCAATGTTTTCATCTCATCATTTTGTTGTTTGAAAGCGGCAATGGTTTGCTTTTTCTTATCTTCCTGGTTCAAAGCAGTGTTTTCACGAATGCCTTTGATCTTTTCTTGCGTTTTGCTTCTGATGGCTTTTACCTGTGCAGATTGCTCATCTGTTAAGTTCAGGTTTGCCATACCTCCTTTTCCTCTCCTTCCGTTGAAGTGCGCATTGTGTCGTTTTCCTTTGTTTTCAGTGCGTTTCTTTTCCAACTTTTCTTTTTGCTCAGTCGTCAATACATTTTGTACTTTTTCATAACGGGTTTTGCCGAGTGTTTTTATTTGATTTTTGTAGTCTGCAACAGTAATGCTATTCTCCTTCGCCTTTAATTCTTGCATGGCTGTTTTGTGTTCTGCATTAATTTTCGTGATCTGCTCTTTCTGCTCCTGGCTAAGGTTAAGGTCCTTGAACATGTGGCCTTTTTGGCCGTGTTTTCTGGGGCCTTTACGCATACTGTCTTCTTTCTTCGTTTTTCCAACGGATTTGTCTTGTGCCTGAATGCCGGTTGCAATTAAAGTCAGGGCTAACAAACTAAGAACTATCTTTTTCATACCTATAATTTTTATTGGTTTTTAATAAAGTTGAGCTTTTGTAATCTGCTCTTTAACTGGTACAAAAGAATAGACAGCACCGTTTTAAAAAGGTTTAAAGTCGTTTGGTCCCGTAAATCTTAATTTATTTATAAACAACGTTTTATGAAAAGAACTATTAACATTGTTTAACGGTAAGCGTTTTAAAATGCTATTCATACCTTCGGGAATCGTTAAAAAAATATCAACGAACGGGAACGTGATAGCTGTTCCCATATGAAGGAAGCGGTAAGTTCCATTAGATGATAATTAATAATACAACTACGAATGAATACAGCCAGGGTATATCTTATTCCTACTATTATAGATGAAAATGGATATGAAAGTCTGCCCGCCTATATATTAAATGCCGTTAAAACCTGCGAAGTGTTCTTTGTTGAAAATGAAAGAACGGCGAGACGATTTCTGAAGAAACTATGGCCGGAGATGGTGATTGATAATTATAAATGGCATAGCATTCATAAGACGGAAGCGGTAGCAAAACAAGAATTTAGAAAAGTGTTGAAACAAAACAAGTCGGTAGGGATTTTGAGTGAAGCCGGCTGTCCGGGAATTGCAGATCCGGGTCAATTGTTAGTGGAAACAGCACAAGAGGAAGGTGCTGAGGTGAACCCTTTGGTGGGTCCAAGCTCCATCCTGCTCGCATTGATGGGCAGTGGAATGAGTGGGCAGATGTTCCGGTTTAACGGATACCTGCCTATTGAGGACCATCAACAAGGTAAGGCTTTGAAAGCGTTGGAAGCAGAGATTCAAAAAACGGGCTGTACGCAGATATTTATAGAAACGCCTTACAGAAACAACCGCATGCTGGAAGCTATACTGAAAAATTGTACAGCACAAACCAAGCTGTGCATAGCCGTTAGCTTAACGGGGGAAGAACAAAGAATTATTACCCGAACCATTGCCGAATGGAAAAAAACTGTAAAACCCGAGCTTCATAAAAAGCCGGTGGTTTTTTTACTTGGCAAATAATCATCTTATAATACCACCAGGCAGAGGTTCGCTCATTTCCAGGATACTGTCTACCACATAACGGCTAAAGCCACGCCAAGGCAGCGCTCCCTTGTATTCCTTGTATTGAAGATCGAATATTTTTCCGGAGTTTTTCATCAGTTGATCGGCGACAGTTTCGTTTTGTACCGAAAACTCGAAGTCGTTGGATTGAATGGTATTAGGAGCCGTCGATCGAATGCCTGTTTGGATTAGCTTTCCTTCGTATGTTTTGAAGATATACCCTTTTTTAACACAGTAGTTCAACTCTCCGGATTTCACCCCGGTACCAAATACAAAATAATACCGGAAATAGACAAAGCCGGCAACTCCAAGGACTATTGCCAATAAAAAAATGGTAAAGAATTTTCTCATAATGGAGATTTAATACGGCAAATTAGTAAAACCGGGGCATTATTTAGCTGCAATTAATTCATATTTTCAACCGGCGTTTAATAGTAACTTTGCCCGATAATCAGTCGCGTATGAATATAGGCATAGTTTGTTATCCCACGTTTGGCGGTAGCGGTGTATTAGCTACAGAATTAGGAAAGGCATTGGCAGAGAACGGTCATAATGTACATTTTATTACTTATCAGCAGCCTGTAAGACTTACAGGGTTCAGGGCTAATATATTTTACCACGAGGTGCGGGTACCTACCTATCCTTTGTTTGACTATCCGCCGTATGAATCGGCACTTTCCAGCACACTGGTGGATGTAGTCAAAAATCATCAACTGGACCTTTTGCACGTACATTATGCTATTCCTCATGCTTCATCAGCCTATATGGCTAAGCAAATTCTGGCAAAAGAGGGACGATATGTGCCGGTAATTACTACGCTGCATGGTACCGATATTACGCTGGTAGGAAGAGATAAAACCTATGCACCCGTAGTAGCTTTTTCTATTAATCAAAGCGATGCTATTACTGCGGTGTCTGAAAACCTGAAACAGGAGACCTACAATAATTTCGCTATAGAAAAAGATATCCAGGTGATCTACAACTTTGTGGATGTTAAAAGATTTAGTAAAAGACCGATAGATGCTTTTCGCAAAGTGATAGCACCCAACAACGAGCGGATTGTCCTTCATGCGTCCAATTTCAGGAAGATAAAACGGATTGACGATATCATCCGCATTTTCAAAAAACTGAATGATAAAGTGCCATCGAAACTGTTGTTGGTAGGGGATGGTCCGGAACGGCCTATGGCGGAAGAGTTGTGTCGTGAATTGCAGATAAGTGATGACACCCGTTTTGTAGGAAAGCAACAGGATATGGAAGACATTTTAGCTATTGCTGATCTTTTTTTACTGCCGTCCGAATATGAAAGCTTTGGTTTGTCGGCGCTTGAGGCGATGGCAGCCGGTGCGCCGGTAGTGGCGACTAATGTAGGCGGTATCCCGGAGATTATCAAACAAGGCTATAATGGATTTATGGGTGAGGTAGGTGATGTGGATCAAATGGCAAAATATGCCATTGAAATACTGGAAGACGAAGATCGGTTTCAGGTGTATCGGGCGAATGCCAGAAAGCAGGCAGATCGTTTTGACATCAATAACATAGTGCCGCAATACGAAGAACTGTATAAAGTTCTTTACGAAAACTTTTGTAAACAAACCTGCCCGGAAGTTGTTTCCTAAATTGGTGAATTATGCACATTGTTGATACACATTGTCATTTGTATTCAGATGAGTTTGGAGAAGATATCGATAACGTGATACAGGAAGCTCGGGATAGTGGAGTACAGCGATTTTATCTTCCTAATATTGACAGCACTTCAATTGCTGGTATGCTAGGCCTGGAAAAGAGACATCCGGGCGTTTGTATTCCTATGATGGGATTGCATCCTTGTTATGTAAAAGAAAATTACAAAGACGAGTTGAATACAGTAGAGGAGTGGCTGAAGAAAAGAAGTTTTGCAGCGGTAGGAGAAATAGGGTTGGATTTTTACTGGGATACCAGTTTTACGCAACAACAATACGAGGCGTTTCATCAGCAGATATTATGGGCGAAAGCCTATCAACTGCCAATCGTAATTCATACGCGCAATGCCATGCAGGAGGCCATTGATGTGGTGAAACAATATGCCGATGCCAATTTGAAAGGTATTTTTCATTGTTTTGGCGGTAGTGTAAACGAAGCCCAACAGATAACAGATATGGGTTTTTTTCTGGGCATAGGTGGTGTACTTACGTACAAGAAATCTGACTTGAAAGAAACGTTGAAAAATGTAGCACTGGAAAACCTGGTACTGGAAACGGATGCACCCTATTTGAGCCCGGTTCCCTTCAGGGGCAAAAGAAATGAAAGTAAGTACCTGCCATATGTCATCGATGCTATTGCCGGGATAAAACAGGTTTCATCGGAGGAAGTGGTCCGCATCACCACCGAAAATGCTGATATGGTATTCAATCATTCTATATGAGTATAGAAACAGCAAGGTTGCTAATTATTTACACCGGGGGCACTATAGGTATGGCCCGGGAAGCGGATACGCTTGTGCCGATGGGGTTCAAAGAACTTAAAGCACATATACCGGAAATTTCGAAGCTGCACTGCGACTTTGATATGCATGCTTTTTCGCCGCCTATTGATTCTTCCAATATGTCACCTGCCATCTGGATACAACTGGCAGAATTGATTTACGATAAATATGCCATCTACGATGGGTTCGTTATTTTGCATGGGTCGGATACGATGGCGTTTACCGCTTCTGCACTCAGCTTTATGCTGGATAACCTTTCCAAGCCGGTAATATTAACCGGCTCACAGTTGCCCATCGGTGAAATCCGCACAGACGCTAAAGAGAATATCATTACGGCAATGGAGATTGCCAGTGCCCGTAAAAATGGAAAGGCTATTGTTCCGGAAGTTTGTATTTATTTCGACTATTCTCTTTTCAGGGGAAATCGCACCAAAAAGTTCAATACGGAATCTTTTGAAGCGTTTCGCTCGGTTAATTTTCCTCCTTTGGCAGAAGCGGGCATCAGCATCCGCTATAGAGAACAGGATATTTTACCACATCCATTGGAGCCGTTGCAAATATTTACATCGTTGGATTCCAATATTTCGGTGTTGAAACTTTTTCCTGGTATTACGGTTGATGTTGTCAATGCAATACTTAATGTTCCGGGAGTTCGTGCTGTTATTATGGAAAGTTTTGGCTCAGGCAATACAAGTACAGAATCCTGGTTTCTGGAATGCCTGACAAAAACGATAGAAAAGGGTGTTATTATTCTGGATAGAACCCAATGTGATGGTGGCGCCGTTACGTTGGGGCGATATGAAACAAGTGCTCACTTGAAGAAAATTGGCGTAACAGATGGGAACGATCTCACTTTTGAAACAGCCGTTGCAAAACTCATGTTCTTATTGGGGCAAAACCTGCCGGTTCAAGAGGTAAAGACTTTGTTGGAAACCTCCCTGAAAGGGGAATTGACTGAAGACAAGTAGTAGGACGCCAGGTCAAGGCAAGACCTACAGGGTTTTCAAAACCTTGGAGGTATAATTATCCCAGGAAATAAGTATCGGAGATTTATTTTAATAATCCTATTTTTGCACTCCTTTTTACGGAGACGTGTCCGAGTGGTTGAAGGAGCACGCCTGGAAAGTGTGTATACGGGAAACTGTATCGCGAGTTCGAATCTCGCCGTCTCCGCTTCTTACCTGCCTCATTTTACATTCTTATTCAATACGGTGGAATTTCAAAGCTACTATGCCCAGCCGTACGCAAAATGAAATATCTTTCCTGAAAAATGTAATCTATGCCTGATAAAAACGCTTTTGCAGAAAGTATTCAGAACGGGTACTCATTTAAAAGTGAGTCCTATATGTTAGGAGGGGCTATACTGGATGGCGAGGTACTCCCCGGAGCCTATGTAAAACTTCCGTTTAAAACGATGAACCGGCATGGGTTGATAGCCGGCGCCACCGGAACGGGAAAAACAAAAACGCTCCAGGTACTGGCCGAGGGGTTGAGTGATGCCAGCATTCCTGTTTTAATGATGGACATCAAAGGTGATCTTAGTGGGATAGCGGCAGAGGGGAGCCTGAACAAGATTATTACCGAACGATATGGTAAAATGGGGTTGGAGTACTCACCGGCAGCCTATCCAGTGGAGCTAATGAGCCTGAGTGAAGAAAAAGGAGTTCGGTTGCGGGCTACCGTGAGCGAGTTTGGACCAATACTTATTTCCAAAATACTGGGACTTAACGATACGCAACAAGGGCTTGTTGCGCTGTTATTTAAATACTGCGACGATCATAAAATCCCTTTATTGGACTTGAAGGATCTAACCAAAACCCTGCAATACATTAGTAATGAAGGGAAAGCAGCAATAGAAAAAGAGTATGGTAAAATAGCTACCACCAGTACCGGTACTATTCTGCGTAAAGTAATTGAATTACAACAACAAGGTGCCGATGTTTTTTTTGGCGAACCCTCTTTTGATATAGATGACCTGATGCGCATAAGCAACGATGGCAGAGGGGTGATTAATGTATTGCGGGTAACGGATATGCAGAACCGTCCCAAGTTGTTTTCCACGTTTATGCTGCAGTTGTTGGCAGAATTATATGCCGTTTTACCGGAGGCGGGAGATATAGACAAACCCAAACTTATTTTGTTTATTGATGAAGCCCACCTGGTATTTCAGGAAGCGTCCAATGCTTTACTACAACAGATAGAAACGGTTATCAAATTAATTCGCTCTAAAGGAGTGGGTATCTTTTTTTGTACCCAGAATCCGCAAGATATTCCCGCACCTGTGTTAAGTCAATTAGGGCTTAAGATTCAGCATGCACTCAGGGCCTTTACAGCCGCTGACCGTAAGACAATTAAACAAGCGGCAGAAAACTATCCGGAAACAACATTCTATAAAGTAAATGAGTTGATCACCCAATTGGGAATCGGCGAAGCGTTGGTAACGTTATTAAATGAAAAAGGGATTCCCACGCCGCTGGTTCACACCATGCTGGTATCGCCCCGCTCCCGGATGGATATATTGACAGATGCGGAGATTGATGCACTCACGGGAAAATCTTCTCTTGTAAAAAAATATGCACAGACGGTTGATTCTGAAAGTGCTTATGAAATATTAACCGCAAAATTGGAGGAAGCCGCCGGGGATGCGGAACCACCCAAGCCGAAAGGAAAAGTAAAAGAGGAACCATCCACTTTAGAAAAAGTATTGGACAACCCCGTAGTGAAACAGGTGCAGCGAACAGCTATTCCAATGATTACCAGAAGTTTACTCGGTGCTTTGGGCTTGGGAGGACGTAGTAGCAAGAAGAAAAAAACCTCCTGGTTTTAAATCGGATTGACATATAATATTGTATATCGTAAAAATACCACTAAAAGGGTATTGATTCTACGTTCCTTATAGCTATCTTTGTCACGGTTTTTCATAGGATATTGGATTTTAAAACGGGCTGGATTTTTATCCTTGGCCCTTTTTTTTTGTCCGCAATTTTGCCACACCACCTTCTATTTCCATGTCCAGCATTCCTTCCCTTAACAAGTATTCTGCCACTTTCCATACCTTTGCAACACCTTTAACTACAGTAAGTTGTGCTAACTCTTCCACGCTAAGACTTTTTTCCGAAAGCTCCTTTAGTAACATATTATACAGGTTGTTGAACTCTTCTTCAGAAAGGTCTGTGCTTTTGCTTTTCAGGCAGTTGTCGCAGATGCCACAGGGCTTCAACTGGTGATCGTTAAAATACGATCCTATAAATACAGCCCTGCAGGCACCATTTTCTGTGTAGGCGACCATCGATTCCACCTGGTTGATTAACACTTGCTTTCTTTTGAAGTAATTGTCGTGGTTAATCATGAGGTTTTCAGCTGCTATCCTTGCCGACAAAAACTGGATCTGAGGTTTGTCTTTTTGTGACTGATAGGTAATTACGGCCATCGATTGTAACCGGGCAAGTACGCTTATTACGTCTGCTATGTCTTTGCGCAATGTTTTCGCCATTACCTTTTCATTGATGTTAACGGGAACATCCAATATGCCACCATAGGAGCGAAGCAAAAACTTAATATAAGGTTCAAAAAGCGGATTGGCATCCTCTACCTTTTGCAGGTAGTCTCTGCTACTGGTAAACATTACAGTAGAGGGGGTAAACAATTGATCGGTATAATGAATGATTGACTCCTGTTCCAGTGCCTTTATAGCGTACATAGCCATTACAGGCGACAGTTGAAATTTTTTCGTAAAATCTTCCAGGTCAAAATCAAAGTACATACGATCGCCGCTGCCCGTGGGCAACTGCAGGTAATTAACCAATGCCTGGTACACTTTTCGTATATCGGAAAGCAGCGGGAACCGGCTCTCCGGCAATTGCCTGAGATCAAATACATCTTCATTGCGATAGAGTAATACCGCATATGCTTTTTCCCCGTCTCGTCCTGCCCGTCCAGCTTCCTGGTAATAATTTTCCACGCAGTCCGGCATATCAAAATGCACCACATATCGTACATCTGGTTTATCTATGCCCATGCCAAATGCATTGGTACAGACGATAACACGGGTTTGATTGCGTATCCATTTTTCCTGCTTTGTATTCCGGTCATCGTGCGCCAATCCTGCATGGTAGTAATCTGCATTTATTTGATGCAGTTGCAGCATAGACGCAATTTCAACAGTTCGTTTTCTACTGCGGCAATACACAATGCCGCTACCGGGCACATTCTTCACAATATCCAGCAACTTGCTGATTTTTACAGGCACATTGAATATACTGTAGGACAGATTTGCCCGTTCATAAGATTGTTGAAATAAAATACTTTCCCGAAACAATAGTTTATCGCAGATATCCTTCTGTACCGCTAGGGTTGCAGATGCCGTTAATGCCAATACTGGTACATTGGGTTTATCTTCTCTGATGGCAGCTATCTGAAGATATGCCGGTCGGAAATCGTATCCCCACTGTGAAATACAATGCGCTTCGTCTACGGCTATCAGGTTGAGCGGAAGTGCCGGAAGATACTCTTTAAATAAATCGGTTTGTAATCTCTCTGGAGAAACATAAAGAAACTTGTACCCTCCATGTCTTGCGCTGTTGAGCGTATTTTTTACTTCTTTAAAATTCATGCCGGAATGAATGAAAAGAGAAGGCAGGTTTTTTTTTCTCAGGTTTTCTACCTGGTCCTTCATCAGTGCAATCAAAGGGGTTATTACCAAACACAACCCCGGCATGACAATGGCAGGTACCTGGAAACAAAGAGATTTTCCGCCGCCTGTAGGCATAATAGCCAAACTGTCTTTCCCGGCAAGTACATTTCGAATAATGTCTTCCTGCAATGGACGAAACGAGTTGTAACCCCAATATGTTTTTAATATGGTATGAATATTTTCCAAATCAGCGGCAAATATCCGTGATCTGTTTCACTTTTCTGCCGTAGACTGTAGGTTGTGAAGGGCAGCTTAATTGTATGTTTTATAACAGCCAGTTATTAAAGAGCGGTTAAAAACCGGCTATCTTTCAAGGCTATCGGCCTTATCTGTAAAATAATCGCATTTATAGCACGTTACCACTAAAATTTGCACTTGAAACAGATTTTTCGTTTACCATATATTTTGTTGGTCACTGTTTTTATGATTGGCGGTTATACGGTGTCTGCCCAGATGATAACAGGTGTGTGGCAGGGTAAAATCAATAAGCAAAAAGTGGAGGTGAAAATTGTTCTTAAAGGGGATAGTCTTACCGGCACTGCCTATTATTATCAGTCTCCAACAAACTACAGACGATACAGTATCAAGGGGTATTTTGATGGGCCGAACAACGAAGCTGTTTGGTGGGATGAGGCACTGTTGGATGAAAATCTGAGTCGCATTGCCATATCATCTCCCGGGAAAATGGAATTGATATCCAGGGCTGATTTTGATTGTCCGGGTGTGGGTATTATGAAACTGGACGGACATTGCAGCAGCAGGGATGATGAAGAAAAATCCAAAGGAGAAGTGCATATTAAAAAAGTAAACAACCCTCTTTTTAGAGATGAATGGGACCATATAATTAATAACTACACAGTTGGTAGCAATAACCCCCGGTACATAGATAGCATAGAAATGATTGCCAGAAGAGGACCGGCACCGACGCCACCGACAAAACAAACAAGTGTACCAACGGCGTCGTATACTGTTAAAGAGGAGATAAAAGACTTACCATTGCGCCCGCTGACAATTGAAGAAAAATTTGTACAGCGACACAAAGTGCCAACATTAGATATCCCAATACAGGGGGATTCCGTAGAACTCCATTTTTACGATAATGCAGAGATAGATGGGGACTCTATTTCGTTGTTTTTAAATGACAAGTTGATTCATCAGCATATCTTTCTCACAGATAAACCGTTTGTTGTGAAATTGGCGGTGGCAAACCTGCAGCAAAACAACGAACTGGTGATGGTTGCCGAAAATCTCGGTGCTATTCCACCTAATACCTCCTTTATGATAGCGTGGGTGGATGGAAAAAGATATGAAGCCAGATTAGAAAGTACAGAAGGTAGCAGTGCTATGATAAGGTTCTCCAAAATACCCTAGTCGATATCGTAGTGGTGGATGACAATTGTGTAGAAAAAATGCCTACTATAAGGGGTAACAGTTACTACTTGTACAGTATATATACCTTTAAATGGAGGTTAACACAATTTTCTTAGTTGAGAATCTACTTTTGGCACAGTTTCTGAAAATATTAGGGTCTACTATTAAAATCATCAGCTAAATTTTATAGCATACATTTTTCCAGGGTTTAGGGATTAGGGATCGAGGGGAGTAATCATGCTCCCTTCCTCTTTTTTAAAGGTTTATATTTAGCGTAGGGGAGTTTTTTTCTGTCATAAAGTTTTTGAATGCTTCGCCTGAATAGAAAACATGATTTCTCCGCAAATTGCAATTCCACTACTATTTCAGTAACTTCAGGTTTCAGCAACAGCTAACCTTTGCCTATGTTAGTAAAAACGTTTGGAAGTGCCGTTTACGGCGTAGAAGCACTCACTATTACCATTGAAGTAAATGTTACCAGTGGACAGAAATTCTTCATGGTAGGGTTACCCGACAACGCTGTTAAGGAAAGTGAGCAGCGTATAGAAAGCACATTAAAAAGCATTGGGCATTATATGCCGCGCACAAAAGTAATAGTCAACCTTGCGCCGGCTGACATTAAGAAGAGTGGTAGTGCGTTTGATTTGCCAATTGCTTTAGGTATTATGGGGGCCAGCGAACAATTACCCAATACCGAGAAATTAGCGGACTATGTAGTAATGGGTGAGTTGAGTCTTGATGGTGGTGTTCAGCCGATCAAAGGAGCCCTTCCTATTGCTATCACGGCACGAAAGGAATCATTTAAAGGTTTAATTCTACCTGCACAGAACAGTAAAGAAGCGGGTATCGTTAGTGGATTGAAAGTGTATGGTGTTTCCCATATTAATGAAGTTATCAACTTTTTTAAAGACGAGGAGAGCCTTCAACCGGTAGTGGTGAATGCAAGAGAGTCTTTTTACGAATCGCAATACAATTTCGAAAATGATTTCAGTGATGTAAAAGGGCAGGAGAATATAAAAAGAGCATTAGAAATTGCAGCAGCCGGGGGGCATAATGCTATATTGATCGGTCCACCTGGTGCCGGCAAAACCATGCTTGCAAAACGTATTCCATCCATTCTTCCTCCGCTAAGCCTTCAGGAGGCACTCGAAACAACCAAAATACACAGCGTAGCTGGTAAATTGCCAACTGACACCACGTTGATAGCTAGACGCCCGTTCAGATCGCCCCATCATACGGTAAGTGATGCCGCTTTAGTAGGTGGCGGTGGTGTGCCGCAACCAGGCGAGATATCCCTGGCACATAATGGAGTACTCTTTCTGGACGAGTTGCCAGAATTTAAACGCACTGTACTGGAAGTGATGCGGCAGCCTATGGAAGAACGCCGCGTTACGATCTCCCGCGCAAAGCTGGCCGTAGATTTCCCCGCCAGCTTTATGTTGATCGCTTCGATGAACCCATGTCCCTGCGGCTTTTACAATCACCCGGAAAAAGAATGTACCTGCCGTCCTGGCTCCGTTCAGAAGTATCTGAACAAGGTTTCTGGTCCTTTGTTGGACAGAATCGATTTGCATGTGGAGGTGACACCGGTACCTTTCTCGGCATTGGCCATGCAGCAGAAGGGCGAAAACTCGGCTGTTATACGCGAGAGAGTAATGCAGGCGAGAGAAATACAGGCTTCCCGATACCAAAAAGAGACAGGTATTTACTGCAATGCGCAGATGAGTAGTAAAAATCTGAAGGACATCTGTCAGATTGATGCAACGGGCCAGTCTCTGTTAAAAACCGCTATGGATAAGCTGAATCTGTCCGCCCGGGCTTATGACCGTATTTTAAAGGTTTCCCGCACTATTGCAGATCTTGACGGCAGTCAAAATATTGAACCGTCACACCTGGCAGAAGCCATTCAGTACCGGAGCCTCGACCGGGAGGGGTGGGCGGGATAAATACAAGCATTCATCAATATTTCCACCGTCTGTGTTAAAACTAACATTTTGTATTAGTCGATTCCTTTTTATTCTCCTAACTTTGCGGCTTCTTTTATACCACCCATGAGCGATCCCATAAAACATGAATGCGGTTTAGCATTTGTACGACTAAGGAAGCCTTTTTCTTACTATCTCCAGAAGTATGGCACCGTCATGTACGGGTTGAACAAGCTGTACCTGCTAATGGAAAAGCAGCATAACCGCGGGCAAGATGGAGCTGGTATAGCCAGCATAAAACTCGACACGGAACCGGGCTACCCTTTTCTGCATCGTATTAGAAGTATTCAAAATATGGCGATTGCCGATCTTTTTCGGCAGATCAATGAGGAGTTGGCAGACCTGGAGCTATACCAACCCGATATAAAAAAGCATCCGGGCTTACTAAAGGGAAATTTTCGTTTTCTGGGTGAATTGATGCTGGGGCACCTTCGTTACGGTACCCAGGGTAAAAATAATGTGGAGTTTTGCCACCCTTTTATAAAAAGACATACCGTTCCGGCACTCAACCTGGCATTGGCAGGCAATTTTAACCTGGTAAATACGGAGGAGTTGTTTTCGCTGGTGAATATAGAACCAGGCGTTTTTCAGAAGCAGAGTGATCTGGCGGCCATGATGGAAGTGGTGCATCATTTCCTGGTAAAAGAGGATGAGTTGCACCCCGACAAGCCGGATATAGTAAACGTACTAAAGAAATCTGTAAAATTGTTTGATGGCGGATTTCATGTGGGCGGTCTCATAGGCAATGGTGACAGTTTTATCTTGCGTGATGCGCATGGTATCCGTCCTTCTTACTACTACATAAGCGACGAAGTGATTGTGGGCGCCTCTGAACGCGCCGCTATCCGCACCACCTTTAATGTGGGTGAAAAGGAAGTACAGGAACTAATGCCGGGCTGTGCGCTGATTGTAAGAGCAGATGGGTCTCACCAGATAGAGCAGATCACCGAGCCAAAAGAAAGAAAGGCCTGTAGTTTCGAGCGCATTTACTTTTCAAGAGGAAATGACGAAAAGATCTACAAAGAGCGTACAGCCTTAGGACATCACATGAGCGACGATGTGCTAAAGGCTATCAATAACGATTTAAAGAACACCGTTTTTTCATTTATTCCAAATACGGCAGAAGTAGCTTTCTATGGCCTGCTGAAGGGCATGGAAGATTACCTGAATAAGGTAAAGGTGGAGCGCATCCTATCCTGGGGCAAGGATTTTGATGATGAGAAATTGGCCGAAATGGTCAATCGTCGAATTAGGGTAGAGAAAATAACCAACAAGGATGTAAAAATGCGCACCTTCATTACGGAGGATGTAAGCCGAAATGAATTGGTGCAGCACGTATATGACATCACTTATGGTTCTATCCGAAAAAAAGAAGATACCATTGTAATTATAGACGATTCTATTGTTCGCGGTACCACTCTTCGCGAAAGTATTATCCGGATGCTGGCGCGCCTTGAAGCCAAGCGGGTTATCATATTATCTTCTGCCCCGCAGATCCGATATCCGGACTGCTACGGGATCGATATGAGTAAATTGGGCGACTTTATTGCTTTTCAGGCAGCAATTGAACTCATAAAAGATCACAAGAAGGATAATTTATTATCCGACGCATATGCCCGTTGTAAAGAATTGGAGCGTACCAACCAATTGCATACAGAAAATGTGGTGCAGCAGGTATACAAACCCTTTTCTCCTGAAGATATTTCCAGGAAAATTGCCCAACTAATTACACCGCCGGATGTAGATATGCCGGTAGATGTGATTTATCAGTCTATCGAAAACTTGCACGCATCCTGCCCCACCAATACCGGTGACTGGTATTTTACAGGTAATTACCCGACTCCGGGTGGCAACCGGGTGGTGAACAAAGCGTTCATAAATTATATGGAAGGAAAAAATGTAAGAGGCTACTAATTTCATACGTTGGCTTGGTTTTTGTTGCAACATTGAACTTACAGGCACCCGTTTTTAGATCCTGCATTCCTATGCATTTTTAATTTTAATTCTTGTAACTTCTGAAAAATTGCCATTAAAATATCCTAAGTAAAAGTTGGTTCACCTGCAATGAGAACGATTTTTTTCGTCAGGCATGCAAAGAGTAGCTGGGATGATGCTACAATGAGAGATTTTGACCGCCCTCTGAACGAAAGGGGAAAGCGAGATGCTATTTTTATGGCGCAACATTTGTTTGATCAAAAGCTTCCCATAGATGCTTTTATTTCTAGCCCTGCAAAACGGGCTAGAAAAACAGCGTCCTATTTCATGAAACAGTATGCTACAGATGTGCTAATTGAAGTGCCGGGATTGTATCTCCCTGGCCCCGAAGCCTTCGATAGAACAATAGAAGCCGTTGATAACCAGTACAAAGCAATAGCGATCTTCTCCCACAATCCCGGTATCACAGACTATGTAAACGGACTGACCAATGCTGTTCGGGTAGACAATGTTCCTACCTGTGGTATTTTTGCTGTCCGCACAGCAGCCATTCATTGGACCGATTTTTCAAAAACGGCCAAAGAGTTTTTATTCTTTGACTATCCTTCCAAATACCGAAATGATGGCAAGTATACTTTTGACTGATAGCTACTTTTTCCAAAGTTTTACAATGTAGTAGACCAGTCCGGCAAGGCTCAATACAAACCATCCATAGAAAATAGCATTAAAGAAATGGAAGCTTTCGTAAATAAAGGCCCAACCAAGGTATATTCCGATGGTCATCGTAATCATTGCCCATAACACTACAGCAGAAACACCGTTAATTATTTTCTTAAACATTCGTACCACCTCCGGATCTATTCCCTGACTCATTATTGATAGATTTTATGTAATTATCTCTTTCTTGTTTCAAGGTGTTTTTCCAATTCTGGAAAAGCGATAATAAACCAGGCTGTATATTTCTCGGGCATTACTTGTATTTCTTCTCTAATCCTGCCAAGAGAAAGCCATTGATAGTCCATTACTTCTTTAGGATCTGGATTGATCTGACCATCATAAACGCCCGTAAATACATGATCAAACTCGTTTTCGGTCAGTCCATTGTCAAAATCGGCTTTGTAGATGAATTCGAAAGCCTTGTTGACTTCCACCGAAAAACCCAGCTCTTCTTTGAGCCGCCGTATGGCAGCCCTTTCCACGGGCTCTCCCGGTTGGGGGTGACTGCAACAGGCATTTGTCCAAAGTTGACCACTATGATACTTGCCCGCAGCCCTTTGCTGTAACAACATTTCGCCTTTACTGTTAAAAACAAATACGCTGAAAGCGCGGTGGAGCCTGGCTTTTCTGTGTGCTTCCATCTTTTCCATGGTGCCCACGGGCTCATCTTTTTCATTTACCAGTATCACTTCCACTGGCAGCATTTCTCTATCCATACTACAAAATTATTCAGCTTACTGTTAGCGCTGCATTATACAACATATTGCTGTATTAAATGGTTTAAAATAGGAAAAAAGTCTCGCGGCACGGAAGCACTTTTCTGGCAACTTTGTTGTTAAAATCACAAAAAGATGCTTCGTCCTTCGGATACGGATTAGTGGATATATTTGCGCATAGAGATTAAGTTGTTTCTTCTCTGGCAAATAGCTAAACGGTCCCGGATTAGACCTAACTGAGAATATATTGTGGAAGGAAAAATAACTATTCCGTTGCAATATATACTGGGCATAGGGGAACTTTTACCGTCTTGGTTACGACCGTTTATGTGATGAATAGTTGATGGGGTAACAGGTGTAAGCGATTTGTACGAATAAAATCAGAAGGATATGGTCTTTAGAACACTTGTCGGACAAGTATTTAACGTTATTCTATTGTTTCAATTGCCGTTGAACGCTGGCGATTTTCTGGCTATATATAAAACCGGTTTCAGCAAAAGAAATATAGTAACGTGAAACTGTTGGCAAAATTGTATTTTCATTGTTAATTCTATTATTGTTTCTGTGCAATCAGACAACCGGGGTTGAATCGGTGTCTGTCAAAATCGTATCTCCGACATTATTTTTTATTACCTGCAGATCTGCTATCAGCTTTTGGCTAAACAAAGCAATATCGGAGCTATGTATTACAATATTTACACCTTCCTTCATCCATTGAATCTGACGTTCAGGCAATAGCGAAAAATGGATACCTACTGCCAGGCCTTTCTTCCGCGTAGTGTGAATAATATAGCTAACGGCCTTTTCAAACTCCGGGTGATCATATTGCTCTGGAATACCAAGACTAATGGATAAATCGTGCGGACCGATGAATACACCGTCCAGGCCTTCGACACTCAATAATTTTTCCAAATTGTTGAGGGCGGGTAGACTTTCTATATTGGCGATGGCTATATTGCCTGTATTGTAGCGCTGCAGAAATTGCTGCATATCAACGGAAAGGGGCTTTTCACCACTAAGTATCTGCTGTAATACTTCACCTTTTAATGGTCTGTATTTTACAGCACCTACCAATTGTTGCACTTGATCTACCGTTTCCAGATAGGGGGCAATTACTCCTTTAGCACCGGCATCTATAGCCTGGCATACCAGGGAGGGATCGGATGAGGGGACGCGAACTATAGGGGTAATGCCATATCCGGATACAGCCTGGCTCATTTTAGCCATTTCTGCTCTGTTGATTGCTGTGTGTTCTGTATCGATAAATGCGAAATCGAGCCCGGCATTTTTTAATATTATCGGACAACCTGGAGACACAGAAGTGAGGCAGGTTCCGTAAACATTTTTACCACTTTTTAACTTTGTTATCAATGCAGATCCGGTTTCCATACTGCTGTTATTTTTTAGCGTGTAAGTGTTGCTGGATCCACCACCACGTATTTAATGGAATTATCTTCTTTGCCTACATGATGGGAGTAGGTCATCCGCAACATTCCGTCATTTGTTTGAATGAGGCTGGGATAGGAGAAGCCTCCCTTGCCTTTGGGTTGATCTTCAATCTTTGTTTTCCATTTCCAGGTTTTGCCTTCATCGTCAGAAATATAAAGACTGAGTTGATACCTGCCATCTGCTACATCGTTACCCAAAAAAGCCCAATGCCCATTTTTTAGAACACATATTTCCACACTGGCTGTATTGGGAATGTTCGTTTTTACAGTAGCTGTCCAGGTTTTTCCATTGTCCTTCGATTCACTGTAATGTACCCTGGCAGGCTCATCGCCGCTATCCCGCATAAATGCAGCAATGGTGCCGTCTTTCTTTTGCGCTAGTGCCGGTTGTATGGGTCCCCTTCCCACAATGGGAAGCCCCGGTTGCCAGGTGTCTCCGTCATCGTCGGACATGACCACCAACGAAAAATTAAGTCCATCGGAATATAGGGGCAGCAATATTCTGCCGGTAGGGGTTGTGATAGGTTTTATCCTGGTCATCCATCCGATACTCCGTTTCAACAGATCTTTGCTGGCTCCGATAATCATGTCATCATATTTGGGCGCATATTCTGCCCACCCGGTTTTTTGATCTGGTAACTCTTTAAACCTTCTCACTACTTCTTCCTCAAACTCTTTTCCAGGCTTCAACAAAATATTATCCTGCCAGTTCCAGACAGGGGCACCGGTTTTCAGATAGTTGGTAGACGTACGGACCCGTAGCAGTGAGTATTCCCAACGATTGGCTTGTACCGCTATCCATACCAGAAACAACTTGCCTGATTTGTTAAGAAACAATACTGGATTACAGTCGGGCATATCCGGCGTGTCTGCTAATAAAAAGGGTTCGCTCCATTTTTTTTGCCCTTTTTTGAGCCGGGCCCCCATTATTTTTACATCGTCCTGCGTACGTTCGCCGCTACCGTGAAACCAGGCAGCAAGGTAGTCGCCATTGGGCAATGCCACAAGGGAGCTGCCATGTACATGTTTGTCTTGTGGGGGGAAAATGAGTGTTGATTCTACAACAGGTTGCTGAGCCGAGATATTACTAAATAAAAAAAGACAAATGAGAAAAAGCCACCCTTTTTTTTGCATAATAAAGAAACGGTTGAATAAATAGCTTTTATTCTATTGTATAAACATGTAGTTGATTTTTTAGTGTTTGTATCTCCTGTTGTAATGTTTTCATTCTGTCCAACAGGTGAACAATCACATCGATCCCTTCCATATTTATATCCAACTCGTAGTGGAGCCTGGTAAATTTTTCCAACTCCTGCAACTCATCACAATGAATAAAATGCCGCTGTTCTACAGAGCGTATTTCTATGAGTCCATACTCATGCAATCTGTCAATAAATGTTACTTCTATATTGTTGTGGATACAATATTCTTCTTTTGCAATGAGGTCTTTATTTATAGACATAATCCAACATTTAATTATAATTGAGACAGCTCTTTAAATAGAGTTTTTTGTTTATCGGTAAGGTTTTCTGGAAGTTTAATGTTCCAGGTAACAATTAGGTCGCCGAAAACATTGTCTTTTTTATACAACGGAAAACCTTTTCCTTTTAAGCGTGTTTTTGTACCATTTTGTGTTCCTTCTTTCACTTTCAACTTTACCTTACCGCCCATTGTATCTATTATTTTTTCCCCGCCTAATACTGCTGTATAGAGATCCAACTCGGTGGTGAGGTACAAATCGTCTCCTACTCGTTTGAATACCGGGTCTTCGGTAATCTGAAAAGTGATATACAGGTCTCCTGCCGGTCCGCCATTTACCCCTTCGGAGCCATGTCCTTTTAGTTTAATGATTTGTCCATCTGCAACGCCAGCCGGAATAGTGATGCGTAGGTTTTTGTTGTTGATGGTAAATGTTTGCTGGTGCGTAGCATAGGCATCTCTCAAATTGAGTTGAAATGTTGCATTAAAGTCTTGCCCGCGAAATCTCGTCCGGCTTCTATTACTGCCTTCGTTGCCAAACATGGAGGTAAAGAAATCCGAAAAATCGCCTGACGAAAACGACTCTCCGAAAGGGTTGCCCTGGTAAGTTTGCTCACCGCCTGATTGACGCGACTGCCTGGCTTGCTCAAATTGTTCTGCATGTTGCCAATTCTCGCCATATTGGTCATATTTCTTTCTTTTTTCCGGATCACTCAATACCTCATTGGCTTCGTTGATCTGCTGAAATTTTTTGTTGGCTTCTTTATCATCAGGATTAACATCCGGGTGATATTGACGAGCTAATTTTCGATAGGCTTTTTTAATGTCGTCCTGCGACGCATTTTTTTCAAGTCCGAGAACTTTGTAGTAATCTATGAACTCCATAATAAATCCTGACTATTTTGGAGTATAAATTTACGAAAATGGGCCATCAAATAAAGATTGTCATTTACAAATAAACCCCACAAATGCGTGGGGTTCTCAGTGTCAAAATCACCTGGTATAAAGCTACTTTTGAATCAGAACCCGATGTGGGATCGGTGCTGCAATTTCATTAGCGTCAAAGGCATTTTTCACCAACTCCTGCACGCCAAAATAAACATCCCAATAATCAGCCTGTGTAGTATAGGGGCGAATTGCCAGGGTTGTCATTCCGTCTCTATACGTAAAACACTTCTGGTTTAGGGGTCAGGGCTTTAGGGTGCCTCAGCATCGCCTGTATGGCCTTTGCGGGCTCTCCGAAACCAAAATCCAACTCGGTATCCATGCGTTCTCCATCCACAATACCGATAATTTTCTGTGAACCTTTTCCCAGCTTCTCTCCATCCCAGGTAAATTTAAATCCGACGGTGCCATCAGTTCCCTCGTAGTCTTTTTTCAAGTTCGGTTCCGATAGTTGCCAAATGCCAAAATTATCCTGGTTCTTAATATGCCTGATATAATCAAATACTTCCTGCCGTGGCTTATTGATGGTAATGCTTCGCTCGGATTTAAATTCTTTTGGAACAAAAAGAGTTACAATCAACAGTAAAGCTATAATGGCAACGATGCCAATAAGAATTCGTTTGACAAGTTGCATGTTAGATGTTTTAAACGGAATCGAAATAAACCCGTTTTACAGGCAAAACAAATATAATGTGTTGAAAGAAAAAGAGAAAGGACCAGTACAATATTTTAATTGTCATGTGTATAGGCAACTAATTCGTTCGTTCTTTTACCCATCCCAGGGCCATTTTGAATTGTTCTTCCGGGCTTATATGCGTATTATCCAGCACAATGGCATCTTCTGCCTGCCTTAGAGGGCTTACCTCGCGGTGTGAATCGATATAGTCCCGCATTTCCAGGTTGTTCTTCACTTCTTCAATGGTTACATTCGGGTTTTTGGCGTAGAGTTCGCGAAATCTTCTTTCTACCCGCACTGCATTATCTGCCGTCATAAAAATTTTCAGTTCCGCATCCGGGAAAACGACTGTGCCAATATCTCGTCCATCCATCACAATGCCCTTCGTGTCGCCCAATTTTCGCTGCTGTGCTACAGCAAAATCCCGAACCTCTTTTATGGCGGCTACTTCACTAACCTTCTCAGCTACTACCAGGTCTCTGATAACATACTCTACATTTTCGTCATTCAGGTATATCTCGCCCAAACCTGTTTTTTCATTTATTCTAAAATCAATGTCTATATCCCTCAATGCAGTAAGAACGTCACCATTTTTCCAATCAATGCTATTGCGAAGAAAATACAGCGTAATAGCACGGTACATAGCACCCGAATCGATATATGTATATTGTAGCGCTTTCGCCAGCTCCTTGGCAAGTGTACTTTTGCCACAAGAGGACCAGCCATCAATGGTAATTACAATTTTATTTTCAGCCATCAACTGCAATTTAAAAAGAGTAAGTCAGATGAGGAAATTGTTATCAAAAACCAGTGGACATATGTTTAGCCCGGCTCTCTTCGGCACTCCGGTAATTGATGCTATTTTGTGCCTGCTGAATAACATAATGATTGTTAACTTTGGTAAGATCCAAAATAAGTTATTATGAATGATAAACCATTGCGTAAAAGTTACGACACGCTGAGTGAGGCTGTGAATGATCTCATTAAAAATGGGTATACCACCGATTTTTTGGTGCATGCAGAGAAAGATTGTCTTATTTGCCAAAACGACTCATTGGAATTGTCTCCCGAGGATTTTGTAATAGATGAAGTGTATCGCTTTGAGGGGATGACAGATCCTGGAGATGAAAGCATCCTGTTTGCCATTTCGTCTCCAACCCATAATCTGAAAGGGCTGGTGATTAATAGTTTTGGAGCTGATTTTGGCTATCGATCTTCTAAACTGGTTGAGCATTTGAAAAAGCTTCGGTAGTTCTGCCGCATCGCCTCAATTAATCGCTTTACAATAATGATAAAGAAAATCTGCCTTGGCTTTTTCTTCATAGGTATTTCATTTGCAAAGGCCGGTGAAGACACATTACGGTTGCGTACCCTGCTGGTGATGTTTGACGGCTTACGGCCAGATTATATACGACCAGAAACGATGCCCCGTTTATATGCTGCTATCCGGGAAGGCAGTTATGGAAACAATCACCGTAGTGTATACCCAACCGTTACAAGGGTAAATGCCGCGTCCTATGCCACGGGATCTTACCCCGCGGTACATGGTTTAATGGAGAATTCGTTGTACCTGTCAGCAGTGGATACGGAGAAGGCTTTGAATACAGGCAATGCAAACATCCTGTTACAGGTTGAGGAACAGACAAAAGGAAACTTATTGACGGCTATTTCTCTTGGAGAATTGCTGCAACAGCGTGGCGAAAAATTATATGTCTATAGTTCCGGAACAACCGGGCAGGCCTTTTTGCAAAATCATAAAGTAAACGGCGTCATCATTAATCCTGATCTTATTTTACCGCTTGTTGCCCAGCCGGGCATAATAAATGATATTGGAACACCGCCCGCCAGCACAACACCCAATACAGCCCGGCACGAATGGATAACGAATGCTTTATGCAGGTATACATTGGTGCCTGATGGACCACTGGTGAGTGCCATCTGGTTCTCGGATCCGGATGGTGCAGCCCATTCGCATGGAATTGGTATACCCATTACGATGGAGTCTATTAAAGCAGTTGACGCACAGTTCGGACGTATTCTCGATTCCCTTGCATCCAGGGGATTAAAAGAGACTTTCAATATTATTATATCTACCGATCATGGATTTATTTCTTATCGTGGCTCTAAAAATCTCAACGACTTTCTGGTGGAAAAAGGGATGAAAGAAAGTAAATCATCCAACGACGTAGTAGTAGCGGGCGGCAGTATATACGTGAATGGAAGAGATAAAAATAAAATCCGCACCATTGTAGCGGCACTACAAGCGGAGCAATGGCCGGGTGCTATCTTCACGGCTCCGGCAAAAAAAGGTTCTTTAAAAGGATTTGTGCCCGGAACGTTATCTTTCAACGCGATGAATTGGAATCATGCCGATCGTGCCGGCGACATAGTGGTGGCACCAGCCTGGGATGATGAAAAGAATCAATATGGCTATGCCGGCATGGCTTATGCCAATGGACCTGCAGGGCATGGCGGATCGAGCAGGTATGAAATGCAAATTGCGTTAATAGCAATTGGACCGTCATTCAGCCAGGGATATGTAAGTGAAATTCCCAGTTCAAATATAGATATGGTGCCAACGGTGCTTCATCTGCATGGGATAACCGCACCGGCAACAATGCAAGGCCGGGTACTGAGCGAACTGTTCCGCAATACACCGAAGACGATGTATCGCCCGGTTAGCAAAACGGTATCATTCAGTACCAATACTCCGTCAGGCAGGTATACCGCAGAAATGGAATCAATGGAATTTGACGGACACCGCTACCTCAATTTTTTCCGATCGGTACGAAAAGCTAAGTAGTACTACTTGATTTTAATACTAATACCCCGTAGTGTTTGCCAGCCTTGTTTGTCAGTCACTTTTATCATGAAATGATAATCACCCGGATCAACATCTGCCGGCACTTCAACAGACGTTGTTGCGTCGTAAGAAGTGTTGCCTGCCGGAATGGTAAAATTCTTGACCAATAAAAAAGGGCTTACAGCCGTTTTAGGAGCGTCTTCTTCACAAGTTTCTGTTTCTGTACTGTGAGAATGTTGGTCAAAATTGTGATGTATATCTAAACCATAAGAACCCAGCTCCACATTGTCCGTGAATCTGGCCTTAAATTCAAATGTGGTACCACGCGTGATTTCACTGCACTGTACCGGAAATGCTCCTGCAATGCTTAAATCAATAACAGGTGGAGTTTCGTCCACTTTGTTATCTTTTTTGCCACACCCGGCTATTAACAGACCGACCAGCACAATTAAAAAATTCCTTTTCATACTTTTTGTTTTGATCAGGCACCTCAATCTTTTCTGTTGTGTACCCGATGATTTTTGATTTTTATACAATTTTATTTGCCCCACAAATACTAGCCCTGTTTTTTAAGATTAAATGGAACTTTTACAGATAGTATAATATTTCTCCCCATTTCCGGTAGCTCGATTAATCTGTAAAAGCTGGTATGATTCAAATATTTTTTATCAAACAGGTTTTGGATCTGCAGGTTTATTTGAATATGACTGTTGCCCGTTTTTACTTTTGTGCCGGCAGCAAGGTGAAGCAATCCATAACCCGGTGTTTTCTTTTCAGGTGGCACAATACTATTTTGCGCTGCTGTCAATCGAAAATCGATGCTTGCATAATTTTCCTGCAACCATTTGGACTGGATATCTGGTTCGAATGTAAGTGTAAAGAGGGCAGAAGCCGGTGGTGTAAACGGAAGTCCGTATCCGGATTTATCGCCTGACAATTGCCTGTTGTAAATATACTCTGCGGCTACCTCTGCATGCCAGTATTGCAGAAATCGGTGTCCCGCGTGCAATTCTGCACCACTGCGAAAAACCTGGGCCTCCGAATAATTAAATAGCTGGTTACCGGCACCATAGTAGGTGTCGTACTCAGATGTAGGATTGAGATAAATATAGTTAGAAAAATAATTAAGGTATGGAGAAACCCGCAGGTGCCAATTGTCATTTTTCCAGTCAGCCCCCATATCCAGTTGATATGATTTTTCCGGGCGCAGGGAAACATTTCCTTTTTCGTATCGAAAATAATGATAGTTGACGCCGTTTGCTGCCAACTCTTTGGCTATAGGCATACGAAAACCAGTACCTACATTAGCGGTAAGCGTAAGTTTGCCGGGGTTGTAGTGTACGCCTGCAGACCAGGTGAGGCTATTAAAATTTTTGCGGAATGCTGCCGCCCGTACGAGCGGTGCATAGGTGGTTGTGCCATTATCTACAATAGGGCTCTCAAACCAATCGCGATATTCCCGTACCCGGATACCGCCGTAGTCGTATCGCAATGCTCCATGTAACATCACTTTTTCGCTAAGGAAAAATTTATCATAGGCAAAACCACCAACTGCTTTTTGTGAGAAGGCAGGTATAAGAAAGCCCCACCCACCGATTTGGTTATCCTGTATTTCTCCATTGATGCCATAAGTGAGTGTATGCCTTTCAAAATGAATTTCATCTTTTGCATTCAGGCTCCATACGTCCTTGTCGTACTGCCGTTCTTCATCGGCTGCATATCGTAATGTTTCCGGGTATACAGCCGGCATGTATCCATGGTTAACATATTGGCTAAATTCCTTGCGCAGGTTTTTTTGAAAGCCGCCACTTACTTCTATTTTGTGGATACCGTTTTTCCATTCGGTACGGTTGATGATTTTTGTATGGGAGACTTGCTGATAAGGTAACTGTATATCTCTGGCGGAGGCATCATGCAATTTTTCATTTACGTTGCGTGGTTCCAAGCCGTGTGCATTGGCAAAAAAGCCGCTTTTACTAAATGCATTGCTGACGGAAAATACCGAACTGAATTTATCTGAAACATAACCGGCACTTGCAAACCCATTTAGCTCCCGGCCTGCGGTATTACGTACAAAATGATTATGGAGGTTCACGGCATAACTGTAAGCATAAACCGTTTCCGTAGGCACACGGTAATCGGCATAATTAATATAAGTCAGCCTGCCATCAAAAAACCATTTTTCTTTTCTTCCATACAGGTTGAATGATCCACCGTACTGCAGATTATTGCTTCTGCCTGTCAGGTCAATGCTGCCCCGCAGGCTGTGCGGTGTAGGTTTAGGCAAGGGTTTGATATCGATTGCGCCTCCGATTGCATCAGAACCATACATAAAGGACGAAGGACCCTTTATTATCTCCACGCGCCCGATATTGTACTGATCTATTTCCAGTCCATGATCGGCCCCCCACTGTTGTCCTTCGTGTTTAATACCGTTTTCTATGACGACTACCTGGTTAAAACCTAATCCCCTGATAAGTGGCTTAGCATTTGAAGAGCCTATGCTAATGCTTTTTATCCCGGGGATACGTTCAAGCGACTTGACAAGGCTGCCTCCCATATTCCGCCGGATAAAATTGCTACTGACAATATCGGTTTGCAAGGTTTCAAATTTTTTCTGTCCTGTGTGGATATCATGTACCACCACTTCATCCAGTTCGTGCCCAGGGTCTAAAATGATATCCTGTAAAACAGTATCCCGTGTAATCGTTACAAGAATGGACGAACCGGTGATATGGGAAAAGCTGATGTCTAAGGTATACGTTCCTTCCTTCAGATTGCGCATGAAAAAAACGCCACTTGAACCAGTGACAACTTCCGGTTTCCCTTTGATGTTAATGGCTACACCCTGGAGCGGATGTTCGTGTTTATCCACCACACGCCCTTTCAGCGAAAATAATTGGCTGTACCCGGAAAAAGCTGCCGCAAGGAGAGCCGCCATTAATACAAAGGACTTGAAATAATACTGCATAGCAGGAAACGTCAGAAATCTGTTAATAGAATGAAGACTAAGCAACAGTGTATGCTGCCTGGGAGTAGCTTAAACTGCTTTACGGGGAGGACCCTTATTGCCAGGTTGCAACGGAACTATCGCATTGTATGGTTCCAAATAATAAGAGAAATAAGTCAAAACTGTGGTTTCGGACTTTATTTCAACGTCGAAAAAAGAAGTATCCGAATAGGCGGAATAATGATGGGCACAAACCGGGCAGTCATTATGCTGGGCAAGATTGCTGATCCCATGATCTTGGGGATGGTAAACGCCGATTGTTTCATCTGCTACGGCATGCTGATGCCACCAGCTTACCGGAGTAGCGATAAACAGGTAGATTGCCAATAGCAACGCCGCATTAATAAGCCTGTATGGATTCGTTTTTTTCAGATGAAATTGCAATATGGTTGCAAATATACGAATTTCCGTCCATCGGTACCCGGGAAGCACTTTATTTAGCAAAAAATTTCACTTATTTCAGGCGTTTCAACTTCACCATTTCAATACGGGTATCGCTTACGCTCACGATATCAAATTCAAAGTTTCCGACAATAATTCTTTCCTTGGCCCGAGGAATCATTTCGTGATGATTGATGATATATCCTGACAGCGTTTCGGAATCGGTTTCTCCAAAATCGAGGTGGTATTTTTCCTGGAGGTAGTCGAGTTTCAGTCGACCGGAAAATATATATTCATTATCAGATATCTGTTTTTCTACAAATTTATCTATGTCATATTCATCCCTGATCTCTCCAAAAATTTCCTCCAGAAGATCTTCGAGTGTAATGATGCCGGCAGTTCCTCCGAATTCGTCCACCACCCAGGCAATACTTTTACGCTCTCTGGTAAGTTTGCTGATCAAATCAGTAGCGCTCATACTTTCCGGTACAGCCGGTATAGGCATCATCACTGAATGGATGTCAGCGGGACTTTTAAATAAGGCCGTCTGGTGTATGTACCCCAATATATTATCTATATTATTTTCATATACAATCAAACGACTCAGTTTTGTATCAGTAAATTTTTTCGTTAAGTCACTTACGGAAATACTAATATCCACCGCTTCTATCTCTTTTCGGGGTACCAGGCATTGACGGATTTTCACTGAAGGCAATTGCAAAGCATTTTCAAACAGTTGGGTGTTGATATCCTGGTCGTCGTCAGACTGGTCTCTGTTTTGCTGCATAAAATGATCTATATCAACAGCAGCGATTACAGGTTTTTGATCAGCCATTTTTACATCAAATAAATACTTCAAAATCCAATCTGCAATTGAGATAAAAAGAGAAGCGATAGGATAGAAGAAATTATTGATAAAAGAAAGAATACCCATTTGTGCCAAAATGGAAAGCACTGAATCGTTTTTGGCACGGAAAAAAGCCCGGAAAGAAAATATAATAAACAACAACAGGAAACCGGAAATAAAGGTTTCGAAAATTAACCTGATATATTTGATATAGGTGTAGGAGGTGCCGATGTTTTCTTCTATCCACCCCCAAAGTGGAGCCAGGATGCTGCCTACCAGCAAACCATACACGATAACAAAAAGCGTAAGTCCGATGATGACAGCACTGATAAATCTTGAAGGCTCCTCCAGCAGTTCAGAAAGAACTCTGCCACTTTTCAATCCCTGTTTTCTTTTTAGTTCAAAAGAGAACTTGTTGGCAGATACAAAAGCAACTTCTATGCCTGCAAACAACCCCACAAATAGCAGGACAAATACAAATGGTACTATTAATAATATCCCTACGTCAATCATATACCCAAAAATAGTGCTTTGTTATCGTAAATAAAACTCCTGCTTTCATCCGAAATTGTGGGATTCAGAAAAGAAAAGATGCAAAAAAAGGCAGATTTATCATTGTTTTTGCACCTTCGCATAGTGAGTATTTATCATTCCTGGCTGAATTCCTCGGTCGAAATTGTCAAAAGGTATACGGGTGATCAACCCTTTTCCGGCTGGTTGAAGCAGTGGTTCTCCAGGCAAAAAAAATTTGGTTCCCGAGATCGCCGGCAGATAGGCACGCTTTGTTACCGATACTATCGTATGGGTAAATGGGCGCAAACAAATTTGGGAGATATAGGAGAGAAAATATTAGTAGCTCAGTTGCTTTGTGACAATGAGGAAACGCCATTATTGGCAGCACTGAAGCCGGAGTGGCTGGTGGCGGTTTCGGCAACAGCAGACGAGAAAATCCACTTTCTTCAAAAGCAGGGGATCGATATAACCATTTCAGCAATTTTTCCCTGGACAGCACAACTGAGCGAAGCGGTGAAATCGGAGCGTTTTGCTTCCTCCATCCTGGTACAACCCCATCTGTTTATAAGGATACGGCCGGGATATGCCGACGTCGTTCATGCCCGTTTGCAACATAGCGAAACTAAGTTTACTGTGTTGGGTGGTAATTGTATTGCGTTACCCAATACTACAAACGTGCTCAACCTGTTTACTGTCGATAAAGAAGTAGTTATACAAGATTATAATTCTCAAAATATTTCGTTGTTTCTACAGGAAATAACAACCAATGCCCCCAATATATGGGATTGTTGCGCCGCCAGCGGTGGAAAATCGATATTGGCTGTTGATACCCTGAGAAATCCAAGACTGACGGTGTCGGATATACGACCTTCCATATTGGCTAATCTGAACAAACGTTTTGCGGAGGCAGGTATCCGGCGATACCACGCATTCCAATTGGATTTAGAACAGCGGCCGCAGCGGGTAGATAACGCACCGTTTGACCTGATCATTTGTGATGCACCTTGTACTGGCTCCGGCACCTGGGGGCGTACACCTGAACAGTTATATTTTTTTAAAGAAAAAGAGATTGCAAGATTCCATCAGCTTCAGCGAAAAATTGCAGGGAACGCTTCGGTATTTTTAAAGCCGGGGGGGCATTTTTTGTATATTACCTGTTCTGTATTCCGGGAGGAAAACGAAAATGTAGTTCGTTATCTGCAGGAGCAGCATGGACTTGAATTATTAAAAATGGAATGCCTGAAGGGGTACGATAAGCAAGCTGATACGATGTTTGGTGCTTTGTTTGTAAAAGGATAACTCGTTGGCTAATGATACAAATCACCCTGGTCGTTGAGTATCTCCCGATACTTGTTGAAAAGTTTTGTTTTAGAAATAAACCCTTTGAACTTTTTTTCTCTGTTCACCACAGGTAGGTACCAGCTTCTACTGATGTCAAACTTTTCCATTACTGTCAGCATATTTTCATCTTCATAAATCAAATCCGGTGGCTTTTTAAGTAGCGACCGTATGGCAGTTGCATCAAACAATTCTGGTTGAAACAGTTTTTGTTTGACGTCGTTTACTTCGATAATACCCAATAGGTTTCCTTTTTGATCCACTACAGCAAAGACATTTCTTTCCGTTCGCTTTACTATTTCTACCAGGTAAGCGAGATTTTGATCAACAGGAATTGTATCAACAACATCCTGTATCATCATTTTCATATCAATGCTTGTCAAAATGTTTTTCTCTTTCTGGTGGGTAAAAATCTGTCCTTCTTTTGCCAGTTGCTTGGTCTCCATGGAGAAAGGCTCGTATTGTTTTACCATAAAAAAAGAAATAGAAGAAACGATCATAAGCGGAATAAACAGCTCGTATCCATTGGTTATTTCAGCAATAAGAAAGATGCCTGTCAATGGGCAATACATTACACCACTTAATACACCCGCCATGCCTACGAGGGCAAAATTGCCTTCGGGTAATTTAAACCATCCCGTCAGGTTTACCATTTTTGATACGAGGTATCCTACAGAGGACCCTACAAAAAGAGAAGGAGCGAAATTGCCGCCATTGCCACCCCCCCCTATTGTAATGCCTGCGGCTACAGGTTTCAGTGCTATCACCAGTGCCGTAAATACAATTATTGACCAATCGGCAGGTAGGTAGGATAACACCCTGGAGTTATCACCGACGGCTTTAAGTTCGTCATTGCCCATCAGCTTTACGCTTTCGTATCCTTCGCCAAATAAGGTAGGGAAAAGGAAATAAATGCTCATCAACAACATGCCCGCCAGCAAAGCTTTTGAGTAGGGATTGATCTTCTTTTCGCTGATATAATGCTCAGACCGTTTATACATCCGTGCATAGTACAATGAGGTGATGCCACATAATACACCCAGCAGTATATAAAACGCCGTATTGTGATAATTAAAACTTTGTGTCAGTGAAAAATTGAAGAGAATAGAGTTGTCAAGAAAAATTCTTGTACACAGCACGCCTGTTACAGAGGCGGTAATTAGTGGTATGAAATAACTTACTACCACAGTTTCGGTTAGCAGCACTTCTATCGCAAAAATAACACCTGCTATAGGCGCATTAAATACAGCGGCAATACCCGCTGCTGCACCACAGGCGATCAACAGGGTGCGTTCCCGGTAGTTTAAATCGTGAATGCGGGCGATATTGGATCCCACAGCAGAACCGGTTGCTACAATGGGCGCTTCCAAACCAACAGAGCCACCCAAACCAACCGTAAGTGAACTGGTGAAAATATGCGCATAGGTATGTCGCAAGGGTATAAACGAAGACTTTCTGGCAATCGCTTTCAGTACCATCGCTATGCCCCTTTCGAGGGCTCCTCCTAAAAAATTTCTGATAAGAAATACAGTAAGCAAAAGTCCTATTGCAGGAAATAGCAAATTCGAGAAATGAAATACACTCAACCTTTCAATCCATCGCTGCACATAATGCACTGTATACTTCAGTACTACAGCCGCCATGCCAGAGGTAAAGCCAACAATGACGGATACAACCATCATGTATTGTACGTTACTCAGCCGCTCACGAAGTAGTTGCGAGAAATACTGGTAAATCTTTTTGAGTTGTTCGCTTACAATGCGCCGCATCCAGGCAAAAATAAAAGATTACTCACAGTGAGCGCAATTAATTGTAGTGGAAGTCCGAAAAGCAAACGGCCGCGGGATACTATGGCATAAAATCATCTTCATCTTTCGGTGCATATTTGGTAAATACTTTTTCTATAGCACCCGAAAAGACAGGAAATTTTTCTTTGGCAAAATCTTTTACAATGGTAATAGCCTGGAGAGCCTGTGTATCTGTTAATCCGGCTTCTGCTTTTAAACGATTGATTAATTCTTCCATGGTTGCTGTTATTGCAGGTTTTGAAAACTATCTCTGATTTTTCCCGGCAAGTCTGTTTCCGTTACTTTTTGTGCCATCAGCAGCATATTCTTAAATGCCAAACCATTTGAAATACCATGTCCTATGATCACCGGTTTATTTACACCCAATACAGGCACGCCGCCATATTTTTCAAATTCAAACATTTCAAGGTATTCATCCTTGATATTACGGCGTTTCACAATATCATGGATGCTTTCTGCCATCTTCAACAATACATTGCCCGTAAACCCCTCGCATACGATCACATCAGCCTTATCTACAAAAGCATCACGCCCTTCTACATTCCCAATAAAGTTGATGAGCTTATTTTGTTTCAGCAGCGGATAGGTAGTCTGTGCTAATATATTTCCCTTGCCTTCCTCTTCCCCAATATTCAATAGCCCCACTTTGGGGTTGGGCCTGTTCCAAACATGCTGAACGAAAAGGGATCCCAGAACGGCAAACTGATCAAGGTTTTCCGGTTTGCAGTCGGCATTGATACCCGCATCCAGCAATAGTCCTAATTCGCCATTTTCACGGGGCAGGTAGGTGCCAATGGTGGGGCGGGTAACACCGGCTATTGGTTTGATGCTGAATAATGCACCTACCAGCATCGCACCGGTATTGCCGGCGCTGATAAAAGCATCTGTTCTACCGGTTGCTAATAAGTGAAATCCTATCGAAATAGATGATTGCGGCTTTTCTTTTAAGGCTTTGGTTGGATGTTCCTGCATCCCGACCACTTGTGGCGCATGCACGACGGTATATTTCTCCTTGGGCAGAGGATTAGTATCCAGCAGGGGCAGCAACTGTGCCTCGTCTCCAACCAGTGTCACGTGTGCGGTACCGATAGTGTCAGCCAGGTAAGCGGCCACTCCTTTCATTGCTTCGGCAGGCGCATAATCGCCTCCCATCATATCCAAGGCTATATTCATGCAGTAAAGTTGCAGAAAATATTAAAAAACAAATCCCCAATCCAAATAAATAATTTATCCGGAATGGGAACCGCCTGGTAAAATGTAAAAAAAAGTTATTTAATAGGAGATTGCTCCGCTACTACTTTGCCTTTGTAAAACAACTTTCCTTCACTCACATGAGCACGGTGACGCACATGAGTCTCCCCTGTAGTACTGTCTTTACTTAAAGTAACAGATACTGCTGTATAATGTGTTCTGCGTTTTGCACTGCGTTGTTGAGAGTGCCTCCGTTTGGGATTTGGCATATCACTAAATTTTAATTGTTCTTAAATTTATCTAACCCTTTCCAAATTGGGTTTTCATTAACAATATTGCTTCCATCGAGCTTTTTCAACATCTCCAAAGCCTCTTCATTACATCCTGAACTACCATCCGGCTTTTTATCACAAGTACGCTGTAATGGAATACTCAGATTGATAAACTCGTATATCCAGTTTTCCACATTGATGTGACTCTCTGTTCTGGATATGTAGAAGATATCCGGGTCTTCCTCTTCCTCATTCATTTTTTCCGGATCATCCACCATTTTCACCAATACTTCAAAGTCGTCCCAAAGCTGCTTTTCAAGTGTGTTTCCACACATATCACACAGCAGATTTACCGAACCGCCTACTTCAAACTTCAACATCAGGAAGGATGATTTCTTGTCCAAAATCATCTTCACATTCACTTTAGGATCGGTAAAATCCTGGGGCTCCTTCTCTGCAAAGAACTGCTCATCAATGTCATAAACATATTCATGTTTACCGGGCTTCAATCCTACAAAAGCAATCTCATATTCTCGCCGGTTTACCATGTTGCTTATTTTAAAGGTTTGCAAAGGTAGACATTTTTCCTGAAATGCAGAACAGAAGAGGAATAAACAATTTTAAGAGCCTATACAAATGTATACTTGTTCTGTATACTTGTTCCAGATAAATTATTTACACTACTCTATATATTGTGAATTTAGGATATTTGTTAATCGGTTGGCAAAAATGCTTTCCATAGTTAATTTGCATGATAATAGTAATTTCTATGAAGGTATTAAAACTGCTAAGCCCCATATTTGTCGTATTTGGTATCATTACCGTTGTACTTGCGGTGGCTCGTGAAAGCATTATTCGTTATGGATTGGATGCGGACTTGCTCTTGAATGGGAATATCTTTCTGTTTATTTTGTCGGTTTTGTCCTTTTTGCTGTTGCATCGATCGGTGAAAACCCCATCCGCGCAGTCATTTATTCGCAATTTTTATCTTTCCTTCCTGGTGAAATTTGTTTTGGTGGCGGGGGTTTCATTAACCTATGCCTTGTCTGCGGAAAAAGTGAATCGGCTGTCTGTTATTATGTGTATGGCATTATACCTGGTATATACTTTTATTGAATTAAGGATTATTTTAAAGGAGAGTAAACAGTATAATGCGAAGTAAGACAGAAGCACCCATAATCACGTTGGAGTCGTTTCTGCCGACAGGCAGCTATGCCCCGGTAATGCAGTATCTGCAAACCTATAAAGTGCATCTTACCATCACCCGCGAACGGAAGACCGTTCTGGGAGATTATCGCTTTGCTATTAATGGGAAGAACCATCGGATTAGCGTGAATGGGAACCTGAATCCATATGCTTTTTTGGTAACCCTCCTGCACGAGCTGGCGCACCTGGTGGCTTTTGTAAAATATGGCAATCATATAGATCCTCACGGTGCAGAATGGAAACAAACTTACGGCGAAATACTGCAACAGTTTATTTTGCTGAATGTATTGCCGGATGACATCAAGGCTGAAATAAAGACAATGATGAAAAACCCGCCGGCAACAAGCTGTGCCGAAGAAGGATTATCACGAGTACTAAGGAAGTACGATAAAAAGCCGACAAACCAGGTATTGGTAGAAGAGGTGCCGGTGAACGCCCTGTTTAAGACGGAAGACGGGCGCATTTTCCGACGCGAAAGCCAGTTGCGTAAAAGGATCAAATGTGTAGAAATAAAAACGGGCCGAACATATTTGTTCAGCCCTGTATATGATGTGTTTATTATCCCGCAGTAATTACAGCCTCTGTAATATCAACTCATAATTGCCGGGTATCGGTACATCACTAAGATTGTATTTTACCCGAAGTATTGAGGACGATAACTCCTCAATGGGAATTAATGCCTCTTCGCCATCATCAAAAATGAGCTTTACTTTTGTATCATTCTCGGCCAGTGCCCAGCTACCACTTCCTTCAAATTTGGGCGTACATACTTTTGCACCCTCTTCCAAAGTAAACGTGTTATCCGATTTAAAAGTCAGGATATTGTCTGTGATACATTGAAAATCAGTACTAAAGCCCAGTACACTGGTTCCGCCAAGCTTGACATCACTTATTTTCCATTTATTAGTGAGTAACTCTTTTCTTGTCGGCTCTGGCTTGGAGTCTTTCTTTTCTTTTTTGCAGGAAAATGCCGCTACTGATACCAGCGCAATAACAGCCATAGTTTTCAGAGATAGCTTCATAATATTACAGTTTTACTTTTATGACCACATTTTACAATAGGTACGGCAATTAAACCGAAAAAGTAGTTATTGGAAGCCGTTGAATTATGACTTTAGGATTTTTTTAGCATATGCTAACTGCATATACAAAATTATTGCTTTTGCAATACCATTTCATATGCTCCGGGCAGGGGCACTTCATTTCCAAAAATATAGGAAATCTTCAAAGTTGTATTCGACAGCTCAACAATAGGAACAAAAACCTCCCTTGTTTGGGGAGCAGTAAAATTCCATTTGATTTTTGTTTCGTTGTCCACTAAAGCCCAGGTGCCACTTCCCGCAAAAGCAGGGTTGCAAACATTGGCGCCTTCTGTGATGAGAAAACTTCCGTCCGGACTAAAAATCAGGATATTGTCTGTTATACATTGCAGTCTGTCAACTACCGGTAGAATACTTGTACCACCGGAACGGATATCAGTTACCCGCCATGTATTAGTGAGCAAATCCTGCTTGCTGATACGAAACTCTTCCTCCACCATGTTATCCTGACAGGAAACAAACAGAATGGACAGGCATATAACAATCAGGCTCTTTAATGTTAGGTGCATATGTAGGATGGGTTTATGGGTGTTTAAGCGATCATGGCCATCACGCAATACATTATGAAATAACTTACAGCGACAAAAGCAAAAAAATATTTTTCTACATTTTTCATTTTACATCTTAGGATTTGTTCTTAGTGAATTCTTAACGTTTCCGATAATGTCAATGTTGCGTTAATACAACCATTTATTGCGAAAAACAGTCAAGAGAACAGCAAATGAAAGCTTTGTTATCGAAAGATCATTTTTTACAAAAAACTTCAAAAAAGCAATTAATTTTATAGCTTTGAATTAGTTGCATAACTAACTATATGCCCAACAACCAATTTAAAAGAGGAGAGTTATACAGCTTTATTACCGGGGTAGCTTCCACAGCAATCGCCCGGCGCTTGCAGAAGAATTTTAAACTGCATGGGATTGATATTACCATTGAGCAATGGAGTGTGCTCTACCACCTGTGGAAAAATGATGGATTAAGTCAACAGGAGCTTTGTATGGCAACGTTTCGGGACAAACCAAGCATTACCCGCCTGGTGGATAACCTTGAAAAGCTGCAACTGGTGAAACGGGTAGCCTCTAAAGAGGACCGACGAATTAATCTGATCTATCTTACAGAAATAGCATTGCCTCTTCGTGACCAAACAATGGAAATGGCCAACCAGACGTTAAATGAGGCATTGGGTGGGGTAACGGTGGAAGAAATAGAGTTTTGCAAAACGATATTGCAAAAGGTATACGACAACTTAAAATAGACTTCTTCAAACAAAATAAATCAATGTTTTATGATAGAAAAGATTGCTGCGCTTAAAGGAGGAGAATGGATAATAAGGGCAAGTGAGGCTTCTTCCATTTTTACACCGGAGGACTTTTCGGAGGAGCAAAAGATGATTATGGACATGTGTACTTCTTTTGTCAATACAGAAGTGCTCCCTCTCATTGATCGGATTGATAACCTTGAACAAGGCCTGATGCCTTCGTTGTTGGATAAGGCAGGTGAACAAGGCCTACTCGGGGCTTCTGTTCCTGAAGAATACGGCGGACTCGGAAAAGACTTTGTTACCTCCACGCTTGTGAATGAAGCTTTGGGCAGTGGGTTCTCTTTTTCTGTTGCCCTGGCCGCACATACAGGTATTGGTACCTTGCCTATTTTGTATTTTGGAACATCCGAACAAAAAACAAAATACATCCCCAAATTAGCGACGGGGGAATGGAAAGCGTCTTACGGACTTACGGAACCGAATAGTGGCAGCGATGCATTAAGTGCAACAACCTCCGCTAAATTAAGCGACGATGGAAAGTACTATATACTTAATGGACAAAAGTGTTGGATAACCAATGGTGGTTTTGCAGATGTATATACGGTATTTGCTAAAATTGACGGCGATAAGTTTACGGCTTTTATAGTCGACAGAAATACGGAAGGATTTACACAAGGACCCGAAGAACATAAAATGGGGATTAAAGGTTCTTCAACAGTGCAATTGTATTTTCAGGATGCAAAAGTACCTGTGGAAAATGTACTGGGAGAAATCGGTCGTGGGCATATTATTGCTTTTAATATTTTAAATATAGGCAGGTTGAAATTGTGTGCGGCGGCATTGGGAGGCGCAAAAGGCTCTGCTACTATTTCTATTCAGTATGCCAACACCCGTGAGCAGTTTAAACAACCCATTGCCAATTTCGGCGCTATGAAACACAAGATAGCTGAAATGGCCATCCGGATGTGGGTGGCAGAAAGTGCCTTGTACAGAACAGCCAAATGGGTAGATGAAAAAGAACAGGAACTATTGGATGAAGGGAAGTCCTTTGCTGATGCTTTACTGGGTGGAGCGGAAGAGTATGCTATTGAATGTGCGATGTTGAAAGTTTTTGGTAGTGAAGTGCTGGATTTTGTAGTAGACGAGGGGGTACAAATCCATGGCGGAAACGGATTCAGTGCTGAATATATTATCTCCCGCGCCTACCGGGATAGCCGGATCAATAGGATATTTGAAGGCACCAATGAAATTAATCGGCTGTTAACGGTAGACATGGTGCTGAAACGGGCAATGAAAGGCAAACTGGATATGATGGGACCGGCTATGTCTGTTCAGAAAGAATTAATGAGCATTCCCGATTTTGGAAGTGGAGATGATACACTTTTCGCTAAAGAGTTGAAATTGATTGTGAATTTGAAAAAGGCGATCCTGATGGTAGCTGGTGCAGCAGTACAAAAGCTGATGATGAAAATAGAAAGTGAGCAGGAAGTACTGATGAATATTGCTGATATGGCTATCTACACTTTTCATGCGGAAAGTGCGCTGCTAAGGGCGATTAAAATAGCTACGGCTAAAGGAGAAAGTGCGGCAGCGTTGTACCTTGATATCACCCACACCTATCTGTATGATACGGCAGACAGAGTAAATAAAAGTGGCAAAGATGCCATCAATGCTTTTGCAGAAGGCGATGAGCAGCGTATGATGTTGTTGGGATTGAAACGCTTTACCAAAGCCGAATCATATAACAGTAAAGATGCCCGCAGAAGAATTGCAGACAAACTAATAGCGGATAATCGGTATTCTCTGTAGTTTTACACTGATAATTATTTAAAAGCTGTCCTTGCCGACAGCTTTTTCTTTTATTATGGAAGATCAGATTGAGGGTGTGATTCTTTTTGACATTTAATCACAGAAGTACATTTTCGCTATATTACAGAGATCAATACCTGAAGTTTTAATTACAAATAGCAGTAAAAAAATGAATGTCAAAAATGGTTCTATTTTCCATAAGTACAGAATGTTAGCAATAACTGCGTTGATCCTAATTGGCTTTACAAGTTGTACACAGAACCCAAAAAGCGAGTGGACTCCTCTATTCAACGGGAAAGACCTTTCCGGTTGGAATACCTATCTGGATATAGCACTCGATAGTTCAGGGATCCCTTTAGGAACCGATCCTTTGGGTTTTAATAATGATCCGCAGGGAATTTTTAGTGTCAACGCGCAAGAAAAAACGATTCGAATTTCAGGACAAACATGGGGCGCCCTATCAACATTGTCAGAATACGAAAACTATCATCTTCAACTCAAATTTAAATGGGGCAATGCCACATATGCAGAAAAGAAAGACAAACCCATGGACACTGGTCTGTTATACCATTCAATTGGTGAGCCTATGTATACTGGTTGGTTGACGTCGCAAGAGTTTCAAATAGAGGAACAGCATACTGGAGATTACTGGAGTATTGGCAAAGTATTGCAAACCATCCCCAATTCAAAATATCGCCAGGTAGGTTGGGGTTATGATGCTGCTGGAGAAATGAGAGCGTTTGGCAAAGCAGGTGAAAGGCGTTGTCCGAGAGCGGAGGCTACAGAATATCCCCGGGGAGAATGGAATACTGTTGAGTTATATTGTTACAAAGACACGAGTGTTCATGTATTGAATGGAAAAGTAGTGATGGTGCTTTATAATTCGCGTCATTACATGGATGGTCAGGAGCTACCTTTAACAAAAGGAAAGTTGCAACTACAATCCGAAGGAGCTGAAGTGTTCTACAAGGATATTCGCATTCGAAGTATTGAAAATTTAAATCAGGTATTGTAATATTATAAAAGTTTATCGGAAGAAAAAGGATATGAACTCCAAAAAATTGATTGTAATAGGTGGCGGGGCGGCAGGCTTTTTTACCGCCGTAAATGCGGCAAGACTGTCGCCTGATCTTCAGGTAACCATATTGGAAAAAACAGGGAGAATATTGTCAAAAGTTTCTGTCAGTGGTGGTGGTCGATGCAATGTGACCCATGCTTGTTTCGATATTGCAAGCATGATTCAATTCTATCCAAGGGGAGCCAACTTTCTAAAAAAAGCTTTTCATCATTTTTTTACCAAAGACACCATTCAATGGTTTGAGGAAAGGGGAGTGAAACTGAAAACGGAATCAGACGGAAGAATGTTTCCTGTTTCTAATACTTCTTCCTCTATTATGAATTGCCTTATGCTGGAAGCAGATAAATACCATGTTGCAGTTCAAAAGAATTCGGGTGTGAAAGCCATTATACCAGGAGAGGAGCTATTTACACTGGAAATGGAAAATGGAAAACCGTTGATGGCAGACTACATTTGTATTGCTTGTGGTGGTTTTCCAAAAGCAGAACATTTTATCTGGCTTACCAAACTAGGGCATACTATTAGTACACCAGTACCTTCTCTTTTTACCTTTAATATGCCCGACCAAAAATCGGCTCAGCATTCATTAACTGCGTTGATGGGTGTGAGTGTTCCTAAAGCTATGGTAAAAATACAAGGTACAAAGCTACAAAGTACAGGACCATTGCTGGTTACACATTGGGGTATAAGTGGCCCGGCTGTGCTGAAACTGAGTGCCTGGGGTGCCCGGGAATTAGCAGAAAAAAGCTATCGTTTCAATATATCGATAAATTGGATTCCACCATATACCGAACATACGCTCCGCTCTGAATGGCAGGAAATAAGACAAAATAATAGTGGCAGAAAATTAATTTCGGGCAACCCATTTGATTTGCCTGCGCGTTTATGGGAATATCTGTTGGCGGAGAGTGATGTAGAAGCGGCACAACGATGGGATGACCTAAAAACGGGGCAGCAAAATGTATTGATACAGAAGCTGACCATGCAATCTTTTGCTGTAAAAGGAAAAACCACTTTCAAAGAAGAGTTTGTAACGGCTGGTGGTATTTCATTGAAAGAAGTGGATGTAAACACCATGCAGAGTAAGTTGCATAAAGGGTTGTTTTTTGCCGGCGAAATATTGGATGTGGATGGCATCACCGGCGGGTTCAATTTTCAACATGCCTGGACCAGCGGCTGGATAGCAGCGAATGCAATCCCGAAAGAATAATGCCAGCCTGGTTACGCCAGCACTTCGCTTTTCGCAATAATATGGTACAGCTTTATGGTAAGGGCATGAAAAAGCATTTTAGCATTGGCATTACGCTCGATAAAATAAGCGGCTCTGTCCAATTCCTCAATAATCGCCTGCTGCTGCGGTAATGCGGCAATTTTATTGAGTCTTCCGGCAAAATCTCTTTCGGCGTCAGGTATGCTGGCTGCTATTGATGGTATTAGTTGAATTCGAATACTTTGCTGCAACAGGTGATTGAAATAACGGAGAAATTGCTTTTGTTTTTCTCTTCCCTGCCGACTGATATCTTCTACCCATTTCACCTGGGCTACAGGGCCATTTTTAAGAATAGCATTCAGCCATTCCCGCAGCAAAGACTGCCAGTCTTCACCAGAGTGTTGCAATAACTGCAAGGCTTCTCTATAATTACCTTCACAAACCGACGCAAGTTGTTGTGCCTGCTCTGCACTTAAATCCGCCCTTGTTGTTAAGGCATTGGTGATTTCACTTACTTCCGGGGCTGGTACTTTAATGAGTTGCGTACGGGATAAAATGGTTGGCAGAATCAGGCTTTCATTTTCTGCTACTAACAGAAACAAGGTGTTGGCCGGCGGCTCCTCAATCAGTTTCAGCAATTTGTTGCCTTCATTACCCAGGTACTCGGGTAGCCACATTAGTAAAATTTTATATGGGCTTTCGAAACTCTTGAGGTTCAGTTTCCTGATAATATCATTGCATTCATGCGCTGTAATATTTCCTTGTTTGTTTTCCGCTCCTATGAATTGCAGCCAGTCGTAGGCGTTTCCGTAAGGGTACTGTTTTACAAATTCGCGCCATTCCACAATATAATCCGTGCTAACAGGTTTATCACCACTTTTCCGGGGGATTACAGGGTAAGAAAAATGAACATCGGGGTGTATTAAACCATTGGTTTTGGAATAAGCGGCTTGTGCCTGCATCCATTTATCAGCCTCCTCAGCTACGAAATGTTTAACCGGAGCTTCTGCGGGTTCAGCTTCTCCAAACAGGGAGGGACCTGCAGGAGGGGCATTTTTGGCAGAAAAGTACAATGTAACATATTCTGAAAATGCTAATGCCAATGGCAGGGCTCCCGCGCCTTCTTTGCCTAAAAACAATAAAGCATGACTCAAACGATTATTGTGGACCAGATCGAGCAGGTGAGTTTTAACCTCAGACTGACCAATGATATCTTTAAATAACATGGGCTGCAAAATACAACTAAAAGGCAGGAAGTGGACAACTATGAAAGACTGCGATTTGCAAAATCTTTATCATTAAGTGTAATATTCAATAGGTGTTTATATTAATATCTCATTTTGAAACGTTTAATAGATTTTGGAAGATATCTAAAAAAGAGGCTAAAAGTTTTGAAAACTGCCTGCAGCGTTTAGTTTTGTAATAGAATCAATTGAAAACCAAAACAAAACCTGATGGTTGTAGACTTCAATATCAGTCATTCTTTGATGAGCAATTGGGTTTCCGAACTCCGGAATGTTGATGTTCAGACAGATAGAATGCGTTTTCGGCGTAATCTGGAGCGAATAGGAGAAGTGATAGCGTATGAAATCAGTAAAGAGCTGGACTGGCTGGAGCAGGAGACGCCCACACCGTTGGGGATTTCCACAACCAAGGTTTTGAAGCAACAGCCGGTTTTGGCCACGATTTTGAGAGCAGGCGTTCCGTTGCACCAGGGATTGCTTAATTATTTTGACAAAGCAGACAATGCATTTATTTCTGCCTATAGAAAACACCATCGCGACGGCTCTTTTGAAATAAGTGTGGAGTATATGTCATGCCCGGATATAGATGACAGGATTGTAATTATTGCGGATCCAATGTTGGCTACCGGTGCATCACTGGTGCAATCAATCCAGTTGTTGAAAACACAAGGAACACCGGCTGCTATACATGTAGCAACAGCAATAGCCTGTACGATTGGTGTAGAATTTGTGCGCAGGGAGGAACCGGGCGTGAAAATATGGTGTGGTGCAATTGATGATGAGCTAACGGCCAAAGGTTATATCGTGCCTGGGTTGGGAGATGCCGGGGATCTGGCTTATGGACCCAAAGTGCAGTCGTAATCCAAATATTTGTAAATTGACAAACAATTGAACCGGATGAAGAAGTTTTTATTTGTCTTGGTTTGTGTGACAGGAATGAATTATGTGCAGGCGCAAGACCCGCATTTTTCTCAATTCTTTTCTTCACCACTAACCTTAAACCCTGCTTATACAGGAAAGTTTGACGGCACTTTCAGGGTGGCAGGAAACTACCGTAATCAATGGCCTACCATTAACAATGCTTATCGCACCGCTACTTTGTCAACAGATTTTGGCATACTGGGTAGTAGAATTCCGATGTTTGACACATGGGGGGTGGGCATTATGGCGATGAACGATCAGAGTGCTGATAAAATTCTGAATAATAATTTTATTGGCTTGTCAACAGCTTACCATAAAGCACTGGATGAAAACGGTTATCATACAATTGGTGTTGGATTCCAGGGTACTTATACCAATAAAAGGCTGGATATTACCCGTGCTAAATTTGAGGACATGCTGCGGTCGGATGGTTTTACCGGTACTACAGCAGAGGATTTTTCCAACAATAGTCGCAATATCGTTATCAACTATTTTGATATGAATGCCGGGGTTCTTTATTCAGGAGCTACCAATGAGAACAACAACTTCTACCTGGGTGTTTCGTCATATCATGTAAATCGTCCGAAAGAGTCTTTTATGGGGGGGCATTATGTGTTGAATCCCCGCCTGACGGTACACGGCGGCGGTTATTTTCCGGTAGCCAATAATACTACTTTCCATACCAGCTTTATACACCAACGCCAGGCGGGAGCTACTGAAACAGTGCTGGGTGGCACATTTGATTTCGGACTGAATGATGATGAGGACTTAGCAGCCCGTTTATATGTTGGTGGCTGGTATCGTTTCAAAGATGCTTTTATCCCCTATATAGGGCTTGAATTTGCAGGTATCCGTATTGGTTATAGCTACGATATTAATAGTTCATCGCTGAGCACCGCTTCGAACAGGAGAGGAGGCAATGAAATTTCTATCATTTATGTGAGGAAACCTTCAGACCCTACCCGTAAAAAACTGAATTGTCCGAAATTTTAGCGTCGGTCACAATGATAGTTTATAGTCAATATGATATTAAGGAAGATTGACTTCGGCCAATTTGACGCCATTTCCTGCAACAGTAAATGTTTGAAGAAGTAATAACCATTAAAAATATTTTGGAAGGACAAAGCCACCGTAAGAGGAGGTATCGTTACCTCCACCAAAGAGTCTGAAAATACGTTGCATTAATTTGCTGGTCAGAAATACGGCTATTGAACGCATGATAAAAATTCCTACCGATGATTTGGGATATAGGTAGCGGAGCCAGTTTACAAAAAACGTGCGGCCGCTATCAACATAAGGACGCATAATTTTCTCATATTCCTGAATTGCTTCCGTGTATGTCTGCTTTTTTCTGAGCTCCCCTGCCAAAACGTATGCACCCGTTAAGGAGAGTGGAGTACCTTGACCAGTGAGCGCCGAAGGGCAATAGGCAGCATCCCCCAAAAGTATAAACCTACCCTTTGACCAGGTTGAGGCGATGATCTGACTGTACGGTCCGAGATAAAAATCCTGGTCGTAATCCAGATCTTCAAGCACTCTATTGGCAAGCCCGCCCGCACCTGCAAGCGCCTCCCGAAGCATTCGTTTTTGTTCAGACAATTCTATGTCTCTTGTGTCAAATTGCTTGTGACGGAAATTAACCAATACTGTTGTATCCCTGTTATATACAGGTCTTACCAGGATAAAAGAGCCGCCTTTGCCATTATATATGCTTGCCCAGTCACCATCCTCGGAACGTCGCGGAATCCGAAAATAGGCGGCGTAAAGACCTATGTATTTGTATCGGATATTTTCATCCATAACCATTCTTCGGGTATTCGAACTCACCCCCTCTGTACAAAATACAAAATCAAATTCATCTTTGGTGCCATCACTGAATGTGACAAATACTGTACTGTCGTTTTGATGGATGTCCGTAATCGTTATACCAAACCGATAGTCGCAATGTTCCCTGGTTTCATCATACATGATATGGGCGAGGTCGCCACGCAGAATTTCATAAGAGCTGGTAAGAGAACCCGCAGCCCCTTTAGGTAAAGAAGCGATGACCTTACCCGAGTTATTCAACAGTTGAACGCCTTTCTCCCTCGTGTTCATCTCTTCTACCTTTTCTTCAAGTCCCATTAATTTGATAACCTCTTGTCCCGGACCTTCAATATCGACGTTTTGACCACCTGTTCGGAACACCTTAGACCGTTCAATTACCATTATGGAATATCCATCTTTTTGCAACCAGAACGCAAGTGCGGTGCCAGCAATGCTAGCACCAGATATTAATACTTTCTTTTCAGTTTTCATGCCTTTTTACTTTTTTTTAAAATTGTCTATTGGGATTCCATCGGCTGCATTTCAATTTTTTGCTGTTTATACTTTTCCGATCGGTAAGGACATCAATCGGTAGGGCGTCCTACAGGCGGGTGTCTCACTGCCTGGGAAAATTTGAAATGCGTCCATTGCATCAACCCCAAAAACCTTTTACCTTAATTTGCGATGACGAGAACCCGTTCTCCTTTAGAGAACGCCTAAGTTTGCTTACTAACTTGTTATTGCCAACGATATAAAACACCGTTTGATCAGGATGAAATTTTTGTGCGACAACCCATTGCAGCAGGGATTCATTACCAACTTCATCCTGGCGTTCAATAGGCTGTAAGCATGAGTCAAAAGACTCCTGAAAAAACTGCAGGTGTTGTCGCTCATTCAACAAAACGGAGCCGGCAAAATTTCCTGTTGGAGTGCTCATCTTTTGTAATGCCAGCAAGTGGCCGAGGCCACTTTGATCACCCAGTCCCACTGACCAGGTTTGCGGATTAGGTGCATGATTAGTGCGCTCAGTTTTGAAATAATACACCACATCTCCTTTTTTTAGACCCGCTGCCCATTTGCTGCCAGCCCCCTTATGTCCACTATCTATGAACAATGTGCAAGTACGCTCGGCGGCATTCCAACCGGAAGGCGTATAATCGCGAAAAGTAAAGTCATCCACTTTAAACTTGATATACGGTATGCTGTTCCATGTCATATCAGTATGCGGTAAATGAAGGTCTATCTCTATAAAGGTGGCAGGCTCCCAATTTCTTACTTCCAACACACGACCTGATTGCAGTAATGCCGGGGTAAGCAGCGAATCTGCTTTTTTTCGGAGTTGTTTTAAAAGAGAATTTTCCATGTGCCTAAATTTTGCACAAAGGAACCAATTGCATGACGAGCAGAAAATAGCGGTTTAAGGGTAATGATAGGACTATTTACGGTATTGCCTACGGAAAGCGATAGCAGGCATTCCGACTTCTTTTGCAAAAATTCGTCCAAAATAGGAATGGTCTTCATAGCCTAATTCATAGGCTATTTCCTTTGAGGTCAACTCGCTGTAGTATAACAGTCGCTTTGCCTCTATAATAACTTCGTTACGAATCCAGTAACTTACTGTAAATCCAGAAGTCTTTTTCACAACTTCGTTAAGGTACGATTCAGTGACATTGAGTCTTAAAGCATATGCCGAAGGGCTTTTTAAGTTTTTGATCTCAGTTATTAGCAGTTTTTTAAATTCCTGCATGAGCTGGTGTGGTCGCGAAAGCCCGGAATTTACTCCGATCATATGGCTGTACATTCTGGTTACTTCTAACAGAAAGGCTTGGACAAGTGCGTGGATAGCGGGGCGATAAAGAAGATCGTTGTTTGGGGCTTGTTGCTTTTCAAGAATCAGGTTAAGCAAGTCGTTAAATTGCCTAAGTTGTAATGGACTCAACTGGATAGGTTGTTGCAGCATCAATTGACCTTCCAGGACATCTCTGCTATAAATGGGCATTAAAGAAGCATCCACCCCAAGAAACCAGCCTCTAGGGGCATCTTGATGAACAGGTTGATTAACTTGAGCCGGAAGGACAAAAAACAAAGAGGGGCTATTTACTTGTACTGTTTGGAAATCAATCATAACAGCACCGCTACCACTTTCAAGTAGAAAAAAAGTATAATGGTCATCACGGTGTGCCTCGGTCGGGAAATTTTCGGTCAGTTCGTCAGAAGGGATACGTTTAATATCGACCCCTGTATTGTCATTGTTTTCTAATTTATCTAAAAGTATTTCTTTCATAAGATTTGCACGCTTAAACAAGCATGTGGTTCAAAATCAATTCTACCTGCATTCTTTCTTTCAATACAATGGTCGCGACGGATAGCGGGCCTCCGTAAAACGTTAAACAGCCTTTCTTAAAATCATTTAATAGTGACCCCGTCAAGGCAGATTTCAACAGATGCCTTCAAATGTAATTATCATTCGTTTATGCAATCACTTCATTAATTACCCTTCCATGTACGTCAGTAAGTCGGAATGGCCGGCCTTGAAACTGGTAAGTAAACTGTTCATGATCGAAGCCCATTTGATTCAAAATGGTAGCTTGTATATCAAATGGATCTACTTTGCCGCTAACAGCACTGTAGCCTATTTCATCTGTTTCTCCGTAACTAAATCCCTTTTTAATACCACCACCTGCCATCCAGATGGTAAATGCCTCTACGTGGTGATCTCTCCCCTTAAACGGGTTTTGTTTGCCTTCCCGGTTTTCCATCATAGGGGTACGACCAAATTCACCACCCCATACTACCAATGTTTCATCCAACAATCCTCTTTGTTTAAGGTCCAGCAACAATGCTGTAGAAGCACGATCTACCTGGCGACATTTATTGATGAGTCCCATGTCGATGGCCAATGACGCATCGGTACCATGACTATCCCACCCCCAATCGAACAACTGCACAAAACGAACACCCTTTTCTACCAGCTTACGTGCCAGCAACACATTGTTGGCAAAACAAGCCTTGCCAGGCTGTGTACCATACATTTCGTGTATATAATCGGGTTCGCTGCTGATGTCCATCACTTCGGGTACGGATATCTGCATGCGATAGGCCATTTCGTACTGCGAAATACGGGAGTTGATTTCCGGATCTTTGTACTCCTGGTATTTTAGCCGGTTCATTTCATTGATAGCGTCTATGGAAGCTTTCCTCAGGTCACGATTCATTCCTTTTGGATCGTTCACAAACAAAACCGGATCGCCTTCGCTACGGCATTGCACACCCTGGTATACAGAAGGCAGGAAACCGCTGCCCCAAACACTCTTGCCGGCATCCGGATATTTGCCACCAGAAGTTAATACCACAAAGCCGGGAAGATTTTGATTGTCAGATCCCAGTCCATAGGTCACCCACGATCCTATACTGGGCCGTCCAAGCCTGGCGCTGCCTGTATGCATCATCAATTGTGCAGGCGCATGGTTGAATTGATCGGTGGTGCAAGCTTTTAGAAAGGACACCTCATCAGCCACAGTGGTAAGGTGCGGCAAATTATCTGATATCCACGCACCGCTATCACCGCGTTGTTTAAATGCAGCCTGTGGACCCAGCATCTTAGGTACCCCGCGGATAAAGGCGAAACGTTTGCCTTCCAGCAGAGATTGAGGACAATCCAATCCGTCTAACTTCATCAGGTCTGGCTTGTAATCAAACAATTCCAACTGCGATGGTGCGCCTGCCATATGCAAATAGATTACAGACTTTGCCTTGCCTGCAAATTGTGGCGAACGCGATGCCAACGGGTTGGCAGTATCAAAAATATTGGCTGCAGACGGCTGTGTTTTCGAACCACAACTGCTGCCCAATAATGCACCCAGCGCAAGGGAGCCAAGTCCCATAGCACTTTCTTTAATAAAATGACGTCTGGTCTGCCAGGAGATTGCTTTTTCATTTGCCTCCTGTACCAGTCGCTGTGTATTTAATTCTTTTTGTGTCATCGCCTGAAACCAACTTTAAGTTCTAATTTTTTGTAATCAGTTCATCCATGTTCAAAATACTGCTTGCCACCAACGTGAGTGCCGCCGTTTCCGGTGCCTTGCTTTTATCTGTAAGATTATTTGTCAGCTCGCAAGCAGCTTCTACATCTTTTTTGTAGGTGTCCAAAGAAGATTGATACAAGTTTTCCAGCACTTTCAATCCTTCTTCAGATATCGGATGGTAGGTAGCCAATTCATAGCCTTTTTTTATTTGTGCTCTTACATCATCGCCGGCTTCTTTTTGCATTTTTAGCGCAAAATGCCTGGCGGCTTCCAGATATGCTTCGTCATTTAATGTCACTAATGCCTGTAGCGGTGTATTGGTTCTTATCCGTCGGGAGGAGCAAACCTCTCGTCCGGTAGCATCAAAAGTCATCATGGATGGATAAGGTGCGGTTCGTTTCCAGTAAGTATACATCCCCCTGCGATATTGATCTTCTCCTTCACTCATTTTCCAGTCTGCACCATTCCACGGCGATAGCCAGATACCTTTAGGTTGATAGGGCATAACACTGGGTCCATACATTTTCGGACTCATTATACCACTGATTACCAACGATTGGTCGCGTAATTGTTCTGCAGAGAGGCGTATGCGTGGTCCTCTTGTTATGTAATGGTTGTAGGGATCTTTTTCAAGTATATCTTCATTGGCAAAAGAAGCTTGCCGGTAAGTAGCCGACATCACCATTCGTTTCAGACTTTTCTTTACACTCCAGTTATCGTCATACATAAATGTCCAGGACAACCATTCCAGTAATGCCTGGTGAGTTGGAGGGATACCCTGTGTACCTATGTCTTCCAGCGTTTCTGCAATGCCATACCCAAACAATTGTTCCCATAAACGGTTGACCATTGTTCGGGCTGTCAGTGGATTTTTCTTATCTACCAGCCATTTGGCCAATCCTAGTCGATTGTCGGGTGCGCCATCAGGCATCGGATTCAGGATATGCGGTGTACCAGGTTTTACTTCCTCGCCTTTTACCAACCAATTGCCTCTGTCGAATGTATGTGTATTGCGAAACTGCTCTTTGTTGCTCTCCATCATTATCGGCGTTGTTTCTGCCGACGCATTCAGCAACTGCCAGTAAGCCTGATATGCCGAATCGTAACCCGGTTTGCCCGCTCCGGGAAATGGTGCATCAAAATGAAACCATTCAAACAAAACACCGGTGGCTTCCTTATTGTTTAATAACGGATTAGTATAGGTGAAATATAAATCGTGTACTCCCTTCACTTCATCGAAGTCGAAGCTGGCAATTTTCCAGGCATTTTTAGTGTCTTCTAAGGGTACTTTTTTTAATACGGGTCCATTGAGGCTATCCAAGCGTATGGTCCAGCTTCCTTTTTCAAAACCGGAACGATACCGGAACAAAACCCGCTTTTTATCATCTAAATGGATTCCTTTCAATCGGGCTGAACCATTGTTTCTGAATCCTGCGAACCAGCTACTAACGAGTGCCGCATTATTGAACTCATCACATAAAAGAGAATTGACAGAAGGTTGCCAGGTTTTCAGAAATGTATAAATATGATTGGCTTTATCGCTTCCGGCATTTTTTTGCAACCAGTCTTTCAGTTCAAAAAGCTTACTGCTGTCGACGCCGGAAAATTGCCGCAGCAAAGGATAGTCCTGCTGCGTATCCTCATCTCTGCTATTATTGAAGAAAGCCAGGAATTTATAGTACTCCTCAAAAGTGAAAGGATCATATGGGTGGCTATGACATTGTACACATGCAAAAGTGGTGCCCATCAACACTTCCCAGGTGGTGTTTACCCTGTCCATTACTGCTGCCGTGCGAAACTCTTCATTGTCGGTTCCGCCCTCATCATTCGTCATACTGTTTCTATGGAAAGCTGTAGCAATGTATTGTGCGTCTGTCGGATTTGGCATCAGGTCTCCGGCCATCTGTTCTATCAGGAACTCATCGTAAGGTTTGTCGCTGTTGAAAGCGTTAATCAACCAATCCCTGTATTTCCAGATATTGCGGGCCATGTCAGCTTCGTACCCTTTTGTGTCCGCATATCGGGCAAGATCCAGCCACAAGGATGTCCATCGTTCACCATAATGTGGAGAAGCCAACAAGCTGTCCACCAATGTCTCGTAGGCCTTTTCTGAATCATCTGCCAGGTATTGTTGCAACCATTCATTTTTGGCCGGCATACCGATAAGATCGAGGCTTACCCTGCGAAACAGTGTTTTCTTGTCTGCTTCGGCTGCACGCTTCAGCTTTTGTTCTTTATGTTTTTGTGCAATAAAATAGTCAATCTCATTTTTTGCCCAATCATTTTTGAATGAAAAAAATCCAGAGGTCGGGATGTTGACCTGTTTCACTGGTACATAGGCCCAATGCTCGCCCCACTTGGCACCTTGTTTCACCCAACGCCGCAGGATGTCTATTTCTTCATCCGTAAGCGGATCTGCTTTGTAGGGCATTCGCTCTTCGGGATCGTGTGCCGTTAACCGTTTGATCATCTCACTGTTGTCGGGATCGCCGGGTATAATAGCCGGTTTACCAGATTCGGTAGCCGCCAGTGCTTCTTCGTGAAAGAGGAGGCTAAATCCACCCTGCTTCTTCACTCCGCCGTGGCAACTAATACATTTTTTATTCAAAATGGGTTTTACATCATCGCTAAAACTTATCGTTTGAGTACGGGTACTGAAGGTGAAAGTGCCCACGATACCTGCCAGTAACACAACGGTCAAAAAAATCCTGTTTTTTATTAACTTTCTCATGAAAACTGATAAGATGACAATATCTCTAAAGATCGTCTTTTTTTGTCAGTTTTACTGGTGAGTATTCAACATATTTTGTTCGTTTTAGGATACGTTATTAGCAACTGTTAACGCCGCAAGAGTTATAAATATAGCTTTCCGCAAAAAATATTATCTTCAAGAACACTTGCCAACCCATTATCAAACTTCAAAGGTTTGCCAAAAAAATTCCTTAGCATATACTTTATTCTCTCCATACACTGGGTAGTATGTTATGGGCAAGAGGCTTCACTTTCGCAAAAAGCTACAGAAGCTTTTGCACTTGCTTTCCAAAATTCTGATTCGGCAATATTGATTGCAATTGATGTATTAAGGCTAGCAGAGACTGAGCGTGATCATACAGCAATAGCTGCTGCGAACAATTCGATTGGCTGGGCTCTTATGCATCAAGGCTACCTCGATTCAGCCATTCTTCATTTGAATGAATCCCTCAAAATCTATAGAGAGTTGGAGTCTGAGTTTGATATTGTTCGTCTAAGCATCAATCTGGGCGAAGTATATACCAAAAAGAGTTTGTATGAGCCTGCATTGTATCATCTTCGTGAGGGCGATTCTCTAAGTAACCTCATTCAGGATGTACCACTTCAAACAGATGTGAAACGGCAATTGGCTATTGTTTACCGTGAGTCCGGCGATACGCAGCAGGCATCAAGTTATTTTCAGCAAGCATTGGATGGATTTCTACAACAGAAGGATCATTTTAGATATGTAAATACTGCTGCCAGCTTAAGCATTCTTTATAGAAAAATGGGACTTACAGATAGCAGTCTTTCAGTGCTGCAACGAAGTCTGCAATTGGCTATTAATAATAATGGAACAGACTACCAGGTTGCTATGTTACACGAAAACATCGGAGAAACATATTTTAGCAAGGGATTATTCAATGAAGCATTATTCTATTTTCAAAAAGCTTATAAGACATTTCTGTTGCTCAACAACAGAGCCGACCTGGCATATGAGGCACTTTCGATCGGCAAAACACTATCCGCACTTCACCGCTACAGTGAAGCAGAAAACTATCTGATACGATCCTACAAATGGAGTGATACATTAAAGGCTACCAATTATCAGATAGATGCATCGTTTGAACTGACTACTTTATATGAACGCACAGGCAACTGGAGAGATGCTCATTTTTATTTAAAGAAAGCAAATGCGCTAAAAGATTCTCTTGACCTCTCCACACAACTGTCTAAAATAGCGGAGATGAAGGAGCAATATGAGTCTGAAAATAAAGAACGGGAGATTGAGCTTTTAAAAACGCAACAACAGCTTACGCAATCACAGGCAAAAAGAGCCTCTTTGTTACAATACATATTTATTCTACTTTTTGTTGCAGCCGTAGCGCTTGTCTGGCTTTTAGCCTATAAAATAAGGGTGAAAAAGAAGCTCGATATTCTTAAAGAACAGGAAAGAATGGCGCAAGAGTTGGAAGATGAAAAAATACTTAACCAGTTTGCCGTGTCGTTGTATGGAAAAAATACAACAGATGATATTTTGTGGGATATCGCACATAATTGTATTGAACTACTGCATTTCGAAGACTGTGTCATTTACCGGGCTGATTACGATAGAGAAATGTTGATTCAAACTGCTGCTGCCGGACCCAAAAAAATAGCTAATGTTCGGGTAGTACACAACCCAATTGAAATTCCTTTTGGAAAAGGAATTGTAGGAGCAGTAGTAATTTCCGGAAAGCCAGAACTTATTAAAGATGTCCGGCTGGATAACAGATATATCATAGATGATGCAACCAGGATATCGGAAATTACAGTGCCTATAATAGTTGATGGGAAGATATTTGGTATTATCGATTCAGAAGGTTTTCGGGAAGACTTTTATACGAACAGACACCTAACCTTGCTTCAAAACATTGCCGCTGTTTGCGCCAGCCGTTTATTAAAACTTTTAGCAGAAGAGCAATTAAGAAATGTAATAGCCCGTGACCTGCATGATGAGATGGGCTCTACTCTTACCAGCATTCACATACTTAGTAAGCTGGCAATCAATCAATCACCGGATAAAGACGGCTATCTTTCAAAAATAAAAGCATATACTGGAAAAATGATGGAAAGTATGAGTGACATTATCTGGGCTATCAATCCACGTCACGATACTGCGGAGAGATTGTTATTGAGAATGAAGGAATTTTCAGTAGAGTTGTTAGAGCCCGCGGGCATTAATTGTCAATTTACACCGCTGGGAGATGATGCGCCGGTTCTTACTGCCGAAGAAAGAAAATTTGTATACCTAATATTCAAAGAAGCAATAAATAATATTGTGAAGTATAGCAAGGCCACTAATGTGTCTATCACCTTCGAAAGGAATGAAAAAGAACTTAGTCTATCTATTATTGATGATGGCATTGGGTTCGATAAAGCCCTCGCCGGATCGGGGCACGGATTGGATAATATGAAGACGAGGGCTCATGCGATAGGGGCGCGATTAAAGATAACATCTGAAATGGGCAAGGGTACTTCTGTTATTCTTGAAAAGAGTATCACATGATAAGGGTATTAATTTAAAACGAAGGTTATTGTATATTGAGAAATGCAGGTGAACATATTGATATATGAAGATAAAGACAGCTTACGGGAAACACTCTGCTGTATGTTGGATCTGGTAGACGGCTACCAGGTATCGGGGGCATTCCGACAATGTTTGGATGTGGAATTGCAGGTAAAAGAACTACAGCCTGAAGTAATATTGATGGATATAGATATGCCAGGCATGTCTGGTATAGAAGCAGTTAAAAAGATCCGCACTTTTAACAAGGAAGTTCAAATTCTTATGCTCACTATTTTTGACGACAATAATAATGTGTTTGATGCTATCTACGCTGGTGCAAATGGTTATCTGCTAAAAAAAAATGTTTCAGAAAAACTTGTACAGGCTATAGGAGAATTGTTGGACGGTGGTGCTCCTATGAGCCCTGTAATAGCCAGGAAAGTAATCGGTACGATGCAAAAAGCCGCGGAAGAACCCGTGAAAGATTATCACCTTACACCGAGAGAAATCACCATTCTTCGTTCGCTCTCTCAGGGAAATAGCTACAAGATGATAGCTACAGAATTCAGCATCAGTATTGACACCGTTCGTACTCACATCAAAAAAGTCTATGAAAAATTACTTGTCAACTCGCAAACGGAAGCTGTCAGCAAGGCGATAAATGAAAAATTAGTATAAGGGTATTTTATTGCCACGAATGAACGAATCTGTAATGCTCTTGCGTTAGTAATTTTTTTCAATCCTACAATGTCCCAAAGCCGCCGGAGAATTGTTACACCAATTCCCTGGAGCTCCCTGATGTAATTTTTGTGCTGTAAATTCGGCGATAATACCCTGAATAATTGCTTAATATGAAGCCATTTGTGCTTTAACTAAACGGCATTGAATGTGTTTTTTCAATTGACGGTCACATCATCATGGTATTGTGTAAATACTTCATAATTCTCAAATTAGCATTCATTATAATCAATAAGTGATATGAGAAATAATAGGATACTATTGCCAAATTTAATATTGTTGCTTTGCGTTTTGCTTTTTAATGCTTGTAAAAAGGAATCAAATGAATCCGACGATACTGCGCCTATAGGGGCGGAGGATCGTTTTAATGGCGTGTATGTGTCTCGCGACCCAAGTATGAACCCTCCCACACCCGATCATCGATATATCAGGTTTAACGGCTCTTTTCATAGGATGAAGAATTCAACACTGTTTGGAGCCACCTCTATTGCAGATATAGCCGGCGACACCGAATTTAGCCAGGCTAATATCAAAAACAGATTTTTGGCACCGGGCAGCCAGATACTTGGACTTCAAAAAGACCAATATGCCAGAATGATTTATGTGGAATTTCAGAATAAAAGATTTTATTTCAGGTATGGCACAAAAGATCAGGGTCAGTGGGCGTTGGGGCAAGTAGAAGATAAAGGTGTTGATACAGAGCGGGACGAAAACACATGGTGGATTATACACGAGTTTCCTGATGAAGCTAATTATAAAGAAGTTGCCATTGAAGCATATGCTAATAGAGGATATTTTATAATGAATGCCGGTACGCTCGACGGTGAAACCCGAATAAGAATTTTAGAAAACCATGTTTTGAATGCAACCAGATGGGAAATATATAAACCGTGATAACAATCGGCTGAAAAATAGAGGAGAAAAAAATCCGGTTTGCCGGGCAATCAGCAACTCTTTTGATTCCAGCTACTTTTAATTAATACCTTTGATGTGTATCAATTTCAGGCTGCATGCGTAAATTTTTTCTAAGTAGTTTGGTTTTCCTTAGTGTTTTCCAGGTAGCTGCGCAACACTGGCAACCGCAGAAGAGTAAACAATATATTATTTTATCTGAACAGGCCAAAAGTCGGGTAGCAATTGCGGATGTAGAAAAACAGGTAATTGTTTGGGAATGGTATCCCGCTGCTCAACCCGATATTGCCCGGGAGCATGTTGGTTGGTTTAGCAACATGAGCGACGCCAAGCTGGTGAAAAATAAAGAATATATCCTCGCTTGTGCATCCGGAGGTGGTGTTGCGTTGATTCGCATTGCAGATAAAAAGACGGTTTTTTATGCGTATGCCGGCGGCAATACCCATTCTGTAGAACTACTGCCGGACGGTAATATAGTAAGTGCTTCCAGCACAGGCAACCTGATGCGACTTTTTGTTTACGACGAGCAAAACTTCCCGGACAATATCTCTTTTAAAGATTGTTATCTCTACGATGGACACAATGTTGTTTGGGACAGTAAAAGAAAACTTTTGTATACCGTATCGGACAAACAGTTTATGATTTATACCTATAACCCGAAAACTCCTTTGCTGACATTGAAGGACTCGGTAGGTATGCCGGATGGTGGTGCACACGATCTTGTTATGGCATACGGCAATCAATTTTTATGGTTGAGCAGCAATCTGTTTGTCTACAAAGTGTCTTTACCTGGAAAAAAGACAGAACAGGTTGTTACCTCGCTAAGTGAAAGAATCAAAAGTGTATCGTCCGGACCACGAGGTTATCCCACTATCCTTATCCAGCCCAAAGAAAGTTGGTGGACAGACGAAGTGTTTGATGTCAACGGGAACAGTATTTTTAAACTGGAAGGATTGCAAATTTATAAGGCAAGGTGGTTTTTGTAGTTGCCCGATAATGTTACTTTGAGAGTATTGCCTGGTTAAATTGTAAAATGGGCTAACCAGGGCAGGCAAAGGCAGCCATACAGCCAATACTGTTCGCTTAATTTTATTGACGATTAATCAGTAGCAGGTATTATCTTTTGCCACCTTTGGTTAATTTTGGTAATAGCTTCCTGAAACCGGGAGCTACTGTTGGAATGTACATTTCTATTTTACTTCTTCTTATATTGTTTATTGCCTATTTTTTTCTGATCCGCACTTATGAAAAATTGTGGGACAAAATTCCGTTTTTTTCCGGGGCAGAGCCGACAACCAATATTCGCATTACAGTTATTATTCCTGCCAGAAACGAGGAACAAAATATTGAAGCCTGTCTTCGCTCTGTTCTTCGTCAAAATTATTCTAAGGAATTACTGGAGATTATTGTAGTAGATGACCATTCCGAAGACAAAACCGCTGATCTTGTAAAGCAATTTGAAAAAGAAGGTGTCAGGTTAATTTCACTTAAAGAACACATAATACAGGGAACAAAGATTGGTTCCTATAAAAAGAAGGCTATTGAAGTAGCTATAGCGCAGGCTAAAGGTGCTATTATTGTTACTACTGATGCTGATTGTACAGCAGGTAAGAACTGGATAGGTACTATTGTTGGGTTCTACGAAAAAAAACAATCAGCTTTAATAGTGGCACCCGTGAGGCTGGAAGGTGGGAGATCGTTGCTGGCTGTTTTTCAAAGCCTGGATTTTGTCATTTTACAAGGTATTACTGCGGCATCGGTATATGGCAAATTGCACAATATGTGCAATGGTGCCAATCTCGCTTATGAAAAAGCAGCCTTTAATGCGGTGAATGGTTTTGAAGGAATTGACCACCTGGCTTCAGGAGACGATATGTTATTAATGGAAAAAATTGCTTCGAAATTTCCGGACAGGATTGATTACCTCAATGCTCCCGAAGCCATCGTAACTTCCAAGCCCGCAAAAACAATAAAGGAATTTTTCAACCAAAGAATCCGGTGGGCCAGCAAAACGACTTCCTACAAAAGCATGCGTATTAAGCTGGTATTATTGTTGGTGCTGTTGGTTAACCTGTCCTTTATTACACTGCTGGTTGCTAGTGCTTTCAGCATGTTATGGTTCCGCTTTTTCTGGGTAGTATTGTTCTATAAAGTTTTGATCGAATGGCGTTTTGTAAAAAGCGTGCTACGGTTTTATTCCTTACAACGCCTTCTGCCTCTTTTTCCTTTGTTACAACTATTGCATGCGTTGTATACAGTATTTGCCGGCTTTGCCGGATTGTTCACCCGTTATGAATGGAAGGGAAGAAAAGTAATATAGTCTTAAACAGATCAGGGCGCTACCTGCACATTCCGATTAAAACTTTCGTCGAGCGAAATCAGCGTTTCTGTGCGTTCTATTCCTTTTATTTTCTGTAATTCGTCATGTAATACATGTCTTAATTGGGCTATATCCCTGCAGACTACCTCAATAAACATGCTGTAGTTTCCTGTGGTATAGTTCAGGCGAACAATTTCTGGTATTTTCTTCAGATCCTTGGCTACGGTATCGTAGAGTGAGCTTTTTTCAAGATATATGCCAATGAAGGCCGTGATATCATACCCCAGTTCTTTTAGATTTACATTTAACCTGGTACCCTTTACCACACCGATCTCCTGCAGTTTTTTTATTCTGACATGGATGGTACCTCCTGATACGGATAGATTTTTTCCTAGGTCTGCATATGAGATGCCGGCGTCATCCATCATTGCAGACATTATCTGAAGGTCTAGCTTATCTAAATTAGGTTTGGGCGGCATCTTCTATAGTTTTTATAAATTATCTGCATAATTACTACAAATTATTCAAAAAAACCGAAAAAACTCTATTAAATATTAAAAAACTGCTGCTGTTTATTAAATATTAACTAGCTCCACTCTTCCCATTTCTTCTCCTGGGCTTTATTGACCCGCGCTGCAATTAAGATGCTTATTTCATAAAGAATAACCAATGGGATACACACAATCATCTGGCTACCCCAGTCTGGTGACGGGGTAATGATGGCGGCTAGTACCAGCAAGGCAACATACGCATACTTTCGGTAAGTTCTTAAAAATCCGGCTGTTAGTAACCCAATTCTGGCAAGTAACCAGGATGCCATGGGCAGTTCAAAAGCTATACCAGATCCAATAGTGATGTCCATCAAAGATTCTAAGTAGTCGGACAACATGGGACGGTAAACCAGTTGTTGCTCAGTGCCCAATTGATAGTTGTATAAAAAATTGAACGTAAAAGGTGCCAGCATAAAATATCCGAAAGCTGCCCCACAGAAGAAAAAGACGGATACCCAGAAGATAACGCCACGGGTATGTTTTAGTTCTTCAGGCTTTAGGGCTGGCTTTACAAAACGCCAGATCTCCCAGCATAGATAGGGAAAAGCCAAAATCAGCCCCCCGGCCGCACCGATCATGATACTGGCCATAAAGGGACCCGCTACGGTTGTGATCTGAACTTCCATATTGATGGGAGGCATGCAAAGAGAATCTCCCATACCAATTTTGTGGCTCAATGCACAAAAGGCACGGTACGATATAAAATCGCTGCGGGTAGGTCCCAGAATAATATGGTCAAATACCCAGTCAATAAATACAAAGATGGTAATAGCAAAAATGAGCACTGCCAATACGGACCGTACGATATGCCAGCGTAATGCCTCCAGGTGGTCTACAAAGCTCATTTCAGCTTCTTCGTCCTGATTACCCCTTCTTATTCTTTTAAAAAACGACTTCCTTTGTGATTCAAGTGCCAACGCTCAGAAATTAAGGTAGCAAACCTAACAAAAACTGGCGATATCTACCCGCCTGATTTTATTTAATTGATTACCAGCCAAAAAAATAGCCTGTCTGGCTGACGAGTTGTGGAATTATCACCCCAAGCCATCTTAGTGAAAACAAGCAATTATGACTGAAATAATGAATACTTCTGGTAATAGAAGAGGTGCCCGCTCTTTACAAATAGACATGACACCTATGGTAGACCTGGGCTTTCTGTTGATCACTTTTTTTATTTTCACAACTGCCATGGGTGAACCCAAAACCCTAAAATTGTTGCTCCCAACGGAAGAGGGTGGTCCTACGCATATCGCCGAAACCAAAAGTCTGACGATTCTGCTGAATGGAGATGAAAAAGCTATCTGTTACGAGGGGATAGCAAGCGAGAATCCCCATTTACATCGCGTTGATATGACACCCGGCAGTGGTCAATTGCGGGATGTTATATTAAACAAGCAAAAAGCTTTAGCAGAAAGCGGTGTTGCCGATGCGATGACCGTAATTATTAAACCCGGCACGGAAAGCAACTATCGCCAATTAATAGCCGTATTGGACGAAATGATTATTTGCCAGGTAAAGAAATATGCGGTGGGTGTCATGGACAACGATGACCAATTGTTAGTTTATTCCCAATAAATACTGTCTGGTTGTACAAAGTTTCAATTTTAATCAGAACTTTGTATTGTTCTCCGGTTGGTTAGTACACCGGACATCCGGCCCCAAACAATTAAAATGGTATACGGATGAAGTATTGCTTTTTGGGTAAGTCGGATATTCAGATTAGTAGAATTGGATTTGGATGCATGTCACTTGGTACAGACGAAAGTGAAAATACCAAACTCATACACAGTGCTATAGATGCGGGTATCAACTATTTTGATACGGCAGATCTTTACCAACAGGGCAACAATGAAATCAGTGTAGGAAAGGCATTGAAGGACAAGAGAAACAAAGTAGTGCTTGCCACCAAAGTCGGCAATCAACTGAATGCCGACGGGAAATCCTGGCGTTGGAATCCTACAAGAGATTATATCATATCCAGTGTTGACAAGAGCCTGGTCCGGTTGCAGACAGATCATATTGATGTGTACCAGCTACACGGTGGTACTGTTGAAGATCCGATGGATGAGACAATTGACGCCTTTGAAACACTGGTGGCTGCCGGTAAAATTCGCTATTACGGTATATCTTCCATTCGTCCGAATGTTATCAGGGAATATGTTAGCCGATCTAGAATTAACAGTGTAATGATGCAGTACAGTTTATTGGACCGACGACCGGAGGAGTTTTGTTTGTCGCTGCTGGAAGAACATAAGGTAAGCGTATTAGCCCGTGGAAGTCTGGCCGGTGGTCTTTTGGGTGGAAAATATGCCGAAGCCTACCTGAATTATTCGGAAGATGCGGTGCACAAAGAATACCTGGCGATACAATCCATATCGGGACCGGAACGCTCTATGGCACAGACCTCACTTTGGTTTGTCTTACAGCAATCTGCTATTACATCAGCAATTGTGGGTATCAGAACCCCACAGCAACTGAAGGATGCTTATGGAACCATGAATGCCCCACCGCTTACTGATAGCGAGATTCAGTTTTTGAAAAATTCTGTTCCGGTGAATTATTACGAACAGCACCGGTAGGACTAGCCAACATGATTTTGACATGAGCAGGCAACGCCTGCGATGGAGAAATCTGCCCATAATTACTAAGGGAGCTTAAAATGATATATCAAATAGTTGATTGATAGCGAGTGGGTTGCGGCACTAGCCCAGTAGTTTTTCTATGTCGGCCGCCAGTTTCTCGGGGGGCGTTATCGGGGCATACCGCTTTACGGGCATACCGTTTTTATCAACCAGAAATTTGGTAAAATTCCACTTGATTTTTCCTCCAAGAAAACCACTCAGTTTTCTCTTCAGAAACTTAAACAACGGATCCGCAGCTTTTCCATTGACGTCAATTTTGGCAAACATCGGGAATGTAACGCCATAGTTGAGTTGGCAAAAGCTTTCTATCTCGCTGCTATCGCCCGGTTCCTGACTGCCGAATTGGTTGCATGGAAAACCTAACACAATTAATCCCCTGTCTTTGTATTGCTGATACAGCTTTTCCAGCCCTTCATATTGAGGCGTTAGTCCGCATTTGCTGGCAGTGTTTACAATCAACAAGACTTTGCCATTATAGTCCTGTAAGTCTTTTGCCTTGCCTTGTATTGTTTGTACGTTGTAAGGATATACGGTTGCTGATTCCATGTGATAAAGATAAGCCAGCCGGAGATTAATTTTTTTGTTAAAGGTTTTTGTTAAAAAGGAAAAATAACCAGCCTATGAAACTCTGCCAGCACAACTACTGCCTATGCTAAAAAAGATTCATGTACTTGCGTGCTGACTATGAGGATATTGTAGCTCAAAGCTCCTCGAACGTTAATAAAGGTTATTATTTTAAAAAAATGAGGGGAGAAATTTTCAAAAATGTTATGAGATGAAGTAAATGCGTATTAATTTTGCAAATCGCTTCAGACACAGTTCCGGGAATAAATAACATATCGTTTGCACATAGATTGCAACACTTTTGCCCTCAGTTACTGTCTTACAGGCGTAGTTAGCTACAAATCATCCCCACAGGGATTACGCCTTAGTTAAATAATTTATAATATGAGACAACTTAAAATAGCAACGCAAATTACCAACCGTGATTCACAGGCGGTTGAGAAGTACCTGCAGGAAATTTCTAAAATTTCCATGATCACTCCCGAGGAAGAGACCGTATTGGCGCAGCGGATTAAAATGAGTGATCAAAGAGCGCTTGATAAACTGGTTCAGGCTAACCTTCGTTTTGTGGTGTCTGTTGCAAAACAATACCAACACCAGGGATTGTCTTTGAGCGACCTTATCAATGAAGGAAACCTGGGTTTGATTAAAGCAGCACAACGTTTTGATGAAACCAAGGGTTTTAAATTCATTTCTTATGCCGTATGGTGGATTCGCCAGTCGATTCTGCAGGCTTTAGCTGAGCAGGGACGTTTGGTGCGCTTACCGCAGAACAAAATAGGCACTTACAACAAAGCAAACAAAGCCTATATGGCTTTCGAACAGGAGCACGAACGTGAACCAAGTACCGAGGAGTTAGCTGAGTTGCTGGAAATGAGCGAAACTGAAATTAACAATATCTTCCAAAGCAATACGCGTCACACCTCTCTGGATGCTCCGGTACACGAAGCGGAGGATGTGGCAATGGGAGATTTGCTGGAAGGCGGTGCAGAAACAGATGATGATGTGATGAAAGATTCTTTACGCAACGAAATTCGTCGTGTATTGAAATCACTGAGTCCTCGTGAAGCAGAAATCGTGAATGCTTACTTTGGATTGGATGGTGAAAATGGCGTAACCATTGAGCAGATTGGTCAGAAATATGATCTTACCAAGGAGCGTATCCGCCAAATCAAAGAAAGGGCGATCAAGCGTTTGCAAAAAGCACGTTACAGCAGCTCGCTGAAAGCGTATCTTGGATAATTGGTACAAAATTATACCAGGGAGGTTGTCCGAAAGGACAGCCTTTTTTATTCCCATTCTATTGCCAGACAATCCCTTTTTTTTGACTGTCGGTAAACATCTGCCTGGCATTAGAATTTAGGGTCGCCACATCTAATTCTCTATCTTTGCTATTATGAATATCGATTTTGCAAAATACAGCGACGGGTTGGTGCCAGCTATTGTGCAGGATGCAGATACCCGTGTGGTACTGATGCTGGGTTTTATGAATGAAGAAGCCTGGATAATGACTCAGGAAACTAACAAAGTCACTTTTTTCAGCAGAAGTAAGCAACGCTTGTGGACCAAAGGAGAAGAAAGCGGCAACTTCCTGGAGTTTCGTTCTGCCGCTGTCGATTGCGATAACGATGCGCTACTGATAAAAGCTCATCCTGTAGGTCCGGTTTGCCATACCGGTGCTGATACCTGTTGGAAGGAAACCAATGAACCGGAGAATTTTGTGTACTACCTTGAGCATATCATCGAACAGCGCAAAAAGGCCTCCCCCGATGAATCCTATGTGGCTAAGCTTTTTAAAAAAGGATTGAACAAAATCGCTCAAAAGGTGGGGGAAGAAGCTGTTGAAACAGTTATTGAAGCCAAGGATAACGATGATACCCTTTTTGTGAATGAGGCAGCAGATCTTCTATTTCACTACCTGATATTGTTAAACGCTAAAGGACACACGCTGAAAGATATTGAAGCGGTATTGAAACAGCGACACAAAAAATAACTATTATATTTTCGGCTTTCGCCACATTCTGAAACCTGATAACATCAGGCAAAAAAGAAAGGCAAACAAATAACTGAAACCAAAACTCACCGTAGCCTGCAATACAAACTTAGCAATCAAAAAAGTGAATGCAGCCACTATAGCTACCTGCCACAGGTAAAAAAGTATACCGGTTAGAATGAATTTTGCTCTTTTATTTTTAACAAGGAAAGCTGTTGGGCGCAATACCAGTGGTAAAACAAACGATACCATCAGCAGATAATAATCGGACATCAGGCAAAACTAAAAGATTTCATGCTGATTGAAGAGGCTTTCACCAACAATGTGACCGCTATCCGATTTTGTAGTACATTTGTTGCTATGACACAAGAGCAATTAAAAGATATGAGATCCAGGCTTTCCGGATTGGGGAGGTTTCTTTGACGTCGCTAACAGACGCGATAAAATAACAAACGACAAACAACTTACACTATCTCCAGGTTTCTGGGAGAATAATGCCCGTGCTACGCAGATATTAAAAGATATCAAGTTAAATGAATATTGGGTATCCCTTTATGACAGGGTAGCCGTATCTGTAGAAGATTTTGCTGTATTATTCGAGTTTTGGAAAGAAGGCGAAGGCACGGAAGAAGATGTAAAAATAGCCTATAATAGTGCGTTGGAGCTGATTGAAGAAGCAGAGTTTAAGAGCACGCTTAATCAGCCGGAAGATGAATTGCCGGCAGTGTTGCAAATCAACAGTGGTGCAGGTGGTACTGAAAGCCAGGATTGGGCTGAGATGCTGGCCCGCATGTACCGTATGTATGGCGAAAAACAGGATTGGTCAGTTATCGAACTGGATTGGCAGGAAGGCGACGGCGCTGGTATAAAATCTGCCACACTACAATTCGACGGACCGTTTGCCTATGGATTTCTGAAGTCAGAAAGTGGTGTGCACCGGCTGGTTCGTATTTCACCGTTTGATAGTAATGCGAGACGACATACGTCCTTCGCATCGGTATATGTATACCCGTTAGTAGATGACTCTATTGAAATAGACGTGAGTCCGGCGGATTTGGAATGGGAGTTTTACAGAAGTGGGGGTAAAGGCGGGCAGAATGTAAACAAAGTAGAAACAGCCGTACGGCTAAAACATATTCCTTCCGGCATTATTGTAGAGTGCCAGCAATCCCGTACGCAGGGAGAGAATAGAGAGAAGGCATTGAAAATGCTGAAAAGCCGCTTGTACGAAGAGGAAATGCGAAAAAGAGAAGCTCTAAAGAATGCCAATAATGCCAGCAAGAAGAAAATTGAATGGGGCAGCCAGATCCGGTCTTACGTTTTTCATCCCTACAAAATGATAAAGGATCACAGGACCGACTTTGAAGTGGGCAACGTGCAACCGGTAATGGATGGAGAACTGGACGGTTTTATCAAAGCATTTTTGATGATGGAAAAAGAAGCAGAAGCAGGCTCATAAAGATTTACTCTTCACTTTTTACATAACGAAACTGTCCTTTTAGTAAAGGATGTGCTCCCGTTAATACCTGATCGGTATACAACAGCGTCAAGTCTTCGAAGAATACCTCGAAAATGCTTTTTTCCAGTGCAAATTCAAAGCTATTCTGCAACTTGTTGCCGGGAATAAGCGTGTAAGGATGATCTGGAAATATAAGTGAACGAATTTGTATAGAATCGATGGTTTGTTTGGTGAACTTTACAGTGCCATCTGCCTTTGAGAATAGTCGCTGCCTGCCACGTTCGGTAAACAGGATACACTCTATGTTCTTGACTAGTGCTGGGTTTTCATCAGTAAATGTGATCGTTACAAAATTATCATTCACCCGCCTGGACGACAACAGGCTGTAAAACCTTGCCGGTTTAGAACGACTGCCGAGCACGATCGTATTCTTTTCTACAAACCACCTTCCGGTACCATATCTGTCAATTCCATTCTTTGTATAGAAAAAGTTGAATGAATAATTGCTATTAAGATTAAAGCCGCTTTTTGCGTCTTTGATGCCTTCCGCATAATAGCTACCCGAGATGTCTTTGGGGTCTTGAGCAGGTAGCAAAGTGCTTATGCAAAAAAAGAATATTAATAGTGAAACTTTGTGCATGGACATCGATATATCCTCAAAGATTGGGAAAACCTTTTAAAAAAGCAAAACCATACTGTTAATAAGCAGTATGGTTTTGATCTGTATCGTTTTGAATTAATCTTTTACACTACTCCACTTTGGTGATCTTCAACAGGTTTGTGGGTAAATGAAGATGAATAGGGGTGCTACCCGTGTTCACCACAGTATCCCCTGGCTTTAAAAAACCACGCGACTTCAATATGGCAATCTGATCAAAAATAACCTGGTCCACACTTTCTTCCTCAGCATAATAAAAAGCTCTTACTCCCCAGCTAAGGCTTAACTGATTTACGAGGCTTTTTTCCTTGGTGAAAATATAAAGAGGCGATTTTGGACGATAGCTGCTGACTACCCAGGCGGTGTAGCCACTCTGTGTCATCGCTATCACACCTTCTGCATTGATGTCACGTGCAATTTTACAGGCATTGTAACAAATAGCATCGCTATGAAAAGAGGGGGAATGCGGCTGTGGTTTCAAATCGTCTTCTCTGTTATACCCGTATTCCTTTTTTTCAACTTCCAGGATAATTTTACGCATGGTTTCCACCACCAATACAGGGTGTTTGCCCATAGCTGTTTCACCACTCAGCATTACGGCATCAGCGCCGTCCAATACTGCATTGGCTACATCCGTTATCTCACTCCTGTTAGGTTTAATACGGTCCATCATGCTTTCCATCATCTGGGTAGCCACTATTACCGGCTTACCCCTGTGGATGCACTTGCGTACGATATCCTTTTGAATAAGCGGCACCTGCTCTACCGGCAACTCTACACCCAGGTCACCGCGAGCCACCATTACGCCGTCCGATTCCAGGATTATCTCACGCAGATTAGTAAGGGCTTCAGGCATTTCTATCTTTGCCATCACCTTACATTTTGAGTTATGCTCCTTCAGTATACTCTTCAATATTTTGAGATCATCTACTTTTCTTACAAATGAAAGCGCAATCCAGTCAACCTGGTGAGCAATCATAAAATCAAGATCCGCAAGATCTTTTTCAGTTAGTGCCGGTAATGATATTTTGGTATCCGGTAGATTAACGCCTTTCTTGGGTAGCAGTTCTCCGGGCATGGTTACCCTAACCTTCACGTCGTTTTCCTTTGTAATCTCTACTACTTCTACTTCCAGTTTTCCATCGTCAATCAATATTTTGTTTCCTATTTCCACATCACCAGCCAGGTTGGGATAAGAAACATAAATTTTGCCTTCTTTTGTACCAACACATTTGGTATTGGTAAATGTCAGTATGTCTCCGGGAGCCAGTGCTATCCTGTTATTTTCAATTTCTCCAACACGTAGTTTCGGACCCTGTAAATCAGCAAGAATAGAAATATTGTAAGGTTGTTTAGTGTTGATTTCCCGGATATGATTGATTATTTCTAACTTGTCCTCGTGCGATCCATGAGAGAAGTTAAGCCGAAATACATTCACCCCGGCCTTGGTAAGGGCGAGCAATTGATCATAAGTATTGCTCGAAGGACCAACCGTGGCTACTATTTTAGTACGATGAAAGGCATGGTCTATGCCCGCCTGCTTGTCCATTTCTTCATGAAGATATTCAGATATATTTTTAGCCATAAATTTTCTCTGGATTAAGTGTAGTTATTCCGTTATTAATAAATTAGTTTGTTAAGACGCCAGTATTTTCACAATCTTAAGCCATTCAGAGTCTATCGCATGTTCAGCTTTTACAGCATTGTCAAGCGGTGTATAATGCAAGTGATTGTTCACGATACCTATCATTGTATTTATCTTATCGCCGCTTATCAGAGCTTTCACTGCTGCATAACCCAGCCGGCTCGCTATTAGTCTATCCAGGGCTGAGGGTGCTCCACCTCGCTGAATATGCCCAAGGATACAAACTTTTATATCAGCGTTGGGCATTTCTGCTTTCACCATTTTTGCTACTTCATTCGCACCACCATATTCTCCGCCTTCGGCTACCACAACAAGGTTTACCAGTTTTTTTCTTTTTTCTTTTTCCTGCAATCTTGCTATCACCTCTTTAATATCTGTTTTGTGCTCAGGAATCAGAATATTTTCAGCACCGGTGCCCACGCCGCTATGTAAAGCAATATAGCCGGAATCGCGACCCATCACTTCTATGATGAAAAGACGATCATGTGCATCTGCGGTATCTCTTATTTTGTCAATAGCTTCTATCGCCGTATTTACCGCCGTATCAAAACCGATGGTAAAATCGGTTCCTGCCATATCTTTATCAATGGTGCCGGGCAATCCTATGCAGGGAATGTCATATTCAGTGGCAAATTTCTGAGCCCCCCTGAAAGAGCCGTCTCCCCCGATAACCACCAATCCGTTAATGCCAATTTTTTTGAGAACCTCATAGGCTTTTTTTCTGCCTTCAGGCTCGTAAAATTCTTTACATCTTGCCGTTTTAAGAATAGTACCGCCTCGTTGGATGATATTAGCAACACTACGCGACTCCATCTTAACGATATCGTTTTCTATCATACCGGTATACCCGCGAACGATTCCATAAACATCTAAACCATAGTAATTGCCGGTACGCACGACTGCTCTGATGGCAGCATTCATGCCGGGAGCATCGCCACCGGAAGTAAGCACCCCAATTTTTGAAACCTTCTTATTCATTTAATTAAATGTTGTCTTGTTTGAATGAACCATTCAAGGACAGCGCAATTGTTATTGGTATTCACCTTTTGAGGTGCCAAAAGTACGTAATTACAGTTATATGACAATGTTAGATTAATGGATGGTCATTGAACAAACTATTTTCAATACTCTGGTAAACAGGTATTTATCGTGTGTTTTGGGCTTAAAAACCGCTGAATAATTTAAAATATTTCGCGGGGGAGCTTAAATATACTCAGTTGGCTGAATCCTGCGTTAACTTTACGCATGGCTGTATTTGCATTAAGAAATGAGTTAATATTTCCGCCCGTAGACATGGCCGAGCCTGATGGGTTGTTGGCTATAGGAGGGGATCTTTCTGAGGAAAGGCTTTTGCTTGCTTACAGAAAAGGGATATTCCCGTGGTATGAAGGGAAAACTCCGATGTGGTGGTGCCCTAATCCCCGTTTTGTGCTTTTTCCTGATAAACTAAAAGTCAGTAAAAGTATGAAACAGCTTATACGGCAGAATAGTTTTCAATTTACAGTCAACCAGAATTTTTCGGCGGTGATTAACCACTGCAAAATGACAAGCCGACCGGGGCAGGATGGAACCTGGATAACCAATGCTGTGGAAAAAGCATACAACAGCTTACACCTCTCTGGTTATGCTCATAGTGCCGAAGCCTGGCAAAACAACGAACTGGCAGGTGGTTTGTACGGGATAAAAATCGGTCGTGTATTCTTTGGCGAAAGTATGTTCAGCAAGGTAAGCAATGCCAGTAAATACGCTTTCATATCCTATGTGGAGCGGTTGCAGCAAGAAGGTATTCGCCTGATAGACTGCCAGGTATATACGCCCCACCTCGAGTCGTTGGGAGCAGAAATGATCCCCCGTGAACAGTTCCTCTACCAACTGGAGGAATTACTATAGCCACCTGAGCTCGGATTGTAGGGAGCGATTAGCTTAAAGATAATCTGTTGTCGTCCCAAAGAAACGAATCGCTCATTACGATACATTGAGTTTCAAAATGTATCGTAATGAGCGATTCGACCGGATAAGTTTTCAAGTATAATGTGCTGCTGTTTAAAGGGCAGACACGGCTGCGATGCCCGGCAGGGTTTTGCCCTCAAAGTATTCGAGCATAGCACCGCCACCTGTAGATACATAACTTACTTTATCGGCAAAACCAAATTGGTTTACGGCTGCTACAGAATCTCCACCACCTACCAGGGAATATGCGCCGTTTTGAGTGGCTGCTGCCACCGCTTCAGCAATAGCTTTGGTTCCGGTTTGGAATTTAGGCATTTCAAAAACGCCCATAGGACCATTCCATAAAATGGTTTTGGACTGGCTGATGACGTTTGCAAATTGTTTTCTTGCATTTTCACCAATGTCCAATCCCATCCATCCATCCGGGATATTGCTGCTTGGAGCGGAAGAAGTTTCAGCGTCTGCGGAAAACTTATCCGCAATAATAGAATCCTCAGGTAAATGTATATTTACCCCTTTCTCTTTTGCTTTTTTCAATAGGAGGTTGGCGAGATCCAACCGGTCTTCTTCACAAAGTGAATTGCCGATTTTGCCACCAACAGCTTTCATGAAAGTGTAAGCCATTCCTCCGCCTATAATTATATCAGTAGCCTGCTCCAGCAGGTTTTCAATAATAAGGATCTTATCGGATACTTTAGCACCACCGATGATGGCCGTAAAAGGTTTTACAGAATGATGAAATACCTTTTCAGCACTGTTTACCTCTCCCTCCATCAGTAATCCAAACATTCTGTTTTCCACATCAAAAAACTTGGCTATAACAGCGGTAGAAGCATGTGCCCTATGCGCAGTCCCAAAGGCATCATTTACATATACGTCGCCAAGCCTGGACAATTTCTGAGCAAAGTCTTCATCACCGGCTTCTTCTTCTTTATAGAATCTGAGATTTTCTAACAGCAAAACTTCCCCGGGTTTCATGGTATCTGCTGCCTCATAAGCCTGTTTGCCGATGCAGTCATCAGCAAATAAAACAGTAGTGCCTGGTAAAAGTTCTTCGAGGTGTTGCACCAGGTGTTTTAGGGAATACTTATTTTCTGGTCCTTTTTTAGGACGCCCAAAATGACTCATTAATATTACTTTTCCACCATCATTTAATACCTTCTGAATAGTGGGAACAGCAGCCCGCATACGGGTATCGTCTGTTATTTCTAGTTTGTCATTAAGCGGGACGTTGAAATCAACACGGATTAAAACCTTTTTGTCTTGAAAATTACTTGAAGAAAATTTAGACATAATGGAGAGGATTGGTTTAGAAAATGCTGAACACCAGCAGGCAAAAAATAGTATAAAAGCAAAAGGCTAAGAAAGTTCTTAGCCTTTTGTTCAGTTATTTAGAAATCAACTTCGCAAAGTAATCAACGCTGCGCACTAACTGACTAACATAACTCATTTCATTGTCATACCAGCTAACAGTCTTCACTAACTGTAAATCTCCTACAGTCTGTACTTTTGTTTGTGTAGCATCAAACAGCGAACCATAAGTGGTGCCGATGATGTCGCTGCTCACGATTTCATCTTCAGTATAACCGAAAGATTCGTTGGATGCTGCTTTCATCGCGGCATTTATTTCTTCCAATGTTACTTTTTTAGACAGTACTGATACCAATTCTGTAAGCGATCCTGTAAGCGTAGGTACCCGCTGTGCACTTCCGTCCAGTTTGCCTTTTAAACCTGGCAATACCAATCCGATCGCTTTTGCGGCTCCGGTGCTGTTTGGAACAATGTTTTGAGCGGCAGCTCTTGCCCGACGCAAATCACCTTTGGGGTGTGGTGCATCCTGGGTGTTTTGGTCATTAGTGTAGGCATGAATGGTAGTCATTATACCCGATACAATGCCAAACTTTTTATCGAGTGTATCAGCCATTGGTGCCAGGCAATTGGTAGTACAGGAAGCGCAACTGATGATAGTTTCGCTGCCATCCAGTATATCATGGTTTACATTAAATACAATCGTTTTCAGATCACCGGTAGCAGGTGCAGAAATTACTACTTTTTTGGCACCGGCAGTAATATGGGCTGCTGCCTTGTCTTTGTCTGTAAAGAAACCGGTACATTCCAGCACTACATCCACCTGATGAGTTCCCCAGGGAATTTGAGCCGGATCTTTCTGTGCATAAATTTTGATGTCTTCACCGTTTACCACGATGGAACTATCCGTTGCTTTTACTTCTGCCTTGAAAGGTCCCTGGGCAGTATCATATTTTAATAAATGAGCAAGCACTTTAGGGCTGGTAAGGTCGTTGATGGCAACTACATCAATTCCTTCCATATTATAAATCTGGCGGAAAACTAATCTTCCGATTCTTCCGAAACCATTGATTGCGACTTTAACAGTGCTCATTGTACGATTGTTTTAGCATTTAAAAATGAGATGCAAAGTTAGGATTTCCTATTCATAAAATAAGAGAACTAAATAATATCCGGATTAGTTTTCGAAAAAGTTTTGGATGGTTGCAAAGGTAATTATATCTTTGCACTCCCAAAATCAAAAAGGCCCGTTGGTCAAGGGGTTAAGACGCATCCCTTTCACGGATGAATCACGAGTTCGATTCTCGTACGGGCTACTAAACAGGAGAAGTGATTATTACAATCGTTTCTCCTGTTCTTATTTTGGACTAATCCGTTGTTTATCTGAAAGATATAGTTTGCTATTACATTCATTCGGGCGGTTCGATACGTTTTTCCGTCAAACTCTAATTTTTCAGGGAATATCGAACCAATTATACCTCTCTTTGTATTGATTTCGCCCTCACTGTACATTTTTGGAACACTTTCAATATACAGTAACGCCTTATCCAAAGACTTTTCTATATTGATTTTTTTGGCATTAGTACCATCCTTGCTCAACTGTTCTTCCAGACTTTCAATCCGTTCCCTGCATTCTTTTTTGATTTCGAGGTATTCCTCATCATCAATGGTTTCAGATAATAGTTTGTTCCGTGCTACTGACAGCTTTGTATTCAGTCTGTCTATTTCCTGTGCAATCCGTTTCTTTTCGTCAAGTGGGTTTTGTACGAATTTTTTGTAATTGTCCAACATCAGTTTTTTTACGATACCAATAGCAGTGCCGTTCAGTTCAAACTGAAGCATTCCTTTTTCAAAAATATGATTGGCAACCTCAGCTTTCTGACGGAAGCCACAAGAAGAAACGCAGTGATAATAGTAATAGCGGTTCGTTCTCCCTTTGGATGCACTACCTGTTAAGTTACGACCACATTCAGGACAAACCAAGAAACCTCTTAAAGGTAAATTTGTATCAGATAATATTTTGGTATTCGGACGTTCTACTCTTTTGTTTCCATCCAGTATCAATTGTACTTTATGGAAAAGTTCTTCGGCAATGAGCGGTTCGTGTTGACCTTCTACCAAATGGGCTTCTTCGTCCTGAAATTTTGCGATAAATATTTTTCCATAATATAAAGGATTGCGAATGGCTACATGGAAAGCACTTCGACTTAATTTTGTGGGACTTTGTGCATTCATTTTCTGCCGTACTTGATCAGCTGCGAATACACCCTTGGCCACTTCATTGAAAGCCCATCTCATAGCCGAAGCTTCGGGGTCTTGTATGGCAACGTATTTTCTACCGTCCTCTTTACTTCTGTTGATATAACCAAATGGAGCTTTACCCATCAAACGTCCTTCTTTTCTTGCTCGACGCATTCCATAGAACGTATTTAATGCCCTGCGGTCATTCTCCACCTCAGGAGCGGCTAAGTAAATAGCCAACATCATTTTATTTTCGGGAATGGAAAGGTCTAAAGGTTGTTCTACCGCCTGTGGTTCTATACCAAGTTTGTTGAGTGTGCTAATCATCTGATAAGCATCACCTGCATTACGGCTGAATCTGTCCCATTTGGTAAACAGAACAAGGTCAGTCTTTGAACTTCTCTTTTTAAGATTGTTCAGTAATCTTGTCCATTCGGGACGGTTAAATGTCTTGGCAGAATGGTCTTCGTAAATAACCTGTCCGACAGCAATCTTATTAGTCGCACAATACCTTTTCAGACGTTCCTCTTGGTCACGCTGTGAATATCCCTTGTCCGCCTGTTCATCTGTGGAAACACGTATGTATAAATCGGCTCTTTTCATAGCTAATCTTTTTAAGTGGGTATTAATTTGTGGGATTAGCTAAAGTACAAAATAAATCATTCGCTATCAAAGCATTCACGGATAATTATCATTGTGAGGTTGTACAGAAACTCCATAATCAGTTCGGCTTTTTCCTGTTCCACATCAATACCTGCCTCACGGAGAAGCTCCATTGCTTCTTCGATAGGTATTTTATCTATTTCCTTTCTCTCCTGCATTGCCCAACTTTTTTGTCCTGACTAAATTAGTCAGGTAAACAAGTCGGATTATTGAGGTTGCAGTCAGAGGTTGTATTTGGCGTTCAGAGGCTAAATTGTATATTTAAAATGTACTCAAAAAAGAACAAAAAGGTAGCAAAGGTAAGGCGGACAGCCACCGCACCGCCCAACCAAAAGCTTACGGCATAATGGCAGGGCAAAAAAGTGGCTTCGCCGAGTTGTAATGTGTAGCCCTGCCACCCTTCGGGACTTATTCCGTTTCCTTTTGGTTTTCAGCCTGTCCGCCTTGTTAAAATGGCTTTCTTTTTTTTCTGTTTTTTTCTTTTGGAAACAATTTTAAGAGGAAGAAACCTATCACCCACCAACAACGCACCGCTATCAAAACAACGGCTTGTGCTTTTCGTTATAGATTTCCTTAATCAACTCCCCGAACTCCTGAAAATGGCATTCGATAATGTTGTCGAGATACGCATAAATCGTCAGCTTGTCAATACCCATAATATTTGTAAGCCTGTTGAACGTTTCGTGGTGTTCCTGTCGCACATAGACTGATTTACCTTTGCTTGCTGTTGTATTCGGGATTTTAAAGAACTGTCCGCAGTAGTCCTCTTTGGTCAGCTTCTTTGGCTTTGAGGTAGTTCGTTTGGTATTACTTGCAGTCGGTTTTGTATCTTCCGTTTCTACGGATTTTTCGTCTGCGGTAAAGTCGTCCTGATGTGTTACGGTTTGCTGTTCCTGTTGGGGATTTTTCTTGTCGTTACCGATAATCATTTCCATAAAATCCTGTTCTTCGGGTTGCTGTTTTTTGTCGTTTTCGTGTATCATACCTATCGTTTTTAATGTTATTTCAGATTAGCTGTTTGGTTAGCTGAACAGTCAATTGTATATATCATTGCACCTGCATATTTTCAATTAGCTGTTTCGTTAGCTAAAAAGCTAACGGATTGCAGGCAATCCCTTTAATCCATTGATTAACTCCGTAGCCAACCAATTAACCATACACAAAGAAAATAAAAGCAATCCCAACCCACATAAACGTGGCACTTTGTGGCACTATTTGGCGTTCATTGTCGTGTTTGTAAATCGCTGTTAATCAAATAGTCTTTCCGAACTTTGTAACCGTAGCGGTTGGTTTTTTCGGCTAACTCCAATCCGTTTGCAAAACGGATTTTTCTAAACTCCTGTTCAGAGCAAGTTATCTTTTGAGGTACTCGAAATGAATTTCAGTACCTCGAAAGCACTTGCCCTTGCAGGGGGCTGAAAACCGCTCCGAAGTCGCAGTTTTGGTTTAACATTAAAATGGATTTATTATGGAAGAAAAGAACAGTAAACAAATTAGGAAAACAGGGAGAAAACCGAAGAATGACCCAGCGGTCAATCGCTATTCCATTAACCTGAATGCAGAGGAAAACGCCAAGTTCCTTGCCCTGTTTGACCAATCGGGAATGAACGTAAAGGCACATTTCATTACAGCCTGCATCTTTCAGAAGACGGTAAAGACCGTAAAAATTGATATGAATGCCATTGAATACCACGAAAGATTGACCAAATTTTTTGGTCAGTTTCGGGGAATAGCAACCAATTATAATCAGATTGTAAGGTTATTGAACGCCAATTTTTCAGAGAAAAAAGCATCTGCATACCTCTATAAATTGGAAAAACAGACGGCAGAAATGAAAGAATTGTTGTTAAAAGTTTTAATTCTTACCGATGAATTTGAAAAGAAATATCTAAATAAAGAGTGAAATTATGATTGCAAAAATCGGAAAGGGAAGCAATATGTACGGAGCGATTTTGTACAATCAGCAGAAAGTGGAAACGGAAAACGGAGCGGTTTTGTTGCTGAACAAGATATCCGATACAATGAACGGCAGGTATTCCGTAGCGTATTTCAATAAGTGCTTTGAGCCGTATCTGTCGGCAAATATCAAAACGGAAAAAACGGTACGGCATATTTCGTTGAACCCAGACCCAAAAGACAAGGTAAGCGATGAACAGTTTACGGAAATGGCACAGGAATATATGGAGCGTATGGGCTACGGTAATCAACCTTATATTGTTTTCAAACATACGGACATTGACCGAACGCATATCCATATCGTTTCGACCTGTGTAGGTATTGACGGTAAGAAAATCCCCGATGATTACGACCACCCACGTTCAATGGCAATCTGTCGAGATTTGGAGCAGAAATACAACCTGCAAAAAGCAACCGAGCAGGGGCAGAAACAGGATAATAAGGTTTTCAAACCTGTGGATTACCACAAGGGCGACATCAAAAGTCAGATTGCTTCGGTAGTGCGACATCTACCAAAGTATTACAGCTTTCCGACTATGGGAAGCTATAATGCTTTATTGTCGCTGTTCAACATCACAGCGGAAGAAGTCAAAGGCGAGCGGAACGGTCAGACAGTAAACGGATTGGTCTATGTGGCATTAGACGAGAACGGAAACAAGGCAAGTAATCCGTTCAAAGCATCGCTATTCGGAAAAGATGCAGGCGTGATACAACTGCAAAAACACTTTGAACAATCCAAAGAAAAAATGAAAACCAACCCTGTAAGGTCTGTACTGAAAAATACGGTGGAGCTTGCCATACATACTACAAGCAACGAAACGGATTTTAGAAAGCAATTGACCGAACAGGGCATCAATACGGTTGTCCGCAGGAACGACAACGGACGGATTTATGGAATAACGTTCATTGACCACGAAAGCCGTAGTGTTTGGAATGGTTCGGCTTTAGATAGAAACTTGTCGGCAAACGTATTCAATGATTGGTGGAACAACGGAAACAAACCCGAACTGAAAATGCAGGACAACCCTGTTTCCACAGCGAATACATTAGCCGATTTGCCAACGAAAGACCTTTTTGAGTTTATCCCACAGGAACATTCGGCTAATTACGATTTAGGATTATTCAGCTTGCTACCCGATGCACAGGGCGTGGACTACGAGGAAGAACAGTTTGCCAACCGAATGAAGAAAAAGAAGAAAAAGAGGAGATTATGACTATTCTCACGAAGTACGCATAATGGTTTTTTCCTCAAAATGAATACAGAATTAGTAGGTGGCGATATAACTATTTATTATATTTGCCAATATCTGTCAAGACAATAATTTTATAATGGCAACAAAATTTGGTGAACGTATCAGAGAACTACGTACAAAGCAGAATATGCTTTTGCGGCAATTAGCTTCCAAGCTGGATGTGGACACTTCTATTATCAGTAAAATAGAACGTGGCGACAGGCAACTAAAGAAAGAACAGATTCCCTTATTAGCCGAAATTTTAAAAGCAGACCGAGAGGAATTATTGACCCTATGGTTAGCCGACCAAATAATGGATGTGTTGAAAGACGAGAAGCTGGCTGATGAAGCTCTAAAAACTGTTTCAAAAAATATTAAGAAAAAATAGATAATGTCAACAAAGTTTTTTACAAACGAAAATGATAATACCCTGCTAAACAAAATTGAGGGAATATTCCGACACAGAAATATTCATTTCTTTGATGCTTTAGTTGGATATTTCCGAGCATCCGGTTATTTCCGTATTCGTCCCTTTGTTGAAAAAGCAAGTGAGATAAGGATATTAGTTGGGATTAACATCGACAATCTTGTGTTTGAAGCCAATAAGAGAGGATTGCTTTTTATTGAAGATCCCGCAAAAAGCAGGGATGATTTTTTTGAAGAGGTCAAAAAGAATATACAAGAGGCTGAATACGATAAAGAGGTGGAAGACGGGATGTTTGGGTTGATTAAAGATTTAGCAACAGGAAAAATCCAGATAAAAGTACACCCCAAACAAAACCTTCACGCAAAAATATATATCTTCCGAGAACAGGAAAAGCACAGTCACGGTTACGGTTCGGTTATTACCGGGTCAAGTAATTTAACTGATAATGGATTATCCAGAAATTTTGAGTTCAATGTAGAACTTAGGGATAATACCGACATAGATTTTGCCACCGATACCTTTGATAAACTGTGGAATGAAAGCATTGAAATAGGACAGGAATTTGTAGAGAAGCTCAAAAAGGAAACTTATCTGAATGATGAGTTTACGCCTTTTGAAGTGTATATGAAATTTCTAATTGAGTATTTTGGTAGAAGTATTGATTTTGACCCCAATTCTATTCAGGATTTACCTCACGGGTTTAAAAAACTGTCTTATCAGGTAGATGCTGTGGCAGACGGATACAATAAAATGATGAAACATCACGGCTTTTTTTTGTCAGATGTGGTGGGGCTTGGAAAAACCATTGTAGCTGCTTTGATTGCCAAAAAGTTTTTTTATTCAAATGGCTTTCCATCTTATCTGTCTAAAACGCTTATTATTTGCCCGCCAGCTTTAAAGGAAAATTGGGAAGATACATTATCTAAATTCGGGCTTCATAATTATAAAATAATTACCTCCGGTAGCCTGCACAAAGTAACCAAACATCAGGACTATGATTTGATTATTGTGGACGAAGCTCACAAATTCAGAAGCGATAGTGCAGAAATGTATTTCCATTTGCAAAATATCTGTAAGTCGCATACCCGAAAGCGATTGCCCAACGGCAGTTACGAACAAAAAAGAGTGATGCTCATATCTGCCACACCTTTAAATAACAGACCTGAGGATATAGCCAACCTTGTTTATTTGTTTCAAGATGCTAAAAGCTCAACATTGGAAGTAGGTAATTTACAGCATTTCTTCCGTGGGCAAATTGACGCTTACAAAAAGTTGAAATCAGAAAACGATATTCAAAAAGTAACCAATGGGGTAAAGGTTATTTATGAAAAAATAAGAGTTAAAGTCATAGAACCATTAACAGTACGCAGAACCAGAACGGACTTATCCGAAAATGAAGAATATGCTAAGGATTTAAAAGAACAAGGGGTAATTTTCCCAGCAGTAAACAAACCTGAAAAAATATTTTACCAGTTAGACGAGCATTTAGATAGCATTTACGATAAAACCATTTTATACCTGAGCCACCCAACTAAAGGGCTTACATATAATCGCTATCAGGCTATCAAATTTTTAAAACCACATAAGAAATCAAAATATCCGAAGGCTGATCAAACCTCCAATCAATTAGCTTTTATAATGAAAACGATGCTGGTGAAGCGTATTGACAGTAGTTTCTATGCGTTCAAGCAATCGTTAATGCGTTTTTCGGCGGCTACCAATGCAATGGTGCAGATGTTTGAGAACGACAGAATATATATTGCCCCCAATGTTGGTGTGAATGATTACATTAATGAGGGTAAAGAAGAAGAACTGATAGCATTATTGACCAATTTAGCAGATAGTGACCCAACGATTGAGATATGTAGTTCAGAAGATTTTGAACCCGGTTTTGTTACTGGATTAAAAACTGATAAAGCCCTGCTGGATGAATTGGTACAAGATTGGGCGAGTATTACCCATGACCCAAAATTGGATGAATTTAAAAAGCACCTTGAAACTACTTTACTTAATAAATCCATTAACAAAGAAGAAAAGCTTGTCGTATTTTCTGAGAGTAAAGAAACTACGGCTTACCTATCAGACGAACTAAAGAAATCCGGGTTTGATAAAATTTTAGTGGTAGATAGTAAAACCCGTAAAGATAGATTTCCAGCCGTAAAAGCAAACTTCGACGCTAATATCCCTTTGACAGACCAAAAGGACGATTACAATATTGTTATCAGTACAGAAGTATTAGCAGAAGGTGTCAATATGCACCGTGCTAATATTATTGTGAATTATGACACGCCTTGGAACAGTACCCGATTGATGCAACGGATAGGACGTGTAAACCGTATTGGTTCAAAGGCAAACAACATTCACATCTTCAACTTTTTTCCTACCGCCAAAGTAAATAACGACATTGAACTCGAAAAGAAAGCTATTATGAAACTGCAAGCGTTTCATAGCGCAATGGGCGAAGACAGCCAGATTTATTCTCAAGACGAGGAAACGGAAAGCTTTGGTTTGTTTGATAAAACCGTTAATGAGGAGAAAGACGAGAAGCTAAGAATATTATTAGAGCTACGAAAATTCAAGAGAGATAATCCTGACCTCTTCAAACAAATAAAAAATATGCCTGCAAGAGCAAGAGTAGGTAGAAAAAGCCCTATTCTAAAAGGAGCCACCATTACTTTTATTCGCAATGAAAAAAGGGATGCCTTTCTGCTGGTAAAAGACAATGGAGAAATTGACGAATTAACCTTCTTACAAGCGGAGAGGGAATATTACGCCAAAGTAACGGAGAAAGCTATTCCGCTCAATGAGCATCACCACGAGCAGGTCAAAAGTGCTATTCAGTTATTTGCCAATAAGCTGGAAGAAGAGAAAAGTAGAGAGCGGAAGATAGATACTACACAAGGTCCGAATGAAAAAAAGGCATTAGCTTTTTTAGATGCTCTGACCAATGCACAAATTGCTAATCCACAGGAAAAGGAGTTGTTGTTAAACGCTAAAATGGCTATCCGTTTAGGTAAATTTCAGCATTTACAACGAGATATAAATAAGTTGGCAAAAGCTGTGAAAACCACCCCTCTTAAACCTTCAGTATTATTGGAAGAAGTGATAAAAATATTAAATAAATATCCGCTGGTAGCTGTAGAGGATGACAGTGTACAGTCGGTACAGCCTATTTTCAATCTGAAAGAGTTTAAACCCGAAATCATTATCAGTGAAAGTTTTAATCACTAATCAATTAGACTAATGCAAGAGAGAGAAATAAAACATATACTCACCAGCAATTATGACTTTGAGAAATGGCATAGGCTGATTGACTTTGTCTTTCCTAAAGTAAACTTTGAAAGTGCTGTTGTTCAATTGGATGATGTTACCAATAGAACAAAATACATTCACCAAAAAGGAAATATTGAACTAACGGATGGTAAGAAAATAATCATCTTAGAAATAGGCATAAAGAAAGAAAACAACATTGCCAGAACCAAAGTTGGATTTCATAATCTTACTGCAAAATATATTGACCAAGCGAACAATCACGGTATCCTTGTTTTTTATGTACCGGAAGATAAATCCCAACCAGATTACCGACTTTCTTTTATCTGTAAGCAATCAAAATTCAATGAGGACGGAAGTTTTGAAGAGTTCAAAACCAATCCTAAACGATATACCTATCTTTTAGGCAGTAACGAAAGCGGCACTACGGCAGCCAAAAGATTAAAAGAACTGGCAACCAAGAAAGATGGATTTGATTTTGAATTAGAAAATGTCATTGAAGCTTTCTCAGTAGAAAAACTGAATGATGAGTTTTTCCGCAAATACAAAGAGCAATTCCAAATTTTCAGCAATTATCTTATTGAAGATGAGCATATCCGATACGATATTTTCAGTATCAACAAGTACGAAAAGCAAGAAGAGCGTATAGATAATGAACTTCCTATCCGTGATTTTACTAAAAAGCTTTTGGGGAGATTGGTGTTTTTATACTTTTTGCAACGAAAAGGTTGGATGGGCGTATCCGCTCCAACGAAGGGTAACAAAGTAATTTGGAGAGATGGCTACACCGATTTTATCCATCGACTTTTTAAGGAAGCCAAATACCCCGAGAAATTTCACAGCAAATACTTGTCAGAGCTTTTCTACAAAACGCTGAATAACGAAAAACGGGAAGATTTTGTTTTTCTCATTGATGGTAAATCGCCATTTACGGATAGCATAAACAGATGTGTACCCTATCTGAACGGAGGACTTTTTGACGATGACTTTTCTAAGGGAAATAAAATAGACTTCCCAACTACTTTGTTTGAAAACCTGTTTGCGTTTTTAGAACAATACAATTTTACCATTGACGAAAATAGCCCCGAAGACCACGAAGTAGGTATCGACCCGGAGATGTTGGGACATATTTTTGAGAACCTGCTGGAAGATAACCGGGACAAAGGAGCATATTATACTCCCAAAGAAGTGGTGCATTATATGAGCCAGCAAAGCATTATTGCTTATCTGAACCATAAACTAAATGCTGATACCAACGATATAGCAACTTTCATTAAAGAAAATAAAGTAAGCGACTATATTAAAAATCATATTGGTGATATAAATATCTTACTTAAAGAGGTCAAAATTTGTGACCCCGCTATTGGCTCCGGTGCGTTCCCAATGGGTGTACTAAAGGTGATTTACAATGCCTTGCATCATCTGCACAATGCAGTTCATAAGCCTGAAACTTTTGACGAAGCACAAACCAAGAGAGACATCATCCAAAATAGTATTTATGGTGTAGATTTAGAAAGGGGTGCTGTCGATATTGCTCGTCTGCGTTTTTGGTTGGCTTTGGTTGTAGATGAAGATGAACCGCAACCGCTCCCTAACCTGGACTATAAAATAGTAAGTGGCAATTCGCTAATTCATCGCTATGCTATTGACGTACAATTAAAGGAGGCGTTCAAAGAATTCAACAAAAAAGTAAAATCTAAAGATTACAAAAACCAAAAAATAAAAGACCTGCTGGGTAAGAGAGAGGTCGATTTAGATTTTTATAAAGAAATAGTCAATGAATTTTTGAATGTATCTTCTACCGAGAAAAAGCAAGTTTTCAGAGAGTTGATTTCCGAAATAAAAGACGCTTTCAAAACCAATTTTTCCAATAAAGAGATAGATAAGCTGGCAATGGCAAGAGGTGCTATTGAGAAATTAGAAGCGATTGATTTATTTGGAAAAAAGACAGGAACGAAAACGCAAATAGCCAATGCCAGAAAGAAACATCAAAAATTACTGAATGAGCGTGACGAAATTCTTTCCGGAAAAATTTACAAAAACGCTTTTGAGTGGCGGTTTGAATTCCCAAGCCTCTTAGATGATGAGGGTTGGTTTACGGGTTTTGATATCGTGATTGGTAACCCACCTTATATCAAAGAATATACAAACAAAGCAGCTTTTGACGGAATTAGAGAAAGCCCATATTATATGGGCAAGATGGATATATGGTATTTCTTTGCCTGCCTGTTTATAGATTTATTGAAAAACGATGGAGGTATTCAATGTTTTATTGCTCAGAATAACTGGATAACCAGTGCCGGTGCAGCCAAGCTACGCAACAAGATAGTACAGGAAACACAGATGCTTTCTTTTATTGATTTTGGCAATTATAAAGTGTTTCAGAGTGCAGGTATTCAGACGATGATATACGTTGTAAAGAAAGTGCCAAATGTACCGGAGAAATATACTACCGACTATTCAAGACTATTGGTAGATAATATTGATAAAACTTTTCTGGATTACTTTCTGCAAGCATCAAATGACACGCAACACGAGAACTTTGAAAAGCTTCAATTTGAGTTTATTCAGGCAAACTATGCGGATAGCTACATCAGCTTTGCCAATGACACAAATAGCAACATTCTCAACAAAATTTTGAATGTTGAACACATTAAACTGACAAACAAAGAAGTTGCCCAAGGTATTGTATTTCCTCAAGACTTTTTAAATAAGAAAAATGCTGAAAGGCTTAAAAATGAACACAAGATTGGTAAGGGTATTTTTGCATTAAACCATAGTGAACTTAAGGATTTCAATTTATTTGATAATGAGCAAGAATTAATTAAACCGTATTTCACAACGGAACAATTTGGGAGATTTTATGCAAAAAGCGAACACAAATTTTGGTTAATATACACCGGTTCTGAATTTAAAAAAGTAGATAAAATTTTATCGTATCCTAATATTAAAAGGCATTTAGACCAATTTGCAGATATTATCACTTCTGATAACAAGCCGTATGGTTTACATAGAGCAAGGGAAGAACGGTTTTTTAAAGACGAAAAAATAATTGTACAAAGAAAATGCCCGGGAAGACCCATTTTTACATACGCTGATTTTGATACTTATGTATCTGCCACTTTTTATTTAATAAAAACAGAAAGGGTAAACTTAAAATACCTAACAGCTTTGCTAAATAGCAAATTGATTGCCTTTTGGTTAAGGAATAAAGGTAAGATGCAGGGCAATAATTATCAGATAGATAAAGAACCTCTATTGGAAATACCTATTGTAAAAACGGATAAGGAAAACATAGTAGCTACATTGGTAGATTATATTCTATTGGTATATCAGCCCCGCAAGGAGCAGTTGATAAAATACATCAGCAATGATTTAATCATCCATTCTCTTGAAGAAGTGATAGACCAGATTATGTACGAACTCTATTTCGGCAATGAACCCGAAATACAGGAGTTAAAAGTGTTGGAGTACCTGAAAGATATACAACCTATTTCAGAGAAATATACCGATAAGGATATAGAAACGGTAGTGAAGTTTTACCATAGCATACAAGAGCAAAAAAGCCCTATCCGTACCGCTTTGCTAAAGGCAAATATTGTAAGCAAGGATATTATTGCGGTCATCAATTCAACTATTAACTAATGAAAATAAAAGAGCTACAACTGCATAATTTTAAATTCTTTACCGATACAGACAATATACTGAATTTCGACAGTAAAAACGTGCTGATATGGGGCGAGAATGGGAGCGGTAAATCTTCTATCTATTGGTCTATTTATACATTATTGCAATGTAGTTATAAAGACAATGTAGGCATTGATGCTTATTTTACACACGGTCACGATAAAAGCCTCAGAAATATATTTGCCAGAAAAAACGGAAAGTCTTTTGTTAAGATGACTTTAGACAATGGCTCATCTTATCGTATAGGTTTTAAAGATTATTCAGCTATTGGGGATGCCAATTTGCAACTAAGTTCAATCAGTACAGATTTTATTGATTACAAGGTTGTAGCAAGTTTTCTCAATTTTTGGCATAAAGAAGAACCAGATGTTTATCCTGTTTTTGAAGGACAGATTTTAGGCTTTTTGTCTTTTGCTCCGCCTGCTCCTTTCTCCGATGAGTATTTTGACGAGGCCCTTAATACAATATTGAAGGGACCTCCGCAAGACACCACCAATAAAAAGTATTCTACCAAAGGAGCTCCTGCGTATGACCAATATGTGAAGTTAGTAGAAGAGTTTAATCGTCAGTTTAAAGAAACTATTGGTTTAGTAAACATTGAAGCCAATAAGCTACTTAAAGACAAAGAGGTTTTTAATTATGATTTAGAAATAGAATTGACATACGAACCGCTATCGTTCAATTTCAATGGAGCTAGAACCGAAATAAGGTTTACGAAACCAATAATAATTTTACAAATACCCAGCTATTACGGTCGAAAAAACTCAGTTAAACGTCCACACTCATTTCTTAATGAAGCAAAGAAAACTGCAATAGGTTTAGCAATTCGCTTAGGTATTTTGAAAAGACGTTTGTTAGCCGACAAATTGAATGTACTGGCGTTAGACGATTTGTTGATTAGTTTGGATATGAGCAATAGAGAGGTTGTTTTGAAATTGCTTTTTGAAGAGTACCAAAATAATTATCAACTATTAATATTTACCCACGATAAGCAGTTTTTTAATATCGCCAAAAACAAAATTGAAAACGCACCATTTAAAGATGATTGGCTGTTTTGGGAATTTTATGTGAATGATAAGGATATTGCTAAACCGAAGCCGAAATTTTTTGAAACCAAAAGCCAACTAGCAATAGCTTTTAATCATTTGCAGGAAAATGATTATCCGGCAGCAGCAAATTATTTAAGAAAACACTGTGAGCATTTGATTGAAACCTATATGCCCCAATCTTGCTTTGCCTTAACCGGAAAAGATAAGCCCCATAAAAATACTACCTTGGATAGTATGCTGACCAACAGCATAGCTTTTTTAGATAGGATAAATAATGTTTCAGCAAAAGCACAATTAGTTTTATTGAGGCAATATGTAGAAATGTTGCTAAATCCGCTATCCCACACCGAAAGAGGCGTTGATAGACATAAAGGAGAAATAAAAGCAGTAATAAAAATATTAGACAATTTAGAAACAGAACTTAAGCAACTGAGGTTTTCCAAGATGCCCATAGTTCCATTAAACACTGATTTGTTTTTAACCCTTTTAAAAGATGCAAACAATACTTTTAAAATTCAGATAAGACTAAAAGAGGATTTGTTTGTGTATGATGATGGAGTAGTGAAACTTTCAAAATGTCTGACAGATAGTGTTACCTACTGGCATTACGAAACAGGACAGCCTGATAAAACAGGGGATTATACTTTTCATTCAAATAAAGATATAGCTGTTTCATACAATGATATTTCAGGTTTTGCAACAATTGCAGTTCCAACAATTCCAAATTGGGAAACACTTTTTACGAAAGCCGATGGAACAGCTTTAGATACTTTAATGGTTTTATAAAAGTCTTTAGACGAATAGAATGTATTCCTAAGCGCTATTTAAACACTATTTAAATAGGGGGCTTTATGAAAAGTTTTTGTAATTTTACCTTTTGTGTGCATTGTATTAGCAAAAAAATAAACAACAAATAATCAATGAATTATGTAGATTTTTTCTCTAATTTAGGTTTTGACTTCAATGTTGATTTGAAGCCAAAAGCTATTGATATTGAGACAGAAACTACTTTATCGCAAAAACTTAAAAATTCGGTTTTTTTCTACAAAAGTCCGAATAACACCAATACTTCCTTTTATCTAATCACATCTTCATTAGAAACCACTGAACTCAAACAGGTTAGGAAATATATATGGAATAAAAATGATGCAGATATAATTTTCTACTATCCTAATGGGGCTGAAGAGATAGGAATGTTCTATGCAAAGTATTCCCCAAAGATTTCTAATGACGATAGTATTTTAGGCACTTTTTCAACTACTCAAAAGGATTTAGATAAGATTGAAAAAATCAAGCATTGGCAGTTTGATAGTGGTGCATTCTGGTTAAACTATAGAGAGTTCTTTACTAAAGCAAAATATAAGGGAATTGACAAAGAGTTGGTTGCTACTCTGCAAGCATTGAAAGAACAATTAAGCAATCTATTGCTCCAATTAGTTCCTCAAACTAACAAGAGGAATGAAGTTGTTCAAGCTTTGATTGACAGAACTCTCTATATTAAGTATTTAGAGGACAATCATATAATTAACTCGTATTTTTTTAGTCATTACTTTGAAGATGCGACACTTAACTACGAAAAGTTATTAGTAAACAACTCTAATACAGACATCAACAAGCTGTATAAAGTCATTCACGAAATATTTAACAATGCACTTTTTGACCAGCCAACGATAGATAATAAGTATTTGACGAATGAAGTACGTACACTGATAGCAAGTTCTTTTAATCACGATGTAAATACAGGTCAATTAAGGTTGTTTGATTTTAGGTTTGATGTTTTACCTGTTGAGTTTATAAGCTACATTTACGAAGTCTTTTTGTCCGAAAAGCAGAAAGATAACGGTATATTTTATACACCAAAAAAATTAGCGCAACTGATTGTCGATGATGTAATAAAAGAAGATAAAATCGGCTCTATTTTAGATCCTTCAAGTGGTTCGGGAATGTTTCTTATTGTTGGATTTCAAAAGTTATTGGAAATTGCGCAAAAGCAAAAAGAGGAGCCTGAAAATAATATTGAAAAAATAAGGTATAGAACACAGCTTTTGTCCGATAATATATTTGGGATTGAAAAAGAGCTAACAGCTCAACGGTTCACTTTATTCTCTCTATCACTTCAGATATTTAATGGAATTGACCCGAAAGAGATAAAAGAATTTATAGCAAATGAACTAAAAGAGAATAAGAAAATTGACCTGTTTTCAGAGTATTCATTTTTTCAGAATATAAAACACGCCAATACACTTAATACATCTGATAAACCTTTTGAAAACAAGGTGTTTTCTTATATAGTTGGAAATCCGCCATTTTTTGAAATATCAAATACAGAGGAGTTTCAAAATGAAATTTCTTTTTTAAATTCTTATCAGGTTGCTATTTCTGATGGTACTAAAAAAGTTGCAAAGAACATCGTAGGCAAATCCCAAATATCTCAATGCTTTTTTTTGAAAATCAAAGACTGGAGTAATGAGAATACAAGATTTGGATTTGTTTCAAACAGTTCTAATTTCTACAATGATTATTCGGAGGTTTTTCAAGAGTATTTTTATTCCCATTATGGAATTGAAAAAATTTATGAGCTGTCAAGGGTAAAGAAGATATTGTTTGAAAAGGCGAAAGAGAGCGTTGTAGCTATTATTTTCACAAATAATCTTGAAGATAGTATTATTGATTATTATCCTGTGGATTTGGGGCTGTTTTCAGAAAAACCCTTTGAATTACTTATAATTCAGGAAGACAAAGCAATTGAAATTGCTCAAAGTGACCTTGTACACAGGGAAATAAGGTTGAGGGATTTTCTTGTAGGAAATGAATATGATAACCTATTAATAAAGAAACTCTCTAACTCAAACTCGTTACAGGAATATATACTAAAGAATGATGATTTCTTTCTTCATAGAGGTATTCAACTTGTCGGGTTTGAGGAGATTGAGAAAGAATTTGGTATAAAAAAAGAGAGTTGGAAGTCATTAACACAAAAGCAAAGAAATGATTATTATGAAGCATTCAAAAGCCTGTATTCAAGCCAGGAACAAACAAATGATTTCCCTATTCCTTTTATCAAACCGAGTAATATTGAGAAATTTAAAACAAACTCCTATAGCTCCTATTTAGGAAGTGATATATCAATGTTTCATCGTCCAAGAAATAAAGAATTATATCAAGGCGAACGAATTGTTTGGAGTAGAATAGGCAAATCACTAAAGGCTATTTATTTAGATAAATATATCTATTTTGATTTTGACTTATATGTTTTAAAATTAGAAAACGAAAGTTATTATCATTTAATTGTCGCTATTTTAAACAGTGACTTGATTAATTACTTTAGCAACATCCATTTAAAAAAGAGGATAGATAGTTCATTCCCTAAAATTGGAATGGATGACATAAAAAAAATACCCATTCCTATAGAGTTAGATAACGAACTGGCAACAAAAGTTTCAGATTTAAGTCAGCATTTATCTGAAGGTAAGTTTGAATATTCAGAAAAGGAACCGCAACTAAATGAGCTGATTTTCGACTTATACGAGTTGTCATATTGGGAAAAGCAAAGGGTTAAAGATTATTTTCTTCCAAAATCAAGAATTGGAAGAAAGAAAAGGGCTTTAGATAGTTATACAGATACATTAAAGGAAACCATAGGATTTTATTTTGAAACTCCTATAGACGTAGATGAAGCTCCTGCGGGGTTCAATTTAATTGTGGTAAAAATCTCCTTTGGAAATAATATTAACAATCCTCAAGCTGACAAAACTAAGAAGTATTTGCTTAACGAAATTTTTGAGCAAAACCCTAATGCCAATTTTTTAGCAAGCCAAGAAATGATTTTTGGAAAAGATTGTGTGTATATCATTAAAGAGGATATTAATAAAAACTGGACAGAAACAAAAGCTTTTGAAGACGGTCAGGACATTTTAAAACACCTAATACCCAATGAGGATGGAGAGAGAATACATTAGGATTAAGAAGCCAGCTCCACCACCAAACGATATTCGCCAGCTAAAAACATTGGACGATGAGTTTTGGAAAAATTGGGTATTTTATTATTTGCTTGACTTTTATAAAAACTATGATAGTGCTGAATTAAAGTCTAAAGTTGAAGAAGAAAAGAAAAACAAGCCTGCAAGAATTGAACGAGAAATTGCAAAGTTTGTAAGGATTGAACTAAATGCAAATAAAGCTTTTGGAAGTCATTTTTACGCTTTTGGAGAAAACACTAATGATGAAGATGTAGAAGGTAATTATGATATCACAATACACAGCACCAATTGGAAAAGTAAAAATTTCCATTTTGAGTGCAAGAACTTAGATGGTAGTCAAGATTTGACAGATAAATATGTATGCTGTAATACATACAAAAAGGATAGTAGTGGTCAGAATATTTTTGATGGCGGGGTATTACGATATTTCAATGGTAAATATGCCCAAAACCTAAGCTTTGGAGGTATGATTGGTTTTGTATTGTCAGGAGATAATATTAAGAGTAGTCTTGTGACAAAGCTAAAAGACAACTTACACACCACGCCTGAAGGCGATTTAATAAATATTACGGAGAATTCTATCGAAGGAAATAATTTTACTTTTGACAGCGTACATAAACGTCTGGATAAGGAATTTACGATACATCATCTTTTATTTGATTTCTCAAAATAAGAGAAGAACAACATCAATTATTTATCAGCTTCAATATTTACTAACCGTTCCAAATCCTCCATAAAATGTTTCGAGATTTGTTCGGTTTGGGCTACCAACCGGAAAAGTTATTGTCAATAACTTTTCCGGTTTTTTATTTCGTCGAAACGCTCGGTTTGTCAGCATGATCTTAAAGGAAGAGCTGTTTTATGTTGTCCATATGCGGTCAACGTTTCACCGGGTACGGCCGTATATAACAAGTAAATATCGGGCTTGAAAAATAGGGATATGAAAATTAAGACAGTTGCCGTTCTTGCCATGATCTTTTTCTCTCTTTCCTGCGAGCTATTAGATAAATCGGATCCACGTAAGCTATTACTGGTGAATGCCAGCAGTCAGGATATCCTTTTTTACAGATCAGTCGCGTACGATTCTACCTATATTGATGCGCAAAGACATACAAATAGAGTTCAGATGAATGTTGTGCAAGCGTGGAAAAGTTTTGAATATAGCTCTAGAATACCTTGGGAAAGCATTTTGGAGTCCTCTGTTGAAAATAAGTTCGTTGTTTTTGTTGTCAATGCAGACTCCGTAAGAAGATATGCAGGTATTGAACCTTTGTATCCGCAAAATCGAAATCGAATATTAAAAATCTGGACGCTGAATTTAGACTCCCTGAAGAAGTTTCATTGGACGCTTACATTTCCCTAAAACCAATTTACTAGTTATGAGAAAACTGGTTTATACATCTCTTTGTTTGTTGGCAGTTTTTGACCTATATGCGCAAAAGAAGAATCAGTCGTTGTTTGTAGGTCCCGGATTTGGGTTAGATCATGGTGGTACAGGGGTCAAGGCAGAATATCAACCTCTGAAATACATTGGTTTCTTTGCTGGTGGCGGAGGCGATCAGGTAGGCATCAGCGGGAATGTTGGCGTTATATACAATATGTTGCCTGATAAAAAAAAACGCCGATTGTTACGGCTATGGCAGGTGTTAATGGTTTAATTATTACCGACTATAGCTTTACCGACAACAGGGGCGTATGGGCAACAAACGTGCAATATGGCGGGTGACAGTAGGGGTGGGTTTTGATCTAAAGTTCGGCTGGCAAAGGAATCAAAAGGCTAATTTTAGTATCCTTGTTCCTATACATAACGAAGATTTTAGAAAAACAAGCAAGGAGTTGCAACTTGTCAGGAATGCGATGAAAGTTAAGCCAAGGTCCGTTGTTGTGGCAGTTGGTTGGAACGTGGATCTGTTTAATTTTAGACCAAAGTCCAAAAGATAATACAATGGAAATTATATCAACAAATCTGCAACCGCAATTTGAAGAGTGTGGTTTGCTGCGGGAAGAATCTTTCGAGCTGCTAAAAAATATTGTTGAAAGGTATTATGGTAAAGCCAACTCCGGCCTTTTACCCATCAATTTTAAAAATCGAAAGTGAGATGCAACCGCAGCCCTCATCGTCGGGATACTGTTATAGGGTAGCTGAAAACGCTGGCATTCAGCTTTTACCAAACCACTAAGTGCCGGGTAGTGGATATGACTAATCCTTGGAAAAAGATGATGCTCGATCTGGTAGTTTAGTCCGCCTACAAACCAGGAAATAATCTTATTACCATCCGAAAAATTGGCGGTTGTTTTCACCTGGTGTACGGCCCATTCATTTTCAATATGTTTGTCATTTTGATCTGCAAACTCAAAAGTTGTTTCTTCCACTACGTGCGCCAACTGAAATACGATTGCCAGGGTAAAGCCCAAGCCTACATGCAGACAAAAGAAATACAGCAACCATAATTTCCATCCCAATAGTAACATGGGAATTATCATGTAGAATACGATATACAATAATTTGCTACTCCAAAACAGAACATGATCCGTAACAGACATATTTCGAAGTGCTGTATTGTGTATTTTTCTTTTAAAATACTTTTCAAAATCCTGATACAATACCCAAATTATTGAGCTGATGGCATAGAGAAATGGCGTATATACGTGTTGTGCGCGATGGGCGGCAACCCATCGTTGCGTACTGCACATCCTGATAAAAGGGCTTTTAGCAATATCATCGTCAATCCCGTCAATATTGGTATAGGTATGGTGAATGATATTGTGCTTTTGTTTCCAGATAAAACTATTGCCGCCTAAAGCATTAAGCGTTAATCCGAGGGTTTTATTTACCCATTTATTGGAGGAGTAGCTATCGTGGTTTGCGTCGTGCATTACGTTAAAGCCTATGCACGCCATCACAAAGCCTAACAGCAGGCTTGCCATCACTCCCACCAATATAGGCAATTTTACAAACAATAGTGTACAATATAGCCCCACCGCCGCAAGGATAAAAACTACTGTTTTGGTATATAAATGAATATTGCCGGTTTTTTTATGACCGGTTTGCGCAAAGTATTTGTCTACAGACTCTTTTAAGGATGTGAAAAAAACAGCATTCTTGTTATTATACGTAATTTTAGCCATTACTATTATTTTGCGGGCTAGTTTAATGAGAGCTTTTCATTTAGCAAGTTCTGTAAGTGGCCTGTGATATAAATTTGATATCGTTCTCAACATTCCATTTTCGATAACGGCACAAGATAAATATAGCTGTTTAATTACTCAAAACTTTAACGGCTGTATACCCCCGCGGTCCTTTCTCTGATTCAAAAGTCACTTTTAATCCCTCATTTAATTGCTTCTCTGATGATGACTGGTGTACAAAAAGGCGTTGTCCATTTTGGCTGTCCTCTATAAAGCCAAACCCTTTGGAACTGTTAAAATACGTTACGACGCCTTCCCGTCTGAACTTATCTACATCTGATTTTTGTTGTTTGGGAACACCGATTTCTATGTCATCCAGGCTCACCTCTATTTTTTTGCTGGTATCTGGTGGGACCGAAGTAAGATTACCGTACTCATCGAGGTATGCCATCATATCATCCAGGCTATTTCCATTCCTGGAATTCTCTTTACGATCCCGCTTTTTTTCCTCCTTCTTTTTGCGTTCCTCTTTTTTCTTGTTTTCTCTTTCTTTTTTCCCCCAGCTTGTGGCCATAGTTTACTTAAAGTTTTTGTTTCTGAATGTGAAGTAAAATCTGTCAGCGATATCGACACCCTTGTTCTGTTTGAACTTTACAAGACCCACTTATTTACCAATTTGTCTAAAAGTACAGCTCAACCTCACAATGCGTTAGCAATCAATGTAAATATTTGAGAAAATGGCAGATGTAAAATAGTAGAAGGGAGTCTTTACAAGAGCGACAGAACTCAAAATGTGACAGCTAAGGTAGGTCTTTATATCAAGAGTCTCTGCGATTATTTTGTTAACATCATTCCGGTGTAATAGATAACGTTTGCAAATACCCTGGTTGTGTAAGCAGCAGACAGTAGAAAGACGTATTTTTGCTATTGTTATGGGTTCCTGCAGGCATTTGCCTACCAGGATTAAAAGGGAATCCGGTGCAAAACCGGAGCTGTCCCGCAGCTGTAAGAAGTTTCTTTTAGAAAACGGTTTGTACCTCCGCCACTGCTTCATTCGGAGCGGGAAGGCTTCAAGCCGGACTTCAAGCCAGAAGACCTGCCTTTAGCGTCATTTTTCGACTTTCGAGGAAAAAGTTGTCTAAAAAAACCGATGTAATAATATGATTTTTTGTGTGTTGGTGCCAATGCCGATTCTGTCTACTATATGAGAGTTGTTTTTCTTTATATAGTAATCATTGCATTTTGTCTCACAAACCTGTCGTTATCAGCCCAGGACAGTACTGCCGAAATGCTGCAGGATATTTTATTGAAAGGTCTGAAAAAGGAGGAGGGGTTCAATAAGGCAACGCCTGTTCAGATATTGGATAAAAAAACACTTAATTACTTAAATGCACCAACGGTTGGAGATGCTGTTCGCTTTTTCTCCGGAGTGCAGGTGAAAGATTATGGTGGTGCAGGCGGTCTAAAAACTGTTTCCGTCAGAAGTTTGGGGGCCAGCCACACAGGCATATTATACGATGGAGTACCCGTAGCAGATGTTCAGGCGGGTCAAACTGACCTTAGTCGCTACTCCAGCGGCGTCTTAAAATCTTTAAGTTTACATCAGGCAAACCCTACAGGTGAAATATTGCCGGCAACTGCATTTGCCAGTGCCGCGATATTAGCAATGAAAACAGTTTCATTTGATCCTAGAGCCATCAACCGAAACAATTGGCAGGTAGGTATAAAAAATGGCTCGTTTGGATATTGGCAAAGTTCCGCCAATGCCGGATTTGTTTTGCCTCGCCAAAATTTCTTACAATTTTTCGTGAATGCTGTCAATTCTCAGGAAAACTATCCTTTTAAACAGGTGAATGGTGATTTTGTAGAAACGAAGCGACGGAACAATAGTGCCATTCGTTCCTTTCAGGGGGAACTGAACTATGCCAAACTATTTAAGGATAGTGCCACACTGCAAGTCAAGGGCGGCGCTTTTCTCTCCAAACGCGGATTGCCCGGGGCGATAGATTATTATAACGACCGATCGGTACAACAACTATATAACCGGGATTATTTTGGACAGATCCGATACAAAAAATCGATTAATCAGGTTACCGAATTATTGATGCTGGCGAAAGCAAATCATGCCTACACGAGGTACATAGATCCAGACTTTCTTAATAATGCTGGTGGACGTGACGAACATTATCGACAACAACAGTTATATCTAAGTGCTGCTGTTAATCGTACGATTGCGCAGTATTGGTTGGTAGCTTTTGCTACCGACGGCGTTTATGCCAGATTGAAGGCTAACCGGCCAAATTTTGCCGATCCAACTAGGAGGAGTTTACTCAGTAATTTGTTTCTATCATACAAGGATTCTCTTTGGCATATTAACGGGGGGGTGTTATGGTCGTACTTTGCAGACAACAATCGCCTGAATACAGCAGCCCCCCAGCAAAACAAATTTACGCCCACAATATCGGTCGCAAGAAAACTTAACAGCTATGGGCCTCTCGCCATGCGTTTCTTTTACAAGAAAGTTTTTCGGATGCCTACCCTCGACGACCTGTACTACAATTTCATCGGCAACAATCAATTGCGGCCAGAGTTAGCCAGTCAATACAATCTGGGTGTGGTGTATTCAAAAAAAACAGCCGGGTTGGTGCAACAATTCAATATTAGCTTGGACGGATATATCAATAGCATATCAGACAAAATTGTTGCGGTGCCAACACAAAATCTTTTTTCCTGGCGGATGTTAAATCTGGGAAAGGTAGATATCAAAGGCATTGATATAACTACAGAAGGTGATGGATCTATCGCTAATATCATTAAATGGAAAGGAAGGATTGCGTATACCTTTCAACAAGCAAGAGACATCACAGATCCTTCAAGCCCCTACTATAAAGAACGCATACCTTATACACCTGACCACTCAGGGTCGGCAATGATGATATTCAACTGGCATCAATGGCAGGCAGGATACAGTAGTGTTTTCTCCGGTGCACGCTATCGGTTGGGCGGAAACAACTATTACAATTATTTGGAAGGCTGGCTTACGCAGGATGTTTCCGTGTCTCGGGAAATTGTGATCAATTCGATAGCCGGCATCATCAAATTAGAAGTTAACAATGTAGGCAATCGGCAGTATAATGTTATTAATAATTATCCAATGCCAGGTCGATCCTATAAATTAAGTATACACATTAAATATTAAACAACAATAATGAAAACAAAACATCTTCTGTTAGCTACCTTAGTAATAATACTCGGCACAGCATGTAAGAAAAATGACAGCCCTGCACCCGAACCCCCAATAGTTACAACAGGACTATATATTTTAAGCGAGGGAACCTTTGGCGAAGAAAACACCACACTTACTTACTATAGCTTTGCTACCAATGCAGCCACAACGGATTTTTATCAAAATGTAAACAACCAACACCTAGGGAAAACCGGCAACGATCTGTTGTTACACGGTAGTAAAATGTATATTGTTTTAAATGAGACCAGTAAAGTGCAGGTTGTAAACGCCAGCACCGCAAAAGACATTAAAGAGATTCCATTCAAAACATCTGGCGATGTTAGCCGCCTGCCACGGTATGCGGTAGGATATAAAAACAAGGTGTTGGTTAGTTCCTGGGATGGAACAGTAGCGGTAATTGATACCAGCAGTCTTTCGGTAGAAAAATGGATAGAAGTTGGCGCCAATCCGGAAGGGCTGATAGTAGTAGGAGATAAACTTTACGTGGCTAACTCTGGCGGTATCACACCGGGCTTTGATTCTACGTTATCAATTATTAATCTCGCTACCATGACAGAAACCCAAAAAATAAGAGTTGGGATAAACCCGGGTGCGATTACCGCAGATGACAACGGTAACGTGTATGTGGCATGTGGCGGTGATTATGGTGATGTGAAACCTTCACTCGTAAAAGTAAATACAAACAGCAATACTGTAACATTTGCAGCAGATACAGCGGTGGGTAAATTAAAGTATCATGATGGGGTTCTATTTACTACTGGTGGTTATTCCGGATCGGCCCATGTTCGCAGGTTAAACACCACCAACTTTGCAACCACTGGCAATTTTGTTACCGATGGCACTACTATCACGAATCCATATGGCATTGGCTTCGATACGTTATCTGGAGATGTTTATATAACTGATGCAAAAAACTACACTACTGCCGGTGAAGTATTTTGTTTTGATAAAAACGGAAAGAAGAAGTTTTCTTTTTCTGTTAGCCCTGGTATCAATCCTAGCTCGATCGCATTTATCCAGCAGTAGACATTTATTAACTATTTTGAAAGTCTCCCGAGCGGGGGACTTTTTTTGTGTACTGTTTACAAATGCGGTGACAAGATTCCTTTGATATTGATCTGAGCGCAAACCAACGGCATACCAATCTGACAATCAAACATATGTAATACATACTGAGAACGCAGTATTGTAATAGGGAACTCCTGATTCTACTTTTACTAAGTCAATAGCAAAAGCTAACGACAATTATTAAAACTAAAATCAAATCAAATGAGTCTAACCACCCGCCGGATGTTGAAAGAAATTCAAGAGCTAACGCAAAAAGCAGAAGCAACATTACAACAAAAAACTGGTCTTGGTATCAATTTAAGTACCGACGAAACCAGTTTCCCTGAGGATGAACAGGTATTGAAAGATTTTTATGTGCACCAGATATATGGTGTGGATTCTGTAGTAAATGCGTTAGCTGCCATTACTGCTGACGCACTCGGTAAAGAAGCAATTAAAGACAGTATCAAAAGTGTAGTGATTGTTAACACAGCTACTTCCTGGACAGACAAAGGAAGCCGCGATGTGAAGCTCGCAGACGGTGTACTTCGCGTAAGCTGCGCCTTTAGTGAAGGCAGCGACAATCTCTACAAACCAGAAGTTCTACAAAAAGCAATCGAAAATCTATTATAAATAATTAAAATATAATTGTATGAAAAGTATAGTATTAAGTATGTTATTCGGTATTTTTAGCCTGTGCGCTATCGCACAAAACCAACGCCCCGAAGTAGGAAATGTTTGTAAAGTATATACTGGAAACGAGGGGTTAATTATCACTACTGCCCGTGTAGGTCCGGAAAAAAATGATGAAGTGTTGCTGAAGGTAGAAGGTGTTGACCACCCCTGGAATGGCAAAATATTTAAAGTCAAAATGACCAAAAGAAAAAGCAACTCCTTGAATAACAATTTTGATATTGACTACGAAATTGAGTGGGAAGGTAAAAAATACAACGTGCTTACCTACCGTGATCAATATAGTCAATTCAAAGCTTACATGATGCCATTTGGCTCACTACAGGTAGAACACAGCCTTGGATACGACAAAGGGAATTCTTCTTACTGCAGCTCCGAAAGACTGCTGACTGAGTTCCTTGAACAGAAAAAATAGATATAACATTTCATCTTGAAAGAGCATTACAATCATTGGTGATGCTCTTTTTTATTTGTGTCATGCGGTGGGATTTTCATACTGAATGATTCTCAGATGATTGCAGTTAAAAATTGGTCTAAAAAATTCGACGGATTTTTTGTTGCTGTATGATTATTATTGAAACATTATCTTAATATTACCGTGTAAAACACCTGAGATGTACCTCTCCCCCTTGTCCCCTCCTTTTATAAAAAGTAGTGTAGTACTACTTTTATGTTTCTTTTCTATTAAGCCTCAAGCACAAATCCGTGCTTTTTTCAATAGCGATAAAGAGGGCGGTTGTCCTCCGTTTACGGTCCAGTTTACCAACTTATCTGAGGGAGTCTCTCCCAATGCCGTATATAAATGGGATTTCGGAAATGGAAATAGTAGTAGTTTGGCCAATCCGGCAGCGGTATTCACAGAAGATAAAACCTATACCGTGACACTATCCATTACAGACGGAGATAAAACCAGTAATCATACTCAACAAATTACAGGGTACAAAAAGCCGGTGGCAGCATTTAAAACAACAAACGACAAAGGTTGTATTCCGGCGTCTATCGAATTTGTAAGTAACTCAAGTCCTGGTAGTGGGGAGCTTGAGCGCTATTACTGGGATTTTGGGGATGGAAGCACAGAGGAGTCCAATAGTAACACAATAGTCCATACCTATAATATGCTTTTAAAGCCCACGGTTAATTTAACTGTATTTAATAACTATGGATGTTATACAACGATAGAGAAAAAAGATGTGGCTCAAATCCTGCCATCTATAGAAGCATCATTTGTCAGTAGTAAGCAGGTACTTTGTAAAGAAACTGATCCAGTACAGTTTACTAGTACCAGCAGTGGTCCTGGCACCCTGTCTTGGTTATGGGATTTTGGAGATGGAAAGACTTCTACTACCCAACATCCTTCACATGTTTTTAATAAAAAGGGAATTTATACCGTAAGTCTCACTGTTAAGAACACCGAAGGCTGTTCAATAACAAGCACCCAAACAGATTACCTGAATGTAGCCAGTTATAAAGCTGACTTTTCGGCACCAACTCTTATTTGTGAAAATCAACATGTTGGATTTTCTTCCACTAGTACACCCTCAGCGAACAGTTACAACTGGTATCTGAATAATGATTTGGTTGAAACATGGAACCCTGAATTCGCCTACTATTTCGCCAACACCGGTAAGTACACCATAAAACTGGAAGCCACTTTTGGTGACTGTAAAGATGCTAATATCAAAACCGTAGAAGTAAAATCAACACCGAGAGCAGATTTTACAGCAGATATACAGAACCCCTGCGGTGCACCTTCTTTGGTGAAATTTACAGATAAAACGCCGGGCGCGGTACAATGGAACTGGGATTTTTATTCAGATATGAATGGTCCCAAATCCACATTGCAATCACCTGGTTTTACTTATACGAACGAAGGAACATACTACGTTAATTTAACGGCAACAAACAGGGACGGATGCAGTAGTACGGCTGCTCAGCCAATCAATATCGGAAAGCCTTGGGTGCATATTGGCAACAAGTTGAGTGAGTATGAAAATTTCAGTTGTGGTTATCTGAAGGCTCAAATGTTTGCTACTTATTACTCGGAAGAAATTCTTACCTATAAATGGAACCTGGGAGATGGCACCTCCTCCACCCAACCCGAACCTATACATGAATATACAAGACCCGGCGTTTTCAACGTCTCATTGGAGTATCAATTAAAGAATGGCTGTAAAGGAACCTCAACTAGTATGGCATTAGTAGTGTACGCTAAGCCAAAAGCAGATTTCTCAGTGAGTAACGCTTTAATCTGCGGTAATACACCTGTAACCTACGTTTACACGGGCGGTAGTGCATTTACAAATATTACCTGGGATTTGGAAGGCGATTATAATTATTTGCCCTATACCGGAAGGGTAGATCAGCAAGCAGTACAATACAATGCAGAAGGGGTTTATGGTGCTGCTATTACCGTATATAATGGCAATTGTGTAGATACACTTTCTAAAAAGAACTTTGTAACGGTTAAACTACCCTTCCCAAGGATTACAGGATTTGATCGAACCTGCGAAGGGAGTAGGGGAAAAGTGACCTTTACACAAAATTCTGTTGGTGCCACTAGCATTATCTGGGATTTCGGAGATGGTAAAACGCAGACAGCTGCCCCCGGTCTTCCCAATGTAGAACATGACTTTACAAGAACAGGAACATATAAAGTTGTACTAACGGCCATCAATGCAGAATGCAGAGTACGGGATTCTATTTGGGTACAAGTGTTACTAAAACAAAAGCCAACATTAAATGTCACGCCAACGATCGTTTGTACCGGCACCCCGATAGAATATCTGACAGCAAACTATGAAAAAAACCCAATGGTTGATGTATATGACGGGTACAGTATAAAAAAATGGGAATACGAAGACGGCACCGAATTTAACGGCACCTACACCCGGGATTGGGGCGATCGTTTTTATACTTGGGAAAGAGAAGCGCGGGGTAAATTATTACCGCAACAGCCAAAAGACAGTCGTTTAAGGCTGATCACTACCTCTACCCATTTCGATTGTGAGGATACTACCAATTTTGTGGTCATTCAGTTCAAGGGAGCTAACGCTGCTTTCGATGTAGTTACTGACAAAGTTTGCTTTAATACAGACGAAGTAAGACTTCGAGATGCATCAACTGCTTCTAACAATACAATCAGGCAGTGGCTTTGGGACTTTGGAGATGGACAAACAGAACTTTCCAACACAAATACCGTTGTCTCACATCGTTACCAACATCCGGGTATTTACAATGTTTCACTAACCATTACAGATGCTGGTGGATGTAGTAGCTCCACCGGTACTGCCAGTAAACAGGTTGAGGTTTTTGGACCGGAAGCGGCTTTCTATATGTCACATGGTAACGAAGTTCCGTTGAACACCACGGTAAGTTTTATCAACAACACAAACATATATGGCGTAGATGCGATAGAATACCGTTGGGATTTTGGAGATGGTTCGTCAGCCAGCAGTGAGGCTAGCCCCGATCATAACTACCCGAGACCAGGGACTTATGTTATTACGCTGCGAGCCACTAATAGAGCTACAGGCTGCACCTCAGAAATGACACAAACACTGGTAGTTAGAAACTTTAATTCGGCGTTTCAGTTTACTAAGTTTTTTATTACAAATTCGCAATGTGCTCCTGCTGTTGTTAATTTTCAGAATACCTCTTATGACTACACAAGAATAGTATGGGATTTTGGAGACGATAGTCAATTATTGGAGAACGTGAATACACCCAATCACGTTTATAAAGAAGCTGGAAAATATACAGTAAAGTTATTGGTGTATGGATATAATGGTTTGACAGGAGAGTATATTGATACTATTTACATTAATAAACCTTCAGCTACATTAAAAGTGGCACCATCTGAGGTTTGTGTTGGTAGCGAAGTTCAACTGAAAGGTAGCGGGCAGAAAATAGCTCAATACGTTTATGACCTGGGTGACGGCAATGTGTCCGTTGTGACTGACAGCTTGCTCAATTATATTTATGCGTCCCCCGGACGGTATCAACCACAATTGCTGATAAGCGATATCAACGGATGTACGGTGGCGGCAGAAGCAAAAGACAGGCTGAATGTACGTCCTCAACCTACATTGTCGATATTGCCTGATCAACCAAAGGTTTGTGCAGGACAAAGTTTACAGTTAAATGCACAATCAACCGGCGGTACTCAGTTTCAATGGAAGCCGGCTAATGGAATTTCAGATCTTCAAATAGCCAAACCTTTTGTGCGACCTACGGTGACGACTACCTATGAAGTAGAAGTGAAAGATGAAATAGGCTGTTCTGCTACAGCAAGTCAAACTGTGCTGGTGGTTCTTCCTGAGCCGATGAGGGTACAAGCAGATACTGGAATATGCCGCGGAGAAAAAATAACACTTACGGTTAGTGGAAGCAGCCGGTATACCTGGATACACAACACTACAGGTCTGAGCGCAACTAATATTCCAAATCCCATTGTATCACCACAAAATAGCGCAGTGTACACCGTCGTTGGCAGTGATAGTAACGGTTGTTTTCCAGATACAGCAAATATCAGAATTGACGTATATGATTTACCAACAGTAGCTGCTCCCCCCGATGCAGAAATCATTGCAGGGATACCTCTTTTGCTCTCAACAACCGGCTCGCAGGATATTGTTTCCTGGCATTGGTCACCAGCTACAGCATTGAATTGTACCAATTGTCCCAGCCCCGAAACAAAAGCTGTGGCAAACACCACCTACACTGTACTTGTTTCCAATGTTAATGGCTGTACTGCAAAAGACGAAGTAAAAATAAAAATGCAATGTGATGCTGCTAAAGTGCATATACCTAACGCCTTTACACCCAATGGAGATGGACTAAACGACGTTTTTACAGTGCTCGGAATTTCTTACGTAAAACATATGGCTATCTACAACCGGTTTGGGAAGATAGTATACGAAAGAAGGGATTTTAGGGCAAGCGATAAGTCTCTGGGTTGGGATGGCACACTTAATGGAATACAATTACAAACAGATAGCTACGTATATTTTGTAGAAATGGAATGTTCAGACGGGGGCTACTTCACCCGAAAAGGAACTGTAACATTGATCAGGTAATGGAAACTTAATATCTCAGAATTGCCCGAAATATCAACGCAGTACTGGTTCTACCGGATTTCCGGTAGAAAAATATACTGCCAAGTCACGATTGTTCGCTCGGCCCCCTGCCGATAATTTTGCCTGGTAAATGGCGACGTATGTACATTACTAATTCGGCGAAACAACAGATACCAAGGAGCCTTCCCGCAAGAATAATTTTATCAGGCATACTGAGCTTACTTGTATTGAACTTCGGCTGCGTGTCAACCAACAAAATTGTTTCTAAGACCATCAAAGCAGAGGAAGTACTCAATAATATCAAAAGAAAAAAAGCTGTCACGTATTCTTTCTGTACTATCGAGGGTACGCTCGACTTTACCACGCTAGCCTCCTTTCCGATAAACAATACTACGCAACTGGTAACAATAGATATTCCACTTTTTTTCGAAAGTTGCACTTTCGCCGGAAAGATTATTGGTTTTAAAGCAAACGATTCGCTGAATATTCTCAGCAAATTTGCGAATAGCGTTGGGTTTTACAACTGCATGTTTAGAGAAGATGTAGACTTTACCGCCAGTAACTTTACCCAGATTGCGTTGTTTACTAAAAGCATATTCGATAAACAACTCACCCTTCAGGCGGGTTTATTCGAAAACGATCTGAGGATAGATGAAGCATTCTTCAGCAATAATTTGTTGATACAGGAATCGGTGGTAAGAGGGTCTTTTTGGGCCAAGCAGGCCAATATTACCGGGCAGTTTTTGATGCAACAGGTAGATTTTTGGCAACAGGCTTCTCTCGCAGGAGTCGTGGTACATAAGTATGCAGACTTTGGGCTGACAAATTTCAGGCGTTCGGTGTTCTTCGAATATGGTGAATATCTGGATAGGGTAAACTTCAATGGTGCCACCTTTAGCGGATCGGCAGAGTGGAGCAGAACAAAATTTCAACAGTCTGTTGATTTCAGCAACGCGTCCTTTTTCCGGAAACCGGTGTTCAGCAATGTGGAAATTAAAGGCAATTTAAAAAAAGACAGCATCCGGTACCTGGGCGAAAAGCCTGGTTTTGACGAAATAAACAAGTCACATCCTCTCCACATCGAATATTTATCTGGCCAATAAAATCTAAACATGAAAACTATGACACATAACAAAAAGAGCCTTTGGTTGACACTTCCCTTTATATTATTTCTTAGCTGTCAAAAAAGGGAAAGCCATAATTCCGATCCACTGCCATCCGATACCGAGTTCACTACCGGATGGATGGGTACCGACAATCCCGATGAAATTCCCTCAAACATATTTTTAGGATTTGGCAATAACAACCTTCCTTCCAGCTATCTTATTTCGGGAAAGCTACCCCCGGTTGGTGACCAGGGACGGTATGGTACCTGTGTAACCTGGGCAGTAGGATACAACATGAAAACGATGTTGAATGCCATTGATAAAAATTGGTCTGCGCCTGCACTTTCCAACCCGCAAAACCAGACAAGTCCTAAGGATTTATTTCTGGCTATTCCCTCGAACCTGAGAGGAACAAATTGTAATGGTACCAATTTTGAACCGGCTTTTACGCAGCTTGTTAATAGGGGTAGTGCATCGTTAAACAGTGCTCCCTATGAAAGTATGGGTAACTGTTCGCAGTCGCCCGATCCATCAAATACAACAGAAGCCGGTAAGAATAAATTGAGCAACTTCAGAAAAATTACAATGGATGTAACGGAAATAAAAACGTATTTGTCACAAAACAGGCCGGTAGTATTTGGCGCTAAGTTAGGTGACAATTTTATGACCTGGCGTGGAGACCAGGTAATTTCCAGCCACTCGTCTTTTGTGAACGTTGGCCAGCACGCACGCCATGCTATGTTGATAACCGGCTACGACGACAACAAAGGACCGAATGGCGCCTTTCGGGCCGTTAACTCATGGGGAGCTGTGTGGGGCGACAGAGGATTCATTTGGATTGATTACAATTTTATGGTGAATCCCAATTTTGGTATGATGGCGTTTGTTGCCACTAACGGGGTATCGGAAGATTATAACCCTGTAGATCCACCAGATAATACTGTAGTGGGTGAATATGACCTGGTGCCCTGGAATGTAGAAGATATAAAACATCCTGACGGGGGCAACAAAAAAAGAAGAATGTATTATAACGTGTATAACAGGGGGCACCAAACGATCCTGGCAAGCCAGCGCTGGAATATTGTGTATTTATACTATAATGCTTTTAATGCAAACGATTTTGGTATTCTGTTGTACGATGAGTATACCAACCAATACGGTAGGCTCGGAGAGGCAGGTAAGTTGGCAAGCGGTGGATTGGGTGAAGCTGGTAACTGGTGGAATCATATCAACTTACCGCCTGGTCAGGGGGTTGCAGAAGTGCTTTATGACGATACCAGAGTCAGGTGGGACTACACAATGCCTAATATTACAGGATTCTACTACCTTGTTAGTTTAGCAGACGCCTTTGATGTAATCAATGAAACAGATGAAGCCAATAACTATTACTTCATCACCGACAGCAAAGGATGGCCGCTGTACATCAACAACGGTGTGGTTCAAAATATTTTTAACCGTAAGCAGGAGTCGGAAGGGCCGGCTTCTGGCAAAAGGATAGATACGCCTTCGCCGAAAGATTTAAGTGGCAATAAAAACGCCTATAGCCCTTCTGAAATCAGCAACATGATAAAAGAACTTAAAGCAAACGGTAAGTTGAAAAAGGCTATAGAGCAATTTGAGTCGGACCGTGCTGCAGGAAACTAACCAGCAGGATTTAGTTGGGGCGTAATATAACAGCCGGGTAATCTTACCTGGCTGCTTTTTTGCAAAAAATACTCCTTTATCTTGCTATAGAAACTTATAATCCACTGCCAGTTTGATAAGTGCAGGTGCATTATTTACATTGAACTTTTGCATGAGATTTCTTCGGTGCGTTTCAATTGTCAGTGGACTCACAAACAGTTTGTCCGCAATTTGTTGCGTAGTTTCTCCCGTAGCAATCATCCGAAGAATTTCTTTTTCTCTACGGGTGAGATTGGGAATGTCTTTCAGAGAAGATTCGGCCAGTATACTTTGCACTTCGGCGCTGAAATAAGTTTTGCCCTCGTATACCTGCTCTATTGCTTCCAATAGGTCATCCGAAGAAGCATTCTTTAAAAGGTATCCTTTGGCGCCTTTATGTATCATTTGCCTGATCAGGGAGGCATCATTGTAAGTACTCATGCCGAGGATTTTCACATCCGGATTGCGTGATTTTAGTTTGCCGCACAATTCAATACCATTAATATCAGGCAGGTTAATATCCAGCAAAATAATATCGCATGCGCCATTTTGCAGAAAATCGTAGGCTTCGTTGCCTTTAGTAAAGGTATGCATAACCGTAAGTGTATCGTAGGCAGATAGCAACGATTTCAGCCCTTCAATCACCATTGGATGATCGTCAACGATTACTATTTCTATTGGTAGATTCATCTTTAATTTCAAATTCAATATTTGTTGTTGTACCGATTCCTTTTTCCGAATGTATCTCCAGTTTACCTCCTAAAAATCGCACCCGGTCTTTTAATGTGGTTAGCCCCATTCCCTCATAGTTGGTGCGGGTATCAAATCCTTTACCATCATCTTCTACCGTAATGAAAACGGTATTTTGCTGCTGAAGAAGTTGTGCCAGGATATTGTTTGCCTCGGCATGTTTTGTGGTGTTGGTTATCAACTCCTGCAGTATCCGGAAGATCATTATTTGTATGGACTGAAGCATCTTGCTTTCATTTACGTCAAAAGCCTGAAAACTAATTTTTGTTTTCTGTGTCTCCATACTGCGACAAAAGTCCTTTATTGCAGCCGTTAGTCCATATTTCAATAAAGATTCTGGCATCATATTCCGGGCAATATGTCTCAGGTCATTGATCGAGAGGTCTAGTTCGCCGGCTATTCCTTTTAGAGCGGCATTATTCTCATTGATATGTGTTGTATTATCCTGGATCAATCTCGACAGTTTTAGCCTGATACCAGACAATGCACCGCCCAATCCATCATGCAGGTCGCTGGCCAGTCTTTTTCTTTCCAACTCCTGTCCTTCCAAAACAGCACCCAAATGCCGGAGCTGCTGTTCCTGTTTCATTTTTTCAATTCGTTGTTCAAGTAGTTCGGCTTGTTGACGAGCAATCTCATTTTTTTTTCTGTTGATATTTTGGCGCGCAATAAAAAAGCCGATGAGGGATAACATCGCTATCGTCAGATAGAAAACCCATTGCCTGTTCCGTTCTATTTGCATTTGCTGCTCCTGTGCTACCTGTTGCAGTTTAATTATCTGGGTTTCTTTTTCTTTTGCTGCATACTTTTGCTCCAATTCCTGCACCTTTACTGTCATTTCACCAGCATGTATGCTGTCTGATAGCATATTGTAATTTTTGTGTAAAGCAAGAGCAGCTTTGATGTTGCCCAACTTTTCCTGCATTTGCATCATATACCTCACATGCAGTAGCTTGTCATGCGTGGTTAAAAAAGGCAGATAGTTTTTATAGTTGTCCTCTAAAAGGGATAGTGCAGCAGCATAATTTTGCTGTTTTTCCTGAACGTAAAAACGCCGCAGGTTCAATGCACCGACCAACGGCATCACCTTGCTTTTTTGGGCAACCAGCGCGGCCCTTTCGTAATATTGGTCGGCCTGCACCAGAGACAGATCAAAATATTCATAACACATACCTAAAGCCTGCAGGTGCAAAGTCTCCGACATCATATCCGGATGCCTTCTGATAACGTCGCCGGCCTTGTCAAGCAGAGACAAGGCAGAATCCCTCATCTCATCTTTGACATTAAGAAACAACATACACTCTACTATTTTGACAAAGTTGTCGGGTATCTCCGGGACACCATCATATCTGTCCAGCATTTGTCCAGATTTCTTATAGTAATCCAGGGCCGTTTCGTATTCTTTAATGGTCTGAAATATGATACCAATGTTATGGTAGTTTCTACCCAGATTTAAGGTGTCTTCCAGTCGTTCATTTATTGGAATAGTTTTTTCCTTCAGGTACTCTAGCTGCTTATGTAAATTGCCTTCTCTCTGGTAAGTTAGCCCAAGGTTTGACCAGGCTTTTCCCAGCATAGTTTGTGCTGCCACACTGGTATCGTTTTCCAGTATAGAAACGGCTTGGTTATAAAATTTTCTTGCATTCTCAAGATCAAATGCATCCAGGTGCGCGCCCGCCATTCTGAAATAAGCGAAGGCCTCCCCCCTTTTGTCCCGATGTTTACCAGCCAATTGTTTCATCTGCATTGCATACCGGATAGATTTCGCAGAATCTGAATAAGAATATTTGTCCGATAGTTCACTCAAAATATTCAGCTTGTTGTCGTAAGCTTCTGTACGTTCCAGGAGATGTAACAAACTGTCGATCTGTCTCTCAATATCCTGCGCCCTTGGTGCATTTGTCCAAAAGATTATACAATACAACAGGAAGCATTTTCGCATGAAAGTATTTTTGGGGCTAAGCACCCAAAAATAGATATAAAAGAAGGGACTCTTTATACCGGAAAACCATTAGTTTTTTGTGTGTTGTATTTTTTATCTTATCTTCAAGTCTACAGTTCACCAAATAAAAAGGAGGTATTCATGCAATCTACAGATAAATCATGGACGCCTTCGGTTATTATCGCGTAACCGGGCCACTCCATAAAAATAATCTGATGGTCTTTAGACCGAAGCCGCTGGTTCACAGCGGCTTTTTTTATAGAAGCGTTTCTCTGATCCCCTGGTCATAACTGGTAGGAGTAAATTGAAAGTGGTTGTTAAATTTGCTGCTGTCAAAGAAGTAGTCCTGTGTATTTTGATACTGCATTTCCTTGAGTTCCCTTATGGTAGTAGAAAATATACCCGCCAGTGAAATCAGAAAGGGACTTAGTACAAAATAGGAGGGTTTTCTATTCAATACATTAGCTGCCAAAGTAATGAACTGTTTTCCATTCAACCGCTCTGCGGAAGTAGGCAAATGCCATACCTGGTTGTATGCAGACGGCGTATTGCCCAGTAATGCGGTAGCCTTAGCCGCGTCGGGTGTATAAGTAAAACTGTGCTTTTTTGAAATGTCGGCCTGCCAGTTAGCTTTTTTGCCCTTTTTCATATTGTTCAGCACCAATACATTCAATATGCCATTTTTTGCACCAGGACCATAGAAGTCAGCACTTCGTGCTATCAATGCCTCTAATCCCCGGTTAGTAATTGCATCAAAGATCATAGCGACCAGATGGGCTCTTACTTTTCCTTTTCCGGAAGGCGGTTCCACAGGACTTCCTTCTGTCATATGTGGTATGGCAGTTTTGGCGTACATATATACATTGTCAAAGAATACCAGTTTACTCTTATGGTGGCAACAGGCATTAATAACGTTCTCTATAATCGCGGGCCATTGTTTTTCCCATGTCTTGCGATTATATGGCAAACCCACGGTAAGATACACTATGTCACTGCCTTTTACCGCGCCTGATACGGCTTCTGCATCCATAAGGTTTGCTATAAATAATTCGTCGGTATCATTTACTTTTTGGGGATTACGACCTACCAGCCGGATATGGCTTGTATAGTTTTGTAGTTCTTTTGCAAGAAACATCCCGATATCACCACCAGCACCTAGTATAGCCTGCATAGTTATAGTTTTATGGATACAAAACTAGATAGAGAGGGAAGTAAAAACGATGATCCCGGTTAAGATTTTGAAACAGACATCATTCTTTTTCGTATCCGGCTCAGGCTTTCCGGTGCCAGTCCAAGGTATTGAGCAATATACCGCTGTGGAACTCTTTGCAGTAATTCCGGCTTTTCTTTTGTCAGTTCTTCAAATTGCTTCTCAGGAGAAAGTGAAAGCATGCTTTTGGTCCGTCGAATGTTTTCTGCCGCCAAATTTTCTACTATTTGTCTGAAAAGCTCGGCTACGGGTGGCAGTTCATGTAACACCTTTACCACTGCAGTACAACCGATCGACAAAACATCAACTGATTCCAAAGCAATCAACGAGGTAGAAGATCTGGATTGACGGGAAAAACTTTCCAGATCGGTAATGAACTCCTTCTCAAAAGCAAAATTACATACCTTGTCAGCTCCCTCTTCTGTTATAAAACTTTGTCTAACGGCTCCGCTAAGTATCAGAAAAGCCTCGTGGGCTACCTGCCCTTCTTCCAGCAGCACTTCGTTTTTTTTGAATTTCTTTCTTATGAAAAAAGACAAAAAACGAGTTGCTTCTTCTTCGGAAAAGCGCGTATAGCTGCTTATAATTTCGTTAAAAGCATTGATCATATTATAAAGGTATTAAAACACGGCAAACGTGCTCAAAGGAAGGCTTGGATTTATTTGGAGTTAATCAGGCTGTAACAATGTAAGCCGGAAAAACTTAACTTGCATATCATGAGTGCCAATGCAATCAAGATTGTGGAATGTCCGCGGGATGCCATGCAGGGCTGGAAGCATTTGATAGCCACAGACAAAAAAGTGGAATATCTGAATACATTGCTAAAGGTGGGTTTTGATACACTGGACTTTGGCAGTTTTGTTTCGCCCAAAGCCATCCCTCAGATGGCGGATACCGCGCAGGTAATCCCCCAATTGGATGACTCTATCACAAAACTGCTCGCCATTGTGGCAAATGTAAGAGGCGCGGAAGAAGCCTTGCAGTTTGAAAAAATCAGTTGCCTGGGGTTTCCATTTTCAGTATCCCCTACCTTTCAATTGCGTAATACAAACAGCACGATGGAAGAATCATTATTGAGGGTAACTGAAATACAGCATCTTTGTGTGCAAAAGAAACGGGAACTGGTTGTTTATATTTCTATGGGGTTTGGCAATCCTTATGGCGATCCTTACAATGAGGACGTGGTATATGAATGGGTAAAAAAAATAGCTGCTTTGGGCGTTAAGATTGTGTCTTTAGCAGATACTGTTGGGCTGGCTTCTTCCGGTGAAGTAAATCGAATGACCGCTCACCTGGTAAACCATTTTCCTGGAATTGAGATAGGCGTACATCTGCATTCCGCTCCGCTAAATAGAACAGAGAAGTTGCAGGCAGCCTTCGACGCAGGTTGCCGAAGGTTTGACGGCGCTATAAACGGCATTGGCGGTTGCCCCATGGCAAATGATGAGCTGGTGGGCAATATGGACACGGTAGAAATGTTACATTATTTTTCGGCGCAGGGATTGCACAATCAACTCAACAAAGAAGCGTTGGGTAACGCTATATTAATGGCGAATACTATTTTTGCATGATGGACTTCAGTATCAGGTTCCAGCCTCCTTCTCTTCCGGAGAAAATTTCGCACACACAGAAATTGTTGTTAACAGGCTCCTGTTTTACAGAGCACATTGGCAATTATCTTCACGAGCGTAAATTTAATACCTTGGTAAATCCCAATGGTATCGTTTTCAATCCTATTAGCGTTGTGGATGCCATCACTTCGTGGATTGAAAATAAAACATATGCGGAGTATGACCTTGTGCAACACAATGGAGGCTGGCATAGTTGGGATCACCACAGTCGGTTCTCCCATACCAACTCTCAAATGGTTATCAATGGCATCAATGCAGCAATAAAGAATGCCCATGTTTTTCTAAAGGAAACAGATTGGCTGATTATAACATTCGGCTCCGCATTTGTGTATGCGCTAAAAGAGCAAAACAATTATACGGTAGCGAATTGCCATAAACTGCCCGGAGACAAATTTACTAAGCGGCTGTTGACAACAGAAGAAATCATTGCGGCTGTTGGCAACCTGGTATATCGATTGCAATTGGTCAACCCGGCATTGAAAATTATTTTTACTATCAGTCCGGTACGGCATATTAGGGATGGTGTTATAGAAAACAATCTCAGCAAAGCCACACTTATACAGGCTGTACATCATATGGTTGCCAAATTCGCTCACCTGTATTATTTCCCGTCCTATGAGATAGTGATTGATGAGCTACGGGATTATCGCTTTTATGCAGAAGATATGGTACACCCTAATGAAACGGCTATCCGTTATGTAGCAGAGAAATTTCAGCAAGCCTGTATTCAGCCGGAAAACTATTCGTTGATAGCAGCATTGGAGAAAATTAACATTGCTATGAAACATCGACCCTTTGATACTACTTCCCCTGCTCATCGACAGTTTTTACAGGCGCAGTTGAAAATGGTAAATGAGTTGCAGACAGCATATCCCTATATCAATTTTGAAGAAGAGATTGCTTATTTCACTCAAAAGGAAAGCTAGTGAAAGCCAGTAAGAAGCCTCAACTTGCCACAACACAACCTATGAGTGACCGTTCGGTTCTCCGTTATCCTGGTGGCAAAACCCGGGCGGTGGCATTTATTACTGATTATTTTCCTAAAGGCACAAAAGAATTGTTGTCGCCATTTTTCGGAGGAGGTTCTATAGAGTTAATGATGGCGGGCTCGGGCGTACGGGTACATGGATATGATATTTTTACGCCGCTTGTGGAATTCTGGCAATGTTTGCTAGCGCAACCCCAACTCCTTGCCGATAAAGTAGAAAGTTACTATCCGTTGGACAAAGCCGATTTTTATACCTTGCAGGCATCCCAAAGAAAGTTTAAAACCAAGCTAGAAAGGGCGGCGGTATACTATGTGCTGAATCGCTCTTCTTTTTCCGGATCTACACTTTCTGGGGGCATGTCTCCCGGGCATCTCCGTTTTACAAAAACCTCGATTGAAAGACTTCGTTCTTTTTATAATCCCAATGTAACCGTGAAAAAATCGGATTTTTCACAACCCTTACTGCAGTATCCTGATATGTTTGCCTATATAGATCCGCCTTACCTGATAAAAAATACGCTGTATGGTAAGAAGGGAGATGCACATAAAGGGTTTGATCATGAAGGGCTGGCAATGATTTTGCGGAAAAGAAAAAAATGGATTTTGTCGTATAACGATTGTGAAGAGATCCGGGAATTATACAAAGGTTTTCACTTTCTGATCCCTACCTGGAAATATGGTATGAGTAATGACAAAGCTTCTAAAGAAATACTTATTTTTAGTTCAAAATCGCTTATACAAAACCGTTAGTTACAAGTAAAACTTAGTTCAACAAATACTTAAACACCAGGGCAGCCAAAGCTCCACCGGTAATTGGACCGACTACCGGCACCCATGCATAACTCCAGTTAGCATCTCTTTTATTTTTTATCGGCAGTATTGCATGCATAATGCGAGGACCCAAATCTCTCGCCGGGTTGATAGCATAGCCAGTAGGACCACCCAGGCTCAACCCGATACCCAGCACCAGCAACGCGATCGGTAAGGCATCCAGCGCACCCAATTTCATATCCGGTGCCGCCATCAGCATAGCACCAAGCACCAATATAAATGTGCCTATAACCTCAGTAATAAAATTGTAGAAATTGCTTTTGATAGCCGGCGATGTGCAGAATACCGCCAGCTTGGCATCCTTATCTTCTGTAACATCAAAATGTTGGCGATAAGCCAACCAGGCGATAGCAGCACCGAGCATAGCACCGATAAGTTGCGCTAATATATAGGATGGCACTTCTGCCCAGGGAAAACGCCCTTCTACCGCAAAGCCTATGGTAACCGCCGGATTCAGGTGAGCACCGCTCGCCGCGGCAGTTGCATATACCCCGGTAAATACGCCCACCGCCCATCCAAAGGCAATCACAATCAATCCGGCATTGTTACCTTTTGTTTTAGAAAGTAATACATTGGCTACCACTCCGGCACCCAATATGATCAAAATAGCAGTTCCTGTTATTTCGGCTACAAATGGAGACATAAGCGATCGTTCGTTGTTTATTCTTGAAAATAGGATTATTTCAAGAAAAGAGCACAATTATTAACCGGGAAGGGAATTGTTATGCAAAAAAAAGTGCCACTAGACAAAAAGTAGCGGACTGTCCTGTCAGTCTCATTCCATGGGTTTCATGCGGTTTGTTTATCTTAGCCGAAGGAACTTAATACTATTATCAAAAATATACCAATTACCTCATGAGTCCATTGAGAATTTACATCCCGCTAGGCATTTTAGTCATATTCGTCGTCTGGATATTGTACAGGCTTCTAATCAAAAAGGACCTTAGACAGAATTTGACTAATTTATATACCGGACTCTTCTTTATTGTGGCCTGGGTGATTATTTACTACTGGCTAAAATAGCAACCAGCGAACTTTCAAAGAAACACCCACGTAACGTACGCTTAGCTCTTCTCCAGCGCCTGCAATATATCATTGATAATATCTCCGGCATATTCCAGTCCTACGGAAATGCGTACCAGCCCCGGCGTAATGCCTACCGCCTCTTTTTCTTCCGCGCTGAGCTTGGAATGTGTGGTGGAAGCAGGGTGAGACGCAATGCTGCGGCTATCACCGAGATTGGATGTGAGCGATAGTAGCTGAAGGGCATTCATAAATTTGATGCCGCTTTCTACACCGCCTTTTAAATCGAAGGTTACCAATCCACCCCCTCTTGTCATTTGTTTTTTAGCAACATCATACATCGGATGCGAGGGATGGAAGGGGTATTTTATCCAGTTGACTTTTGAGTGTCCGTCGAGCGCTTTTACCAATGCTTCTGCATTGTCGCAATGGCGCTGAATGCGCACATCAAGTGTTTCCAGGCTTTTGGTTAATACCCATGCATTGAAGGGAGATAATGCAGGCCCCGTATTTCTACAGAATAAATAAAGTTCTCTTATCAGGTCTGCCTTACCCACTACTACACCACCCAACACACGTCCTTGTCCATCCAGCCATTTGGTAGCAGAGTGCAATACCAGGTGGGCGCCATATTGCACAGGTTTCTGTAAAATGGGGGTGGCAAAACAGTTGTCTACCACCAGGATAATATTGTGTTTTTTTGCCAGCGCACCCAGCCATTCCATATCCACAATATCCAGCCCGGGATTAGTGGGCGTTTCCACATATATCATTTTGGTGGAGGGCTTTATTAAGGCTTCCCAGGTTTCCGGTTGACGGATATCTGCATAGCTGTAGTCGATATTCCACCGTTTGAAATATTTAGTGATAATAGTGTGAGTGGAACCAAATACGGAACTGCAGCTCAGGAGATGGTCGCCACTGCTCAGAAAAGCCATAAAAGTGCCGAAAATAGCACCCATGCCCGAGGCCGTTGCGAAGCCAGCTTCTGCGCCTTCCAGCGCACACATTTTATCAATAAATTCCTGTACGGTCGGATTGCTGAAACGGGTATAAATATTATTGTCATTTTCCTCAGCAAAGGCAGCCGCCATTTCTTCAGCATTGTCAAAACAAAAACTGGAGGTCAAAAAAAGCGGTGTACTGTGTTCCAGCTCATTTGTACGGGGCGTCTGAATACGCACAGCTTGCGTATTGGGATGTAAATTCATTCTGCTACTAGTGTTGAGTTAATCGTAATATGATATGTAATTAATAAAGCCAGGAAAGCACAAGCATTTTTATAACTACGACGCTAAAGCATCGTTCTACAACTATTTAATATCCCCGTTCAGGGTTACAATTTTACCTCGGTCCCGTTTACCACTACTTTCCAGGTCAAATCGGCACCTGCTCTGCGAAGCGTTTCTGCTACAGAGCAATACTTGTTCATAGAAAGTTCTACGGCACGGATGGCTTTTGCCGGCTCTACTTCTCCCGTCAGCTTAAAAACGATCTGTGCATTTTGCCATACAGAGGGTTCTTTACCGGGCTCTCTTTCTCCGTCAATATCAATTGCAAAATCTTGTATATCCTGTTTCTGTTTTTTCAGTATACTTACAATGTCCACTGCGCTACAGCCTCCCAAGCCAGCCAACAACAACTGCATCGGGCGAAAACCGTCGCCGGTACCTCCCTGTTCTGCGGGTATGTCTATTGTCAATGAGTGTCCGCCTGCATCGGTTGCAGTAAATCCATAATCAGCATGTGAGCGATGTAATTGCACAAGAGCCATTGTGTAAAAATTTGGTGGCAAAGATACAAAGCAATCGAAAAGATTGCCTCCATTTTTTTATAGGCCTCCAAGGTTTTTGACACCATGGAGCCATGAGAAACAGACTCTTGGACACTATTGTATTATTTTGCAGTCAATTTGCTGATATGATTTTAAAATTTCAGGCAGACAGAATATTTACGGGTGACAGATTGCTGGAGAATGTGGTATTGGTTACCGGAGCCGACGGAGCCGTACTCGATCTTGTTTCTGCGAATGAGGCGGGGGAAGATATTCAACTACATAGCGGCACTATCACACCGGGACATATCAATTGTCACTGTCACCTGGAGTTAAGCCACATGAAAGGATTGATACCCGAAGTTACAGGGCTCCCGGGGTTTATAGGTGCAGTAATGAAGTCTCCCGTGTCCGGAGATACGGAAAAATGGGAGGCGATGACTATGGCCGCAAACGAGATGTATGCTGCAGGGATCGTTGCTGTGGGCGACATCAGCAACCATGGACTTTCCGTAGTACCTAAAAAGCGGTCGCCGCTACAATGGTATAATTTCTTGGAAATCAGTAACCTGGATGACGATAAAGCCTCCGAAAAGCTGGGATCATTCAATAGTCTCCAGGCAATATTCAGGCAACATTTTGAAACGGCAGTATTGTCTCCGCATGCCGCGTATAGCGTTTCACCCGAAACTTTCCGCTTGATTAACAGGCAAACTGTAGGAGAAACGATCACTATTCACAACCAGGAATGCCTGGCAGAGAACCAACTCTTTCGGCATGGAACCGGGGATTTTCTGTCCTTTTATCAATCTATCGGTCGTAAGAATCTGCCTGTTATTGTTTCGGGTAAAAGTAGTATACAGACCTGGCTTCCCTACTTTAATAATGGGCAGACAATTATACTGGTACACAATACATGTATTAATGAGGACGATCTTGTTTTTGCATTGGAGTACGCCGGCAAAACAGGACTCAATCTTTATTTTTGTCTGTGTCCCGGAGCCAATATGTATATAGAAGGGCAGATGCCTCCTGTGGAATTGCTGATAAGGCACAATTGCAGTATTGTATTAGGAACAGATAGCTACGCCAGCAACTGGCAGTTGAATATAACAAAAGAGGCTGCATTATTAAAACAGCATTTTCCAGCCCTGAGCAATGTCACTTTGTTGCAATGGATGACGTCAAACGGTGCAAAAGCACTAAACCTGAATTCAACTTTGGGTAGTTTTAAAAAGGCAACCCATCCGGGCGTAGTGTTGGTAGAAGAAGGATTTACCAGTTCAAAAAGGCTGATTTAGGTTATGTTTTGCCTGCAAAATGCGTTTTATCGACCTCCTTTGTATGAGTTTTGTCAGATTTTCTGATTTCGTAAACCCATTTACGGAAAGCGATAAATAGCTATTTGAGTAAATATTATCTTTGCGGGCAAATTGGGGATATTACGGCATTTTCAGATTGATTTACAACCTCTTGTCAACCCCAACCCATAAAAGTGAAATTATAAGGAATGAAGACAACCGATCTTTGTATCATTGGAGCTGGTCCTGTGGGGCTTTTTGCGGTTTTTGAAGCAGGGCTCCTGAAATTACGTTGCCACCTGGTGGATGTGTTGCCACAGGTAGGCGGACAGTTATCTGAAATATATCCCCAGAAACCTATTTATGATATCCCGGGGTTTCCCAGTGTGAATGCCCAGGAGCTCGTAGATAACTTAATGGAGCAAATCGCTACGTTTAAACCTGAATTTACTTTGGGTGAAAGGGTGGATGGTGTAATGCGGCAAGAGGATGGCTCTTTTGTAGTAACAACCAATGAGGGTACAAAAATTCATGCGAAGGCAATCGTGATAGCTGCAGGACTGGGTTGTTTTGAACCCCGTAAACCCGCCATAGAGCGGCTGGAAGATTTTGAAGGAAAGGGAGTAGCTTACATGGTACGCAACCCGGAATTGTTCAGAAATAAAAAAGTAGTATTGGCCGGTGGTGGTGACTCTGCCCTGGACTGGACTTTGTTTTTGAGTAATGTGGCCGAAAAAGTGACACTGGTGCATAGGGGAGATAGCTTCCGCGGTGCTCCGGATTCTGCAGAAAAAGTTGTGCGACTGGCTGAAGAGGGAAAAATTAATCTCATATTAAAATCGAATATCACCAAAATAGACGGTAATGGACACCTGAGTGAGGTACACATTACCATGCATGATAAGACGATCAATACCATCAATGCGGATTACCTGATTCCGTTGTTCGGATTAAGCCCTAAACTGGGTCCTATTGCTAACTGGGGATTGGAAATAGATAAGTCAGCCATTAAAGTGAACACAGAAGATTATTCTACCAACGAGCCGGGCATTTATGCCATAGGCGATATCAACACGTATCCTGGTAAATTAAAGCTGATTCTCTGTGGATTCCACGAAGGCGCACTGATGGCGCAAAGTGCTTTTAAGTATATTTACCCCGATAAACACCTTAGCTTTAAATACACTACGGTTAATGGTGTACATGGCTTTTAGATGAATGGGTTGGTAACAAGAAAGAAATTTATGGATTTTATAAATATTACAGTAGAAGACCGACGCGGAGCGAGGCAAGACCTGGAATTGCCTACCGATATGGGTTTGAGTCTAATGGAGGCACTGAAAGCCAATGAGTATCGCATACTGGCTACTTGTGGGGGGATGGCATTGTGTGCCACCTGCCATGTGGAAGTACTGGAAGGCGGTGACAAACTGGGTCCCATGTCCGATCCGGAACTGGACATGCTGGATACACTGCCCGATGCAGGTCCTGATAGCCGTTTGGCCTGCCAGTTACGTATAAACGATGATATGAACAATGCGGTCTTCCGTATTCGTGGCGAAGAGGAAGAATAGTGTATATTGCAGGTTCTTCTGATCACAAAACAAGCCACTATGACGCTACATATACAGCCCAATCCAGAATTGCTCAGCAAAGAACTGGCAGAATGGATGACCACTGCCATTGAAACCGTTTTACAAGAAAAAGATAAGTGTACCTGGGTACTCACCGGTGGTAATTCTCCTAAAGCACTATATGCTTTGTTGGCTACAGAACCTTACAAAAGTCGGATTGATTGGAGTAAGTTGCATATTTTCTGGGGAGATGAACGGGCTGTGCCTTATAGTGATGAGCGCAACAACGCCAGAATGAGTTTTCAATTCTTCCTGGATAAGGTACCGGTGGCAAAAGAACAGGTGCATATTATGCGTACTGATATAGAACCTGAGGCCGCTGCAAAGGAGTACGAAAAAATACTACACAATTATTTCGGGTCTACAGGTCAAAGCTTTGATATTGTGCTATCCGGGATGGGAGATGACGGACATACCCTGTCATTATTTCCCGGCACTGCGGTTATACATGAAAAAGACGCCTGGGTGAAAGCATTTTTTCTGGAAGCGCAGGAAATGTACCGGATTACACTAACCGCTCCCGTTGTTAATCGTGCCGGCAAAGTTGTGTTTTTGGCCTTTGGTGCCGGTAAAGCACATGCGCTGAAAGAAGTGTTGGAAGGAGTTTCCAATCCCGATGTATATCCATCACAGGTCATTAAACCTGTATCCGGTGAGTTGCATTGGTTTGTAGACGAAGCCGCTGCCGCGACGCTTACCCATAAATAAGGGGTAGCGATCGTTCTTTCGCTATGAGCAGGCGCATGCCTGCGATTGAGAGACCTGACTACATAATATTTTTCAGATGTTATGCCTGTTTGAAAACAGGGATAACATAACCCGTCCGGCGTCAGAAACTCCGGACAGGGGGACTTTCGGCAGACCTTTCTTCCGCCTAAGGCTCGCTGCCAATGACGATACAGTACCTGATGGCTGGCTTATGTTATCCTATACGGTACTTTCCTTATGGAGAGATATGAAGGGGTGCCCGCCGGGTGATGGGTTGAAATATCCCGATAACCTAACAGTTTAGACTACACGATAAAAATTATTATAAATAAATATATAAACATATATAATATTTTGTACTTTTATTTATACCTTGTTTTTTTTAACTACATCTACGCTCTCCTATAGTAAGCCCTTACTTAAACTACTAACATGAAAAAAGTTCTTAAAGCCCTGGGCTTTATAATGCTTGCTATTATTGCATTGCTGTGTATTGCGCTTATTTATGTGAAGGTGGCATTGCCTTCCGTTGGTGATGCACCGCAACTTACAATAACGTATACCCCGGAAAAAATAGCGAGGGGAGAATACCTGGCTAATAGTGTAGCCGTATGTATCGATTGCCATTCTACAAGGGATTGGAGCAAGTTTGGGGGACCTATTGTAAAAGGAACTTTGGGTCAGGGAGGCGAACGCTTCGATCAGCAAATGGGTTTTCCGGGCGTGTACTATGCTAAGAACATTACACCGGCGGGTATTAGCAGCTATACTGATGGAGAATTATTTCGTTTAATTACTACCGGTGTAACTAAAGATGGGCGGGCGATGTTTCCAGTAATGCCTTACCTGAACTATGGCCAGATGGATGGCGAGGATATAGAATCAATTATAGCGTATATCCGTTCGCTGTCACCGATAGAAAATCAATTGCCGGCCTCGGCATCCGACTTTCCGATGAATTTCATAATCAATACCATTCCGGTTAAAGCAACTTTACAAAAAATGCCTCTTGCCTCCAATCAACTGGCGTATGGCAAATATTTGGTAAATGCAGCCGCCTGTATGGACTGTCATACCAAGGTTGCCAACGGACAAATTGTTCCGGAACTGGCTTTTGGAGGAGGAAGGGAGTTTGCGATGCCCGGAGGCATGTTACGCTCTTCAAATATTAGCCCCGATGTGGCTACCGGTATTGGTGGATGGACAGAAGAATTATTCATTCGTAAATTCAAAATGTATGCTGATAGCGCCTATATACTACCACAAGTGGCACCAGGAGAATTTAACAGCATTATGCCCTGGACAATGTACAGCGGTATGACGGAAGAAGACCTTTCCGCCATATTTCATTATCTTAAAACTGTAGCCCCCATCAACAATCCAGTAGAAAAGTTTTCTGCTGGCAGCGCAACGAATTAGGAATGGTGTACTACTTGCCTTTAGGCAGAGAACCTGCATCTGCCCGCTGGAGGAGACACCATAACAGTCAATTTATTTTGAGATGATTTGAGGAGAAAACCGCAATCTTAGCTTTCGGCTATATGGCATATCAATGCTGTTTTAGTTAAGGTTAAATAGCTTCTACCTAACAATTATTTAAGGGTACTATAGCCGAAATTACAGATAGTACAAAAACTACATCAGGGCGTTTCGGGGAATAGGGTGTAATAATTCCCCGGCGGCTTTTGGATACTTTTTCCGCAAAAAGGGTGAAGAGAATGGGTGGAAAATTTTGATAACAATCCCGTCAGCAGTTATAAATTAGAACCTAAACGGCATTGAGTTTGGGTGTAAGCTGGATGCATTTCAAATTGTTGTTCTCTCCATAACCGTCAACTTACGACGGAGCTAGCAGCCGGCAGATTATACATTAGAGAAAACTATCTTTTCCCAAATGCTAAATTATTTAGTATTTTATTCTTTTCTTTATCAGATGAATCAATGCACGCAAAAGAATGTACACCGAACTTCATATCACCAGTAATTTCAGTTTTCTTCGAGGGGCTTCTCACCCGGAAGAGTTAATGGAACAGGCGGCTGCCCACGGGTACAGTGCCATAGCCATCACCGATCGCAATACGATGGCGGGTATCGTACGGGCACATGCGGCATCGCGAAAAAACAATATCCGGCTGATACCGGCCTGTCGGCTCGATCTGCAAAACGGACCTGCTGTGCTGGCATACCCTACCAACATACAGGCATATGCGCAGTTGTGCAACCTGCTGACTGTTGGTAACCGCCGAACCGAAAAGGGAAAATGCTCCTTATACAAGGAAGATTTGTATGCCTGCATAAAAGGGATTAAGTGCATTGTGATTCCACCGGATACATTGGACCCGCAATTTAAATTTCCAGCGTCGTTTGTTACCCAATTGGAAGAATATCGTTCTGTAATAAAAGATGATTTGTATATAGCTGCCACCCGTTATTATAGTGGTAATGATGGAAAAAGGCTGCAACTTATTTTTCAATTGTCTGAACAATTGGCAATCCCTATGGTGGCAACCAACGATGTGCATTACCATCATCCTGAAAGACGAGAGTTGCAGGATGTGGTGACCTGTGTTCGGGAAAAATGTACGATCTACAATGCCGGGTTCAAACTGCATGCCAACGCTGAACGATACCTTAAATCGCAAAAAGAGATGTTGCGCTTATTTGCTCATTATCCCGATGCTATCCGGCAGACAAAAAGCATAGAAGCAGCCTGCCGCTTTTCGCTGGATGAACTGAAGTATGAATACCCTCATGAGATTTCACCGGAAGGAATAGCACCACAGGAAGAACTTACCCGGTTGTCATGGGAAGGCGCACACCGGATGTATGGCGAAACAATTCCTGCTAAAATTATGCACAATATCAATCATGAACTGGCATTCATGAAAGAGATGAATTATGCCAAATATTTTTTGACGGTATACGATATTGTAAGGTATGCACGGGAGCAAAACATTCTTTGCCAGGGAAGAGGTTCGGCTGCTAATTCTACGGTTTGTTATTGTCTTGGCATCACTTCTGTAGATCCAACAAAAGCAGATTTACTATTTGAACGTTTCATTTCTTCAGCCCGGAATGAGCCCCCTGATATAGACGTGGATTTTGAACACGAACGAAGAGAAGAAGTGATGCAGTATATCTACAATAAGTATGGAAGGGACAGAGCTGCGATTGTAGCTACTGTAACAGAACTGCACCATAAAGGTGCTATCAAAGATGTGGGAAAGGCGATGGGGTTGTCGGTAGATACCATCAATTTGTTGTCGGGTTCTATCCGCGATCACGCTGAAGAATGGGAAGCAGGTAAGCTCATTCGCGTAGCTGGTTTTGATACACAGGATCGCCATCTGCGGAAGGTATTAGAACTTACCAGGAATTTTATGGGTTTTCCCCGCCAATTAGGACAACATACCGGTGGGTTTGTTATTTCCGAAGGAAAATTATCAGACCTCTGTCCTATTATCAATGCCCGCATGGAAAACCGCACCAATATTGAGTGGAACAAAGATGATATAGAAGCATTGGGCTTTTTAAAAATAGATGTGCTGGCATTAGGTATGCTCACCTGTATCCGTAAAGCCTTTGATAAAGCAAAAAACCATTATGGTCTGGATCTGACACTGGCCAATATCCCACAGGATGATCCGGCAGTATACGATATGATTTGTCATGCCGATACAATTGGCGTGTTTCAAATTGAAAGCCGGGCGCAGATGTCGATGTTGCCCAGGCTGAAACCCCGGGAGTTCTACGACCTGGTGATAGAGGTGGCCATTGTACGACCGGGGCCCATACAAGGCAATATGGTCCATCCGTATTTAAAACGGAGAAATGGAGAGGAAACGGTTGAGTTTCCTTCTGAAGAATTGAAAGAAATACTTGGCAAAACGTTGGGTGTGCCCCTCTTCCAGGAGCAGGCTATGAAGATAGCTATTGTAGCCGCTGGTTTTACACCAGCAGAAGCGGATGAGTTAAGAAGAAGTATGGCAACGTTTAAGGCGAAGGGTAAAGTGTCTTATTTCCGGCAAAAGTTGATAAATGGAATGGTAAAAAAAGGTTACGATGAAGAGTATGCGCTGCGAATTTTTAAACAACTGGAAGGATTTGGCAGTTATGGATTTCCGGAAAGTCATGCGGCCAGTTTTGCACTGCTGGTATATGTATCCTCCTGGTTGAAATGGTATTACCCCGATGTATTTGCCTGTGCATTGCTGAACAGTATGCCGATGGGCTTTTACCGACCGGCGCAAATCATAATTGATGCTCGTAAACATGGTGTGGAGGTAAGGCAGGTTGATATCAATTATTCCGATTGGGATAATACACTGGAGGAAAAATCAGGGAAATTTTGTGCATTACGCCTCGGCTTTAGACAGGCTAAAGGGTTGCGAAAGGAAGATATAGACCTGTTGGTACAACAACGAAAGGGAAGAACTTATAGTTCGGTTACTGATCTCCGTAACATAGGATTGTCAACATCTCTATTAGAATACCTGGCGGATGCAGATGCATTCCGGTCTATTGCTCTGGACAGAAGACAGGCCCTCTGGGCAGTATCCTCTAAAGATTATTCGAAGGCATTATTTGCTGGGCAGCCTCCGGATAAAGAAAATGTAAAGCTGCCAATGATGACCTTGTCCGAACATGTCATACAAGACTATGCAGCAATGGCCTTGTCTATTAAAGAACATCCCGTACATTTCGTGCGGGAAAAATTACAACAGTTGCAAATAGTGTCTACAAATCAATTGTCTGGCATGCAAAACGGCGACTACGTGAAAGTAGCCGGTCTGGTATTGGTACGACAAAGACCAGCTACGGCCACTGGTGTATGTTTTATAACTATAGAAGATGAAACCGGCAGCGCCAACCTGGTAGTGTTCGCCAATGTGTTTAAACAATATCGAAAAGAAATTGTGCAGGCGAAATTACTGATGGTAGAAGGACATTTACAAATAGAGGGAGAAGTAATACATGTGGTAGTTAAACAATGTTACAATATCTCCCGATTATTGAAGACCCTGACGACTTCCAGAAATGAGATTTCATTACAGCCTACACTGGACTGGCTGAATGAAGAATTGTCTCCGGCATTGAAAAAGAAGGCAGATGGTAAAGAGGAGAAAGTCATCCCCGACGGAAGAAATTTTAAATGAGGAAAAGAGTCTTTTAGTTAGGAATAACAGCCAATTCGGAAATGCTGGGCAAATAACGCAACGGACATTAACCCGAAGAGATTCAAATAGGTGCATTCCATAATTTTCGCATGATTGCTTGATATGGCGGTGGAAACAATCGTCAACTTAAACAAAATATATTCCTGGTGATGGTACCCGGGCGATCGCCCGAAAGGTGTCTTCACATGTTCCCCAGCAGCCGGCCATTCAAATTCATTTTGTTCATGTTCCTACATATCTTTATGGCATAGAAAACCCGATTGATGGAAATACTCATTGCACTGCTCTTTATTGTTATACTAGTGCTGATCAACCAACAGAGAAAGACTTATTCTAAAGAGTCGAAAAAATTACAGCAGGAACTCCGGGCGCTAAAGGAAGAAATAGCCAGTTTATCTGTTCCGGAACGAAAAGAGGCTGAGCTGCCAATGGTAAAGCCTTCTCTATCTAAAGAAATTAAAGAGGAGACTACCCCCATATTTACACCGGATATTCCCTTGCCACCACCTCAACAGGTGTATGAGAAACGATTGGAAGAAAGTCTCTATGTCATAAAAGAAGAAGAGGTAATTGAAACACCTGTGTTTAAAGCCGAAGAGCCGAAATATATTACACCAACCCCCAAACCCGGATTCTTTGAGCGAAACCCGGATCTGGAAAAATTTATTGGTGAGAACCTGATCAGCAAAATCGGTATCGCCATATTGGTACTGGCGGTAGGCTTTTTTGTAAAATACGCTATTGATAATGATTGGGTAGGTACTATCGGCAGGGTAGCTATCGGTATCCTCTGCGGCGCTATATTGATAGGACTGGCCCACAGGTTACATAAAAAGTATACGGCTTTTAGCTCGGTACTTGTAGGGGGCGGGCTGGCAGTTTTCTATTTTACCATTACCCTTGCCTATCACGATTACCGCCTGTTCAACCAGACTACTACTTTTGTGATTCTATTGGTTATTACCGCATTTGCAGTGTTATTGTCGTTGCTGTACAACCGGCAGGAACTGGCTATCATATCCCTGGTGGGTGGTTTTGCCAGTCCGTTTATGGCAAGCAGTGGCAGTGGTAACTACCTATCGCTATTTATTTACCTTATTATCCTCAACTCCGGGCTGCTGGTGATTGCTTACCGTAAATCGTGGCGGCTGCTTAATCTGCTGGCCTTCATTTTTACGGTCATTATTTATATTGGTTGGTTTGTTACACGGTACCATAACGATCCTACAGTATATATAAATGGGTTCATCTTTGCTACCATTTTCTACCTGATGTTTTTTGCAATCAACATTGCACACAATATCAGCGAAAACAAAAAATTCATTGCTTCCGACTTTGGAATTCTATTGGCCAATACCTGCCTCTATTTTTCCGCAGGCTTGTATATACTCTCAGAATTGGGGCTGGCAGAATATCGTGGACTATTTAGTGCGGTTATGGGCATATTCAATATGGTTTTGTCGTATATATTGTTTAGAAATAAAAAGGCGGACAACAATATATTGTACCTGCTGATCGGGATAACCCTCACCTTTGTATCTCTTACAGCACCGATACAATTAAAAGGAAACCATATCACCCTATTCTGGGCAACAGAAACTGTCTTGCTATATTGGTTATATCGTAAGTCGGGCATTAAACTGATGCTGCTGACCTCGGGTCTGATAGTGATTGCTATGTTAGTAAGCCTGTTGATGGATTGGATTGCTGTGTATGGCAGTACAGACGTCGCGGGTAAGTTTACACTTATTCCCATTATCATCAACAAAGGTTTTATAACTACTATCTATGCAGCGGTCTGCAGTTGGGTATTGTGGATATTGCATCGTCAATCAGAAAAAGAACCAGGGATATATGCTTCACTCCCCGGTAAAACATTTCATCTCATTGCCGGCATTGTATTGTTGTATTTAAGCGGCGCTATAGAAGTAGGCTACCAGTTCGCCAGCCGATACCCGAACATGCGCCTGGGCACTTTATACTGGACAATGTACACCGTAGCCTTTATTTTATTATTAACATACGGAAACAGTCGCTTACAGGTATTGAAATCTACTTATAACCTGTTGGTGTATGCAGGAGGAATAGTCATATATCTTTTATTTGCACCGATCGCATACCAGGTACAGGCTCATATTTTAGCCGGCGAATTAAGCATCGTGCATTTTATTGCGCATTGGATAACGGCTGTCTTGTATATTATACTGGCGTTGCGCCTGATATACTTTCTACCGTCGGTAACTGGGATTAATAAAAATATTGCAGCATGGCTGATTAGCTTTGCATGCGTCGCCTTTGTCAGCATCGAAGGTAGTTTGCTGAGTAATACATTATTTTACAGTACGGACAATCCCGTCCATACTATACAAAGAGTGTATATTAAAACGGGGTTGCCGATACTTTGGGGTTTGTCTTCCTTTGTGCTGATGTGGCTGGGCATGCAAAACAAATTCAGGGCGTTGCGAATTATATCGCTGGCATTATTTGGTATAACATTGCTGAAGCTTTTCCTCTTCGATATCCGCAACATACCTATTGCCGGAAAAATAGCAGCATTTTTTAGTTTGGGCGTATTGTTGCTTGTAGTTTCATTTATGTATCAACGGTTGAAGAAAATAATAATTGAAGATGAAAAGAAGGTGGAATAAAATAAGCAGAGGTACAAGTATCCTGGTGTTAATGATGTTCTCCAGTATCGTTAGTTTTTCGCAATCTTCTTATAAAGTGTTGTTACAGGATATCAGGGAAACCGGTTTTTACAAAATAATGATTACACCGGACATCGCTGCTAAAAGTAATCCCGGTTTATCGGATTTCAGAATTTTTTCTGAAGATGGTAAACAGGTCCCTTATATCCTGAAAAGGGAAAAAGCGTTCATCAGCCAACAGGCGCTGGAGGAGTTCCCGGTCATAGCTCAGCTTACAAAAGACAGTCTTTCAGAATTGGTGGTAGAAACGACCAGTCCTGCTAAAGACGGCGAGTACAGTTTGGTATTGACTATTCACAAAGCAGTTGCATTAAGAACTGCAAGAGTCAGCGGAAGCAATGATAATACTACCTGGTATGCCATTGTTGATAATTTTATTATTGGAAAAAATAGCAACAATGGTGGTGCTGAATACCTTGAATTTGTGCCTATAGCTGCTAACAACTATCGCTACCTCAAGATTTCTATTTTTGACAAAGGACTTCCTCCACTTAACATTTCCAAAATCGGCCGGCTGCAAACGCAGTATATCCAAGGTAATTACACCGCACTGCCAAGTCCGCGTATCCTTCAAAAAGATAGCAGCAACAAAAAGAGTTATGTCACACTTCAATTTGAAGATAGTTATCCAATAGCAAAACTCAATTTAGCGATTACCGGTACTGCGTTGTACAGAAGAACTGCTTATGCATACGATACATTGGGCTACCCACTTGGAGACGCGATCCTAATGCCGAACTCAGACAGTGTACTACTATCAGGACGAAAGGAAAAGAAAGTCTTGCTGATAATTGAAAATGAAGACAATGAACCCCTTACCGTAAAAAATGTGCTGGGCTGGCAGTTGGAAGAGGTAGCCATAGCCTCGTTACAAAATGATACCCGGTATTATATCGAAACCGGTAATAAAGGTGCTAGCCAGCCTATATATGACCTGCGTTTTTTTTCAGAAAGCATCCTCCCACTGGAAGAGATAATAATACCGAAAACACTGGAACCTGTGGCTCAAAAACAAGAAACAAAAGTGAGCGAAAAAATAAATAAAGGTTGGATCTGGGTATTTATTATTATTGCACTTTTGTGCTTGTTGCTATTGAGTTACAAGTTATTACAAAACATTCCTAAAAATCAAAATGATCGTTCATAACATTACGACAAAAGTAGCCTGGCAGGCTACCGATCAATGGTTGCGTTGGCAAAAAGAAGTGTATTTTCCGAAACTACTGGCTACCGGTTTATGTAGTGAATGCCGCTTATTTCACTTGCAGGACCAGGATGAAACGGAAGGACCTACCTACACCACCCAGCTATTTTTTGATGAGCGGGAAAGCTATGATGCTTTTTTGCAGCACCATTTTACGGAATTAACAAAAGAGTTAAAACTGCTCTGGGGTAGCCTGACAGTGGAGTTTAGCACTACTATGCAGCTTGTTAACTAAATGTGGATAACAAATAATAGGGCTTGCGGGAATGAAATTTTATTGTAAATTCCTTTTAAACCCTTTATAGGCAAGCTTTTCAGCCAACGGTGGGCCAAACCCTTTGCTAGACTGCGTTTCAGCAAAAAATGGACTACGAATAGTGTTTCCTTCTTTTTCATCCATTTTCTGCAAGCCTTATCCCATGCGGGTTCTACCTGCCTTCAGGCGGGAACAGAAAGCGACCAGGAAATTTTGTTGGATGCAAAAAGCATCTATATTTGTCCACCTAATTAAATTTAAAAAAAGCTCTATTATGAACAAAGCTGAATTAATCTCTAAGATTGCAGATGATGCTGGTATAACTAAAACTCAGGCGAACGAAGCACTTGATTCTTTCATCGGGGCAGTTACTAAAACCCTAAAAGGTGGCGGAAAAGTAACGCTGGTTGGTTTCGGTACTTTTTCCGTTACTAAACGTGCTGCACGGAATGGTCGTAATCCTCAAACTGGTGCGGTTATCAAAATCAAAGCTAAAAAAGTTGCACGCTTTAAAGCTGGTAAAGAATTGTCTGGTAAATTATAATCAGTACCATCCGAACGTGTTTAAGCAGGATACATTTAGTATCTTGCTTTTTTATTTTAATTTGTATAGTTATTTAAATTCTAGTTATGGGAAGAGGTGATAAAAAAACAAAAAAAGGGAAAATTGCCCAGGGGTCTTTTGGAAAAAGCCGGCCGGCCAATCCTAAAAAAGCTGCTTCTAAAAAGGAAGCATAATGTATTGCAAGCATCCAACTGTTAGGTTGGATGCTTTTTTTAAACGCTTACCTGAGAATTGAAGCACCATATGTAATTATTAAAACTTTGCAAATGAAAGCATTTAATATTTTCTTCCTGGTTGTTTTTCTTCTTTCTGCCATATTACAATACAACGATCCCGATCCCTACCTTTGGATTCCTATTTACTTATATGGGGCTTTAGCCTGTTGGTGGGCATTGCGTGGCAAATATTATCCCCGAATGTATGCTATAGGCATTATTGTATTTTTTGCCTATGCTATGTTTCTATTTATAGAAGAGGATGGCGTGTGGGATTGGATGACTAAACACAATGCAGAAAATATTGCAGGGTCTATGAAAGCATCCACCCCATGGATAGAAGATACGCGTGAATTTTTCGGACTTTTCCTGTTAATTATAGGGTTAGCAGGCAACTGGCTGTACGCACGTAAACTGAAAAGATCGGCTTCAGGAAAATAGCTTTCGGGGCTTTAGATATTCTACATACTTTCTCTGCAATATTGTCAATAATTCATATAAGATCTTCGTTATTTTAATTGAAAGATATTGACCGTTTGTTTCTGTTGGCAATAAGTTTTTATACTTAATTAAATCAGCAAGAAACATTTAAGTACCTAATATTTCTTCAGTATGTAAAGTAAAGCCCATGAAACCCACCTTATCCTTTATCGTGTTATTTTCATTTTTTTCATTGCGGGGGATTACCCAATGTTATTTTGCACAAAATGTTGCAGGTCCCTGGAGGGGTGAAACCGTATCCACCGTAAGCTATAGCTACAACAATTTGGAAGCGCAACCTAATTCATACAGCTACTCAGATGGGATCAATACTTTTTATGTCAACAGTTTTGACGGCGATCGTCGGTATGCTATTGTTGGCAATGTAAATTATACCATCACTTTTTCTACTCCTGTGCCAGCAAATGAAATTGGAATTTTGGTGTTGGACGTTAATGCGAGTAATAGCGGACAGGGAGGACATACCCCATATTCAGCCACCGTTACGGTGACGGTAACGGGGTACGGCGCATCGCCGGCCAACTCAAGTGATTTTGTTCTTGCACCTGGCACACATGATGCCGACCGTTTAATGACCTATAATTCTGCAACAGGTGTGTTCTCTCTTACAACACCGGCAACAACCACTCTTGTAAGGCAAGGTGCTGCAGTTTTAGGTAATTCAGGCAAACTGGTACAAAGTATCACCATTACTTCCTCCGGCATCAATGGATCTGATTTAGTCGCATATTCTTTTTTTTACAAGAATAGTTGCCCGGAAATTTTACCTGTGGAGATTGTTGACTTCACCGGTTTCGAATTGAACAATACGGTGCAACTGCAATGGAAAGTTGCAGCAGCGCTTATTGTAAGTCATTTTGAAATTGAAGAAAGCCGGGATGGTATTCGTTTCGAAAAAATAGGTATCCGGTCTCGTTCTGATAAAACAGGGGAAAACCGATACTCTTTTGGCTACAATACAAGGAATATAGTTTCAGGAAAATTCTTTTATAGGGTAAAAAAAGTTGAGTTAGATGGACGGTTTACTTATAGCCAAGTTGTAGTGATAGATAGAGGGGCAATGCCGAATGTGCGTTATAAAATCTATTCCAATCCATCTTCTAGCGCGCTGGTGTTTAATATTGATAATCCAATCAGTGAGAATGTGGAAGCCAGGATTGTTAACAGTATGGGACAACCGGTTGCCATCAAAAAATATTTTTTACAAAAAGGAAGCAATACGTTTTCAATCAGTGAATTTGCTGCATTGCCAGGCGGTATTTATTTTGTTTCCGTTCATCATCAATCCGGAAATATTATAAAGGAAAGAGTTGTTAAACAATAGCCGTATTGTTAACATATTTACGTATTACATTTTAGGCAATATCTTGCTGCTCAAGCTTTCTATTTCAAAATAATGTGCAAAAGTCCGGCATGGATAATCGCCTGCTCTTTACGAAATTTGCAGCATGTCTACTTTTTCTCATTTACACGTACACACACAATATTCATTGCTGGATGGTGCTGCACCTATTACCAGTTTATATCAAAAAGCCATTAAAGATGGAATGCCCGCCCTGGCAATTACAGACCATGGGAATATGTATGGTGTTTTTTCTTTTGTGGCAGAAGCCTATAAGCACAAAGTAAATCCCGACGACAAAAAAAGCCCGTTAAAAGTAAAACCGATTGTAGGTTGCGAGTTTTACGTTACCGCCGACAGGCATCGAAAAGTTTTTTCCAAAGAAGAAAAGGACCGCCGGTATCACCAGTTATTTCTGGCAAAAAACGAACAGGGCTATCGCAATCTGACCAAACTTACTTCGCTTGGTTTCATCGAAGGAATGTATAGCAAATATCCCCGTATCGACAAGGAATTGATTTTGCAATACCACGAAGGATTGATCGCCACTACCTGTTGCCTTGGGGCAATGGTGCCACAAACGATTTTAGCAAAGGGGGAAGAAGCAGGGGAACTGGAGTTCAAGTGGTGGCTGGACATCTTCGGTGAAGATTTTTATGTGGAGTTGCAACGGCATGGCATGGCAGAACAGGATAAAGTGAATGAGTCCCTGCTAAAATATGCTGCCAAATACAATGTGAAAGTGATAGCTTCGAATGACTCACATTATGTGGACCAGAAAGATTTTAATGCACATGATATTTTGCTCTGTATCAATACCGGAGAAAAGATTGCAACGCCGGCGTTAAGGGAGTTCACCGATGACGATGTATCTATAAAGAATAAACGTTTTGCCTTTCCAAACGATCAGTTCTTTTTCAAGACCACTGATGAAATGAAGAAAGTGTTTCACGATCTGCCAGAAGCTCTTGATAATACGAATGAAATAGTAGGCAAGGTAGATTTGCTGGATTTGAAGCGGGATATTCTCCTGCCCAACTTCCCCATACCAAAGGAGTTTCAGGTGCATGGCGATAGCAATCTCAACCAATGGGAGTATCTAAAACACCTGACTTATGAGGGAGCTCATCGTCGTTATGATCCGGTAACACCCGAAATTCAGGAGCGGGTTGATTTTGAGCTGTTTACCATCAAATCAATGGGTTTTGCGGGGTACTTTCTAATCGTAAGCGACTTCATCAAAGCCGGTAGGGATATAGGGGTATTCGTTGGGCCGGGTCGTGGATCAGCTGCCGGGTCTGTGGTGGCTTATTGCATTGGTATCACCAATATAGATCCTGTAAAATATAATCTGCTGTTTGAGCGTTTCCTGAACCCCGATCGTAAGAGTATGCCGGATATTGATACGGATTTCGATGATGAAGGCCGGCAGAAAGTGATAGATTATGTAGTAGAAAAATATGGTAAAAACCAGGTAGCGCAGATTATTACCTATGGTACCATGGCTGCTAAAATGAGTATCAAGGATGTGGCCCGCGTAATGGACCTGCCCCTTCCGGACTCCAATGCCCTGGCTAAACTGGTACCGGAGAAACCCGGTATTTCACTAAAGAGGGTGTTACATGCACCGCTCACAACTAAAGAAGGAGAAAAGTCGCTGGAGGAGAAAGAAGGTCTGACACCAGACGATCTGGAAAATGTAAAAAGAATAAGAGAGTTTTACAATGGTAGCGATATGCAGTCGAAAGTATTGCATGAAGCTGAGATTTTGGAAGGTTCGGTTAGAAATACCGGTATACACGCTGCTGGCATCATCATTGCACCGAAAGACCTTACCGAATTGTTGCCGGTGGCAACAGCCAAGGATTCCGACCTTTGGGTAACCCAAATAGAGGGTAGTGTAATTGAAGAGGCTGGGGTAATAAAGATGGACTTCCTGGGTTTAAAAACCCTGAGTATCCTGAAAACAGCATTGCACCTCATCAAGAAAAATCATGGCGTAGACATTGTTCCGGATGATATACCACTGGATGACGAAGCTACCTACAGGTTATACCAACGGGGAGATACCAATGGTACCTTCCAGTTTGAAAGTCCGGGCATGCAGAAATACCTGCGGGAACTGAAACCCGATAAATTCGCTGACCTGATCGCCATGAACGCATTGTACCGGCCGGGTCCATTGGCATATATTCCCAACTTTATCGATCGTAAGCATGGGCGGGAAGTGATACAATATGACCTTCCGGAAATGGAAGACGACCTGGCAGATACGTACGGTATTACCGTATACCAGGAGCAGGTGATGCTGCTGTCACAAAAACTGGCAGGCTTCAGTAAGGGAGATGCAGACGTATTGCGTAAGGCAATGGGTAAAAAACAGAAAGCCGTCCTGGATAAAATGAAAACCCAGTTTCTGGCCGGTGCTACCGCTAAAGGGCACCCCGCAGATAAATTGGAAAAAATATGGACAGACTGGGAAGCATTTGCTCAATATGCGTTCAACAAATCGCATTCCACCTGTTACGCATTTGTGGCCTACCAAACAGCTTATTTAAAAGCGCATTATCCTTCCGAATACATGGCGGCTGTTCTTAATCATGCCGGTGCCATCGAAAAAATCACCTTCTTTATGGAGGAATGTAAACGCATGGGGTTGAAAGTGCTCGGGCCAGATATCAACGAGTCTCACAAAGGTTTTGCTGTAAACAGCAAGGGTGAAATTCGGTTTGGATTGGGCGGACTAAAAGGGGTAGGCGAAGCTGCCATAGAAGGACTAATTAACGAAAGAGAAAATGGACACTATACCTCTATTTTCGATCTGATCAAACGGGTGAATCAAAGAACTGTCAATAAGAAATCATTGGAATGTCTCGCTTATTCTGGTGCATTCGACTGCTTTCCGGCTATACATAGGGCACAGTATTTTTACACAGCACCGGCAGACAATGCTACCGGATTGGAGAAGATTGTACGTTTTGGTAACCAGTACCAAAGCCAGGCAACCAGTACGGCTAACACCCTGTTTGGCGACCTGCAGATGCCGGATGTGACCCCGCCCAAATTGTCTGACTGTCCACAATGGACATTAACGGAACTGTTGGAGCACGAAAAAGATATCACAGGCATCTTTCTTAGCGGGCACCCATTGGATCATTTCAAATTCGAGATCAGGCATTATAATATTATGCCGATTGCTGACTTTAACGAAGCCAAGGAGTCGGTTAGTCCACAATCTTTGTCGCGACAATACAAATTAGCCGGACTTGTGGTGGACGCCCAGCATAGAACGACTAAAAATGGGAAACAGTTTGGCGTATTCGGACTGGAAGATTATAGTGGAAAAATGGAAATAGCATTGTTTGGCGAAGACTATGTGAAATGCAAAGACCATTTTGAATTGGGCAATGTATTGTTTGTAACAGGCGGATTTAAGGCCCGCTGGAACAGTACAACTGATTTTGAATTTAAGATTAGCAGCGTGATGTTGTTGGAAACCGTAAAAAAGACATTCACCCGACAGATACAGGTAACCTTGCCACCTAAAGATATCACAGAAAATATGATAAGTTTTTTCGATAAGAACATCAGGTCTAACCCCGGAAAAGCTTCCATCAAATTTGTGCTGGCATCTCGAAGTGTACCGAAAATCGGGTTATATACCCTGGAAAGGGGGGTGGAAATAAATGACGAATTGACGGCTTATTTGGAGGAAAACCCAGACTGGGATATAAGTGTACAGTTGACCGACAGAGCATAAAGCCGACAATTTGACTCAGTACAAACCGAAACTGCGCCATAAACGAATTATTTCGACAATGGAACTAAATTTGCACTTTCTAAACGAACCGAGTTAATTATTAAATCATAAATAAATTGAGCATTATGGCACTTGAATTTAATGACAACAACTTCCAGGAGAAAGTACTGGATTCCGATAAACTGGCAATCGTGGATTTCTGGGCGGAGTGGTGTGGTCCTTGCCGTGCTATTGGCCCGGTGATCGAAGAGTTAAGTAAGGAATATGATGGAAAAGTGAATGTTGGAAAAGTGAATGTCGATCATAATCCAAAGCTGTCAGTAGACTATGGCATAACATCTATCCCTGCTATTCTGTTTGTGAAGGAAGGCAAGGTAATTGACAAGCTGGTTGGCGTACAACCAAAGTCTAGTCTGGTGAAAAAGATAGAGCAACATATCTGATAAGGATAAAAGGATCTACATAACAAAGGTCAGCATCGAGCTGACCTTTGTTATTATAGAACATTATTCTAATTCATTTTCAGAAATTTTCGGGTAACTACCCTGTCGGTATACACAAGCCGTACGATATACATTCCCGATGCCTGGTTCCATAAGTTGACAGCGATATGGTTAGGACCTGTACCACCATTAAATTCTTCCTTGTACACCAATTGCCCTGTTCCGCTGTATACAGCCACTCCCTGCAGTCCCGTTGCATTTGGAAAATGCCGGATGTTTATAATATCGGAAGTGGGATTCGGAGAAATTGTCAACCCTTTTTCTTTCAGTGCATCAGGAACTTGTACTGCGTAAATATTAATATCATCAAGATAAATATTATTGCCGTATCCATTAATAGACCGGAAAGCTACAATCAACTCTGAATATTTTCCAGCCACCGGCAAAGTAAGGTCCACCGTATCTGCCACCCATTGGCTATCTAGTGGTATATAATTGGTGTTTTTTACAACGCCATAGGTGTTAAGATTGGCGCCAGCCTTTTTATATGCGGATACAAAATTTTGTCCGCAATCAACAGAATACAGGATTTCTAACGTATCGGAATTGTTGCTATTTAATTGAGCAGCAGCTCTCCAAAAAGCTACTTTCACCGAATCCGCATGATTGGGTAAAGCCACCCTCGGTGACACCAGTGTAGCCGTTCTTCCATATAATTGATACACGTAACTTCCAAATTTAACCGAAGCATTGCCGCTTTTTGCGGCAGTTAGCGTCCTTTCAGGATTGTAGTCCAAAAGGTCGCTGCTGTTGGTTACTCCCCAACCATTCAGGTTGTTCTCGAATCCCTGTGTCGCAGGCGAATTTACAGCTGATAAAACAGACAAAAATGAAGAGAGGGTATCATTGTTAGTATGCTGATCGGCTACCCCATTGGGTAATGTAGTGTATACGGTAACGGTATGTTGCCCGGGCGGAACATTCACCACGGAAGAAGTAATGGTGGTGGTCTGCAAGGTTGCCAGGGAAAGATTAATCTGTGTTGTTATCGGAGCTCCTCCATTCACAGACACATTCAGGCGGACGCTTGTAAGTGCCTGATGGCCTACATTAGTAATAGACACAGATGGCTGAATGCTTCCATTGCAATATATCACTGCATTATCCGTATTCACCGTGTTTATTTGTACGTCGTTGTTATACAAAACGGGTGGTACGCAACCGTTAGACGTTAATAGTGATTTTCGTTCATCTAAAGTTGACAACGCTATTTCCATTCTTTCCGCTTGCCCCCGTGTGAACATATACATTTCCTTGTCCACTACATAATCCATAAAGTTCATAAACATAATCCCCGGTGCACTATTGCTGCAGGCATCCGTTTTAGGGAAGGCAGGCACATTAGTGGTACAAGTGTTTTGATTGGGGGTATCATCCACAAAATCAGAATCACTACATGATTCCACACAATCATTGGCGCCCCAGATATGCCACAGGTTTAAATAATGTCCGATCTCGTGTGTAGCAGTTCTTCCTTTATTATAGGGTGCTTCTGCGGAGCCGGTGGTGCCAAACGCATGATAAGCAACTACTACCCCTACATCTCTGTCGGATATCCCCAAGCCGGGCATAAATGTGTAGCCCAAATCATTGTCATTCTGCATTCTGGATACCCAAATATTAAGATATTTAGAAACATCCCAGGCATCCGATCCGCCGGTTATACTATTCTTAACCGGGTCGCTTGTACTGGTTGAAGAAGCTGTAGAGGAGCTTTTTCTAACGACACCATTTGTTAACTGACCATCGGGGGTGCGTCGGGCCAAACAAAACCTGATTTGACTTTTTCCGAATACGGAAGCAAATGCGGCAGGCACATTGGCGGCATCCAGGTTTTCGCCGGCATAGTCTGCATTCAATACATCCAACTGACTTTGAATTTGGTCATTCGTTATCAGATTGGGATTGTCCATCACAACGTGTATTACCACCGGAATCGTTACAATGGCCTGTATTCGTTTTTGCCCCTCTGCTCTCTGCCTTCTTGCTACTTCGTAGGTTTCCTGAAAAGAGGCCTGTTTTCTCTCGAATTGCAGTTTTTGAAAAGGTTGTTCCCGAAAAAATTTTTCCATCGCAGAGCCGGTTGCACAACGCGAACGCTGGGCCTGTAATTGAACAACAGCTATCATACAGATCACCAACCCCCAAAATCTTGAACTTGTAAGAATCTTCAACATGCCTGAGTTTTGAACATTTCGCCAAATTTATACTAAGAAAGATATACCCGAAAATAAATACTCTGCCGTCTTATACGCAGTTATCGCAAAGAAGGTTGTAAATAACTGGCTAACAATATGCTAAAAGAGACGAATGGCAGAGTTATATGGTTAAAAAAGCATTCCGGCAATACAGCCACACATCAGGCAGGCGATGGTGCCGCCAATCAATGCCCTTACACCTAGTTCAGTAAGATTTTTCCGTTGGGAAGGTGCTAATTGACTGATACCCCCAATTTGTATACCTATAGAAGCAAAATTGGCAAAGCCGCACAAGGCATAAGTTGCTATCAGCAGGGATTGCGGATTCTCAATTACACTGTTGCGTTTCATTTCTGCCAAAGTAGTATACGCGTAAAATTCATTCAATACGGTTTTCTCGCCGAGTAGCTGTCCTATTGATACCATATCCGCCTGCGCTACCCCAATAAGCCAGGCCACAGGAGCAAATAAGTATCCCAGCAACATATTAAGAGAAAGCGATTGGTATCGCCCATGGGTCAACTGTTTTATCTGGTCGTTCAGTTCTGTTATATCGCCTACCCAGCCCAGCAAGGCATTGGCTACCCACATTAACGCTGTAAACACAATCAACATCGCCCCTACATTCACGGCCAATTTCAACCCATCGGTGGTACCCAGCGATAATGCGTCCAGAAAATTATCGCCTAGTTTTTCTTTGGGCACCGTAAGGTTTTTGCTCACCAAAGCGTTTGCTTGCGGAAACATGATCTTTGAACAGACTATAGCAGCAGGTGCACTCATGATAGACTGGCTCAACATGTGTAGCGCGAAATAATTTTGTTGTGCTTCATCTCCTCCTCCCAGAAAGCCAACGTATGCAGCCAGCACACTGCCTGCGGTATTTGCCATTCCCCCTACCATTATACAAAGCATCTCACTTCTGGTTAGCTTCTCTAAATAAGGTCTGATCATTAAAGGAGCTTCCGTTTGTCCTAGAAATATATTGGCAGCAGTGGACACACTTTCTGCCCCGGATATATTCATCTTATTCAATAGATAGGCAAACACATACACAATCTTTTGCAAAATGCCCAGGTAGTACAGTATAGATGAAAGGGCTGCAAAAAAGATAATATTAGGCAATACCTGCACAGCAAAAATATAGCCCCAGGATCCGGAACCATCTGCAAGGTTTTCAAATAAAAATTTGGTTCCGTTGTGGCTGAGATTAATTAATGCAACAAAAGCTGATGATACCCCCTCCAACATATTCTTAAAAATATCCGGGCTGATCATTTTGGTGTAAACGGCGGTAGTGAGAATGGTAACAGATGCCAGTATACCCCATTTGAGCAATTCAAGATTTCTTTTGCCCAGGTATTTTATAATGAAAGCTATTAAAATAACACTCGTCAATACAGCTAGTCCGGGGTTAGAGAACCAGCTATTTCTTATCATGCCTGCAAAAAACAAAAGCTGCCAGCCAATGACGAGCACCAACTGCACGTAGTCAAATTTTAAAACAGCCGGGTTAGTAACTCCCTTCCTGATTCGTTTAATAACTGTGTACAGTAAAATCGCTCCAACCAATATCCAGAAAGCAGGCTGTCCGGCTACCTGTGTATTGAGAACCCCCATAGCAAACATCACTTGTGCGAATACGCCTATACCCACTAATTTCCAGTTAATAGCCTTCCGGTTGTTGCTTAACAGATAACAAACCAAAATAAGGAAGACCATGCCAAGTGTACCACGGGCAATATGCTCTAATTGTGTAGACATGCAGCAGGTGTTTATCACAGCAATATACAACATTGAGAAATTGCAGACTGCGCCCTGCAAAAATAAAAGGCTGCCCGAGAGCAGCCTTTTATTGAATCGTCACATATTATTTACTGTTTTATCATTTGAACAGATTTCTTTTCTTTTCCATCCAGGGTTACATATATCACATATATACCTCTTGGTAAGCTGGATACATCAAATGCCTGGTTGATAAGTCCTGCACCTTTTACAAATTCCTTCTGCAGCATCAGTGTTCCGGTAATGCTAAACACCTGGATGCTTGTTTTGCCGGTTTGTTTGCCATCAACCCATACATTCATAGAAGTCGTCACCGGATTAGGATTGATTTTTACAGTTAAGGTCTCAGCCACACCAGCGTTTGCATTTACAATGGGTTCTTCTTGTGTCTCATTAACATTGGCTATTCTGGATGAAGTTGCTTTTACCGTAATCTTCACCACATCTGTAGAGGTAGTACTACCGTCCCGAACCGTCAGTCTATACTCATACACTCCGGGTTGCAATACACCAGGTGATGAAATCAGATTGACAGAAGGATTAATTACGGCTCCACTCGACGTAGTACCGGAAATTTTGCTCCAACTACTACTGAAGTTGGCATTATTGGGCGCAGTTGAACCTGAGCCATCCAATACGAGACTGGAAGTTTGTGTAATTGTTTGAGCCGGACCGGCATCAGCTTTTAATGTCCCTACCCTTGGTCTAACAGTCACTACTACGTCATTTGTAGTTACTTTATTATCATTATCTGTAACACTCAAACGATAAGTATAAGCACCCGGAACGAGTTCTGTGACAGTTGTTGATACAGAAGTTTCGTTCGTAATATATCCCGATAGGCGTGGTCCAGATACCAAGGTCCATTTATAGGCTTTAATTCCATTTCCATTAGTAGAAGCTGACCCGTTCAGGGTAGCCGTCCTGGTTGGAATTGTAATGGTTTGGTTAGATCCCGCATTTGCCTGCGTTTTTCCTGCAGCACCTCCACCAGTAGCCCCACCAGTAACCGTAATCTTCACCACATCTGTAGATGAGGTACTACCGTCCCGAACCGTCAATCTATACTCATACACTCCGGGTTGTAATACACCAGGTGATGAAATCAGATTGACAGAAGGATTAATTACGGCTCCACTCGACGTAGTACCGGAAATTTTGCTCCAACTACTACTGAAGTTGGCATTATTGGGCGCAGTTGAACCTGAGCCATCCAATACGAGACTGGAAGTTTGTGTAATTGTTTGAGCCGGACCGGCATCAGCTTTTAATGTCCCTACCCTTGGTCTAACAGTCACTACTACGTCATTTGTAGTTACTTTATTATCATTATCTGTAACACTCAAACGATAAGTATAAGCACCCGGAACGAGTTCTGTGACAGTTGTTGATACAGAAGTTTCGTTCGTAATATATCCCGATAGGCGTGGTCCAGATACCAAGGTCCATTTATAGGCTTTAATTCCATTTCCATTAGTAGAAGCTGACCCGTTCAGGGTAGCCGTCCTGGTTGGAATTGTAATGGTTTGGTTAGATCCCGCATTTGCCTGCGTTTTTCCTGCAGCACCTCCACCAGTAGCCCCACCAGTAACCGTAATCTTCACCACATCTGTAGATGAGGTACTACCGTCCCGAACCGTCAATCTATACTCATACACTCCGGGTTGTAATACACCAGGTGATGAAATCAGATTGACAGAAGGATTAATTACGGCTCCACTCGACGTAGTACCGGAAATTTTGCTCCAACTACTACTGAAGTTGGCATTATTGGGCGCAGTTGAACCTGAGCCATCCAATACGAGACTGGAAGTTTGTGTAATTGTTTGAGCCGGACCGGCATCAGCTTTTAATGTCCCTACCCTTGGTCTAACAGTCACTACTACGTCATTTGTAGTTACTTTATTATCATTATCTGTAACACTCAAACGATAAGTATAAGCACCCGGAACGAGTTCTGTGACAGTTGTTGATACAGAAGTTTCGTTCGTAATATATCCCGATAGGCGTGGTCCTGATACCAATGTCCATTTATAGGCTTTAATTCCTGTTCCTTTTGTAGAAGCTGATCCGTTTAAGGTAGCCGTCCTGGTTGGAATCGTGATGGTTTGGTTAGATCCCGCATTTGCCTTGGATGCATCGACTGCGGCTGCAGCCTTAACAGTGATGGTCACTTGTGCGGTGGCTGTTTTTCCGTTGTTGTCTGTTACTTTCACCTGATATACATAAGTACCGGCAGTTGTCAAACCTGTTACTGTTGTTTTTGCTGCCCCAGGAGTAGCAATAGTACCTATAGCAGAAGTTGGCACTTTAGTCCACTCATATTTGGTAATCGTGGCACCGCTAGCTGCAGTAGATGCACTGGCATCGATGGTTACAGAACTGGTCGGTAACGTTATGGTTTGATTTGCATTAACTTTAGCTGTTGGAGGATTGGTTACTACGACAGGTGCACTTGAGATATTTTTCGCATGTAAAAGCATCCACTCGTATACATTATAGCCATTTTGTTTAAAAGTTGGATCATAAGTTTTTGTCCATGCATCATGCCCTGATTTATCAAAAATTGTTATCCAAGGGGTGGTAGAGGTGGAATATTTAGCCTTCAGTTTGCTGATGGCGTCCTTTGTATTTGCGGGATAACTGGCGGCATCACGATTATTAACGGTCATCCAAACAGGCATTTTTGCAGCAGAAATATTATCCGCCTTGGCCTGTGTAGAAGAAAAAGCTGCGCATATAGGAAGCGCCGCAGCTATCCTGGCAGCATCTTTTGGGGTTGCAATAAAGTCATAAGTCATCCCCCCCCCTGAACTAAGTCCTGTAAGATAAATTCTGTTCTGGTCTACCCGATAATGCTTTATTGCGTAATCGATAAGGTCGTTGACAGATTGTGCATAGTTAGTGTTCCCACTGAGTTGTGGTGCTATTACTATAAAAGAGTAATCCTTACCTCCAACTGTAAATTTAGTAGGAAACCCCCCCCGGTCTATCAGCTTGGCCAACCCGGAGTTATTTTTAACTTTTGGAAGCTGTGCTGCAGAACCGTTTCCAAACTCACCTACACCATGTAAAAAAATGATGAGTGGATATTTTTTGCTAGAATTTTGGGAATAATCAATGGGCAGAGATTCGTAAAACCCTTTTATAGTTGCCGAAACGTTTGCATATATGGGCGATACGACTTGCTTTTGAGCGTAAATATTACCGGAAATGGAAAGGAGAAAGGCAAAAGTGAAAATTTTTATAGATAATGCCTTAAGATTGGTCAACGGATTTTGAATCATGATTTTTCAAATGAAGAAATTAGATAATTATTTTATTTGAATAGGGTTACTACCCTCAAGTAGTCAATAAACGGAGGATAGCGATTTGACCGTTACATTACACTCGCATATAAAGCAAGGGAGAAAATGCAGAAGTAAAATGCATAGTGATTGGATTTAGATGTACAAAATAGTTGCATATGTTAAACAAGTATTGTACCAATCCGGGTACTTTTTAAGAAAAGTTTAAAAAAAATCTGTTTTTTTAAAAGGTCCATGATGTGGAATGAAATTATTTGAAGAATTTTCATAAAATTTTAGAAAAACAGCAATTGAACACAATAAAAAATATTAAAAATAATTATAATGCTTAAAAGGGCAGGTATTGATGGATTTCTGGTAGCAATTTTACTTGTCATTTTCCTTGCTTATGTATATCCCGAAGCAGGCATTACGACTAAGCCCATCTCGTTAGATCAGATAGGCACGTATGGTTTATCGGTGATATTTTTCTTTTATGGACTCAAACTAAAACCCAGGCAATTATTAGCGCAATTGTCCAACTGGAAAATGCACCTGGTAATTCAATTAAGCACATTTGTACTTTTCCCCATTGTTGCACTGTTATTAAGACCTTTTTTCAACGAAAGCTCTTTCTACACATGGTTGGGTATTTACTATTTATGTGCCCTGCCGTCCACCGTCTCTTCTTCGGTGGTGATGGTATCCATCGCCGGCGGCAATCTACCATCCGCTATCTTTAATGCCAGCGTTTCCACACTGCTTGGTGTTTTTATTACTCCACTTTGGATATTGCCGCTCATAGAACGTGAAACGGGCAGCATTGACAGTGGAGCGATTGTGTTGAAACTTACCCTCCAGGTAGTGTTGCCGGTGGTATTAGGTCTATTGTTCAACGCGCGGTTGGGGAAATTGACAGACCGGTATAAAACTCCGCTTCGTTATTTTGATCAATCCATCATTTTGTTGATCATCTACACCGCATTTTCTCACTCTTTTTATGAAAAAGCATTTGAGGATATATCCTTCACCGATCTCTTGAAATTGACTATTGGGATGGGAATTCTTTTTTTCGTGGTTTATTATTTGATGGGGTGGATTTGCAAAAAACTCTACTTCAACCAGGAAGATACCATCACGGTGCTATTTTGTGGTTCTAAGAAATCATTAGTCCATGCTTCTGTTATGTCAAAGGTATTATTCCCGGCTTCTCCAATGGTCAGTATCATTTTGCTACCCATTATGATTTACCACGCATTACAATTGATTTTTGTCAGCATTATAGCGCAAAAATTCAATCAGTCGCAGAAAAAGTAACTAAATTGTCCCGATAAAATGCAGAATTATGAATTTTGACGGGTGGATATATTTTTCAATATACCTGGGAGTGGGTATAGCTTTGGGCATCGTTATCCGAAAATTTCTGGCTCCCGTATTGACAAAAGCCAGTACCCATACGCGATGGAAAACAGATGACCTGTTGGTAGAATCGGCAAGCAGATGGATTATTCCCTGGTTTGTGGTACTAGGTGCTTACATGGGCAGAGAGCATGTGGTAATGGAACCTCAATACCACATCTGGATTGATCGCGTTGTTTTTGTTTTCTATTCATTTTCTGTCACCTGGATCGTCGCCCGGGTACTTTCTCTGGCTGTTAGTCTGAAAACGGAGGAAGTGCAGGGTGCTGCTTCGTCTTCTATCATCAGCAATATTCTTAAGGTACTAATCTATTGCCTGGGGATATTATTCATTTTGCAACATTTTAATATTTCGGTTACACCTATACTTACTGCCTTAGGTGTGGGTGGTCTGGCAGTGGCACTGGCGTTGCAGGACACTTTATCTAACCTGTTTGCAGGTGTACAATTGATTTCCACCAAAAAAATCCGGCAGGGTGATCTCATCCGGCTGGAGGCGGGACAGGAAGGAGTGGTGGAAGATATTAGCTGGCGCTATACCACCATCCGAACAGGCGATAACAACAATATCATTATTCCTAACTCTAAGTTGGCCGGCTTTATTTTGCTTAACTATTTTACTCCGCAACGAGAGATTGTTTTTAATGTGGCGGTAGGAGTAGACTATAACAGTGATCTGGAAAAAGTGGAAACAGTAACAGTAGAAGAAGCAAAAAATCTACAGGCAGAAATGACCCAATGTGTAAAAGACTTTGAGCCCTTTGTACGATACCAGCAATTTGGCGACAGCAATATAGAACTTCGTGTGTACTTAAAAGTTGTTGAACAAGGGGTGCAGGGAGTGGTGCGACACCACCTCATTAAAAGAATTAAACGTCGCTACGAAAAAGAAGGCATCAACATCCCTTTCCCCACACAAACTGTATTTATCAATCAACAAAATACAACAGCAGAAAAAAGCAGCTAATATGAAGCAGGTATTTTTGGGATTTCTATTGTGTTTATCATTAACGGGTAGTGCACAGGTATTAACAGAAACATTACCCAATGCAGCAGGCATTGACGCTAAAAGGCTGGAAAGAATAGACAAGCTGTTGCAGCAGTATATAGACAGCGGTTGGATTAATGGTGCCACAGCTTTGGTAGCACGCAACGGAAAGGTGTTTTATCACAAAGGCGTTGGATACGACAACACATCCAGCAAAACACCGCTGAAAAGAGATGCCATTATGCGGATTGCTTCACAAACAAAAGCTGTTACAAGTGTTGCGGTTATGATATTATACGAAGAAGGAAAGTTGTTACTGGATGATCCGGTAAGCAAATACATTCCGGCATTTAAAAATCCGGTGGTGCTGGACAAATTCAATGAAACCGACAGTAGCTACACGACTATTCCTGCAAAATCAGAAATCACTATCCGGCAATTGCTAACCCACACTTCGGGACTGCATTATGCGCAGATTGGCAATAAAGCTTTTAATGCGATATACAGGAAAGCAGGAATAGTAGCCGGCATCGGTACAGAAAAACTATTGCTGGCGGATATTATCAATAAACTGGGAACACTTCCTTTGGCACATCATCCCGGAGAAAAGTATACCTATGGGTTAAACACAGATGTGCTGGGATACCTGGTGGAAGTGCTTTCCGGACAAACACTGGATGTCTTTTTCAGGACCCGCATTTTTGAACCCTTAGGTATGAAGGACACTTATTTTTATCTACCAGGTGCTAAACAAAACCGCCTGGCTACACTTTACACAGAAAACACCAACAAACGGGCTATACCTGCACCGGCAACGCTGGACATCAACGGCACATTTTATACTAACTACCCTTCTTCAGACGGCACTTATTTTTCAGGTGGCGGCGGGTTGGCGTCAACAGCCTACGACTATGCCATTTTTATGCAAATGCTGCTAAACAACGGCATATACAATGGTAAAAGAATTTTGAGCAGAAATACTGTTAGGATTATGACAACTAACCAGATTGGTGATATTCCATTTACTAGGGGAAATACTTTTGGATTGGGCTTCGAAGTGGTAACACCCGGGGGCAGCGCAGCATCGTTGGTGCCCGAAGGAACCTACAGTTGGGGCGGGATGTTCAGCTCATCCTATTGGATTGACCCGAAAGAGAAAATTGTCGGCCAGTTATTCCTGCAGATCTACCCATATAGCCATGGTCATATACACGAGAAATTTAAAGTGGCTGTTTACCAGGCACTCAACAATTAAAAACAAGAACATTATGCGCTGGATGTATATAGTTGCCCTCATTACGGGATTGTCCGCTACCGCACAGGAGAATATGGATTTCGAAAACTATAATCCGACTTCTACGTTGGTGGTGCCCGGACACAAAGTTTCCAGGGCTAAATTTCCGTTTATTGATGTACACAATCATCAATGGAGCCTTTCCCCGCAGTCGATTCCGGGATTATTACCCGTGATGGATAAAATGAACATGGCTGTGATGGTGAACCTCAGTGGTGGCAATGGTAATAAGCTAAAAGCAATGACCGACGATGTAAAATCAATGGCACCCAAAAGGTTTATTGTTTTTGCCAACATTGACTTTGGCGGTATCGGATCGGCTAACTGGACCACACAAGCTGTAAAACAACTGGAACAAGATGTAAAAAATGGCGCTAATGGATTAAAGATTTTCAAAAACCTGGGTTTTTCCGTAAACGATAACAATGGCAAGAGGGTGACGGTGGATGACCCAAGGCTTGATCCCATCTGGAAAAAATGTGGCGAATTGAAGATTCCGGTGTTAATCCATACAGCTGATCCTAAGTCGTTCTGGGATCCGGTAAACGCCGATAACGAACGCTGGCTGGAATTAAAAACCCATCCTCGTCGCAAAAGAGAGGCTAACGACCCCGCTTCCTGGGAAACCCTGATTCAGGAACAACACAATATGTTTAAAAAACACCCCAATACCACTTTTATAGCAGCACACTTTGGATGGTATCCAAACGATTTGGGAAAACTGGGAACATTATTGGATCAGATGCCCAATGTGGTGGTAGAATTTGGAGCCGTCATAGCCGAATTAGGGCGTCAACCCCGGGCCGCTAAAACATTTTTTGAAAAATACCAGGATCGGATCCTCTTTGGTAAAGATAGCTGGGTACCAGAAGAGTACAACACCTACTTCCGGGTACTGGAAACGGAAGACGAATATTTCCCTTACCATAAAAAATACCATGCATTTTGGAGTATGTACGGAATGGGGCTCTCAGATGCTGTGCTGAAGAAGGTTTATTACAAAAATGCACTTAGAATTATCCCAAATATTGATAAAACCCTCTTCCCCGACTAGCAATTGCAAAATTCATATTATCTTGCACGTCCTTAAAATGTTTGGAACTATATGGAATACAGCAAGATTATTTCGGTAACAGGGTTGCCAGGTTTGTATGAGTTACTGAGTTCAAAAGGTGATGGAGCTATTGTTAGATCGTTGGAAGACCAGTCTTCCCGCTTTGTATCTTCCCGCGTACACAATTTCTCGCACCTGGAAAGTATTGAGATCTACACTGTAAGAGATAATGTAAACCTTGCTGATGTATTGATTGCTATGCAACAATCAACTACGGCATTACCAGATAGCAAGGATAATAAAGCTGTAAAAACGTATTTCGAAAAAGTGTACCCCGACATGGATTTTGAACGGGTATATACCAGCGACATGAAAAAAATGGTGAAATGGCTGGAAATACTGGTGAAAAATAATGTAGAAATCAAAGCTCCCGAATTGGAAGCGGAGGCAGAAAATGAAGTAGTGGAGGAAGCCCCTACCGAACAACCTAAAGAGAAAGCAGCTCCCCAAAAAGAAGAAATAGCGGAAACGCCAAAGAAGAAAGCCCCGGCTAAAAAGAAAGCGGAAACAAATACTGAAGAAAAGGAGCCGAAGAAAAAAGCTGCACCTAAAAAGACTGCTGAAGAAGCCCCGAAAAAGAAAGCGCCGGCAAAGAAAAAAGCAAAGGAGTAGTATTTGGCTACATTTACTGTAATCATTTCTCTCTTTTCAGGTAGTAACAAAACCGGCAGCGATTTAGGATGGTTGTCAAAGTTTGGGATTCCTATTAGTAAGTCCATTCTGATGCACTACCTATACTATTAACGGGAAAGATATTTTTGCCGTTGAAGAAGATATCGTTGGACGTCTTCTTCAACGGCATTTTTTTGTTTGTTGGCTATCAGTTGACCCTGCTATTTAAACTGCGGACTGGATTTATGACAAAGCTTACAACCATTTTTCTATAATACTTTTTGCAGAATGTATCCAAAAGTCCCGAAGGGAACAATTGTCCGTCGGGAATTATGGACGCTATTCCCCCGAACGCCCTGATGCGGCTTGGGTACTACTGCGGGTTCATCCGTTTTTTAACGAATTAGCGTGGCAGTCCCCTTTTCATTCCTCTTTTCACCATTCTACATTTCCCAGGAACAGTGCCATACATATGCCGCTATTTTGCTGCATACCATTAACTGTACCCCATCCTTCCTTAAGATTGGAGGTTTTAAATACAAGTTCTCTCCATCTGTTGTAAATCGTAAATGTATAGTTTTGGATGACCTCTCCAATGATAGATAGGCCCCAACCCATCATTCAATCCATCATTGTTGGGAGTAAAGACCCTAAACTTGGGCTTATATCAGAACGGATAGATAGGAGTTCACCAGAATAAATGCTGCATCGAATGCAAACACTCCAAAGTGACATCCGGGAATTAAGAATTCATGAATACCCAAAAAACGATGATAATTTGCCGTATACATATAGTGACCGTTGGCTAAACGGATAGTTTTGTGTTCATTTGTATAGGAAAAGCTCATGCTCCATTCTTCCCACTCATTTGAGTAAATACACCAATTCCATGTGACCCCCTGATACGGAATTGTGTTCGTCTCCGTATCTCAAGGGTTGTTTCCGTTAGTCCAACAATGGTATGTCAATAAAATTATATTTTTTATCCCTAAGCAACCTATTTGACGAAACCACTGTAAGTAAAAATGCAATATATTATACTAAAATAATTATCACGCATTACTAAAATATTTAGCTTTTTATTCCGTTCTTTATGTAATGGGTATGACTAATACGGAAATCATCAACCGGTTGCGACAGGATATACTGGCACTGCAGGGCTTCAGCCCCCTGCGGTCCGGGTATCCTGTTCAGTCGGGGGGATTATCTGTAATGGAAGCTTTTCCTAATAAGGTTTTTCCGCAGGGAGCCATTCATGAGTTTGTAACCGGTACTATAGAAGATGCCAGTGCTACAGCAGGATTTATTTCCGGGTTGTTGTCAACAGTATTACAAACAACAGGCATAATAGCATGGGTGGGTTCGGGAAAGCTGATCTTTCCACCGGCATTAAAACAGTTCGGCATCGAACCCGACCGGGTGATATTTTTTGAACCAATAAAGAAACGGGATATACAATGGACGGTGGAGGAAGTATTGAGGTGTGAAGCGTTTTCGGCGGTAGTAGCAGAGTGGAGCGATATGAGTTTTACGGAAAGCCGCCGACTACAGCTTGCTGTAGAAAAAACGAATGTTACCGGATTTATAATACGTAGCCGTCCCAGGCAATTGCACACAACGGCCTGCGTTGCCCGGTGGAAAATTACCAGTTTACATAGCAATACTATAGAAGACTTACCGGGTGTGGGTTTTCCCCGTTGGCATATAGAACTGCAGAAAGTTCGGAATGGTAAACCGGGCAACTGGATATTGGAATGGGCGGGTGATCACTTACAGGAACCCCTCATACCGGGAGCCATAGTGCGGGAGCTTCACAGGAAAACGGGATGATATGGCTAAGCGGTTTGTATCGGTATGGTTTCGTTTTTTGAAAACGGATTGGGTAACACTTCGGCAGCCGGCATTGCAGCAAGTGCCTTTTGTATTGAGCAAACCCGATCATGGAAGAATGATAGTAGCAGCTGTGAATGAACAGGCGCAGGTGCAGGGTATAGAAACAGGAATGGTGGTGGCAGATGCCAGGGCTGTACTACCGGGATTGCAGGTGCTGGATGATACCCCCGGGTTGGAAGAAAAACTATTGAAGCGCATTGCCGAATGGATGATACGATTTACACCGGTAGTAGCGTTGGATCTGCCAGATGGTATTGTACTCGATGCATCCGGCTGTACACACTTATGGGGTGGGGATAGAGAATATTTAACGGATATATATGAACGAATTTTAGGGAAAGGCTACAACGTTCGGCTATCAATAGCAGATACAGCCTGTGCTGCTAAAGCAGTAGCACGATTTGCCAATGCAGGATATATTGTAGCGCCCGGTAATCATATGCAGGCTTTACTGCCGTTGCCTCCGGAAGCCCTTCGATTGGAACCCGCAACGGTAGAACGATTACACAAGCTGGGATTGCATACCATCGGGCAGTTTATTCACATGCCTTTGTCGAGTTTACGCAGAAGATTTGGTGCCGATTGTATCTTGAAACTTCACCAGGCATTGGGTTATGAGGATGAACCATTACAAGCCGTTGTACCACGGGCAGAATATGAAGAACGCCTGCCCTGCCTGGAACCCATTGCAACAGCCGTAGGCATTGAAATAGCATTGAAGGAATTGCTGAAAAAACTGTGTGCCCGGCTTATCAAAGAACAGAAAGGGCTACGTTCTCTTAGTTTCAAAGGATACCGAATTGATGGCGAAACACAGGACCTGCCAATTCAAACCAATCGTCCCTCACACAATGTTGCTCATCTGTTTAAACTATTTGAACCAGGATTGTCAACCATTGAGCCAGGACTGGGTATTGAACTATTTACCCTCACTGCCAACGGTGTAGAAAATCACACCCCGTTACAGGAACAGTTATGGAGTATAAAAGGTGGCTTAACAGATATCCGGTTGGCAGAGCTTATAGACCGTGTTGCGGGCAGGATCGGCATCAACCAGATCAGCCGTTTTTTTCCAGAGGAACATTATTGGCCCGAACGCTCTTTTAAAAAAACAGTGGTTCTACATGCGCCTGTTAATAGTAGTTGGCGCAATGATCTGCAGCGACCGATACAGCTATTAACGCCTCCGCAATTCATCACCGTTATGGCACCCGTTCCGGATTATCCACCTATGTCGTTTAAACATAAAAACGAGCTGCATACTATTGCAAAAGCCGATGGCCCGGAACGCATTGAACAGGAATGGTGGCTGCAGGAAGGACAACACCGGGATTATTATATGGTGGAAGATAAAGAAGGAAGAAGATACTGGATTTTCCGCCTGGGACATTATGAAGATGCCAGAAACCATCAATGGTTTTTGCACGGGTATTTTGCCTGAGACGATTTTGCCAGGCGAATCGTTTTTTATTCAACAATGTTGTTTGAACTTATCGCAATTCTGTTCCATGCATTGATGGTTACGACTGCCATTATGATTTGGGCAATATAATTTTTGTCAAAAAGTTTTTCAGCTTGTTGGTAGGTTTCATCGCTTAATCCTCTTTTGCTTATTAAGGTTACTTCTTCGGTTATTGCTAAAATATTTCTTTCTTCTTCTGTAAATAGTGTTGTTTCTTTCCAGGCATTGAGTAAGAAAATACGTTGCGAAGTTTCTCCTAGTTTTAACGCATCTGAAGTGTGCATATTGATACAAAATGCACAGCCATTGATTTGAGAAGCTCTTATTTTTATGAGTTCCAGATGTGTCTTAGAAAGTTGAGAATTTTGTAGAAAATTTTCCAAACCAAGCATTGCTTCGTATGCTTTGGGTTCAAGTTTTTGTATATCTATGCGAGTTTCCATTTGTCCTTTTAGTTTAAAATTTTTTATGAGATTCTTCCAAAAAGTCTAATAGTGATGAAATGTGATTACCTGGATTTTCCAAAAATGCGGGAAATGACTTCTGTAAGTTTTATATTCATCAACTCCAATGCTTTTTGGATTTTGTTGACATCGCTACTTCCTATTGTTATGCTATCTTTCCTTCCTCGCACCAGCATCCGTAGCCCCTTTAGCTTTCCATTAAAATCTTTGATACACTGCAATAACTGCAGGTGAATAGATCAACGAGACGGTTATAGGGCTGCAGTCTGCCTGCTTCACAGCTGCCATATCATATCTTTATTGATTTGGATGTCCTGACCGTTTACTCGAAATGACGGCGTGTTGTTTGAGGTGACCGTTACCCCTCGTCTATCTTTTCATCTTCAGCATTTCTTAGTATTGATCCGGAAACCCGCTTCAGCGGATTGGATCGGTTGAATGCATATTCAGCCCTTTGTTCCAGTACCTCTACCGAGAAAAATACAGACTGCCTGAAGGACGCATCATCTGCCCTGTCTTTGCCTGCAATGTCAAAAGCCGTACCATGGTCCGGTGACGTTCTCACCAATGGCAAACCGGCAGTATAGTTGATACCTTCCCCTTTTGCCAGCGACTTGAATGGGATCAGTCCCTGATCATGATACATTGCCAGTACCGCGTCAAATTTTTCATGATTACCACGGGCAAAAAATGCATCGGCACTATATGGTCCGAATGCCATTATATTATTTTGCTTGGCCTCTTTAATCGCCGGTTTTATTTGTTCTTCTTCTTCCTTGCCTACCAATCCGTCATCTCCCGCATGAGGGTTAAGTCCCAATACGGCAATCCGGGGTTTATCGATACCAAAATCAGATTGCAGACTTTCTTTTATTACCTGCAACTTTTGTAAAATAGCCTGGCGGGTAACATACGAAGCCACCTCTTTAATGGGTACATGTTCTGTGAGTAAGCCCACCCTCATGTTGTCAGCGCACATCAGCATGGCTACATCCTTTGCACCGAAAACGTCTTTCAGGTAAGGCGTATGGCCGGAGTATTTAAAGTCATCCGACTGTACATTGTTTTTGTGAAAGGGTGCTGTTACCAATCCCTGAATATGTCCGGCCTTAAATGCCTCAATAGCCGCCGTCAGTGACCTGATGGCATATTTTCCGCCTATTTCTGTTTGCTGTCCGGGCGTTACATTCACTTCTTCTTCCCAACAATTGTAAATATTTACCTGTTTGGGAAACGGGCGGGTGATGTCTTTTAACACCTGGAAGCTGAGGTTGGCTTCCGGAAGTGTTTTCTTATAGAAGTTAATGACTTTATTAGATGCAAATACTACTGGCGTACAAAACTCCAGCATCCTGCTATCTGAAAACGTCTTAATAATCAATTCAATTCCAATGCCGTTCAGATCGCCGCAGGACACTCCGATCACTGGTTTATTTTGCCGGTTAAGCATGATATTTTTGTTGTTAGTGTGCGAATTTACGGGTTTGCGCTTGGTTTTTGTAATTTTGCGCCCTCAATGTACACTTTAAAGAAATCCTTAGGGCAGCATTTTCTGCGGGATGAAAACATCGTCCTGCGCATTATTGATGCGATACAGGCGCATCGGTTTGATTGTTTGCTGGAAGTGGGTCCGGGTGGTGGTGCCCTTACCAAACACCTCCTGGGTATTCCCGGAATCGATTTTAAAGCAGTTGAACTGGACAGAGAAAAAGTACAATACCTTGAAAATACCTACCCGCTTATCAGGGGAAAAATCATTAATGAGAGCATACTGGATATTGATGCTCCGTTTGACAATAAGTTTATACTGGTGGGTAATTTTCCCTACAATATATCTTCGCAAATTCTTTTCAAGGTGCTGGATTGGCGCGAAAAGGTGGACGTGATGGTGGGCATGTTTCAAAAAGAGGTGGCGCAGCGGGTGGTTGCCCCGCATGGTAGCAAAACTTATGGCATACTTAGTGTATTGGTGCAGGCATTTTACAATGTGCAATACCTGTTTGAAGTAAGTGAGCAGTGCTTTACCCCCCCTCCGAAAGTAAAAAGTGCTGTCATAGCATTAACCATCAGGCAGACTCCGCTGGAGATCGGTAACGAAAAAAAGTTCTTTCTATTGGTAAAAACTGCGTTTAATCAAAGACGTAAGACTCTTCGGAACGCTGTAAGAGGGCTTTTTGATGAAGTAACTTTAAAAGACGAGATATTCAATAAACGGGCGGAGCAGTTGAGTGTGGAAGACTTTATCGCATTGCAACCCCGAATGAAATAAGAGGCAAAAATATACAAAATGAAAAAGGCAATTGTAACCGCAAAAGTGCATCCTTACCTGATAGAACGACTGGAATCCAAAGGATATGCAGTAACCTATCTTCCGGAAATAACGTATGCAGAACTGGAGGAAAAAATAGACGATATCGATGGATTGATTATCACCACCCGGTTGAAAATTGACCGCAATATGATCGATAAAGCGCCACAGCTAAAATGGATCGGACGATTGGGTAGTGGACTGGAGTTGATTGACATTGCCTATGCCCGGAGCAAAGGCATTCAATGTGAAAGCAGTCCTGAGGGCAACTGTAATGCGGTAGGAGAGCAGGTACTGGGTATGGTACTAAATCTGATGCACCGGATTAGCCTGAGTGGCAAACAAATGGAGCACTGGGAGTGGATACGGGATGGCAACAGGGGCATAGAGCTTACCGGCAAAACAGTAGGTATCATAGGCTTTGGTAATACAGGTAACGCGGTAGCGAAGGCTATGTCGGGTTTTGATGTGCAGGTATTAGCCCATGATAAGTACAAATTTGGATTTTCCAGGGGCAATATTCATGAAGCAACGCCTGGAGAAATAGCCCGTTATGCGGATGTGGTAACCTTACACCTGCCGCTAACAGATGAAACTTTTCATTATGCTAATGATGCCTTTTTTGACAGTTTTCACAAAAAGCCATTTTTTATCAATGCTTCCCGTGGCAAGGTTCATCATACAGCGGCGGTAATCAATGCACTGAAAAACGAAAAAATTGCAGGAGCCGGATTGGATGTGTTTGAAAATGAGAAACCGGCAAGTTATTCGCAGGATGAAAAAGATCAGTTGAATTGGCTAATGGCACAGCCGAATGTAGTAGTAACCCCTCATATTGCCGGCTATACCCACGAATCCTATATCAAAATGCCCAAAGTTACCCTCGATAAACTCGGATTATAGTTAAAAAATATTATGATTCTTTTAATTTTGGAATAAGTTTTGTACTTTCGATAACACACAAAATATGCAACGCTTCGGATAAAACCGGGGCGTTGTTATTTTTTTATTTTTTATAACTAAAATGAAGTCAGCCATGAGTGAAGTAATATATGTTACTCAGGAAACAATGGAACAACTAAAGGCCGAGCTACAGAAAATGAGAGCCGTAGACAGGCCTGCTGCTTCAAGGGCTATCGCAGAAGCCCGGGAGAAGGGAGATTTAAAGGAAAATGCTGAATATGATGCGGCTAAAGAGGCGCAGGGACTGCTGGAAGCCAGAATTGCAAAACTTGATGCTGATTTGGCCAAAGCCCGTATCATAGAAATTGACAATATAGATACCAGTAAAGTAAGTATCCTCACAAAGGTTACCCTTACCAACCTGAAGACAAAAAAGCAGGTGACTTATCAGATTGTTTCCGAAAAAGAAGCAGACCTTAAATCTGGTAAAATCTCTGTTACCTCTCCGATTGGGCAAGGGGTATTGGGCAAGCAGGTAGGCGAAGTGGCAGAAGTGCAGGCGCCTGCAGGCATATTGCAATTTAAAATAGAAGAAATAGGGATATAAGCATTCATTTCACTGATTCGAAGGCTGCCTCAAAAAGGCAGCTTTTTTGTTGGCACCCCTAAACATGTTATCACAAAACAATTCCCTTAGAATTTGCGAGAGTGCCCATAGAATAAACGCAAAATTATTTGGTTATCATTTGCTAAAAAAGAAAGCGGATATTTTTTTATAAAAAGAAATAAAGTTCGGAGGTAATGCATCCTGGTCAACCTGGCGTAATAACCTTATCCGTTATAATGTTTTGTCTAATTGCTCTTCTATTTTTCTGAAAACTTCTTCAAGGTCTTTTTCCAAAACTGTCTCTTTCCCGCTTTGGGCCTGCGTTGCGTACCATAACAATACCATGGATACATAGTCCTGCATGTCTTTGCCTGCAAACTCCGTTTTAAATTCTATAATTTTATCGTTGATGATTTTTAAGGTTTTCCTTACCTGCTCCTCATCATCCCTGTTAATTTTAATGCGATAAGTTCTATCCCCAATGGCGACATTGACAGCTAAAAGGTCTTGCATGTTTTAGAAATTATAGTTAAATTTATTCACATCTTATAAACAGGGTTGTTTATAAACAACAAAAGTAGCTGATGTTTAAACAATCCAGATTATTAATCATATAATCCTTTGAAAATGCTTGCAAAAGTAAGAACTCAAAACTTCATCGATTCCTTCATTCTGGAATTAGCCAATGCCGGACAAAACAAGCTGAAAGCTGTATTAAAAGACGAAGTTGGCAAAATATGTAGCATATTGGATGCTGCCGAAATAAAGCCGACCCAACGAGTAGTACTTTGGGAAGGACTCAGCGAATTGCCCTATGGTATTTATCTGCTGGAACTGTCCAACGATTCCGAGGAACAAAAAATGAAACTGGTAAAAAGGATCTAGCCATTTTGGTTGGATAGCAATGTTATACATTGGTCCAGTTCCTTAATGTAAGCGTTGATTCGTTTCTCCAGTTGTCCTTTTGTCTGTTCGTCGGCATTATTGGTTGCAGCAATTTGAACAATATCAAGTTGCTGTTGCAGGAGTTTTACTTTTAGCGAAAGGGCTGTTTCGCTATCTGTTTTTTCTTTCAGTTCTGCCTTTAGTTTTTCGTGGTCTTTCTGAAGCGTCTGGTACTTCTTTACCAGAAGCTGCATTTTACCTACAACCCGACTGATATTTGTTTCAAGCGTACTCATGAGTATTGGGAAGTAATTGATCTATTTTCTGATTTCAGCATTCAGTTCCTTTTCCATTACCCGCATGATTTTGCCCATCATGCCTTCAACTTCTTCATCTTTCAATGTTTTTTCTTTGTCGAGAAAAGTAAAGTTGATCGCAAAAGATTTTTTGTTTGCGCCGAGTTTATCACTTTCAAAAACATCAAATAACCGGATACTCTGTAGTCTTTTGATTTGCAGGTTGCCAATGGTCGTTTCTACTTTTTCATATGCCAGTTGTTTATCTATTACAATGGCAAGATCTCTTTGCACTGCCGGAAATTTGGACACTTCAGCATAACGATCTTTATTGCTGGCAGCGATGGTTACTAATTCTTTCCAATTCAGTGACGCATACCAGACGGGCTGTTTAATATCAAAGCGGGACAGCCTTTTATTGCTTACCAAGCCTACTGTAGCCAAAATGGTTTCGGCCTGCTTAATATGCAAAGCATATTCCAGTCCCTTTTCTGTAGCTATTTCTGCTTTCAGGGCATCAAGGTTAGCGCTTTGCAACAGGTTTACCACCAACCCTTTTAAATAATAAAAATCACTTTTGGTCTCCTTCTCTTTCCAGGAGGTTTCTTGCAGCAAACCTGTTACATACAGGCAGAGTTGTTCGTGCTCCAGATATTTTCCGGGTACGCATTCATTCTGATAAGTTTTGCCAAACTCAAATAACCTTAAATGATTGTTTTTTCGGTTCAGGTTGTGGACAATACATTCCAACCCCGATTCCAGCATAGACGGTCGCATGATATTCAGCTCTGCACTTAAGCTATTCAGCATTTTTACAGACTGTTGCAATGTCGCGTCATCAAAATAGGCACTATTGGTAATTGAATTGGTAACTATTTCAAAAAATCCATTGCCCGCCAGCAACGTAGCCAGTTTTTGTTTCAATGCAGTTTCAAAGCCAAGTTGCTCTATTGAGGGACTGATCGTAATATGTTGGGGAATGATCACGTTGTCGTAGCCATCAACCCGCATAATTTCTTCCACTATGTCAGCGGGTAGCTCAATGTCGGGTTTGCTGAAGGGAGCTGCCACCTGTATAGAAGTTTCGGTTTCCTGCAATATATCAAAGCCCAGGCTTTGCAGTACTTTGTTTACGGTTGCTGCGCTATAGTCTTTACCGCTCAATCGTTTTAAATAAGCAAATGTGAGGAGTACCTGTTTCTTTGCTTTTGGGGCCGGGTATACATCAATAACGTCAGAGGCGATAACACCACCGCCCAATTCTTTTATCAGTAATGCCGCCCGTTGCAATACGTTTATGGTATTACTGATATCCACACCTTTTTCGAAGCGGGTGGCCGCATCTGTTCTCAACTGGTGACGGAATGAAGTTTTGCGGATCGTTACCGGATTGAACCATGCACTTTCGAGGAATATGTTTTGGGTATTGCCTGTTACACCACTATCGATTCCTCCAAAGACACCACCAAAACACATAGGAGTGCCATTGCCATCGCAGATCATCAAATCATCGGCATGTAACTTTCGCTGTTTTTCATCCAATGTAGTAAACCCCGTGCCTTCCGGCAGATTTTTTACTATAATAGCAGCGTTTGCTATTTTGTCGGCATCAAACGCATGTAACGGTTGCCCCGTTTCATGCAAAATGAAATTAGTGATGTCTACAATATTATTAATAGCGCGGATCCCTATTGCCTGCAACCGTTGTTTCAGCCAATCGGGGCTTTCCTGCACGGTTACATTCTCAATACTTATACCGGCATAACGTTCACAGGCTATTTTGTTCTCTATAGTTACAGAGAAGGTTTTTCCCTCCCTATCTTTCTCAAAACTTTTTGCATAAGGATATCGTACAGCCACGTTGGTGTTGTTGTGTACCGATAGATAGGCTGCCACATCCTTTGCTACTCCCAGGTGGCTCATGGCATCCATTCGGTTAGGTGTAAGTCCTATCTCGTATATCCAGTCTTCCTGCAATTGAAAATAATCGGCAGCCAATGTCCCAGGCTTTATATCCGTTGGTAATACCATTATTCCGTCATGGCTTTCTCCCAAGCCTAACTCGTCTTCAGCGCAAATCATTCCAAAACTTTCTTCACCCCGGATTTTCGCAACTTTCATGGTCAAAGGGTCCCCTTTTAGAGGATATATGGTGGCACCCACCGGCGCTACGATCACTTTTTGACCCACTGCTACATTAGGGGCACCACAAACAATTTTTAACGGCTCGGCAACCCCTACATTCACTTTTGTCAGCCGAAGCTTATCTGCGTTGGGGTGTTGTATGCATTCCAATACTTCGCCTACCAGCAATCCTTGCAAGCCTCCTTTTACCGACTCAAATTTTTCCATGCTTTCTACTTCCAATCCAAGCGAGGTAAGTATTAGAGACAGTTCGTCCGGGCTGATTTTTACTGGTAAATATTCACAAAGCCAGTTATAACTGATCGTCATATAGTAGTAAATCCTTTTAATATGATATAAAGTGCCTTGATAAGGCGTTTGCAAAGATAGATAAATTGATTTTGCGCAGGAATGGCGATTTTTTTCAGCAGTTTTATAGGAAAAAAGGCGCAAACGCCATACTGTAATTTCTTGCTGTCAGCCAAAAATAAGCGTAAAAAATATTGCCAACAGCAGTTGTGAATTATAGCTGTTTATTCGCGGATTTTTTATCAAATTTGTGCATAAGTAAATTAATAAGGTGGATAATCGTCTTCAAACTGTGAAATAAGAAATAAGATTGTGCACAGGTATGTGTACTACTATTCTTTTCAAAAAGAAGTTTTGGAAGTTTCATTGCCTTTAAATTCGCTGTCCCGATCAACCCTGTAACATTTAGATAATATTTTATTAATACAAAAAATTATGTGATTGTTTGAAAAGGACGCATTGGATGGCACTGGATGTTTGATACTATAATTCACGCTATATAAATAAAGAATTCTGTTAATGGATCTTACTAACTTAAACAAGGACCGGAAAATCAGGAAAAAGAGTGCAGCGGATTTGGGTCCTATGGTATATGGAAAAGTACCCCCGCAGGCACGCGACCTGGAGGAAGCCGTACTCGGTGCCATCATGCTGGAAAAGTCAGCGTTTGATACCGTGATTGAAATTTTGAAACCCGAGTGTTTCTACGTTGATGCCCATCAGCGTATTTTTAATGCCATGCAAAGCCTGGCACAAAAAAGTATGCCTATTGATTTGCTGACTGTGGTGGAGGAGCTCAAGATTAAAGAAGAGCTGGAACTGGTAGGGGGACCTTATTTTGTGACTAAGCTTACCAACGCTGTCGTTTCATCTGCTAACATAGATGCTCACTCCCGTATCATTCTGCAGAAGTTTATTCAACGGGACCTGATTCGTATTAGCGGCGAGATCATCAGCGACGCTTACGAAGACTCTACCGACGTTTTCGACCTGCTGGATGATGCAGAAAGCAAATTGTTTGAAATAACCAATAACCACCTCCGTAAGAATTTTGACAGTATCGATTCGGTGTTGGTAAAAACGATTCAGCGTATAGAGGATATGCGTAACCGCCAGGAAGATATTACCGGTGTGCCGAGTGGATTCTCTACCCTGGACAAAGTAACCTATGGATGGCAACCTACCGATCTGGTGATTCTTGCAGCTCGCCCTGCGGTGGGTAAAACGGCATTTGCCCTCAACTTGGTACGCAATGCCGCATTGAATAGTAAAAAGCCTACGCCGGTAGCTTTTTTCAGCCTTGAGATGAGCTCCAGCCAGTTGGTGCAACGTATTTTAAGTGCGGAAAGCGAAATTTGGTTGGAGAAAATTTCCCGTGGTAAAATGGAAGACCACGAGATGCAACAGTTGTATAAAAACGGTATTCAAAAACTGCAGAATGCGCCTATTTTTATAGATGACACCCCAGCATTGAATATATTTGAACTTCGTGCAAAATGTCGCCGTTTAAAAAATAAACACGACCTGGGTATGATAATCATCGACTACCTGCAGTTGATGAGTGGAACGGGTGACAAAAGGAGCAGTAACCGGGAGCAGGAAATCAGTACAATTTCCCGTAACCTTAAAGGATTGGCGAAAGAGTTAGGAATACCCATTATTGCCTTGAGTCAGTTGAGCCGGGAGGTGGAGAAGAGAAAAGACGGTGAGAAGATGCCGCAGTTGAGTGACCTTCGTGAGTCTGGTGCTATCGAGCAGGATGCGGATATGGTGATGTTTTTATACCGTCCGGAATACTATAACATCACTGCCAATGAAATGGGTGAAAGCAACAAAGGAGAAACCCATGTTCGAATAGCCAAGCACCGTAATGGTTCACTTGAAACCATCAAATTAAGAGCTTTGCTGCATATCCAGAAATTTGTAGAAATGGAAGAGGAAGATTTTGGAGGGCTGGGCATGCCACAGGGAAACTGGAAGCCGGTACAGGGCGATGACGGAGATGGCGCAAAATTATTTATTCAAAAGGGCAGTAAAATGAATGATGGTGGATTCGCAGACGACGATGCACCGTTTTGATAAACATTGGTGGCTGCCTGCTTGTAAGAAGGTAGTCTAAAAACTAAAAACTCCTTATCATCATCAGATAAGGAGTTGTTGGTTTTTCCTGTACCGCGAATTAAGCATTCCGGTTAATGCAGTTCAAGTCTTCGAATGCCGTCTCCAGTCGTTTGATGAAAGTATCTTCGCCTTTACGCAGCCATACACGCGGATCATAATATTTTTTATTGGGCTTATCTTCTCCTTCGGGGTTCCCCAGTTGTCCCTGAAGATATGCTTCATTCTTTTTGTAATACTCCAGTACACCTTCCCAAAATGCCCATTGCATATCAGTATCAATGTTCATCTTGATAGCTCCGTAACCAATCGCTTCCCTGATCTGATGCTGCGGAGACCCGCTTCCACCATGGAATACAAAATATACTGGTTTAGGGCCTGTCTTTAGTTCTTTTTCAATATATACCTGGCTATTGTGTAAAATAACGGGACGTAGCTCCACGTTTCCTGGCTTGTATACCCCGTGCACATTTCCGAAAGCTGCCGCCACAGTGAATAATTTTCCTACCTTACTCAATTCTGTATATGCATAAGCAACGTGCTCGGGTTGAGTGTACAGCTTATCATTGTCTACATCACTGTTGTCTACGCCGTCTTCTTCTCCACCGGTTACACCCAATTCTATCTCTATACTCATGCCCAGTGGCTTCATTCTTTTGTAGAATTCAACAGAGGTTTGGATATTTTCTTCAATGGGCTCCTCGCTTAAGTCCAGCATATGCGAGCTGTAAAGAGGCTGACCTTTTTCTTTGTAGAACTGTTCGCCGGCATCCAGCAACCCACTCACCCACGGCAACCATTTTTTGGCGGCATGGTCTGTATGTAATACTACCGGTACTCCATAATACTTGGCAACATTGTGAACATGCAGTGCTCCGGAAACACCACCGGAAATATTAGCCTGCAATTTATCATTGGGCATACCCTTGCCGGCAACAAATTGTGCCCCACCGTTTGAAAACTGGATGATAACAGGCGAGTTTACTTTTGCCGCCGTTTCCAGTACCGCATTAATAGAATTTGTACCTATTGTATTAACCGCTGGCAAAGCGAATTGGTTTTGAATCGCATCATTATATAATGCTTCCAGTTCATCACCGAAAAGCACTCCAGCTCTGTATTTTTTCATAAACACTATTTGAAAAGATTAAATAAAAATATAACGTGTGCAAAGATAATCAGGGCGGACTTTATATAAAATTTCTATTTGTCGAGGTATTTCCCTATAAAATAGATATAGATAGAAAAAATAATGAAGATGTACTTAACTTCGAAATAAATTAAAGGTTCGGCAACATTAGAATGATTCCTGTTGTCTTGAGTGTATCTGCTTAAATTAACTAACTATGCATCCTTTCAAAGGGAACCACACTAGCAAAGAGATTTCTTTATTGTTTATTCTGGCAATTCTTTTTGCGACACCTGTGTTGTTGAAGGCGAGCCCCGTAGACAAAGGATCCAGATTCTTTCAAGACTCGGTTGTGCTAAAAGGAAAAGTGAATAATGTAGAAGAAAGTACGCCTTTACCGGGAGTGTCTGTAGAAAATCTAAGAACCGGAAAAGGAAGTATTACAGATAATGAAGGCATTTACACCATCGGTGTAAGGATGGGTGATGAATTGAAATTCTCTTTTATAGGCAAAGCATCACAAACCATACGGTATACCGGAGGAGCAACATTAAATGTAGATCTCACGAATGTAGAGGGCTCTCTTTCAGAGGTAATTGTAACTGGCTTTCAGACGCTCGATCGCAAGAAGTTTACCGGAGCAGCCACCTCACTAAAAGCAGATGACATAAAAATGAATGGGGTTGCGGATGTGAGTCGTATGCTGGAAGGTCGGGCAGCTGGTGTATCGGTACAGAATGTATCAGGTACTTTTGGATCGGCTCCTAAAATAAGAGTCCGGGGCGCCACTTCAATAAACGGTGATAACAAGCCTCTGTGGGTAGTAGATGGAGTCGTATTGGAAGATATCGTGAATATTTCCAACGATCAACTCTCCAGCGGCGACCCTACTACCATGCTGGGATCCTCTGTTGCAGGTATCAATATTAATGACATTGAAACATTCGATATACTAAAAGATGCTGCTGCTACAGCATTGTATGGAGCAAGAGCTATGAATGGTGTGGTGGTTATTACTACTAAAAAAGGAAAGTCCGGGAAGCCTTCAGTAGCATATACAGGTAATTTTAGCAGCCAGTTAAAACCTACTTATTCAGATTATAACATAATGAACTCCGCACAGCAAATGTCTGTTTTGGGAGATATGGAGCGCAAAGGCTTCGTTAACTCCAATGTGCTGAGTAGATCAAACTATGGGGTTTATGGACAGATGTACAATTTAATGAATGCTGATAACAATGGAAACTTTCCATTAACGAATGATACCGAATCAAGAAAGGCTTTCTTGCTTAGGTATGCCAACGCTAATACCGATTGGTTTGATGTATTGTTTCGTAATTCATTCACGCAGGAGCATTCTCTAAGTGTTTCTTCTGGTACGGATAAGTCGCAGTCCTTTTTCTCAACAAGTTTCTACAATGATAACGGGTGGACGATTGCTGATAATGTGAAAAGGTACACACTCAATTTCAGAAACAACTACAAGTTCTCGGATAAACTGTCCGTAGGGTTTCTTACCAACGGATCGGTGCGGCAACAGCGGACACCGGGTACGCTCAAACGATCCAGTAATCCTGTATCGGGTCAGTTCGACAGAGAATTTGATATCAATCCATTCAACTACGTGTTGAATACTAATAGAGCTATGACAGCATACGATGAAGATGGTAACCTTGAGTACTTCAGAAGAAACTGGGCACCATTTAATATTGTAAATGAACTGGCAAATAACTATATAAACCTGAACATGATCGACCTGAAATTACAGGGCGAACTAAATTATAATATCACACCGCATTTAAAATATGAATTTATAGGTGCGTTGCGCTATGTGAAATCTTCGCGGGAACACCAGATTACCGAAGAAAGTAATATGGCCAATGCTTACAGATCCAACGGAAATGCAGTGATTAATCAAAACAATAAATTCCTCTATCGGGATCCCGAACACCCCGATGATCCTAAACAGGTGGTACTGCCCTACGGTGGATTTTACAACAGAACAGAAGACAACCTTTTGAATTTTGACGTCCGCAATAGTTTAAGTTATACAAGAACTTTTTCTGACAAACACGATGTTAGTTTTTTATTGGGACAACAAATAAAATATGCGGATCGTCAAAATTTTACCAATACCGGTTATGGTTATCAATATGAGAATGGCGGCATTCCATTTGTAGACTACCGTATATTAAAACAGACAATTGAATCGAATTTTCCATACTATGAAATGAGTAAAACATTTGATCGTTTTGCCGCTTTTTATTTTAATGCCCAATATACCTACGACAATAAATATAACTTATACGGTACCGTTAGGTATGATGGTTCTAATATGCTGGGTGCATCACCAAACGCCAGGTGGCTTCCTACCTGGAGTTTTGGGGGTTCATGGAATGTTGATCAGGAAAAATTCATGGATAATTTAGATTTTTTAAATTACCTGAAACTAAGAGCCAGCTATGGTATTACTGCGAGTTTGGGACCGGCTACCAACTCAAATGTGATTCTTAGAAGTAAAACCACCAGCAGACCTTATACCGATGAGAGAGAATCGATTCTGGACTTGGTAAATATTCAAAATAACGATCTGACCTGGGAAAAGAACTATCAAACCAATATTGGAACTGATTTTGGATTATTTAATAACCGCCTCTCGGCAAGCGTAGACTTTTATTCGAGGCGTAGCTTTGATTTGATCAGCCGGATAAAAACTTCTGGTATCGGTGGTGAAGCCTATAAAGTAGCTAATTATGCCGACATGAAATCCCGGGGATTTGAGTTTTTGATAAGTGGCAAAGTGCTTCGCGCCAGAGACTACGCCTGGACCAGCAGCATTACATTTGGATACAATGAAACAAAAATAACCAATGCGCAGAATGTGCCGCTTATTTTTGATCTGGTGAAAGCAGAAGGAGGTAACCGGCAAGGGTACCCCGTAAATAGTCTCTTTTCTATTAATTTCAAAGGACTCGACGCCGGCTCCGGTATTCCTTTGTTTGTAAACGAAGAAGGAAAAGAAAGTTCAGCAGTTTATTTACAAGACGACAAAATAGAGCACCTTGTATATGAAGGTCCAGTAGATCCAACGATTAGTGGTGGTTTCTCTAATACATTTAGTTACAAAGGCTTTTCTCTAAACATCTTTATTACCTATCAGGCTGGCAATCGTATCAGACTGTCTCCGGCTTTTAGAAGTGCATACGTAGATACGGATGCTATGCCAAAAGATTTTCAGGACTCATGGTTGATGTCTGGTGACGAACAACTGACCAATATACCCGTGATAATGGATACTTACTACGGTTACCTGATGTCTGCAGAAGGAGCCTATCCTTTTAATAATTATAACTATTCAAATGCAAGAACTGCCAGTGGCGCTTTTGCTAGGTTGAAAACTGTGTCGTTGACCTACAATGTAGGTCAGGCAACGATAGACAGATTGTCCATTTTTAAAAACATGTCCGTAACTGCCGCTATCCAGAACTTTTGGCTGATATATTCAGATAAGAAATTACGCGGGCAGGACCCTGAATTTTTTAATGCGGGCGGTATTGCACAACCATTGCAAAAACAGGTCACAGTATCATTAAAGTTGGGCATTTAAAAAAAGAAACCAATGAAATTATTAAACCTATATACAACGCTTAGTTCTGTAGTAATTCTTTCTTCTTGTGGTAAGTATCTGGAAAAAGAACCGGACAACAGAGCCAACCTGAACACACCACAGAAGATTTCACAATTGCTGGGTACCGCATATCCACAGGGGAACTATATTCCTTTTATTGAAGCCTCGTCTGATAATGCAGGAGACAATGGTACTTTCAACGATTTTATGGGAGCCTCCGCCCTCACTGCCAATGCAGATGCTTTTTTCTTTAGAGATACCAGATCCATCGATCAGGATACGCCGGAGAACTATTGGTTTTCCTGCTACAAAGCAATTGCAGCTGCTAATCAGGCATTGGATGCTATTGCTAAGGCGCCCAATCAGGATGATTATCGTGCACAAAGAGGGGAAGCGCTGGTGGCCAGGGCATATGCACATTTTATGCTGGTCAATATTTTTTCTAAGTTTTATGATGCTGCCACCGCTAGTTCTGATCCGGGCATCCCATATGTAACCATACCGGAGACCAACTTTATCAAACAATATTCCCGCGAAAACGTTGCCTATGTGTATGATATGGTTGAGAAAGATCTATTGGAAGGAATAGGTTTTATTGATGATAATGCTTACACTATTCCCAAATATCATTTTACCCGAATGGCAGCCTATGCATTTGCGACCAGATTTTATCTTTTTAAAAAAAATTATGAAAAAGTAATTCAATATGCGTTGTTGGCTGTGCCCAATAATAATTACTTACCCAATCTTCGTCCATGGAATTCTACTTACACTGCTATAGGACTAAACGATGTGGCACCCATTTATGCTAAGGCTACTGAAAATGCCAATATTTTGTTGGTGGAATCACCTTCTGTGTGGTTTAGAATAAATATTGCAGCAAGATACACTATGACGCCTTCTATAAGAAATGCTATTTTGCGGTCTGTACCTGTTGCTGGTGGTAGTTGGGCTATGCCTACTGGTACTTATGTAGACCAGCATTTTGTTGTTCCAAAAATTAGGGAGGATTTTATTACAGAAACCGTTAACGCAGAAATAGGTACAGCTTATGTAACCATCCCATTGTTTACTGTAGAGGAAGTGCTGTTTAATTTAGCTGAAGCATATGCATACACCAATCAATCTAATCTGGCTATAAATCTTTTGAACACTTATCTTAGTACCAGAGTTACCTCGTATACGCCTGCGAATAACCTCACTACTTCCAAAATTACTTCTTTCTGGGGTGCCAATATACAGGAAGGATTGGTAAGTACAATACTTGCCTACAGAAGAACCGAATTTGTTCACGAGGGATTGAGATGGTTCGATATCCTCAGACATAAGATCCCGGTCATACATACAACGATTGAGGGTGAAACACATACACTCGACGTTGATGATCCAAGGCGAGTATTTCAAATTCCTCCTGCAACTTCGCAATCTGGTCTTACACAAAATCCGAGATAACCTAAAAACAAGCAGTATGAAACGATCCTTATTCATCATTTTTGTTATCACATTGATGGTCTCATGCAAAAAGGAAGATCCGCTGACTGTAGGTGACATCTCCGGGTTGGGTGGTGATACCTGGGTGCAGACTGATCTCGACAAATGGTTGCACGATTCTATAACAATTCCATACAATATTTCTGTAAAATACAAATGGGATCAATTTGAGTTGGAAATAGATAAAACAGTAACACCACCTAAAGAAGAAAAGATAATTCCGGTAATGCAATCGCTGAAAAAAGTATGGATAGACCCATATATAGCAGAAGGAGGCGTTATTTTTTTTAATAAGTACAGTCCAAAATTTTTTGTGTTAGCCGGCAGTCCGAGTTACAATCGGGATGGCTCGTTTACACTTGGTACGGCTGATGACGGCAGAAAAGTAACGCTGTACCAGCTTAATAATTTTCGCAACAAATCAATGGCGGGTTACTCGCTTGCCGACACCGGCATTTTGAAACAGATGTTTTGGGTGATGGAGCATGAGTTTGCCCATGTACTTGATCAGAACGTAAGACGTCCCACAACATTTGATGCTATTAACGCAGGTTTTTATACGAGTGATTGGATAAATACGAACGATGTAGCGGCCAGAAGAGATGGCTTTATTTCCGCCTATGCCTCTTCCAGAAATCAGGAAGACTTTGCTGAAATGATCTCACATATGCTGGTGGAAGGTAGAAGCGGATTTGATGCCATTGTAAATGGCATTACCGGCACCAGTGTAAGAGGTACCACGCCAGATGTTGCAAAAGCCAGACTTCGCCAAAAAGAACATTTGATTGTCAACTATTTTAAAGATGCCTGGAACATTGATTTTTATAGCCTGCAGGCCAAAAAAAGGCAGGCGATTGTTAACGAGCTATTCTGATAACTGTTATGAACAGTAAAATGAAACAAATAATGAAAAGCAAAATTCTGTTGATAGTTGCCATGCTGGTAGCGTTTGCTTCCTGCAAAAAGGACGAATATGTGTTTGATAAAACACCCGACGAGCGACTAAGCGAAGTAATGGCGGCGTATCAAACGGCATTAACATCTTCGGCTGCAGGCTGGAAAGCAACGTTACAACCTGCATTAGGTGGCATATACAATTTTCACCTGCAGTTCAACGATCAGAACCGTGTGAGTATGTTTGCAGACATAGACACGGCTACTGCGCACAACAAACGTGAAAGCAGCTATAGGCTGAAGGCACTTCAACAACCCAGTTTAATATTTGACACTTATTCCTATATTCATATGTTATCCGATCCCGACCCTTCTGTGAATGGTGGAGTGCAAGGAGCTGGTCTGGTTTCTGATTTCGAATTCGCTATAGAAAGTGCTAACACAGATAGCATTGTACTCATAGGCAGGCAAAACAAGACTAAATTGAAGTTGGAGAAAGCAAGCCAAGCGGATCTGGATGCCTGGCAGAATGGATTTTGGTTGAACCTGCTCAGTTTTCTTGATATTCAAAAGATAGAAGAATATTTTAAACAATTGAATTTAGGCGGAACCATTTATGAAATATCAGTTGATCCTGTAAACAGGACAATGATTATACAATGGCTTTCCGGTGTCAATCTTCAGCGGGTGGTTACACCTTATTACTTAAGTAGTCAAGGCATTATGTTGGTAAGCCCGGTATCGAACGGATCGCAGGCAATCAATCAGTTATCTAATTTTTCATGGAATCCAACTACAAAAACACTTCAGTTGAATGTAGGCGCACTTACTGGCACTATTGCTGGTGCTACCGCTCCTCTAAAGGCAGATCTATTAGCTCCAAAAAGGTGGTGGCAGTCAATGGCAGATGAAGGCGGAGAATGGCGTTCCATGAACGGCTTTCATATTAATGGTGTAGACGATGCCTATAACCTCCGTGGTATAAAGGACTTTGTAGCGCTGGCGCTGTTCCCTGAATTCAGGACGCAGGGTGGCATCACTTATGATTTAGCAGGTTATTTGATGGTTGAGGACGGTCAACTGACGCTGAGTTTTGGTACCGCATTCGGTCCCCCAACTTTTACTCCCGATGGACGCATTTTTTTTGGAACCTACCTGGGCGATTTGGGTGACATACCTGATGATGCTATTGATCCCTATGTAAATACAGCTATAAAGTTTATGGATCCGGCAGGCTATTATCTTGTACAGGTTGGGGAAAAAGCATACGACATGGTGAGTGTTGCTGATTCCAAAGTGTGGGTCAATTGGTTTACAATATATTAAACGAAGCATTGATTGGAGATTTGCTTTATGGTAATTTTTAAATTGAGCGTATTTGTTTGAAACAATGTTGTGTAGGATTCACTATTTTTAGTATACTTAATCAAAACTCAAGTACAATGAAAAAATTGACATTTACCCTGATGGCTACTGTTATGTCATCCATCATGCTATTTTCGGCCTGCTCCAAGGAGGGACCAGCAGGACCAGCAGGGGCAACTGGTGCACAGGGTCCAGCCGGAGCAACAGGAACAGCAGGACCAGCGGGTACAGCTAATGTGATTTATTCTGCGTGGACGGACGTAACCTATATACCTATTGATGAAGATGAGGATGGGACAACAGACTTTTTTTACTCTGAAATTGAAGCTCCTAAGTTAGACTTGAGCATTCTTGGTACGGGTGAGGTTAAAGTCTATTTCAATTTAGGTACTCAAGGTGACCCCTACATTGTTCCTCTTCCTTATTCAGATTTGATATTGACAGCCTTCTTTCTAAATACAATAGAATTAAATGCTGGAGCTAATTTTTCGACGACAACAAATGATGCTGGTGAAAAAGTGAGACAATATCGCTATGTTCTCATTCCCGGAGGAACGGCAGCCCGGCAAAAGGCAGGCACTGTAGCTGTAGACTGGAATAACTATCAGGTAGTTAAGGATTATTTACAACTGGCAGACTAGAGATTTTTGTTAAATATTCTGATAAATAAAGCCTGTAACCAACTTACAGGCTTTATTGTTCGTATTAATTGAAGGATATTTACAATAAGTTTCCGATTTTTGCATTATAAAACCATATAAATCAGGTATGAAGGCTTTAGTCCCTATGTTTGCACTGGTGTTGTCGATTGGATTTTACTCCTGCAGTAAGGAAAAATCATTTGAAATTCCGGATCCGACGAATCCTGATCCGGCAGTTACACTCATTGGTAAGTGGAGTTTCGTAGAGTTGCAGATAGATATGGAAACCAGTCTTTTACAATCGCAAGGTGGCATTCGTGCGGAAACCGTGAGCCGGTACAAAGACACCACCACTAAAAATTCTGGTGAAATTAATATTGAGGCTGGCACTATTTCCGGGAATCATGCCTATACTGTTGATACCTATTTATATACCAAGATGTATGTAAATGGTATTGAAGTTGGTGAAGTGCCTCCGTATCATTTAGATATAGATGTAAAAGGTACTGCTTCTACCACTCCCTATAATAAAATTGGCGAAGACTCGCTATACTTCCCCCAAGGAACGGTTTTCGCAGTTCCAATTGACCCATCTAGTACCACAATTCCTCCATCTGAACCTTCTGGCGTAAAATATGCTATCCGGTCCGATACACTTTTTATGTATGCAAGTCAACTTCAGGATATTAGCAAAGATGCTGATACTGAAGTGAAAGCAAATGGTAGTATTGTTGCTATTTATAAAAAGCAACGCTAACGTCTGGCTCTTTAACCCCATCCGAGGTTGCTACACACGCACAGCTATCCCCTTTTCATTCAGATAAGCTTTCAAGTCTGGTATGTCTATTTCTTTAAAGTGAAATATACTGGCAGCCAGGGCAGCGTCGGCCATCCCTTCTTGAAAAACAGTTACAAAATGTTCCATTGTACCACCGCCGCCACTGGCAATTACGGGTACGGATAACTGTTCAGACAATATTTTGGTGATATCCAGTGCAAAACCTTGTTTGGTGCCATCATGGTTCATAGAGGTCAATAAAATTTCGCCGGCACCAAGGTCTACCGCCTGCTGAGCCCAATCAATGCATCGGGTATCGGTTTTGGTTCTGCCGCCATTTAGGTATACATACCATTCTCCATCTGCTTCCTTTTTAGTATCGATGGCCAGCACCACACACTGACTGCCAAACTCTTTGGCTAACTCGTTAATAAGTGTCGGCTTTTTATATGCTGCGGTATTGACGGAAATTTTATCTGCTCCATTTTGCAACAAAACATTGACATCCTCTACGCTGCTGATGCCGCCACCCACTGTAAATGGAATATTGATATGATGCGAAATACGGTTTGCGAGTTCACTCAGCGTTTTTCTTTTTTCTACTGTAGCAGTTATATCCAGGAATACCAGTTCGTCAGCACCTTGCTTTGCATATAAAGCCCCCAATTCTACAGGATCACCCGCATCTCTTAAATTCACAAAGTTGGTACCCTTTACAGTTCTTCCATCTTTAATATCCAGGCAGGGAATAATTCTTTTTGTAAACATGCAGCGGTTTATTTTTCTAAAGAGCAAAGGTAACATGTGATTTCTGATTTATAATCATACACCCTTCGGGGTTTAGATGAGAAACGCCCCTTACAATAATTTCATCCCTTCGGGAATTCCATCTCTGATCTAAGCCATACGTACGACGATTTTTATTCCAGCAGGAGTAGCATTGCATTCAATCGATACGCCCAGCAGGGGTTGTAATTGTTAGAACCATTTCATCCTTTAGGGTTTTATCTTTGATATGAAACACTGTAAAATAGAATTTAACCCCGAAGGGGTGATATTGTTAATCAAGCGGCATCCTTTCATGTTATTTGGAATTTTCATCAATCTTATTTACGATTCCGAAAGAGATCGTGATTTAACTCAGCAATTAAAAGTCTCGCAATCAGCAATTGCCAATATCTATTTAAATTTGCTTTGGAATAAAGAATATCTATCATGACGTTTACGCAACTGGAATATATCATAGCGCTGGATATTTATCGTCACTTTACACTGGCAGCAGAGAACTGCCATGTCACACAACCCACCCTCAGCATGCAAATTCAGAAGCTGGAGGAGGAATTGGGTATGACGATTTTTGATAGAACCAAGCAACCGGTAGTACCCACAGAACCCGGTACAGAAATTATTTCGCAGGCTAAATATATTATTCTGCATAGAAACATGTTGCAGGATATGGTGCAACAAAAAAAAGGATTGCTGACAGGAGAATTGCGAATAGGCATCATTCCTACGCTGGCACCTTATTTACTTCCATTGTTCATACAATCGTTTACAGAAAAGTATCCGCATGTAAAAATGATCGTAAGCGAATTGACCACTGATCTTATCATTAAACAATTACAAGAGGGGAGTATTGATGCGGGTGTTTTGGTGACCCCACTCCACAAAAAAGGGCTTAAGGAACATATACTGTTCTACGAAGAACTACAAATATATGTCTCTCAGAAAAATGCTCTCTTCAAAAAAAACTATGTGCTGGCAAAAGATATTGATCCCAATAAGCTTTGGCTACTGGAAGAAGGTCATTGTTTTCGCTCGCAGATTGAAAACCTTTGTGAACTGAGGAAAAAGAGTTTAAAAGGTAGCTATTTTGATTATGAAACGGGGAGTATAGAAACCCTGAGAAGAATGGTAGACCTGAATGACGGTATTACAATTCTGCCTGAGCTGGCTACGCTGGATATGCCCGATGCCCAGCGTCAATTAATCCGGCATTTTAAAAAACCTGCGCCCGTTAGAGAGGTTAGTGTGATTGTACAAAGAGACTTTGTAAAAAAGAGACTGATTGATGCATTGAAGCAGGAAATAATTAATAGCATTCCCGGTAAAATCAAAAAGAACAAACCTGCCAATGTGATTTCGATTTATGAATAGTACAAGTGCGTGGAGCTACCTGCCTTTCATTTCATCAAGAATATATTGTAGCATTCTTTCCGGTTTTTTATCTGTTCTGACTCTTCGGTCCAGGCGTTTGGCCGAGGCATCGTCTCTTGCTGCAAAATTGAGCAGGTAATGATATACCTCAAACTGTTGGTTCCACAAGTGTACCCATTTGTCCCAATCTGCTGTTTGATTTAACTCCTTCAGCATATGGGGCCACATTACCGTCTGTACATTCTGAATAAACTTCCGCTTATTTACAATTTCAATATCGTTCGCTCCGGAGTAGGGGTTGTATACCATTTTGGAGTATTCTGCCCGAATGGTGGCTGGCATATCATCAAAAGGCTCCAGCAGGTCTGACCAATGCGCAATTGAATCCAACATGCTGTTGAGGACATTGCTCCTGGCAATGGCCTTGTTATAGTCCTCTGTACCGGCAAACTCTTGTAAAAGGGTGGCTACCTGTCCTTTAATAAATCTTTCATGAATAATGCGGGCAATTCCTTTCTTGTCAGCGTAGGCGTTTTGCAGGTCATCGAATTTTTTTACCATTTCATCTTCCAGTGTTTTTAGTTCACCTTCTCTGTGTACGGCTATTCCTGCATGTTCTACGATGTTAAAGTATGAAGAAAGCAGTTTTTGGTTGTTTGTGATATAGTTGCGTATCTGTCCAAAAATACTGGCGGAGGATACAGGCAACAAACCTATATCTACTTTCACTGTATCAAATACTTCGCCCTTGGTTGTACGGTTTCGGTTTAATTCTTCTATCCACGCATTCAGCTCTTTTTCTTCTCTGTTTTTGTAAGTGAATTCCGGATGGTCACTCTGCGTGAGCAGGGAATCCAGGTAGTATAACCGTTCGAGTTTTAACTGCAGGTAAGCCACCGTGGTGTCAATCTGCACATTGCGGAACCGATAGATGTGAATATTGCTGGACAAATGATCTTCTATCTCCTTTTTTTGCCGGGCGATCATGGTTTTGGCGGACCGGATATCTTCTGTTTCAACGTTGGATAGCGGATACTCTAATCGTTGAAATCCGGGACCTTTTCTATCAAATGAATACGAAAAGGCCTCAAGCTGCCATCCCCCAAGAAAATAGTGGGTAAAGTCGAGAAAGAATAAATCTGAAGCATCGGTGTTGTACTCTTCCTTCGCAAATCGTAACGATCCGACACGCCCTGGTTGTGCAGAAGTTGTGTTTGTAAAAAAATGGTTATTGTGTTCAAGAACGATCGTATACTTACTCTTAGCCGTTACATTTATTTGGGTAAGGAGTCCATTTGTATACAATCTTTCTTCAGTTACCTGTATGCCTTCCTGGTTTTTATAATTGTATACCCAGGTGCCGGTCGCTACTCCATCACTGTTAAGCGTACCCGATAGTCGGACAGATCGTAAACGATTCTCGTATGAAATGTTGCCTGTAGGCTTACCCTCTTTGTAGTTGATATTTATTTTGATGTAGTTGGCAGCTATCCGTCCTGTGTTGTTAATACTATCCATGGAAAAGGTCCATCTCCCGTCTGGTGTGCCTTTCAAAAATCTACCCTCCCAACGCTTTCGTCTGCCATTGGTACTAAAAACAGGTTGGCTGTTGTCTCCCACCCTGATGTGATAATTCCACCTGGCTTCCTCCCAGGTCCATACGCCGTTGGGGACATGATTTTGAGTATTACCTTTAGTAAGATAGGTTTTCAGATGCACACTGTCAATCGTCCGCCACCTGATATCTACCGCCCCCTGTTTGGGTAAGGAATCAACAATATAATTTCCTGTGTATCGTATTTCTCCCTGTACACCGAATGTATCGTGAAAGGTTTTTACTTGTTGGGCATATGCTATAGAGCAGGTACTTAATATGCCAATAATAACTACTGGTATTCGCATAACTGATTTCTACTTTCGGGTACTGAAAAATGTTTGCATCAAATCGTCCATGTTATAAGAAACGGCAAACATAGCAATATGGTCGGTGTGTCCTTTGGGTTTAGTAGGAAACTGAGCAAACTGGTTCAGGTAGCCCAGTTGAAAATTCATTTTAGGACTAACCTGGTAGCCGAGTCCCACAAAGAACCGGTTTCTGTCAAAAGCCTGCGCGGCTTCTTTACCCAGATTAATTTTTATTTCATTGTTCATCGCAAAGAAGTAATGCCTCAGATGCGGAGAGATAATATAAAACGGAACCAGGGCCTGAAATCTATACCTGATTCTGTGATCCGTCTGTTGTGTCTTATTCGTCAGGTTGTTCAAAAAGCGCTGTTCCAGCCTGAATCGATGATCCATAAACACATTTCTGTGTTTTTGTCTTAGCAATATTTGTTGCCATATTCGGTGTTCAGACACTTTTGATGCAATCACTTCATCGCTGGTGGGTTCTCCGATAATGTAACCATATCCAAGGGTAGCCATCGCGGTTGGGTGCATATAGTAATTCACCCCTACACGTGTTAAAAGTGTTTGCACCGAGTGCTCGACAAAAAAATTCCTGAATTGAATTTCAGAGTGTATGCCGATTTTGGAATTAATTTTATTGTCCCCGGAATACGCCAGCCAGTAACCGCCGGGTTTAGGCGGTGTTTTTTGTTGGGCAAGTCCTTGCATCGTAAAAGCAAAAAGCAACAATACAGGTGTAATTATTTTAATTACAAGAGATTTATTGTTCAAGGTTTTCAGGTAATGGTGAAACGTCGAAGATATCGAATTTCACCGACTTTTCAGACCGTTCAGACAATCTATAACGGCACAAAAAGTTAAAAGCCTATTAAATCTATGTAGTAATTTTTTAAATCAGTATAAACGATTTAACTGCTTTTTCTTCACCATTTGTAATTATTGAAATCTTATGTTTTCCTGAATAAAATTTTCTGGTAGTGATTATTCTAAAGGAATGATTTTTTGTAATTCTTGCTTTATGTTTTTCGGGATAGTTTTTTTCGCTGATCTTGAATACCTTTTTGGATAGTTTCCCATTGGCTTTGTTATAGTAGATGGCATATTCCAGCCGAACGACTTTTGATTTTGCACTCTTGTTCTCTATCATAAAAGAAAATGAAACCGCATCTCCAATGCGAACCTCGGGTGTATCAATTGTAAACGTACCTATATCGATATTGCCGGCATCTAACCCGTAATGTCGCAAAATCTTCGGGTGGCCGGCTTTTAAGAGTGTACGGGAACCATGTTTGATAATGGCATCTGTTTCTTTGGATATTCCACTCCACTGGCGGGCAATTTCTAACACGGTATCAGGATGATCCTTAGCAATATCGTTCAGGTTGTTGGCAACACTTCTTCGAACGGATTCGTCTGAATCTTTTTTTAAATTATTCAGGATAGGTAGTATGGGCGATGGATCTTTTTTTAATGTTGGGATAGCCATGGCCCAGGGCAGCCGGGGGCGGCAGCCTTCGCTGGACAACCGTCTCACATGCGGACTTTTATGTTTTGACCAACGCTGCATCTGTTTCATCATCTGTTTGGGATACCGAAGTATAAATGGCCTTACTGCAAATTCGCAACTGATAAATTGTGTCACAGTTTCCAATGCCTGGACGGAACTGTCGGGGTCATCCAATCCATAGGTTTCAATATAGTCCGGAAGAAACATAAAAGCTATACCATAGCCATTAATAGGTTGTCTTCTGATGGCTTCAATGAGTTCTTTTAGTAAGGGCACCGCTTTTGAAAATTCAGGCGGCATATATTGATGTAATACTCCTGTTGTATGTTTCATCCGCTCTTTCCATTCCATGCCTGCAAATGCTTTGGTAAAAACCCTTTTGGTAAAAGCAGCTTTGTCTATTGCAGGAATAACGGTTGTTGCTGCTTGCAGAAACCCTTGAAAAAAATCCCTGGAGTATACGTCTTTGATCAATGCCATGCGAACAATTGAGATTACAATAATAAGTAAAAACAAAATGTATGAGATGAGTTTACAACCCTTTAAGCGGGTTATTGTAATCTACTGCTTGCAGGTGCCCTATTTCTATGCTGTAAGTATGTAATTTTACGTTCAAAATAAGGAAATGTCGAAGACCAAGGTGATTTTACTGATTCTGCTGTTGGCATTGGTGGCCAACCTGACGTACGTAATGTATGGCAGTCGGGAAAGAAGGAAGTTCAAGCAGAATGGTGTTATAGTATTAGCAAAGATTATAGAGCAACAGACGATTAACGATCAACCAATGTTGATATGCCAGTATCATTTTAAGGGCAGTGAATATCATATAAAATATCCGCAACAGCGGATGCATGAGCCCGGGGATTCCCTGGTTTTTCTATATATTATACCGGAGAATCCGAACGAATGGATGCAGATGGACAAATATGTGGTGCCTTCCTGTTTAACGCTGAAAGATGTTCCGGCAGAAGGCTGGCGTGAACCACCATTAAGAGCCTGTTATTAAACTTCCGGCGGGAGATCGTTTTTATAACGGAAAGAAAACGAAAGAAGAAAGATGTTGAGGTCTTTTCTATTGCTGCGCAAAGCGGTTGTTAAATGAACGTCCGTAATTGGCGCCTTACAGCTTTTATTTTTCTATTCCTTCACCTTACCCGCCATGATGGTCGTTCCCAATCCCAAAATCGCAATCAATGCAAAAGAGATGCGCAGGTTGGTGAGTTCGGAGATAAAACCAATGATGGGCGGTCCTATCAGGAAGCCGAGGAAGCCGATGGAAGATACGGCGGCTAATGCTACCCCCGGCAACATTGTTTTAGACCTGCCGGCTAAGCTATAAACCATGGGTACCACAGAGGAGGTACCAATACCTACCAACAGGAAACCGATGGTAGCCGCAAGCACTGTTGGGAAGGCTGTGGCAATCAACATGCCGGTAAGGATAAAGATACCGCTGGCTTTCAGAATACGTTCTATACCAAACTGCGTAATCATCCAATCTGCCGTAAAGCGGCCGGCCGTCATGGTAAACATGAAAGCGATATAACCGAGGCGGGTAAGGTTAGCGGGCGCATGTACTACTTTGTCGAAGTAAATACCACTCCAATCAAACATGGTCCCCTCGCAGATCATACAGGCAAAGGCGATGATGCCCAGGATAATGATATAGCGGTCAGGTTTAACGAAAATATTTTTCTTTTCTTTAGCAGCCGGTTGGGCATCACGGGGTAAAACATACCTGCGGGCTACCAACATCAACAGAAATGTAATACCATATACTATGCAGAAATGCGCAAAAGGAGGTATATGATCCGCTACCATAAAGGCACCAATGATACCTCCCAGCAAGCCAGCCAAACTCCACACACCGTGAAAGGAGGCCATGATACTGCGGCGGTACAAACGTTCTACACCCACTCCCTGCGTGTTTACAGAAATGTTAGACAAATTTCCTGCTACGCCAAAAAAGAATAAAGCGGCTGTTAGTTGCCATACTGAGCTTACGGTACCTAACAGCACCATACCGGCAGGATACAAACAGGCAGCTATGGTCAACGTGTTTTTACTGCCGAAACGACTCACCAGGTATCCCGATAATCCCATAGCCGTTAACTGACCTACAGGCAATGCAAACAGCACGCCCCCCAAAGCAGCATCGCTGAGCTGGAGCATGTTTTTGATATCCGGAATACGACTCGCCCATGTGGCAAAAGTTAACCCCTGGATAAAAAAGAAAACACTGACACCGATGCGGTAATAACGTTGCGTAGAGAAGGAAAGCGAAATATTAAGCGGTAATCTGCTGTTCATCATTCATCAGTTTGAATGGCTGCAACCGCTGTAGAATTACGACGCAAAGTTATATGAATTATTGGGAGAATATGGGAAATGTTTTTGGTGCCAAGGCGGTGAGAACGGCATTCCTAATATTATTTTTTTGTTAATGTCCTCAACATGAGAAAAGTCAGGGAAAGTCTCCAACTTGTTCGTTAACTTAAAATGTTTTAAGCCGCTTTGTTGAACAACACTAAAAAATATTTTAGTTTTAATTACAAAATAGATAAACATGAAAACCATAGTTGTTCCAACAGATTTTTCTCCCGTGGCAGTAAATGCGCTGAATTACGCTGCAGATATGGCAACTGCGCTGAAGGCTTCCATTACATTGCTCCATGTTTACCAGATTCCCGTTTCGTATACTGACTCACAGGCGCCCCTACCTGTGATTAATGTTTCTGATATCGAAGAACTCAATCAAAAACAATTGAGTGATATAAAAGCAGACCTGGAGAAAGTAACAGGCGGCACGCTCACCATCAATACTGAACTGCGGTTGGGGATGGTAGAGGACGAATTACAGTCCATTTGTGAAGAACTGAATCCCTTTGCGGTAGTGATGGGAACCAGGGGCGCCAGCAGGGTAGAAAGACTTTTTTTAGGGAGTACCACTCTTTCTGTTCTCAGAAAATTAACCACCCCACTGGTGGTGGTACCGCCCGGTGCCATTTATAAGGGCATCAATAAAATAGGGCTGGCCTGCGACTTTAAAGCCGTGGCAGAAACGATACCGGCAGAGACAATTAAAAATTGGGTGAAAATTTTTGATGCGGAGCTGCTGGTATTAAATGTAGATTTTGACAATCGGAATTTTAAACCGGATACCCCTGAGCAATCTGTGGTGTTGCATACATTGCTGAAAGAGGCAAAGCCTAAATATTACTTTGTAGAAAGCGAAAATGTTGAAGATGGTATCAGCGATTTTGCAGAGAAAAATAATGTGGACCTGATTGTAACGGTGCCGAAAAAACAACGTTTGCTCGACCGTCTATTTCAAAAAAGCCATACCTCTACATTGGCTGTTCACTCTCATATTCCCATTCTTTCCATACACGAAGGAGATTAGATGTATGGTTTTTTTATAATATAAATAGGCGTATGCCAACCGACCGGCGGGCTTCATTTTTTGGTTATCTGCCGCAGTTCCAATATTTTTGCTCTCCTCAAATCAACAAGGAATGGCAAACAGAGTAATACAGTTCAGGGAAGCATTGCGGGAAGCAATGAGTGAAGAAATGCGCAGAGATGACCGTGTTTTTCTAATGGGAGAAGAAGTGGCCGAATATAATGGAGCGTATAAAGTGAGTCAGGGAATGCTGGATGAATTTGGTCCCAAAAGAGTGATTGACACCCCCATAGCCGAGTTGGGTTTTACTGGTGTTGCGGTGGGAGCCGCTCAAAATGGACTTCGTCCGATTGTTGAATATATGACCTGGAACTTTGCAGTATTGCCATTGGACCAGATATTAAATACTGCCTCTAAAATGCTGGCAATGAGTGGCGGACAGGTAGGTTGCCCCATTGTATTCCGTGGACCTAATGGATCGGCAGGACAGTTGGGCGCACAGCACTCTACTGCATTTGAAAGTATGTATGCCAATATCCCCGGTCTGAAAGTTATCTCGGTTTCCAATCCGTACGATGCCAAGGGCTTATTGAAAAGTGCTATTCGGGACGATGATCCGGTGATTTTTATGGAGAGTGAGGTAATGTATGGCGAAAAAGGAGAGGTGCCTGAGGAAGAATATCTTATCCCGATAGGAAAAGCAGATGTAAAGAGGGCGGGAACAGATGTTACCATTGTTTCTTTTAATAAAATGATGAAGGTAGCACTGGGCGCAGCAGAAGAGCTAGCTAAAGAGAATATTAGTGCCGAAGTAATAGACCTTCGTACCATCCGTCCGTTAGACTGGCATACGGTATTGGAGTCCGTAAAGAAAACGAACCGTTTGGTAATAGTAGAGGAACAATGGCCTTTCGCTTCTATTTCTTCAGAACTGGCTTACGTTATTCAAAAAGAAGGTTTTGATTACCTGGATGCCCCCGTACGCAGGATAACCAGTGCCGATGCGCCGATGCACTATGCACCCAACCTGGTGGCACTGTATCTGCCGGATGTATCCAGAACCGTTAAGCTTGTAAAAGAAACAATGTATTTAAAGAAATAAGTTTCAAACAGCTATTTATATTGGATAAGCTATGCAAATCGCATAGCTTATCTGCTTTTATAACGTGTGAATGATTATTCTTGAATATCTTGCATTTGTAAATAGAACCAATCATGAGATATCTATTTTTTGCAGTTTTCCTTTTGTGCGTTGCAGGATGCAACGAAAAGAACAACCGACTGACAGTCACCGCTACAATCGCCGGCAACCCGGAAAAGCAATTGGTGAGTCTTATTGCGGTTGACTTTGGAATGGGACCTGTTTTACTGGATACAGCTACTTTGGATGCCGGCAATAGCCATGTGACATTAACAACGGGTTTAGCAGAACCTGCTATATACAAGCTTGAATTTGAAAAAGGAAAGAGGTTTATTTTGTTTGCCAATGATACGGCTGCCATTCATTTCAATATGGATTGGAATCGTCCGGCCGAATACACAACATCCTCTCCCGGCTCCGCTTCATTAAAGAAGTTGCTTGATTTTACCGACAGCCAACTGAAATCATTAGACTCCCTGCAATCATCTACAAGTATTCAACCTGGCGATAGCCTGGGCAATGTACAACAGCAGCTACTGGAGCAAAAAAAGATGGATTTCAAACATGCTATCTCGGGGTATATTGACAGTACACGCAGCAGCATTGTGGCGATATATGCCTTAGGGTTTATTAATCGTTTTGGCAATGACACTGCATTAATAACCAGGAAAGTGATAAGGATTGCCCAGAATTTTCCGACGGATGCCACCGTGAAAAATTTTGCAAAAGTCTACTTCGATAAAAAGGCAAAAGAAGCAAAAGCGATTACTCCCGGAAAATTGGCTCCGGATTTCACTTTGCCCGATACACTCGGACAAAATGTCTCTCTATCAAGTTATCGGGGGAAATATACACTGGTTGACTTCTGGGCAAGTTGGTGTGGTCCCTGCAGACAGGAGAACCCCGAAATTGTAAAAGCGTACGACATGTATAAGGACAAAAATTTTACTATACTGGGCGTATCTCTTGATAACAATAAAGAAGCCTGGCTGAAAGCCATTGAAAAAGACGGGCTAACCTGGCAACAGGTAAGTGACCTTAAAAAATGGGAAAGCGAAGTAACAGAATTATATGATATTCAAGCTATTCCATTTAATGTGTTGCTTGATCCCCAGGGAAAAGTAATTGCTACTACACTTAAGGGCAATGCACTACACATCAAACTGGCTGAAATTTTTACCCCTGCTCTATAAAACCGTGGTTAGTAAAATATAGCAAAATATGATCTTTTAGAAAGTTCTCCTGTTCTATCAGATTCATGATAGGCAAGGTCTTTAGTTGCCGGAAATGCGGCCAGCCATCTTCGTCTACCCTTTCCATTTCAAAGTAACCACTTTGCGCAAAAAGTGAGCAGGTAGCTACATGCATCAGGTCTTGCTTCTGTTCTTTGGTATATTTATTTCTAAAATCACCCAACTCCTGGATGCCAATTAAAAACAGGATAGCTTCCATATCCGGCTTCTTTTCGAACCGTTCCACCAATTTTGCTTCTAAAGTCCACCACCGGGTTTGTAAATCACTGCTGGCATCTGTCATGCTGCAAAAATAAGCTTCCGTTGTAAACTCACCATATTAAAAAGAACAAAGGGTGCATTCCAAATTGTTATCAGCTGGTGCCCCACCAGCGGGCGGCAACCCCCGCCGGCAATGTCTCCACCCCCCAAGGAGAGCCGCCCCTGCAAGTGTCTCTGCGGGTCGGTCCCAGAACAAAACTTCACGCAGATCAACAATCCCAAGCGCCTAATCTTACATTTCCTGGACGGGGAGAGCGTTGCACAGGCGTTTCTTCTGTGCCTGCCTTCTGTAATCTTTAATTACCTTTGCCGAAATTTTTGAACAGATGTTACAGGTTTCCTTTATAAAGCAATATACAGATCTGGTAAAAGAACGACTGGTTGTAAAAAACTTTGCGGAAATAGGATTGGTAGATACCATTATTGCGCTCGACGATCAACGGAAAAAAATACAATTTGAGTTTGATACTTTACAATCTACAGTAAATACAACCTCCAAACAAATTGGTCAATTGATCGGAAAGGGATTGAAGGAAGAAGCGGATCAGGCTAAACTACAAGTGACTGCCCTAAAGCAGGACATCAGCAAGTTGACAGAACAATTAGCCGCTACTGAAAAAGAGTTGCAGGAAACCCTCGTTAAATTGCCCAATCTGCCATCTGATAAAGTACCGAAAGGCAAGACGCCGGAAGACAATGAAGTGGTGCGTGAAGGAGGAATAAAACCCCAATTGGCAAAGGATGCCGTTCCGCATTGGGACCTGATTACAAAATACGGATTGGTGGATTTCGAAACCGGTGCTAAGATAACCGGTAGCGGCTTTCCGTTATACAAAGGAAAAGGTGCAAAACTGCAAAGAGCGTTGGTGCAATACTTCCTGGACTTTAATACTGCTGCGGGATATACTGAATACCTGCCTCCCTTTATGGTGAATGAGGCTTCTGCTTACGGAACCGGGCAACTGCCGGATAAAGAAGGGCAGATGTATTATATGCCGGCAGATAATTTTTACCTGATTCCTACATCAGAGGTACCCGTCACCAATATATACCGGGATGAAATTTTGAAAGAAACAGATCTTCCTATTCGCATGACCGCTTATTCTCCCTGCTTTAGGCGGGAAGCCGGCAGTTTTGGAAAAGATGTAAGAGGTTTAAACCGGGTGCACCAGTTTGAAAAGGTGGAGCTGGTACAAATTACACACCCGGACGAGAGCTACGATGTATTGGAAGAAATGGTGGCGCACGTAGAAAAACTCATCAATAGTTTGCAACTGCCTTACCGTATACTTCGTTTATGCGGTGGGGATATGAGTTTTGCATCAGCACTTACCTACGACTTCGAAGTATTCAGTGCTGCGCAGCAACGTTGGCTGGAAGTAAGCTCCGTGAGTAATTTCGAAGCCTTTCAGGCTAACCGGGCTAAAATTCGCTTTAAGGACAGCAATGGTAAGAACCTGTTGACGCATACACTCAACGGCAGCTCTTTGGCTCTGCCGCGCATTGTAGCCTGCTTACTGGAGAATAATCAAACCGAAAAAGGGATACAATTACCCGAAGTGTTGCAACCTTATTTCGGAGCTGCAGTGATAGATTAAGCTTGTTCTCTGCGATTGCCTTCGTCGTCGAAAAGTTTTTGCAACCGGTTTTCCGTCTTCACAAGTAATAGTAATACAGCACTTAATACGGGTACTATGCCCGCTATTGTGCCGGCTATTGCAGACAAAGGAATAAAATAAAAGATGATGCCGAGTATTACCAATACACTGCCAAGTTTTATCATCAACTTATTGGAATACCGGTTGGCTTCGTCCCATGTTTGCTGATTTTGCATCGAGCGCCTGCTCCTGTAACCTACAAAAGGGTTTATTTTTTTGGGAGGATATTTATAAAAAATAAACCCAATCAGCATAAACGGAATTCCGGCGGCGAGGGCGGTAAGTGTAAATGTTGATTCCGGCAATGTTGAAAAGTTTGATACCATTCTAAGGTAACTAATCTTTTTCGAACGGTGTTAGGGGGGATCTTATCGCAACGGAGCAGCCATCATTCTTTTTACGGCAATAAAAAAGCCGACAGAAACCAACAACAGTACTGTTGTCGATATGATCCATAATCGATCGAAGCCGAAATCGTTGGCAATAATTGTTCCGAGAAATGGCGTGATGATAAATGATACAGAGAAAGCCATTCCGTTTAAGCCCATATAGGCACCCGCATTACCCTTGTTGGCACGCAATGCCGTAAGTGTGGAAATAAAAGGCAATACCAATATTTCTCCCAGGCTTAAAAGCGTCATAGAAAGCAGCAGAGTGAACATCTGATGATTGACCGCCAGCATTCCGTAAGAAACGGCAACGGCAATAGATCCGATGAACAACGTTTGTGCAATAGACAGTCTTTTCTGTGCCATATTAACCAATTGCATTTCTGCCACCACTATTACAAAACCGCTGTACCCCAGTATATAGCCAATGGCGGCTGGGCTCAAGCGGGCAACATCCTTGTAAAAAATGGGAATCGTGTTGAAGAATTGAAAAAAGAAAATTGAAAATACCGCACATAACAGGCAGAATATTAGAAACAAACCATCCTTGTAAGGCGATCTGCTTTTATTCGTTAACTGAACGGTCTCGTCCTTGTGATGGACCGTAAAGTTTTTATGTCGTTCTCTAAAAAAGTAAACATACATTACCCCGGCTGCCAATGCGGCAACAGCATTCACTACAAATAGAAAATTATAGGAAATAGCCGAAAGAAGCCCGCCAAGCGCAGGACCAATGGAAAAGCCAAGATTAATGGCCATTCTGTTTAAAGAAAAGGCTCTGGTTATATTGTAGGGTTGCGTATACTTGGTAATAGCTACAGAATTTGCCGGACGAAAGGTTTCGCTCACAAGGCTCTGAATACCAATAATAGTAGCCATTCCCGGTACTGTAGTAAATAAGGGGATAAGCAAAAACAAGGGCGCACTTAAAAATAAGCTTAACGACTGCACCTTGTATTCTCCGTACTTATCTGTAAGCCAACCTCCCAGTAATGATCCGGCTACAGATCCTATTCCAAAAAAGCTTAACACCAATCCCGTTTCTACCAAGCCGAATTTCAGGTGGTCTGTCATGTAAACACCCAGGAAAGGTAATACCATAGAACCGGAGCGATTGATAAGCATTACCAGGGAAAGCATCCATGCTTCCCGCGTTAACCCTTTGAAACCCGCAGTATAAATATGTAGTAGCCTCAGCATGCCTGTCTATCGTACTGCCTATCTTTTCTAATAGTTACGACCGGCTGCAAAATTAATATAAGCATTGAAACTATTTCGGGGTAAACAAAACTTAATTCAGAATTATCCTGACACTCTCCCTTTCTCCATTAATCTCCTGATCGTATAATCGAATTCACACCAAGGGATGGACGAAGTGCCCAGTAATAACCGGGTATTAATGCTACAAAAAAGTACTTAAACCGGCATTCAACCGGGATTCAATGCCGTTTAGTTAAGGTTAAATAGCTTCATATTAAGCAATTA
>CAZRYS010000003.1:0-317524 GCA_964604365.1 uncultured Terrimonas sp.
TGAAACCAACCTCCAGAGCGGATTTGTCTAATATAAATGCGCAATGTGGGTTAACATCCAATATGTTGTTTTTCTTCAACATATTTTTCGGATACCGCGGACATTTTAACAGGATTGTGGGTAAAATGTTAGTGTTAAATTAAATGGAGGCTATTGTATATCATAATTTTAATCTTTACGTTTAAGTACTAACTTTGATGCTTCAGAAAGAATCCATGGCAGAAACAATACTAGAACTTCAAAATGCAAACATATACCAGGGTAAGTCTTTGGTGTTAGGAGATGTGAATATACAGGTGCAAAAGGGTGAATTTGTGTATCTGGTAGGAAAGACCGGTACTGGCAAATCCAGTCTTTTAAAAACCTTGTACGGCGAATTGAAGTTGAAAGAGGGAGAAGGAACAGTGGTGGGCTACAAATTAAGTGACATGACCTGGAAGAAAATTCCTTTTTTGAGAAGAAACCTTGGAATTGTATTTCAGGATTTTCAACTGCTTACAGACCGAAATGTGCACGACAACCTGAAATTTGTGTTGAAGGCGACTGGTTGGAAAGACGATAAACTGGTGGAAGAAAAAATTGCAGATGTATTAGAGAAAGTGGGGCTTAAAACAAAAGGTTTTAAATTTCCCTTTGAACTATCTGGCGGAGAGCAACAACGGGTGGATGTAGCCAGGGCACTACTCAATTCTCCCAAACTTATTTTAGCAGATGAGCCTACTGGTAACCTTGATCCCGAAACTTCCGATGAAATTATGCAATTGCTGTTTCGCATTTCAAAAGAATATGGCTCCGCCGTTATAATGGCTACACATGATTACCGCCTTATCAGCAAGTTTCCGGCAAGAACTATACGAACAGAAACCGGTAAAGTAATTGATAATTTTGTAATTGGATAAACCGCTGGTAAATTTCCAGTCTGCGATAAAGAGAGTAGGATCTTGCGCTTTTTCCTTTCTTTTTCTCAATTTCACCTAAAGAAGACTATGGCTAAAGATGTGTTTTCAGGAAAAGTCACCTCTATTAATCACGACAAGAACTATGTTTCTATAGCTTACTTGTTTAACGAAAAAAAAAGGACGATAACCTGCCGGATGAGCGAAGGTGATGAGAAACCCCGGCATACCTATCGCGTAGGCGATGAAGTGAGTTTTCAGGTGAAAGGGGTAAACCGGGGCAGCAATCTTATCGCTTACAACCTTAAATTCTTGTTTAATAACGAGCTACAGCAATTGCTTGACAAAGCTGCCCTGGATAACCGTTTTACGGGATATCTGAAAATGGCAGACGATGAACTTTTTATAAAGGAAAGAGGGAGTTATATCTTTTTTCCGTTGGAAACATCGAAATGGGAAAAAACGCCGGGCGAAGAGCAGTTTAATGAGGCAATAGAGTTCCGGTTGATACATGTAGATAAACCCGGGCGTATCAGTGCTGAATTATTTTACCATGAGTATATTCCGGAGTACAGAAAGGCAATGCAGGACTATAGAAAAGAAGCTCCCATTGTTGCGCTTGTTACCCGATTATCGGCATATGCTATCTACCTGGATTTATACGATGGTAAACTGCAGTCTAAATTGACATTGCAAAAGGGTGAAAAAGCCGATGTAAACCCTGGTGATAATATTACAGTCCGTATTACACATATGACCCTTAATAGGATTGTAACCGAACGCGTAGCGGAAAAATAGTTTCTATCTTACTTATCAGCATTGTCAATTAAAGTACATGCTTCTAAAATAGTCTTAATTGAATCGCATCATAAAAGAATCTATGCGACGGCTTTCTGTTAAATGGAATTAATTCTGACTCATACACATCTGTTTTGGCTCCAAGTTGATTTAGAGGAGTCACAAACAACTGTTTAGGGTTGTCGGGAAGCCCGCCAACGCCTATGGCTACAAAAACAGGAATGAGAAATCTGGATTGAAACTCATGATATATGACAATACTTTGGTAGTCATTTACCCACTTAATTTTTCCATTAAAAAACTGTTTTCTCCATTTGCATTCAACAGCGAAGCGAAATTTTCTTTTGTGGACGAATATTAGTTCAAGATCTGGATAAGACATGTCGATAGGGTAAATATTGTCTTGTATTTTTCTTGATTTACGCCAGGTTTCCAGTTTGAACTTTCGCTCGTTAAAGAGAGTGGTGATGTATTTTTCGAAAAGAAATCCTTTGTCAAAAGAGTCTTCCAGTAAAGCAGTATTAGACATTATTTTTAATTTTAATAACGCTGCTATGAAAAGTGGAGTATTGACTTATATTAAATTGTTTTAATTTGTGTTTCACCAAATATTAATTGGGATATCGGGAAAATCCGATATAACTTTGCACCATCGACCAGTTAGAAATTTTTAAAGCACTTTCAAACGAGAAGCGATTACAGATACTGCAGTGGCTGAAAGAGCCGCGCTTGCACTTTACGGCACATCCTGATAATGATTTCGAGAAACAAGGGGTTTGTGTAGGACACATACAACAGAAGTCGGGGCTTACCCAATCAACGGTTTCGGAATATTTATCTATACTGCAAAAAGCAGGATTGCTTACCTCTGTAAGGGCTGGACAGTGGACATATTATAAAAGAAATGAAAAAGCTTTTAAAGATCTGAGTCGCATTATTAAAACAGAAATTTAAGACGATGAGTTTGAAAGATATACCGGTATCGGTACTGGAATTGGCCATTGTGACAGAAGGTGCCACCACAAGGGATGCGATAGACGGAACGGTAGCTGTAGCCCAACATGCTGAGCAACTGGGATATAAACGGCTGTGGTTAGCCGAACACCACAATATGGAGCATATTGCCAGTTCGGCTACCTCGGTATTGATTGGGCATGTGGCAGGAAAAACCAACTCTATTAGAGTGGGATCCGGAGGCATCATGTTACCTAATCATTCCCCTTTGGTGATCGCAGAACAATTTGGTACACTCGATACGATGTATCCGGGGCGGATAGACCTGGGATTGGGTAGGGCGCCGGGCACAGATCAATTAACAGCCTATGCGCTGCGGAAGAAAAATATGACGGCGGAATATAATTTTCCTTCGGAAGTAAGGGAATTGCAAAATTTCTTCAGCAAAGAGAATAGTAGCGCAAAAGTGAGGGCTTTTCCAGGAGAAGGCTTGAATATTCCTATATGGATTTTGGGTTCCAGTACCGATAGCGCCCACCTGGCAGCAGAATATGGATTACCCTATGCCTTTGCGTCTCATTTTGCCCCCACGCAGTTCAGAGCTGCTATCGAAATTTACAGAAACAATTTTAAACCATCGGCTGTTTTGTCCGAACCCTATGTATTAGCCTGCGTGAATGTAATGGCGGCTGATACGGATGAAGAGGCAGAATGGCTGGCAACCAGCCTTTATAGGATGTTTATGGGCATCATTACCAATATGCGCAGTCCGCTAAAGCCACCTGCCGAATTACCTGCTATTTTTCATCACCCGGAGATAGAAAGAGCTGTGGATGGCATGACTACTTACACCTTTACAGGAAGCAGGCAAACATTGAAGCAGAAACTTGCTGTTTTTCTGGCAGAAACCCGCATTAATGAAATAATGGTTACGAGTCCGATATACGACAGGGCGGCCAAACTAAAATCTTTTACACTTACAAAGGAAGCGATAGGCAGTATCTAACGTTAATTTATAATGAAGCAGGATTTTATTTATAAAAAAAAGTTATTGGTATTTGCATTAGAATCGGAAGCTCTTGGTCATTTTGAGAATGAAAGCAGGTTGTTTACCGGTGTGGGAAAAGTAAATGCTGCCTATCAGTTGACAAGGAGAATAGCACATGAACGTCCTGAGATCATTATCAACCTTGGATCAGCGGGTAGTAACGTTTTTAAAAAGGGAGAAGTGGTGTGTTGTACGAGTTTTATACAGCGGGATATGGATGTAAGACCTTTGGGGTTTGCACACTATGAGACACCCTTTTGCGGGCAAAATATCGTATTGGAATACGGACATGCTATCACCCAACTGCCGCAAGGTATCTGTGGCACGGGAGATAATTTTGAAGTACAGCACACTGTAATGGACTATAATGTGGTAGATATGGAAGCGTATGCACTTGCCTGGGTGGCAAAACAGGAGGGCATTCCATTTGTATGCCTCAAATATATTTCCGATGGTGCGGACGGCAAAGCGGCGGATGATTGGCTGGTTTCTGTGCACCAGGCAGCAGAAGCCCTGCAACAAGTGTATTTCAATGGTAGCAATTTCATTTAAGTATAGTAGATTCGGTTTTATGATGAATGGAAGGCTGGCAGGTTACCAATACCCAGTACGTATTGATTCCAATCGAGACAGCGAAATTATTTGCAACAATCTTTTTTTACAAACACGCTCTTAAGAAAGCCCAGAAAACCCTTGATTATTTTTTGTAGCATACATTCCGTTTTTTAGCGTAGCCAACTTTGCCAATACCAGCAAAAACCGATTTAGGTAAGAAGATAATTACACAGCTATAACTGCAGGCTGTTTTTTATAATCCTGTATTTCCCGCTTTTTTCACGGGGGATATCGTCTCTATACTGGAAGGTGATGGCAACCGCATTTCCCAGTCTTTCTACCAATTCCTTTCTAAACATATCCTCGTCTTTTTGTGTATACGTTCCGTCTTTTACTACGTTTACCTCGATAGCATTTTTGCTATCCTGGATGATTTGAAATTTAACAACACCAATCACATATTTAACACAGTTAGAGACGTTTCCAAGGTTTATTTTTCCGCGTTCTTCCGAATAAATGAAGTCATTAATTCTTCCTTCTATTGACTCTGCCAGTGGGTTAGGATTTCCACAATTGCATGTTCTATCCGACAATGTTAGTTGGTCTTTAATGGCATACCGGATAAGAGGGGTTCCATGTGTTTGAAAGGAAGTAAAGACAAGGTCACCCTCTTTAACTGGTTTGTTATTTGGATCCATCACTTCCAGGTAGCCCGAAAGTAATTCGATGTGTAAATTACCTTTAGAACATTCCAAAATAAAAGGAGCTCCTTCAGAGGAGGCATATTGGTTTCTGACTTCGGCACCGAAAAACTCCTTTAAAGTGTTTTTTTCGTGCTCAACTATGGTTTCCGCCGTTGGGAAAATTGTTTTTGCGTTATATTTTAAAAGATGATTATTGGCAAGTCCCCATTTGGCAATTTCATACATCGATGACGGAAATCCAACCAGAAATTCAGGTTGAAACTGATTCAGGTTATCGATGTAGTGTTTTATAGAGTTTGGCGAAATGTGGAAAGTAGAATAGTATCTTATTTTGTAGTACCAATCATATCGCCAGTATCTTTTCTTTTTTACATCCTTTTCTGTAAGAATTGCTTTTCCGCTAAACCATGCCACTTTTTTGCCTATTGAGTATCCATGTTCCTTTCGAAAGAAATCCAACGTGGCTTGTCTTTCTTGCATATTATCATGGGTATATCTAACTTCCAGCGACTTTCCGGTAGTGCCTCCTGTTTTGCTGATTATCGAATTTTCGGCATTTATAGTATATATTTCCTTTATGTTGGAGCGTATGTCTTCTTTCGACTGTATGGGTAGGGTGTTGTAATATTCAATTATTGATTGGTCGGCTAGTTTCTCAGGAAGTATTCTTTTGTAATATGGGGAGTTATTTCGTGCAAAGTCAATGAAGTCGGACAGTTTTTCTTCCTGAAGCTTTTGGATTTCCTCAATAGAAAAGTTTCTTTGTTTAATTACCTCATTATACCAAAACCTATAATTTCCACCGCGTCGTCTTTTATATTGAATATAGTCAAATAATGTTACCAGGCAGTTTTGTAAAAAGGCTGGCATTTTTTTGTATAGCTTTTCCTGAATTTTAGACATCAAATAACAAATTAGTAAACTGTGTTTGTGAGGGAATTTTAGGTTGTGCAAAATTAACGGTTTTGACCAATATTCTAGTGTGTCAATCATATGGTTAAGTCATATTATCCTATGATAAGCAATATGATATGAATTTCTCTAGGGAAAAACTACAAAAACATATAAAATAGATATAAAAGCATTTGAAACCAGGTGGAATAAGTTCTAGACTTGCGTAAAATTGCCAATATGAACTGTCGGCCATCATTCTTCTTTTTTTTTCTCAGCTTGTGTTTTTATTCTGCTCAAAGTCAGATCAGGATATCCTCTGCATTATGTGATAACAGATCAAGCTCCACCGGTATCCATACCGAGAATTTTTTCTTTTCATGGGAAATGGTATCTGATCAGTTGAACCAGGTGCAAACTGCTTATCAACTTGTAATCTCTTCTTCATTTCAATTATTGGCGGCTGATCAATATGATGTGTATAACACGGGCCGGGTAAATGAAAGTCGCAGTATCCAGGTACATTACAGCGGTCGTCCGTTGAAACCCGGGACTGTCTATTATTGGAAAGTAAAAGTTTGGGATAAAGATAATGTAGCTTCCTCCTGGAGCGATGTACAGCAGTTTACAACCGGTATTTTTGAACCGTCTGATTGGCAACAGGCAAGGTGGATTGGCTATGAGAATATGGCCGAGGAGAAAAGAGTGGTGCCTTTTGTTCATTACAAAATGAAGGAGGGAGACCCAAGAATACAGTCTAATCCCGTGGCACCCCTTGTCAGAAAAAGTTTCCTGGTTTCCACGGAAATAAAATCAGCAACTTTATTTATCAGTGGGTTGGGGCATTATGAAGCATTTGTAAATGGACAAAAGATAGGGAATTCTTTTTTGGCACCAGGTTGGACCAGTTATGATAAAACAGTTTTGTATAACACATATGATTTAACAGATAAACTAAAAAGAGGTGAAAACGCCTTAGGCGTACTTTTGGGAAATGGATTTTATCACGTTTCGCAGGAACGTTATACAAAAGGGACAGGTTATTTTGGTACGCCAAAAATGATCGCATTACTTGCAATTCAATATGCAGATGGACATACCGAATACATAGTGAGTGACAGAAGTTGGAAAACTGCTTCATCGCCGATTGTTTTTAATAATATTTACGGCGGCGAAGATTATGACGCTACAAAAGAAATGAAAAATTGGTGCCATCCTTCTTTTGATGACAGGGGCTGGACAGAGGCTGCGTTGACTACCCTACCACGAGGCAGGCTCTTACCTGAAATAGACTATCCGGTGGCACTGGTGGATTCGCTTGATCTTGTAGGCAAAAAAGTGATCAACTCCAATACAGTAGTGTACGACTTTGGCCAAAATATCTCGGGCGTGCCTAAAATAAAAGTAAAGGGGAAACCAGGGCAGACCATTAAATTGATACCCGCTGAACTTCTTTTTGACAATGGAATGGTAAACCAGGCGGACAACGTGACGCCGCATTTTTACCAGTACACCATAGGTAGTTTCGAGGAAGAAACCTGGCATCCTGCATTTACTTATTTTGCTGTTCGTTATGTGCAGGTAGAGGTTGCATCTACGAATGACGCACCAGTGATTACAGAGATAAAACTACTGCATAATCGCAACAGTGCCCCGGCAAACGGTTATTTTTCAAGCGGTGATAGTTTGCTTAATCGAATCGACAAAATGATTGATTGGGCGGTTAAAAGTAATATCCAAAGTTATATGACAGATAACCCCCAACGGGAAAAGCTGAGCTGGCAGGGTGAACAAAATTTTATGCGTACCTCGGTAAACTATGCATACAACATGTACGGCATGTATAGAAGCCACATACAGAACCTGAAAGATGCACAACACGCCAACGGTTTGATACCAGACATTGCTCCTGAATATGTTCAATTTAGTGGACCCTTTGTAGACTCTCCGGAATGGGGAACTACCGGTATACTGGATATGTGGTTTTTATACAAATTTTATGGGGATACAGCCGTTATTCGTAGCAGTTATGATATGATGAAAAACTATGCCCGTCACCTTCAAAATAAGTCTGAAGGTAATTTACTGTTATATGGACTTGGTGATTGGCTGGATATTGGTAAGGTTACGCCCATGGGTGTTACAGCCTCTGCTTATTTTTTTAAGGCGATAAATAAATTGTCCGAAATGGCTGCTATCATCGGTGAGCACAAGGATGCGGTCTACTACAGAGACTTAGCCATGGCAATAAAAAAAGCATTTAATGACAGGTTTTTTGATGCTGGTAGAGGAGTATATGCCACCGGGAGTCAAACATCTATGTCAATGCCATTGGTGTTGGGCATCGTAGAAGACAGGTATAGAGATATTGTTTTAAAGAACCTGATTAAACAAGTCAGTGAGGTGGATTCTTTCCGGATTACCGCCGGAGATGTCGGGCATAAATTTTTTGTGCGGACATTGTTTGAGAATGGTTACCCAGATGTGTTATATAAGGTGACCCGGCGGGAAGATACGCCCGGTTATGCTTATCAGTTAAATCGGGGTGCTACTGCATTAATTGAGACCTGGGATGCGAAAATGTCGCAGAATCAACTAGCGATGGGGCATATACAAGAATGGTTTTACGAAGGATTGGCCGGCATTAGGCAAGCAGAAAACTCTGTTGCTTTCAAAAGGCTTCACATTGCTCCACAGGTTGTAGGGAATCTGAATCGTATCAGCGGGTCCTTTCACTCTCCGTATGGGTGGATTAAAAGTTTCTGGGAACGCAAGGGAAAGACCGTCATTTTTAAGATTGAGATACCCGTCAATACGACTGCTGTATTAGAATTGCCTGCTGTGGGAAAAGCTTCAGTTACACTCAATAAAAAAGCGCTACAGCACCCGATTTACAAAAACGGAAAAGTGTTATTAGAGGTGGGGGCAGGATCGTATGAAATTCTGGTTCGCAACCGGTAGTTTTCAACCGGCCTCCGAGGGTTTGGAACGCATCGAGGTGCGTTAAAATACTACTTCTTTCCTATCATTTAGTAAATACAGTTGTACGAAAAGGAGCATTAAACCGCCGTGCCTGAAAGGCAAATCGGTCTGTGGAGGTTCGCAATTTTGATTGCTATAAAACCATATTTTTTAGATATGTAACAGTAAGTTTTCCTCCGCTATTACAGCTAATTTCACTTCGGAAAATAGTCAATAATTGTCGAATTGATTGTAACACCAACCACCAACGAACTTGCGATATGAATGATTTATTATGGCCATCTCCCTCTCTCATAATTCCCCACTCGTACATTGTCAATAGGATTGTTAAAATCGATATATTGTAAGCTGATTGCAAAACAAATGCTATGATGAAAATGTTTAAGAAATTTCCGATTATTTGTACTCTGCTTGTGGGGATTGTCTGTGCATCGTTCAAACAGCCCGGGGAACAACAAGGAGCTTTTGAAATTGCCAATCTTCGATGTGAATACCTGGTCAACCCATTGGGGATAGATGTTCTGCATCCTCGCTTTAGCTGGGAAATGGTATCCGGAGAAAGAGGCAAAAGTCAGAAAGCATACCAGATATTGGTTGCTGATAGCAAAACGTCTCTTAATAATAATGAGGGTAATATCTGGAACACTGGAAAAGTAACTGCTAACGAGAGTTTTCATGTTGCATTTAACGGAAAGCCGCTTTTGACTGGCAGGCAATATTTTTGGAAGTTGAAAGTGTGGGATGAAAAAAATAATGTATCCGAGTGGAGTGATCTTCAGTATTTTTCAATGGGCTTATTGGAAAAAAGTGACTGGACGGCAAAATGGATCGGCGCACCGAGTGTATTGCCAGCTACCACGCAGGATGAAAATATTATTCCGCCTTCTCCTTTACTGCGTAAAACATTTTCGTTGACAAAACCGGTAAAGAGGGCTAGTTTATACGCTACGGCTTTAGGGGTATATGAAATGTACCTTAACGGAAAAAAGATTGGCGACCACATTCTGGCGCCAGAATGGACAGATTATTTTACCAGGGTACAATACCAAACCTATGACGTAACGAATATGCTTAGTGGCAATAATGTTATAGGTGCAACACTGGCTGATGGTTGGTACACGGGCGTATTATTTACGCATGGTAAACCACAACGGGGAAATTATGGTTTTGACAGACGATTGCTGGCGCAATTGGAAATAGAATTTGAAGATGGTACTAAAGAGACAGTGATTACCGATGAAAGTTGGAAACTATTTGGGGATGGTCCTATGAAGGAAGCATCTATTTTTGATGGGGAGGTATATGATGCAAGATATTTGCCGGACAATTGGATGAAACCTGGTTTTGATAGCCAACGTTGGGATCCTGTGGTGGTTGACAATTCGGTGTCGGTTATTTTAAATGCTCAGATCAATGAACCAATAAGAATAGTAAAAGAAATCAAACCCACCAATTTCTTCCGGGCGCCCAACGGAAACTACGTTTTTGATATGGGGCAGAATATGGCTGGTTGGGTCCAAATCAAACTACCCTACAATCCAGGAAAAAAGATCATTCTAAAACATGCAGAGATTTTGATGGAGGATAGTACATTGTATACACAAAATCTTCGTACTGCCAAACAAACCAATATTTATGTTCCTGCCAGGGAAACCACTATAGATTATGAACCACGGTTTACTTATCACGGGTTTCGTTATGTGGAAGTTGCCGGGTTGACAGTAGAACCAACTTTGGATAATGTGATTGGCAAAGTGGTGGCTTCTGCATCGCAACTGGTATCGGAATTTTCTTCTTCGCATAAAGAGGTAAACCAACTATGGAGTAATATCGTTTGGACACAGTTGAGCAATCTGCATAGTATACCTGAAGATTGTCCGCAAAGGGATGAGCGCTGCGGTTGGATGGGCGATGCGCAGATTTTCTGTCAGACCGCTATGTATAATATGGATTTGAGTGCCTTTTATACAAAATGGTTTAAGGATATACGGGACGGACAAAAAGATGACGGACGATATCCAAACTATGCTCCCCAGGTAGGCACAGCATTTTACGACGCGCCGGGCTGGACGGATGCGGGGGTTGTTATTCCCTGGAAAGCCTATCTTAATTACGGTGATAAAAGAATACTGGAAGAACATTATACTTCCATGAAAAAATTTATTGACCACGTGCACCGGGAAAACCCGAATCTGATTCGTTTGAATGTGGTAGGGCAAAACTATGGCGATTGGGTAAACGGAAACACCATTAAGGCGGAAGGATATCCAACAGATAAAGGCGATGTAGCCCGGGATTTATTTAATACTGCTTTCTTCTATTATTCCACGCAGATATTGGCAGATGCGTCTAAGGTATTAGGGAAATCGAGAGAATATGCACAATACAGTCGGCTGGCGAAAAACATTCGGGAAGTATTTATCCGGGAATTTGTAAGTAAAGATGGGCGGGTGAAAGATGAGACACAGGCAGGCTATGCGTTGGCATTGGAGTTTGCCCTGGTGCCCGAAAATCTTAGATCCAATGCAGCAAAGTTTATGGTAGATGCCATTGCCGAATATGATTATCGGGTGTCTACAGGCATACAAACCATCACCCGTATGATGAAGCAGTTGAGCAAGAATAATCATAATGAAGTGGCCTATCAACTGTTGGAAAGTAGACGGTTTCCGTCCTGGTTGTATTCTGTGGATCAGGGAGCAACCACCATATGGGAGCGCTGGGATGGTTATGTAAAAGGACGTGGGTTCCAGCGTTGGCAGATGAATTCTTTCAACCAGTATGCTATTGGTTCTGTAGGAGAATGGATGCATGGTACAATGGTGGGTATCAACTACGATGAACAAAAGCCAGGATATAGACATTTTGTATTGACACCTACTCCGGGTGGCACACTTACCTGGGCTAAAGGCAGCTATAAAGCTATTACGGGAAAAGTAGCAGTAAGCTGGAAAAAAGAAAACGGGCAATTGATTGTCGATGTCGATGTTCCTGCCAATACTACTGCTACCCTGGTATTGCCTACTATAAAAGGAGTAAACGAAGGCGGACGTCCGCTTGCATCAAATAAATTTGTAAAGTCACTCGGTAAAAAAAATGGACAAACTTCCTTACACCTGGTTTCTGGTAAATATAGTTTTACCACACCAGAATAAATATTGATATATGAGAGGATTAAAAGAAAAAATAGCTGTGATAACGGGCGGGTTGGGCGATCTGGGGTATGCAGTGGCACAGCGATTACATGAAGAAGGTTGTAAAGTGGTGTTGGTGGACCTGCAGGCGGATCAGGAAAATAAGGCGGCTGCAATCAATGCTTTTTTTGTACGGGCTGATATCAGTAATGAGCAGGCGGTAAGCGAAGCTTGTGATTTGATAGCTGCCAAGGTTGGGAACGTGCATATACTGGTAAATACGGCGGCTTATTTTGTATTCAAGGGAGTGGAGGCTACTGCCGAAGATTGGGCCAAAATTAATGCTGTCAATATAGGCGGCACTTCTTTGATGGCAAAATATATCGTACCACAAATGCGTGAAAATGGAGGGGGGAGTATCATTAATTTTTCTTCTGTCAGTGGTTTTGTTGGGCAGGCAAATTTTGCGACTTATAACGCTACCAAATTCGCTATTCGGGGGCTCACCAAATGTTGGGCGCAGGATCTGGCACCAGACAGTATCCGGGTGAACACGCTTTGTCCCGGTTATATATACACGAAGGCTTTTATCAATTCTTGCGAAAAGCTTGGACTGAATATAGAAGAAGAAAATAAAAGAGCATCCGCTATGCATTTGCTTAACCGGCAAGGGCGGGTAGAAGAAGTAGCTTCTGCTACGGCCTTCCTTGCCAGTGACGATGCATCATTTATCACCGGTAGCGATTTGTTGGTCGACGGTGGCTATTTGGCTAAATAAAAAATATTTCTATGACACTGATTGATTTGTCTCATCCATTAGAGCACGGACAACAAACTTTTCCCAGCGATCCTAAATTAAGTATTATCCCGCATGGGAATACTAAAACATTGAAGTATAATATTACACAAATCTCTATCGGCTCTCATCAGGGTACTCATCTGGATGCGATGTTTCACTTTTTAGATGATGGTAAGACGCTGGACCAGATGCCGCTGGATTGGTTTTATGGTACTACTCATTTGTTGCGGATCCCCAAAAAGGCGAACGAAGAGATAACGGCGGAAGACTTTCTTCCTTATGAACACTTATTGCAGCCGGAAGCAAAAATAATTTTTGAGACAGGATGGCATCACCAATTTGGTAAAGAGTATTTTTTTTCCGACTTCCCCTCTCTTACTCAGGAAGCCGCTGAGTTTCTCGTGAGTAAAAAAATACGATTGTTGGGAATGGATATGCCAACACCAGGAAAAGACTGGTACGAGCTGCATCATATTTTACTACCTGCGGAAATAGTGGTGGTGGAGAGTTTAGCCAACCTGGATAAGGTTCCAGATCAATTTACATTTATGGGCTTTCCACTCAACCTTAAAGGAAGAGATGGCTCACCCATTCGCGCCGTTGCAAAAGTGAATTAAAACGCAATAGGATAAACCTATTATTTCAATTGGCTTTCATCGTCAGTATGAGACCTATGTATAAAAAGATAATTAAGATAAATGAAAGCATTGTATTATCCAGCCCACGATGAACTACTATTGGCTGAACTTGAGGAACCTGTTTTAAATAATCAGGAAGTATTGGTAAAGGTAAGTGCCTGTGGTATTTGTGGTAGTGAACTGGAGACCTTTAAAACCCATAGTCCCCGCCGAATCCCACCCCTGATTATGGGACACGAATTTTGTGGTGTGGTAGAGTTAGTAGGTGAAGCCGTAACGGGTTGGAAAAAAGGAGCGACCGTGGTAAGCAATTCCGTTGTTTCATGCGGTAATTGTGATAGATGTATCGAAGGGAAATCAAACCTATGTGAACGACGCCAGGTATTTGGCATGCATCGCAACGGAGCATTTGGTGCTTATGTAAATGTGCCGGCTTCGTCGTTAATTGCCATGCCGGCAGATGCAAATCCCCGTCATACTTGCTTGACGGAACCACTGGCGAATGGCGTACATCTGGTACGACTGACGGAACATCTCAACATCAAAAATGTATTGGTGATAGGGGCCGGTCCCATAGGACTGGCTGCTCAACAAGCTTTTAGTGCACTTAGAAACGTTACCACCATCGTTTCAGACATTAGGCCGGAGCGGCTGGAAGTAGCACGGCGAATAGGCGCTAGCGGTATAGTAAACCCGATTGAGGAAGATATTTATACCGCGGTACCGAAAATGATCAATGGTGCTTCCGTTGATCTGGTAATTGATGCGGTGGGAGCGGCACAGACCAATCATACAGGGTTAGAAATCGTCAAGCCCGGCGGAACACTATTAATAATTGGTTTGTATAATAACAGTAAATCATTATTGAGCTATGATATTGTGCTAACAGAAAAAACGGTAATGGGTAGTTATGCAGCCACGAAACAGGATATGAACGATGCACTGGCATTAATAGCTGAAGGTAAAGTGGATATGGGATCCTGGGTGCATTATTATTCTCTTGAACAAGGGCGGGAGGCTTTTTTTGATATGATGGAAGCGAAAGGCGATCATATTAAGTCGGTTATCGTTTTTGAATAAGAATTCGATATGGTATTAAAAGTTGTAACAAAATAAGTTTTAAGCAGCTTAGAGTAGGTTTCTCATGTTTTACATACCCCAACCATATACATAATAAGCATACGGAGCAGATTGCGTACGACTACGATTGGTTTCTGACTAGTTTTATCAGGGGCATTTTTATTTTTTATCGCAGATATCAATAAAAAGCTAGCTTCAAAAGTTGAGTTTTAAGTGGAAGTTGGGTTTGATACCTATGTGATGTCGTTGAAAAACAAAGGAAGCCTTTTCTATTTCCGTACCGTTCCATGTTGAAACGTACTGATGCCAATTTCACTCACATCAAATCGTTTTAAAAACTTCTAGTCCTTATTGGGAAACCATAGAAAATTGTTATAAAAGCATTTGAAATAGTATTGATGTGTTGGTATTCTTGTAAAAAATTGCCATTATGAAATATGATCTGTTACTAGTATCAATTGTTATGTTGACATTGTCATGCAATAACAAACCTTCGGAAATGAAGATTCAACATCTACGATGTGAGTATCTTGAAAACCCGGAAGGAATTGACACCCGGCAACCAAGGTTAAGTTGGCAATTGGCGTCAGACGAAAGAGGGCAGGGACAGAGTGCTTTTCATATAATGGTGGGAACAGATTCTGGAGCACTTGCTAATGATAAAGCAGATACCTGGAATTCCACGAAAATTGTGAGCGATCAAACTACATTTGTTTCTTACAATGGCGAAAGCCTCGGAGCAGGAAAAAAATACTATTGGAAGGTCAGATCATGGGATAATAATAAAAAGGCTACAAACTGGAGTGCTATTAGCAGTTGGTCGATGGGGTTGCTGGATAGTGTGGACTGGAAGGCGAAATGGATTGGAGCAACACCCGAAGATGTTCCAATCGATCTTCAATACAATATCCATTCTGGGTATCATTCAGGAATAGAATCGTCTGCCGATTTTACTAAATCAATTTTAGTTGATCTTCGAAAGATACAAAACTTTCATACCTTAAAGCTCTATCCTGCACTATTTGGGAATCCGTTGAAGCCCTATATTTTTCCGGAGGCATTTACGGTTCAGGCATCAGAGGATGCATCTTTCTCAAACCCTCAGATACTATGCGACTATTCTAAAAAGACTGTTGGGGTCAAAGGCGCGGCTCCATTGGTGGTCTCTTTCAGCCCGTTGAACGCCCGTTATATAAAGTTAACGGTTAACAAACTGTCTTTTATTGAAGATGGACAGTTCGCTTTTGCACTGGCAGAACTGGAATTATTGGATAAAAATAATTTAAATGTTGCTCTGGGAGCGGCTGTTAAGGCCGATGATACATATGACGTATATAGAAAATTCTCCAACGAAAAATGGTGGGCCGAACTGTTAACAGATGGATTTATTAAACCCAATCTTCAGCACAAAACCAACTCTATCCCTATATCTGTTTCTCCCTTGTTGAGAAAAGAATTTGGTGTTTCAAAAGCGGTTAAACGTGCCAGTCTTTATGTTACTGGTCTGGGTTTATACGAAATGAGTGTGAATGGTAAAAAGGCAGGTAACCAGGTTTTAGCGCCGGAGTGGACAGACTATCACAAACGAGTGCAATACCAAACCTATGATATAACACATTTGATAAAGGAAGGGTCCAATGTAATAGGGGCAATGCTTGCCGACGGCTGGTACGCTGGAAGTGTTTTTTCTCATCCCAATCGTGGTTCTTACGGCTTTGATAGAAAATTACTGGCACAACTGCAGGTGGAATATGAGGATGGGGCGACAGAAGTGGTGGTAACGGATGAGTCCTGGAAATTAAATACAGACGGTCCGATAAGAGAAGCTTCTTTGTTTGACGGCGAGATATATGATGCCGCAAAATCAGTTGCTGGTTGGGCTGAGGCAGGGTTTGACGACAGCAGATGGACGGCTGTCCGGGTGTATGAAAATGTGCCTGTAATGATTAGTGCGCAGATGAATGAACCTATTGCAGTGGTGCAGGAAATTAAACCGGTGAAAATATTACCCCAGCAAAATGGAACTTACATTTTTGATTTGGGTCAAAATATTGCGGGATGGGTACATTTATCATTGCCCTACAATCCAGGGCATAAAATAGTATTCAGGCATGGGGAAGTATTAGATGAAAAAGGAAACCTATACACAGACAATCTTCGTGGAGCAAAACAAATGAATACCTATATACCTGGAAACGAGTCATCAATTTCTTACGAACCGAGGTTTACTTATCACGGCTTTCGATTTGTAGAAGTATCCGGACTTACCCGCCCGCCATCACTGGGAGATATTACAGGAAAGGTGGTAGCATCTTCATCACCGGTTGTTGGCAGTTTTGAAAGTTCTTCCAAAGAGTTGAATAAGTTATGGGATAATATACTCTGGACCCAAAAAGGGAATATGCATTCAACCCCCACAGATTGTCCGCAACGAGATGAAAGAGCAGGCTGGATGGGCGATGCACAAGTTTTTTCTACGAACGCTATTTTCAACATGGATATGGGTGCCTTTTTTACAAAATGGGTTCGCGATATTAGAGATTCGCAAACAGATGCAGGACGTTTCCCCGACTATGCACCGCAGGTTGGAACCTGGGCTAATTTTTACAATTCACCAGGTTGGGGGGATGCTGGTGTTATTGTTCCATGGAGAGTGTATGAGCAGTACGGTGATATATCAGTGCTGGACGGACAATACGAAGCCATGAAGAAGTTTATTACCTCTGTTGCTCAGTATAATCCGGATATGTTATGGAAAAAAGTGCGTGGTAATATGTACGGTGACTGGTTGAATGGCAATACAATCATTGAAGCAGGTTATCCGAAGGAAGGTGGAAAAGTACCGGATGATGTGTATTCGACCGCTTTCTTTTATTATTCTACTAATATTGTTTCTAAAACAGCGGCTTTGCTGAAAAGGGACGCTGAGGCCTCTTACTACGACTCCCTGGCAAATGCAATTAAAAATGCTTTTGTAAAAAATTACATACAGGACGATGGTACTATTGAGGGAAATACACAGGCAGGGTATGCATTGGCGTTAGATTTTGGGCTGGTGCCTGAAAACCTGGAAAAACAGGCAGCTGCTCATATGGTAGATGCTGTGAAGGCTTATGACTACAGGATATCTACCGGTATACAAACGACAATCCGCTTAATGAATCAACTTACAAAATTTGGCTATAGTGATGTCGCCTATAAGTTGTTAGAAAGTCGCAGGTTCCCTTCCTGGATCTATTCAATTGACCAGGGAGCGACTACTATATGGGAACGATGGGATGGGTATGTAGAAGGAAGGGGTTTTCAAAATGTAGGTATGAACTCTTTTAATCACTATGCGATAGGAGCTGTTGGAGAGTGGATGTATCGTTCTATACTAGGGATCAACAATGATCCGGCTGCACCAGGATACAAACATTTCTTTATTCAGCCCGTTCCCGGAGGAAGTTTAACGAATGCGAAAGGCAGTTATCAGAGTATTGCCGGAAAAATTGCTGTGGATTGGAAAAAAGAAGGCAATAATTTTTTACTCGATGTTACGATACCAGTGAATACAAGCGCAACAATTATAATACCTTCTGTTGGAACAATCACCGAGAATGGAAAAGATATCGCGGAAGTAAAAGAAGTGAAAAATATAGCTGTTTCAGAAGGAGTGACTAAATTAATCGTGCCGGCGGGTAAGTATAGTTTTAAAGCAGAGTAGCGGAGGAGATGTTTTTATAACAACGATTGTTGATGTTATAAAAACATCTTTTTTGGATATCTAATGACAAGTTTTAATTATTCATAGGAATTAATTTCACAAAACATATTTAGATAGTTAACGATTGTTGTATCAAACCAATTAGCCAATGAATTTCTGTTCTCTTTCCCATAGTATATTCCAACTACTTTAACATCATCAAATTAAAATTGCTAGTATGAGAGTCTTTTTTTGTACGCATTTGCGTAAAGGCATTGTATTGCCCAAAAAGTATTTTATTCAGTTTTTTTTACTTTTTTTTCTAACGGTAAACTTAAGTGTTGCTCAAACCACAAGAGTTATATCGGGCGCTGTAAAGGATGCAAACGGTAACGCTATTGCAGGGGCAACCGTTTCAGTAAAAGGGACTGCCAATTCTGTTGTGTCGGATGAAGATGGACAATACAGCATTTCTGTTTCGTCCGGTAACACCGTATTGATAGTTTCGCATACAGCATTTCAGACTTTTGAAATAGCTGTTGGCGCGTCTTCTGCAACGCAGGATATAGTATTGCAGGAGTCCTTAAAAGATTTATCCGAAGTGGTATTGATCGGCTATGGTTCTCAAAAGAAAAGAGACCTTACAGGTTCGGTAGCTACTTTGTCTACCGGGCAATTGGAAGATCAGCCGGTAGGACAAATTGCACAAAAAATACAAGGTCGAATTGCAGGGGTGCAAATCAATCAAACTTCCGGACAACCTGGGAAGGGGATGTCTATCAGAATAAGAGGCGCAGCTTCAGTAAATGCCGGTAATAGTCCATTGTATGTGGTAGATGAATCACCGATAGTAGGTGACATCAATAGTATTAATCCCAATGAAATTGAAAGTATATCTGTTCTTAAAGGTCCCTCTGCGGCTTCGATATATGGATCGAGAGCAGCAAATGGTGTTGTATTGATTACAACAAAACAAGCGAAGCAAGGAAGAACAAGCGTCAGCCTGAATGTAAACCAGGGAGTTGGAGAAGTGCCGCAAAAGGGACGCCCTAATTTGATGAATGCAAAGGAGTTTTTGGAATTTCAAAAAGGTTTGTTTGAAGACAGAATCAGGTATGAAGGATATGTTGGCGGTGTTCCGGAACTATACCAAAATCCGGGCGCATGGACTGGTCCGGATACTGACTGGATGGACGTGTTGTTGCGGAAATCTCGGATGAGCAGTTATAATCTTAGTATGTTGGCTGGTAAAGATAAATTTACTTCGGCTACTACTATGGGATACTATAAAGAGGACGGTGTAATGTTGAATACCGGTTTTGAACGTTTTTCATTGCGATCCAACAATGAATATCGTTTAAACGATAATGTAAGAATTGGTTTAAATATGGCACCTACGTACCAAACTGGTCAAAACTTTGGAACAGACGGTACTTATAATATTATTTTCGCCGGATTAACCACACCTCCAATATTTTCTCCTTTTGAAACAAATACTGACGGAACAAGAACGTTGCGTTTTGCCGGTCCCGGTCTTTTTACTCAACCTAATTGGGTGACGGTGCTGGAAGATGCCGTAAATAGAGAAAAGGTAATGCGACTTCTTTCAAATGCTTTTATTGAAGCTAAGTTTCTCAAAGACTTTAAATTCAGGAGTGCTGTTTCGGTTGATGTGGCCAATCGTTCTAACAGGGTATTCAACCCAAGTTCGGTTGGTACTATTTGGGCTCCTCCTCCCAGCATTCCTTCCGGATCTTATTCTACCAACAATTATGTTTCATGGCTTACCGAGAACACGTTGGCATATAATAAAACATTTGCGGAGGATCATCAGGTGGAAGTTCTGGCAGGGTACTCTGCACAGAAGTTTCAGGAGGAGTATAATTCGTTGTCGGGTAGCAATTTCCCGGATGATTTAGTTCCATGGATAGATGCTGCTGCAGTTAAAAACGGTGGAAACAACTTTAACGAGTGGTCATTACTTTCTATGTATAGTAGATTAAACTATAATTTCAAGGGTAAGTATTTTTTATCTGCTTCTATCAGGCGGGATGGTTCATCCCGGTTTGGGGGTGACAACAAATGGGGATCTTTCCCCTCTTTTTCAGCAGGCTGGATAGTATCTGACGAAAATTTTATGAGCAAAATTCCAGCAATCAGCTATTTGAAACTTCGCGGAGAATATGGTTTAGTGGGGAATTTTAATATAGGAAACTACCGGCAGTTTGGTGGTGTATCTACCACAAACTATGTGTTTGGTGGTGCACTTGCTCAAGGAAGAAGTTTAACATCTTTAGGCAATTCTTTTCTCACCTGGGAAACAACAGCAGGGTATGATATAGGATTGGATATATCAGTTTTAAATGATCGTTTGTCTTTCACCGCGGACTACTATCAAAAAGAAGTGGATGATATGTTGTATCAGGTAGATATTCCCCTTGGAACCGGTTTTTCCAGTATTCAATCTAATATAGGGGGTTTCAGATTTTGGGGCTGGGAGTTTGCAGTGAATTCCCGTAACCTGACGGGAGCATTAAAATGGAATACAGACTTTAATATTTCGTTTAATAGAAACCGTGTGATGAAACTTGGTACGAATAATACTCCAATAGATGGTATTGGAGAGCAGGGTACTTACTGGAAAACAGAAGTAGGTCAGCCGATGGGGCAATTCTGGGGCTATGTATATGATGGCATTTATATGGATCAGCACGAATTTGATACACAACCCAAGCATGTGAGCTCGATGGTGGGTACTGTACGATACAAAGACTTAAATGGGGACGGGGTAATTACAAATGCCGACAGAACGTTTTTAGGTAATCCCAATCCTAAGTTTTTGTTGGGAATGAATAATAGCTTTTCTTATCGTGGTTTTGATTTGGGTATTGTGCTATCTGGAGCATTTGGACAGGATATTATAAACGGACAGTTGGAATGGTCTGAAAACCAGGATGGAGTATTCAACGTTCAAAAACATATGATAGACCGCTGGCGTTCTGAGGAAAATCCTGGTAGTGGGCATAACCCGCGTACAACGGGTGCCGGAAATAATTTCTTCCGCTATGCAAACAGCAGATGGATTGAGAATGGTTCTTATTTAACGATTAAGAATATAACGCTGGGGTATGACCTGCCGGTTTTTACACAAGTATTCAAGAGAGCCAGATTATACGCCAGTTGTCAACAAGCGGCGGTCTTCACTAAGTATAAAGGAATGTCTCCAGAAACAAGTATCAACGGATTGAATGGTCTACGTGAAGGAGTAGATGCAGGTGCTTATCCGGTTCCGAGAACCTTTGCATTAGGTATCGACATCAATTTTTGATTAACAGTAAAAACAAAGAGATGAAAAAAGTAATCTTTATTATATACGCAGGACTATTTCTTACTTCCTGTTCAAAGGATTTTTTACAACTGACGCCACAGAGTTCAATAACCGATGGGAATTTTTTCAAAGAAGAAGCGCATTTCAGCCAGGCGCTTGTAGGAGCATATGCCTCATTGCGTGGAGTAAAGGGATCGAGAGCGGCTTATATAATGGGGGAAATGCGCTCTGATAATACCTTTTACGAATACAATTCAACGGATCGTGGTGTGCAGTATATAAATATGGAGCTGGCAGATGGCTTTCTTGATGATGCTTCCAGCAATGTGACGAACGAAATGTACAACACTTCATATGCAGCTATTTCCCGTGCCAATAGTATTATTTCAAATCTGGAGAAGGTAGAACTTCGTCCGGAGATCAATGCACAAATATTGGGTGAGGCCCGTTTTATTCGGGCACTTTGTTATTTTGATCTTGTACGGTATTATGGACCTGTTCCTCTTTATTTGAATATGGTAACTGGTCAGGCGGATGCATACCTTCAACGTTCTTCTGTGGCAGATGTTTACAAAGCCATAGAAGATGATTTGAAAGATGCAATCGCCAAATTACCTAATCCTTCATTTCCACAAAACGGAAGAGCTAATAAAGGAGCTGCTAAAATGTTGCTGGCAGATGTGTATATGACGCAGAAAAAATTTGATTTGGCTTATCCTGAATTAAATGATGTAGTTGCGTTGGGTTATGATTTGCTGGATGATTATGGAGATGTTTTTCGCCTGGCAAATAAAAACAGCGTGGAATCGATTTTTGAAATTCAATATCAGCAGGGAAATCAGGGACAGCAAAGTTCGCTTATATATGCGTTTCTTCCCATCACTGATAATGCCAGCATGCTTACGGGAACCACCGGACGTGTGTCTGCCGGAGGTTGGAATGTTCCCACACAGGAGATGATTGATACATACGAAGCAGATGATGAGCGATTGGAAGCCTCTATCAGTATTATAGAAGGTACCGGTCCGGTTGGGCAAATGGTAATAGAGGATGTTAAGAGTCCGGTAGGATATGTAACACCCGTTGGTAAACGATCTTATCGGTTCATCAATAAGTATTTGAATCCCCATAGTCTGCTCAATAATACGGATGACAATTTTCCTGTGTATCGTTTTTCTGAGGCTCTTTTGGCTTTGGCTGAAACACTTAATGAATTAGATCGTGGAGGAGAAGCGTTGCCATTTTTAAATCGGGTGAGAAACAGAGCTGGATTGGGAAATATTACGACGACGGACAAAGTGGCGTTACAAGCGATCATACTGCATGAAAGAAGAGTGGAATTAGCATTCGAAAACAAACGTTGGCATGATCTGGTGAGAACAGGAAAGGCAATAGAAGTGATGACGCAGAACGGCATATACCTGAAAGCTCTAAATCCTAACCTGCCTGCTAACAGTTATAATATCAACGCTGACAAACTATTGTTTCCGATTCCGCTCAGAGAAATCCAGATTGGAAGTCTTGAGCAGAATAAAGGATATTAGTATAAAGATTGTATTGAAAAAAATCATGCAGTACTCAAAGAGTGCTGCATGATTAATAATAACACTAAGCTTAAAGTGAGAAAAAGTAAAAAGCCTGATAACAGGTTTTCCTTCCGGTTTACCCGGGTAATTGCCGTTGATATTTAATTGACTTCGGAATACCAATACATCGGACGGGAATTTTTAAGTATATGATGCTCCACGTAGGCGAAGCACGGTGTTTTGGATATGATGGGGCGAAAGGCGGCCATACTAAATCGTTATCGTTTTTGAATAAAAATATTGATTATGGAAAAGGTATTGATTACGGATTACGGTTTTAAGAGTATTGAGCAGGAGACAGCATTAATTACTGCAGCGGGATTTAGGTTGGAGACAGCACAATGTAAATCGGCCGAAGAAGTGCTGCTACATGGGGTAGATGCATCGGCTTTGCTCGTGCAGTGGGCACCGGTAAACGCATCCGTAATAGAAGGGCTACAGAATTGCAAATTGATAGTACGGTACGGTATAGGTGTAGACAATGTGGACCTGGAAGCTGCGAAAAATAAAGGAATAGTAGTATGCAATGTGCCGGATTATTGTATTGCGGAAGTGGCAGATCATACCGTATCGATGGCATTGGCTTTAGCAAGACAACTTATCACTACCCATAACCGTACTATTGTTGGTGAGTGGAAAATAATACCACCACAGCCGGCATTGCCTTTTTACGAAATGAAATTTGCTACGGTAGGCTTTGGAAGAATTGCTCGTGAAGTACACAAACGAATCGCTGCTTTTGGATTTCAACAGTTGGCATACGATCCCAATATTAATAAAGAGGAAATGACTTCGCAAAATGTAGAAGGAACTGGTTTTGATGAAATTATCGAAACGGCGGATATTATTTCCCTGCATTTACCACTTACCACTCAAACGCATCACCTGATAAACAAAACTGTCTTGCAACGAATGAAGAAAGGGGCTATACTGGTTAATACTTCCCGGGGCGGTTTAATAGACACAGATGCTTTGGCTTCGGTATCGGAGACCGGGGATATCGCTGCAGGGCTAGATGTATTTGAAAAAGAACCTTTGCCTCTGTCTCACCCTTTGCTAAAATGCAACAATGTTATACTAACATCACATACTGCCTGGTATAGCGAACGAAGCGTGCCAACTTTACAACGCATGGCTGCGGAGGAGTTGGTTCGTGGACTTACTACAGGTAATGTGAAAAACAGGGTTGTGTAATCCAGGAATATTTTGAACCGATAAAATTCTTGCCATGTTTACTGTCGATAGCTATTCTCTTGCTGTTTTATTATCTATTATTACCATGATCTGCTGGGGGAGTTGGCCCAATTTGCAAAAACTGGTGAGCAATCAATGGCGGTTTGAATTATTTTATTGGGATTATGTACTAGGTATTGTTTTAGTAACTCTGTTATTCGCAATAAGTCTGGGGTCAAACGGCAACACTGGTTGGTCCTTTTTATATGATTTAAGGCAGGCTTCTTCCGGTAATATTGTCTCGGCTATTACAGGCGGAGTGGTGTTTAATGCGGCCAACATATTATTTGTAGCAGCCATCGCTGTAGCGGGTATGTCGGTTGCTTTTCCCGTAGGAGCCGGATTCGGACTGGTACTGGGTGTTGTCACCAATTATTTTGCCATGCCGCAGGGCAACCAAATGTTTCTGTTTGGAGGTGTGTTAATGGTGATGCTGGCTATCTTGCTTTCTGCAGCAGCGTACAAACGGCTCTCTTATACAAGAAATGAAATCTCCGTAAAAGGAATACTGTTGTCAATAATTGCTGGTGTGCTTTTTGGTTTTTTTTATCGTTTTATTGCTGCTGCTATGTACCCGGATTTTAGCAGCCCCGAACCTGGAAAGGTCGGGCCTTATACGGCCACCGTTCTGTTTGGAGTGGGCGTATTGTTGAGCAATTTTATTTTCAACACTATTTTAATGAAGAAGCCGGTTAAGGGAAGTTCTGTAACCTATAGTGCATACTTTGCCGGTAGCATACGGGACCATTTGATGGGTATTTTGGGTGGGGCTATATGGGGCACTGGTTTGGTGTTGAGTATTTTGTCTGCTGGGCAGGCAGGGTTTGCTATTTCTTTTGGCTTGGGGCAAGGTAATGCTATGATTGCTGCTATATGGGGTGTATTTGTATGGCGGGAATTTAAGCAGGCACCACCCGGTACCAATTGGCTTTTGTATGCTATGTTTCTTTTCTATATTATTGGATTGATCTTGATTGTGTATGCAAGGGTATGAGTGGTTTACAACCTAAGTTCGCGGAGATTTTTTAAGATTAGCTGCTATATTTCTACAATTGACAATTTGACTAAAACTTTTTACATGTAATCTAAAGAAATAGCAAAATGTTTCTATCAAAAAGGCTGATCCAAAAGATCAGCCTTTTTGATAGAAATCAGCATCTGAATTAATTATATCCGGGATTTTGTTGCCATTTATTATCGATATTTAAGTCAATCTGATCTTGAGGAATAGGCCATAAAATATGATAGTCTTGAATATTTAATCCAGGGTTGTCAGGATTATTATTGTACTTTCTTACTCGCTCTACAAGTTTACCAGTTCTTCTTAACACAAAGTGGCGGCACTCCTCACCATATAATTCCCGTATTCTTTCATCTAAAAGATAATCTATATTGATATCACTTATTTCTGCAGGAGAGGCACCAGAGCGAGCTCTTACTGCATTGATATCTTTCAATGCCCCATCTGGGTTTCCGGATTCGATATATGCTTCAGCCCTTAATAAATAAGTTTCAGCCAAACGCATAGCATAAAAATCTGCATAATTCGCTCCGTTACCAGATGTAGCAAAGTTGTCCGTTACATTTAGCGGATCGTGAAATTTCATGAAGAAAGGATATATATATTGACAGGTATCGAGCTTTCTGTTCCTACCGGCGGTTGAGGGATATAGATCAAAATTGATTTTCTCTTTATCGAATGAAGAAGCGGGGTTGTCAAAATAGAAGTTACGCTTGATATTATTAGGGGCGTTGCGAATATCATTGTTCCAATTACCTTCCCAAATAGTGTAGGAACTCAGATTGGTTGGTCTTATCCACGCTACACCTCTTCCCAATGTATCCGAATAACCTGTATAACTTCCGTTTACAAATTCCCCCTGAAAAGCCCTAACACCATCAGGCGTATTTCCCATTCTAAAATAGGCAGGTCCAAATGCCCTTCCACCTCTATTGTTTGACCCGCCTATTACTGAAGCTGGCTCAAACTGCAATGCCCAGATGGTTTCTGTATTTTCGGCTAAGTTATGGTTACCGTATGTAAACAAGTCTTGGTATACATCGCCTGTACCAAAAACGTCATGTCTGTTGCCAAATCTTGTTGTCATAAGGCTGTAACCAAGGTTGTCTATAACTTCTGTGGCGGCTGTAATGGCTTCCGTGTATTTTTTTTGCATAAGGTATACTTCCGAAAGCAAATGGTAAGAGGCTCCCTTAGTAATACGACCAGCGGCTTCTTGCTGCCCCCGGCCGGGTAGGTGGGTGGTGGCAAAAGTTAAATCATCTTCCATTAACGAGTATGCCTGACTGGTAGGATGTCGCTCAAAATCTGTTTTGGGTGATTTAAGTGCTTCAGTCACTACCGGCACGTCGCCAAAAAATGATACCAGGTGCCGATAAGCATAGGCTCTAAAAAATCGGGCTTCGGCCAGATAGGCATTTTTTTGCTCCGGACTACTCCAAATGTTATCAGCAACCTTTTCTATTCCTTCAATTAACACATTAGAATATTGCACCAACATAAAAGCCCTATCCCAATATCCTTTCACATAACTACTGGCAGGTATTAGATAGTTAACATAGTTACATAAAAAGCGATTGCTGTTGGGATCTTCACCGTGAAAGGCGGCATCTGTACCTAACCCCTTGTAAATGGCACCTATATCCTGTAGTTCTTCACCGTAGTACCAATCATTTCTTACTCTAAAATGAAGACCGGTTATGCCCTGACGTATTCCATTTAAAGTGCTATAAGCATTTTCAGGTGCCAAAAAATCCAACGGTTTTTCTTTCAAAAATTCTTTGTCGTTGCAGCTTGAGAATATAATCAAAAATGTTGCTATCCCGACTGTATATTTATTTAATAGAATATTTTTCATTGTTTTTGCTTTAAGGTTTTAAAACGTAAGTCTGGCACCAAATGAATAATTTCTCATGGCAGGCATATTGGCATTTGCTCCCACAATTTCTGGATCCCATCCTGACCATTTTGTCCAGACATGAAGGTTTTTGCCGGATGCAAAAAAAGTTATGTTGTTGATGCCCCCCAGACGTTGTAATAGAGGTTGTGGTAATGTATAACTCAGCGATATATCTTGAAGCCTCACAAAACTTCGGCTCTCATAAACACCACTGTGTTGTGGAGGAGCATTATAGACACCTGTTGAATTGGTTACGCCATTTTGAGGAGTCCAGTACTGCCTGACAGCTGATTGGTTCATTCTCAATACATCGTCAGAACGTTGGGATACGTTTACAACAGTATAGTTATCGGCCATATACCAGCTGTTTCCACCTTGAATAGAGTTCACTAAAAAATAAAGTGATAGATTTTTATAGGACAAGGTGTTCCCAATGCTAAACCGGTAATTAGGTGCAGAGTATCCAATTATACTTCTGTCATTATTCAAATCAATTATTCCATCATGGTTTAGGTCCTGATATTTATACTGACCAGGATACCAATTACCATAAGTGCTGCCATTAAACAATTCTTGTTCTGTCCAAACACCTCCATCAATCTTCAGGTCATAAATAGAAGATATAGGCTCGCCAACAAACCAGGAGTTGCCTAAATCTCTATCGTTATCACCGCCATAAAGTTTGGTTATCTTGTCTCTTGCCATTGAGAATACAAAATTGGTATTCCATCTAAATGATCCGTTTACGAAATTTTTGCTCTGCAACTCAAAATCTATCCCTCTATTTTGAAGCTGACCGATGTTTGCCCATACGCTGCTATATCCACTAGCAGCCGGTATTTGCCTATTTACTAATACATTATCGGTTTTACCGGTGTATACATCTATGGAACCCGTGATTCTTCTATCCAGAAGACCAAAATCAAAACCCAGATTGGTTGAAATGGTTTTTTCCCAAGCCAGACCTGCATTGCCTAAACGATTAGGGAAAACTGCAATAGCGGTGGTACTGCCATAAACATAATTGTTGGTACCCATACGCGAAAAGCTACTGTACCGTCCTATCCCCTGGTTTCCATTGTGACCATAAGAAAGTCGGAGTTTTCCGTAAAATCTGGATTCACTAAGAAATGCTTCTTCTGAAAACGTCCACCCAACGGATAATGATGGCAGTGTTACAAACTGGTTGTTACTACCGAATCCTGAGAATCCATCGCGGCGAACGGTTCCTGTAAAATAATACCGGTCCTTAAATACATAATTAATTCTACCCATCGTTGCCGTTCCCTTTTCTTCGTAGGCTCTTGATATTCCTGAATTAATAGAATTAGGATCGATCGATTGAATGATCGTTCCCATGTTTAGGTTATTAAAGTCGAGAATATCGTTGTCGAAGTTCTCTACTCTAATTCCAAAGGATTCTCCAGACATTCTTTCGCGACTATATAGAAATGTAGCGTTAATGTGGTGATCGCCAAAAGTGTTCACGTAACTAAGAATATTATTTACAATCCAACTTCGTCTTTCTTCTGGTACCCGTTCTGCACGACCATTGTTGCTATTGCCGTTTTCGATAGTTTTAGGCCAAAACGTATTGTTTTTTCGGTTGTAGTAGGTATTAGAATAGTTTACATCGTAGCTCAAACCCTTTATCCATGGAACATCTATGCGAGCATTAGCAACGACAAACAGGTTATTCCTGATATCTTGATTTAAAGCTTTTGTTTGACCCAGGGGGTGAGGCATATACACTTCGTTTGTTAAAAAGGTGGCGTAGTTGTCAGGACTGTCTAAATCATAATTGGCTAATGGGCTTGTGGCTCTTGCACTGGAGAGACTTGAGTTTACGCCCGAGTAATCACGATAAGAGTAGTTTAAATTTAAACCGAGTGATAGCCAACTATTGAGTTTGCCATCTACTTTAGAGTTGATGGTATACCTTGTAAACTGGTCATTTTTTAGAATGCCTTCCTCATAGGCTCGTGAGCCAGACACATAATAGTTGATATTGTTTGATTTTCCCGCAAAGCTCAAATCGAGGTTGTTGATGGCCGCTTTGTCTCTTAAAGCTACGTCTACCCAATCTATATTATGACCTGCTAAATAATTGTCACGTTCTTCTTGTGTTCTTAAGTTAGCTGCTACCACATTTCTATCATTTACATCAGGTCGTACAGGACGTCCTGTTTCACTTGTAGGTTTTGTGGCGTACCATCTATACAATTCTTGTTGATAGTAATAATCTGTAAGACGTTGCGCATATTCTTCAGCATTCATTACACGCATTGGGTTATTTCCCATTTCCTGAAACCCATGGTTATAGCTTAAATTTATTCGCGGCTTTTGGGAAGTCCCCTTTTTTGTTGTAATCAATATTACACCATTGGCTGAACGGGATCCATAAACGGCAGCGGCACTGGCGTCTTTCAGAATGTCTATATGTTCTATATCATTTACATTGATGTCGGTAATAGACCCATTAAAGATGATTCCGTCAAGCACTATCAAAGGCTCATCACTGGCAGAAAGTGAAGTTCTTGCCCGAACTGATATACTGGTATTGCCGCCTGCCATACCGGTTTGAACAGCGTTAACTCCTGCAGAAGCGCCCGCCAAAGCCTGCCCTAGGCTCATATTTGGAACGGGGATGTCCGAAAGTTTTACCCTGCTTACAGCACCTGTAAGGTCGCTCTTCTTTTGCGTTCCATATCCTACTACTATCACTTCGTCCAAACCTTGCGACTCGCTTTTTAATGAAATAGCGAGCTGAGTTCTACCGTTTAAGGATACTTCCTGTTTTAGATAGCCAATGCTGGTTATTACCAATATGGCTTGAGGTCCTGCCACCGTTATGCTGAAAACGCCATTGTCATCGGTTGTAACACCATTAGAAGTTCCTTTTTCTGTAACTGTTACCCCAGATAGGAGTTCTCCGTTTTCATCGTTCACTTTGCCAGTTATTGCTATGGCAAAGCCTGTTTTTAGATTGAAGGCTAAAGAACTTTTAATGCCTGAAAATAGTAGAATGATTAAAATTAATGGCATTCGAATTAGGCGCAATCGTAGCTTGTTTAACATAAGTAGTTGTTTTGGTTAGATGTTTAAATAATCTAATATACGATTATATTTTAGGATAACTTGAACAGTAAACAGACCATTTTTTCGTTAGAAGCACAGATTCTGTAGATATGGTTTTAAGCGAGGGGATTTAGGTAGAATCTTAAAAAATCAGACTAAATTGTTTATATCAGACACCCCCGAATCTAACAAAAATGTGAGTACTGGTGTATGTAAAGTCACCCCTTCGGAGTTGTAGTACTATGAAGGTTGTTATAAAATTAGCATCTCTTCGGGATTTCGGGAATTGTATAGGGTAGGGTGCATTTCAAATTTTAACAGGCGGGCGAGACACCTGCCTGTAGAACATCCTACCGATTGGTGTCCTCACCGATCGGAAAAGTATGAACAGCGAAAATTTGAAATGCGCCCATTGTTTATTGTCTCATACTAGCGATAAGCATTGTAGAGGGATAAGATGAATAGTGATAACCAGTCCAATCAAAACCTGAGGGGTTTGTAGATTGTGTGGTTTGTTCTAAAACAAGGCTTTCTTCAGTAAAACGGAATTGTAAACTCAGTTTTGCCTCGCAATTAAGATCCCGAAGGGATGAGATGATTATAACAATAAGATCTCCAATAATCAAAAACCCCGAAGGGGTGTAATTATCATTGTTCTTCATCATTATTGCTTAATATTGGGTTGATTTTATATGCAGCCGCTTCTGATAAAAGTTAATATGCCTGAAAAAGGCTCTTTTAGCGTCAATCGTTATTCCTATACCGATCATTTTCCGGGTATATGGCATTTTCACGATGAATATGAACTTACGCTGGTTGAAAAAAGCTTCGGTAGCAGAATGGTAGGAGATCATATTGAACGATTCAAAGCAGGTGATTTGGTTTTAATTGGCAAAAATCTACCCCATACCTGGCGAAATGATGAGCAGGTAAAAGGCGTGTCTGAGGCCCTTGTTATTCATTTTCTGGAGGATTTTCTGGGAAATACATTTTTTAATATACCAGAAATGTATAAGGTAAAACGGCTGCTGGAGCGCTCGGGCAGGGGACTTAAAATAGAAAAAGGAATTGCCAATAAGGTAGCAGAAATCATGCGGGCAATGGAAAAAAGTAGCGGGGCTGAGCGAGTATTACAATTATTGCATATCCTGAAATTACTGTCTGAATTTAAAACATTGGAGGAGCTTTGCTCGGAGGGGTTCACCAACTCTATTCATTACGCAGATTCGGACAGGCTGAAAAGAGTGTATGAGTATATCATGAATAATTTTCAGGAAGATGTTAGCCTGTCAAAGGCGGCCAAAGTGGCTAATATGAGCCCGACAGCATTCAGTAGGTACTTTAAGACCCGTACCCGTAAATCTTATACACAATTTGTTATAGAGTTGAAAATAGGGTATGCCTGTAAGCTGCTTATTAATGAAAAAGTATCTGTGGCTGATGTTTGTTATCAAAGTGGTTTTCAGAATCTTTCTAATTTTAATCAACAGTTTAAGTCCATCACTAATCTTACGCCTAAAAAGTACCAGGTATTGCACGCAGTAAAATAGAAATGACATTCCATGTAGATGCCGGTATTTAAGAAAATGCCAATACATTTGTCCGTATGAAATGTTATTATAAAAGTTTGTGTTTGGTGCTGATAATCTTCATCGGCTGCCGGGAACAAAGAAACTATGATAATCCGGCAGTAGTGATTGAAACCAAATTTGGAAACATCGTTGTGGAGTTAATGGCTGACAAGGCACCTGCTACTGCGGCTGCCTTTCTGGAAAACGCTGATTCCGGTTTTTTTAAAAACACCTCCTTTTACCGGATACTACGACGGGATAACCAGGTAACCGGCTCTTTACACGCCCATCTGATACAGGGTGGCGTGTGGGAGGCCAATCCTGACTTAAAAGAGCGGTTTAAGAAAATTCCGCATGAATCAACGGCGCAAACCGGCATATTGCATAAACGCGGTGTGATTTCTATGGCCCGTTTTGAACCTGGAACCGCTACCTCAGAGTTTTTTATAATCATGGAGGATGAACCGGGGTTTGACTTTGGCGGTGCCAATAATGCAGATGGACTAGGGTATGCTGCTTTCGGAAGGGTGGTGGAAGGAATGGATGTGGCTGATAAAATATATGAACGTCCTGAATACAAACAAAGGTTTTATCCGCCGGTTACGATAATTGATATAAAGCGTCTGCCTAAGATTGCTGCCGGATCAACTCCATAAATTTGTGATGTAGGTCACAGGTTTCTTTCAATACTTCAGCTCAGCTTTGCACTAAATAAGTGCAATGGAAAACGTTTTTGTAATAAATGGCGGGCAGTATTTTGCTCATTCTGGTGGAAAGTTCAATAAAAGCCTGGTGGATTGGGATAGAGAATTTTTTACAGTAAAGAATGGCTTTGAAATACGAACTACAGACATTAATCAGCCTTATGATTTGAAAGACGAAGTATCAAAGTTCGTTTGGGCAGATATCGTTATCTATCATACACCGGTTTGGTGGTTTGGATTGCCTTATAAATTTAAAGAATATCTCGACACTGTATTTACAGCAGGACATCGGCAGGGTATTTACTACAGTGATGGTCGAAAAACAGAAAATCCGGCAATTAACTATGGAATGGGTGGAAGTTTGCACGGCAGAAAATATATGCTTACTACTACCTGGAATGCGCCGGAAACAGCCTTTACCTTGCCGGGCGAGTTTTTTCTTGAAACAAGTGTTGACGATGGTGTAATGTTTGGCTTTCATAGGATGAATGCTTTTACCGGAATGCAAAAAGTAGAGGGCTTCCATTTTCATGATATTGAAAAAAATGCAACCACGGAGCGTATTCATAATTATAGTCGTTCATATACAGGGCATCTTAAAGAATCTTTCAAATTTTAGAAAACCGGCGGCGTAGCATATTGATGAAGATGTGTATTTCATTTGTAATTTTGGAAATGGAATATTCTTCTTTCTTGTGGAGTCATATAAACGCTGTAGTTACACTCACAGATAATGAATTTGAATTGGTGTTGTCTTTTTTTGAGGAAAGAACTATTGCCAAGAAAGAATATTTGGTGAAAGCCGGACAAATAGTTACTTCCGAGTTTTTGGTTGTAAAAGGGTTGGTAAAAGCTTTTATGAATGATGTTAGCGGAAGAGAGCACATCCTTCAGTTTGCGATGGAGAATTGGTGGATATCTGATTACCCTGCGTATGCGGTGCAGGGCAGAGGCGAAATTTGTGTGCAGGCATTGGAAAACTGTATAGTGTTGGAATTGAGTGGTGCCAATAAACTTCAATTGTGCGAAAAAGTAAATAAAATGTATAACTTTCACGGTAGAAAGGCATTTGGTGGTTATGTAGCATTGCAAAGGAGAGTATTAACAATGCTGAGAAGTTCTGCGAAGGAAAAATATGACTTATTACTAGAGCAATATCCCGAACTTTTTCAGCGCGTATCCAAAACTATGATTGCGCATTATTGGGGCGTATCCAGGGAAACGCTGAGCAGGCTTGAGCGAGTAAAAAATATATAATGAAATACAGAAAAATAGGAACGTCGGATTTAGAACTTTCCGTAATCACTTTTGGCGCTTGGGCGGCTGGTGGTTGGATGTGGGGTAAAACAGCGCGCAAGGATGCCGTTGAAGCCATCAGAGCATCGTATGAGTTGGGTGTTACATCTATAGATACGGCTCCGGTGTATGGACAGGGAACCAGCGAAGAAATTGTTGGTGAAGCAATGAAAGGATTACAACGAGATAAAGTGCAGGTGCTGACAAAGTTTGGCATGCGTTGGGACCTTGTAAAGGGCAACCTTGCTTTTAATAGCTACGATAACGCAGGGCAACCCATTGAAATTTATAAATATGCCGGTAAAGAAAGTATCATATTCGAATGTGAACAAAGTTTAAAAAGACTGGGGACTGATTATATCGATTTATATCAGATACACTGGGCGGATACCACCACACCCATCGATGAAACTTTTGAAGCGGTGGCAACATTGATACAACAGGGAAAAGTGCGTTACGCAGGCGTCTGCAACTATGATGCTTCACAAATGGCCGAAGCCGAAAAAACGCTGACATTGGTATCTAACCAGGTACCCTTTAGCATGGTCAATCGGGCAATAGAAGACAAGATAGTTTCCTATTGCATTGACAATAAAAAATCAATATTGGCTTATAGTCCGATGGAGAGAGGTTTGCTGACAGGGAAAATTACTCCTGGGTTCAACTTCCAGACTGGAGATCACCGTGTGAATCTTCCTCGTTTTCAGACGCCTTATCTCGAAAGAGTCAATGCATTGCTGGAGCAATTAAAACCATTTGCTTTAGCCAAACAAGCTACGCTAGGACAACTGGTCTTGCGTTGGACTATAGAAAGGGCTGGCATTACAGTAGCGTTGGCTGGTGCCAGAGATGCCAAACAGGCAATGCAAAATGCAGCAGCGATCAATATACAGTTGTCGAAAGAAGAAATCGATGCGATCAACAAATTGGTGGATGCATTTGATTATAAAGTGAGTTAATGATAATACAGATCTCCGAAACAGAAGAGCCGCATCCAATCCGATGCGGCTCTTTTTATTAAACTTACAATGTATTTTAGTATCCCTGATTCTGACTAAGATTTGGATTTACAGCAATTTGCTGACTGGGTATTGCAAATACCAGAAATTTGGGATCAGAAGTTTGCGGTTTTTCCTGAAATGGTTGCAGGAACTTTCCGAAACGAATCAAATCCTGCCTTCTCCAGCCTTCCCAATACAATTCCCGTCCACGCTCATCTAACAAATTATCGGTACTGAGCGAAGTGAGAACGGCAACACCACGGTTCGTCCTGATGCCATTTACCAGTGCCAGCGCGTCTGCTTCTGTACCGCCTGTGCCGCCCCGTAAAATGGCTTCAGCCTGCATTAGTAATACATCAGAATAGCGGAATACTACCCAGTCGTTATTTCTTTGTCCGGTGACGGCGTAATCAAATGCATATTTCATGGGACGTATACCTGCAGTTTCAATGGTCGCGCCGGAAGTACGAATGGTTACTTCCCTGGTGAACACCAGGCTGGCACTGGCGGGATTTCTGGCCATCAGCGGCGCATTGGTTATCCAACTATATTGTTGTCCGGCAAAGAAACCAACGTTTTGCCTGTGATATCCCTTTGTTCTATTGGACGTTGTATCAGCGGGATAATCGTAGTAGATACCTCTTCTTTCATCATCTTCGTGAAACTTGTCGTAGAAGTCGGATAAAGTGCACCATCCGTTCCATCCACCGGGCAACATGTTGTAGTGGGAAATAGTATTCCAGGTTCTGTTTACATTACCACCCCTTACACCATTGCTGTTGAGAAGGGTAAAGATATTCTCGGTAGATTTTACGTCGTTGTCGGGAGCAAAATTATCGAAGTATTTTCCTGCGGCAGATACACTATATTTACCCGATGTAGTAATTTCTTTCGCAAGCGTGATTACCTGTGTCATTTCAGCCGCGTCAAAGGCAGGCGTTTGCCTGTTTAAAAATGTGCCTTTGTTGAGCAGTGTTTTCATCAACAGCGTTTTTGCCGCATTTTTATTGGCAACATAGGCCAGTGAAGGACCGTTATCCGGAAGATCACTGATGATGGCATTTAATTCCGATATAAGGAAGTCGACTGCCTCCTGAGCTTGCATTACCTTAGGTGCAATTCTAAAATCTTCCAGGGCAGCCCCGTCCCTGAAAGGCACCACACCATATAAATCCAGGAAATCAAATACCGTCAACGCTATAATAAAGCGGGCTTCGGCTTTTTCCTGAGCACTGGCGTTAAACCGTAACACGTTTTTTGCGTTATACATAGCCGTACCCAAACTTACGAAAGTGCTGTTCATAAAGCCATTATCTGCGTTCCAGGCGTGCTGGTGTATGGCACGGTAGATACCGTTGTCGTCCCAGTCGCCACCACGGGTTGGAGCAATGGCCGCATCTGTGGAGATTTCTTGCATTACCCATCGCTGGTCTTGCTGATAGGGGGTGTTTAAAGAAGTATATGCGGTGACCAACAAGCCGGAGGCACTCACTTCTGAACTTCCTTCTTCCAATTCGCCTCTAAATTCCTCGTTAAGCTTCGTGCAGGAGTGTAGTCCTGATGTCAGTAAGCCTAATGTTAACAAGTATAATAAATATTTTGATTTCATAACAGTAGTTATTTATAAAGAAAAGTTTAATCCAAGTAAAATATTTCTGGCAGGAGGATAAGGCAGATATTCTATGCCCAATGAAGGAATTCCATTAGAAGAACCATCTGTATTAACCTCGGGATCGAAACCTGTATATTTTGTGATGATAAACAGGTTTTGTCCGGTAAGCGAGACATTTACGTTTTTGAACGCCTTGCCAATATCTCCAATTTTATAACTTAAAGTAAGGTTTGCCATTTTCAGGTAGTTACCTTTTTCCAGGTAGCGGGTAGAAGCAGCCGCTGAATTTGACGTTGATTCTTTAACATTGGTGTCGTAAAATGAAGAGCCAATATTTCTTAATGGCAGGTTACTTATTCCTAATGAAGTAGCTGCAGTATTATTAAACAAGTAATGTCCCATTGCGCCATTCATGTTGGCGGACAAAGAAAGTTTCTTATAACTTACATTTGTTGATATACCCAACAAGGTTGTAGGGTTAGGGCTGTTCACATAAAATTTGTTGAGAGCAGGATCGTTTGCCGTGCTTTTGCTGTCATCTAACCCACGGTACATAGTCATGCCAGTAGTCGGATCTATTCCTTCATAAATAGCCATATACCAGGCGTTAAGTGGCTGCCCGTTTACCATACGTTGTCCGGTTACACCAGAGAAACCCTGTCCTCTTAATGCGCCTGTTTCATAATAACCCAGCAATCCGTTTACACTATTTTGTAGCAAGGTCACATTTCCGGTAAGATCCCAGTTCCAATCTTTCTTATTAATAATGGTCCCCGTTAAAGCTATTTCCACTCCTTTATTTACTACTTCTCCACCGAGGTTCACCCATATACGACCTGCTGGTGCATCCTGCGCCAGTGTTTGCTCAAACAGCGCATCTGTTGTTGTTTTATGGAAATAATCAACTGAACCGTAAATGCGGTTGCCAAATATTCCAAAGTCAATACCTGCGTTATATGTAGCCGAGGTTTCCCATTTAAGATCTTTATTACCATAATTGGCCTGACTGATACTTTGGGTGCCAAAAGTGAGACGGCTTAATGAGGCGCCCGAGGGGAACTCCTGGTTACCTGTTTTACCCCAACCCAATCTTAGCTTTAACTGGTTGATGCTTGAAATATCTTTCAAAAACCCCTCTTCGTGAACATTCCAGGCTAAAGCCAATGATGGGAATGTAGCATATTGATTATTCGATCCAAATTTGGTCGATCCGTCTCTTCTGACAGTGGCAGTAAGCAGGTATTTATTGAGATAGCTAAAACCTCCGCGAACAAACATCGATTGCAATTGGTTGGTGGGACTTCTATAGGAAGTTATCTCACGGGTATTGATAGTTGAGTATTGAAGGTAGTCATAGTAATCCAATCCGTAATAAGTAAAACCTCCTCCAAAAGCGACGTTATTGTTATAGTCGTAATCCAAAAATTCATACCCTGCTACAGCGTTTACAGTCCAGTTATCAGAAATATCTTTATTAAAAGATAAAGTATGCGTTAACTGTTGATTGGTTTCGGCGTTGTTGGACGCAAATGCCTGTTCGTTGTTTACTGCACTAGGATCTATAATACCCGCACGGTACATGCCCTGCCTGCTACCGGTAAGCCGCATGGCACTGTAAGTAAGTCTGTACTCCAAATCATCCGTTATTTTATAATAAGGAGAAATGGTAGCAACCAGTGTGTTGGCAACGGCCCTGTCTTTAAATGCATCCAGACTCGCTAAAGGGTTACGGGTGTTGGTATTTACAAAAGTCAGGGCACCATTGTTGTCTCTAAGTGGACGTGTCGGATTCCACTGTAAAGCCTGAGATATTATGTTTCCTTCCGCACCAACGCCTACATCAATTGGTGCATACTGGTTATTCATCTGTGTGATAAAGGCCGAGAAATCTAATCCCAGCCTTTTGTTGGGCAAAAATTTATAGTTTCCCGTAAAGTTCAAGGTATATTTTTTTAATTGAGAATTGCGGATAATTCCCTCCTGATTTAATAGTCCGGCTGACAAACGATATTTACCGTTATCGGTTCCGCCGGATACATCAGCATAATAGTTTTGTGTGATAGCGGTTCGGGTGATCGCTTTAAATGCATCTACATCGCCGCCGAAGTCTGAACTGGTGGCATCACTGGGCGTATAGTATTTAAGTGCTTCCCTAAATTCTGAGGCATTTAGGATTTGCGGCTTTTCTCTGAGATTGGAAAGCCCCACAGAGGCACCCGCTGAAACGACAGGTTCACCGGTTTTTCCTTTTTTGGTGGTAATGATAACCACACCGTTTGCTCCCCTCGATCCGTAGATCGCAGTTGCAGATGCATCTTTTAAGATATCCATGCTGGCAATATCACCGGGGTTAAGATAAGTAAGTGGATTACCCCTGTCTGAGGAAAATCCCCCTCTACCTGCCGGTAAGGGGGAGTTGCCGGACATGGGTACACCATCTAAAACAAACAAAGGATTGTTACTGGCGCGAATGGAAGAGTTACCTCGTATTCTTACCGTGACAGAACCACCCGGTTGACCGGTGTTATTTATGACCATTACACCAGGTGTCTTTCCCTGGATTAATTGATCGGGGTTGGTGATAATACCTCGATTAAAATTCTTTTCAGAAATGGTCACCATCGATCCAGTTACATCCTTTTTTCGGGCTGTACCATATCCAATGACTACCACTTCGTTTAAATCGGAGATCTCGGTCTCTAAAACAATATTCATTTCTGTGCCGGGCGTGGCATCCAGTTCCTGCAGACGAAAGCCAGCACCGGAAAAAACGAGTTTTTCGCCAGCTTTTACATCGTTCAGTGTGAACCGCCCATCAGAGTCGGTTGTGGTTCCTTTTCCAGAACCTTTAATAGTAATCGATATTCCGGGAAGTGTTGCTGCACTGTTGTCCATAACGGTCCCCGTTACGGTCTGTGCCTGGGCAAAATTAAATACCATACATGCTGTGAAAAATAGCATAGCGGCATGTCGCAAAGCAATCAGCATAGACGTTAGATTTGAAGTTAAGTGATGAATAGAATTTTTACTTTTCCAAAGGGATCGGGGTAAATGGGCAGCATCGCTGCTCGAACAACTTAGTTAGGATTAATACAAGTACAGACACAAGGAGTTTTTGTTTTGCTGCATGTGAAAGACAAATGTCTGTGAAGTTTTAAATACTTCGCAGCAGCATCATTTATCCTTAGTGATTAGAGTTTTTAAGACCTTTTTCCTTTTTTATTGTTTAGGAAAGCCTTAGCGGGAACGAATTATATGGGAACTATTCGCTGCAAAACTAATACCACTTTTGTAACCAGGTGGATTAAACAGCGATCTCAATGTAGTAGTAACAGGCTTGAGTTTACTATCCGATTTTTATATCAAGCAACTTGTAAAATGCTTTCAAAATGGTGGGGTGTCCGGGCCAAGCTGGTGATGTAGCCAAATTGCCGTCTACCACAGTTTCCGTAGGTGAGACATTTTTATAGTTCCCACCAGCTAGTGTTACTTCGGGACCAACAGCAGCATAGGCGGTGAGCGTCCTCCCTTTTATTACCCCTGCGGCAGTCAGTATTTGAATGCCATGACAAATTGCAGCCACCGGCTTATTGGTTTCGAAAAAGTGACGGGTGTACTCCAGTACCTTTGGTTCCAATCTTATATATTCAGGTGCCCGTCCTCCGGTTACATACAAACCGTCATAGTCTGCAGGATTTACAGCGTCAAAACCTTTGTTGATTTCAAAGTTGTGTCCCCTGTATTCCAGGTAGGTTTGAAATTCTGTAAAATCATGAATGGCTGTTGCTATTTTGTCGCCTTTCTTTTTTCCTGGACAAATTACGTCTACATGACATCCCACAGACAGCAACGCCTGGTAAGGTACCATCAACTCGTAATCTTCAACAAAATCTCCTGCGAACATCAGAATTTTTTTACTCATAGTATCGGTTTTTGTTTTCTATGTTTAGTTAAATGTAAGATTTTGTACCAGATAAACCATTATAAATTCTTCTTACATTTGGTGAAAGGATTATGGGAAACAGAAGAGATTTTATAAAACAATCAACGGTGGGCATTGCTGCAACAATAATACCATCCACTTTGTTACCGGCAAAGGAAAAAGAAAAAACGAGGGTGTTGATCTGGGATGAGAGGCAACCGGAAGCATTAAAAGCCTATGGAGATTATTTAGGAAATAGTTTGGCAGTAGAATTGAGAAAAAATCCGGATTTTCATGTTTCCAGCGTAGCCCTGGATGATGCAGGACAGGGGATAGAATCGGCCGTTTTAAGTAATACGGACGTATTAATTTGGTGGGGACATTTGCGGCATGGCGAAATAAGCATTGAAAAAAGTAAAGAGATCGTCGGGCTGATCTCATCCGGTCGTTTGGCATTTATTGGTTTGCATTCTGCACACTGGTCCAACCCCTTCGTGGAAGCACTGAACGAAGTAACCCGGCAACGTATGCTTCAGGACCATAAGGGTATTAAGGAAGAAGATATAACGTTTGTGCGTCCGGAGTTGCGTAAGAAACTACCGCTGCCGGGTGAGAGAGTGGGGCCTTATACCGATTGGAAAAAATTTCCAGACGGGAAAAGAAAATTGGAAGTACATCTGCCCAGTTGTGTTTTTCCATATGTAGCCAACGACGGGAAACCAAGCCAGTTAAAAGCGATGAAGCAACATCCGGTATTGAAAGGGCTTCCGCAACAGCTGTCCTTATTACAAACGGAAATGTATGGAGAACCTTTCCACGTGCCGGACCCAGACGACCTTTTACTGGAAGAGTATTGGGAAGATGGCAATTGGTTTAGGGCCGGCATGTTGTGGAACCTGGGTAAGGGGAAAGTCTTTTATTTTCGACCCGGGCACGAAACATATCCGATTTTTAGAGAAAAATGGGTCATCCAACTATTGCAAAATGCCATAAGTTGGCTGGCAGTATCAAAAAAGTAGGTACTGTGGAAGGTGACAAAAATTGAAATCTGCTATGGTCAAATGTAATTTCGTATATTAGCATACCTGTCTGCATGACTTCCTAATAATTCTGCGCCGTTTGGTGCAATGACTATATTAAAACTTAGAATATGATACGCTTACTTATGGTAGCTGTTTTCTTTACTGTCGCTTCTTCTATTTATGACTTTAAGGTAGAGTCTTTGGAAGGTGGGGCGCTTGATTTGTCTGCCTATAAAGGCAAAAAGGTGTTGATTGTAAACACTGCATCAAAATGTGGGTTGACACCGCAGTACAAAGATTTAGAGACTTTGTATAAGACTTACAAAGATAAACTGGTGGTGATTGGTTTTCCGGCAAACAATTTTATGCGACAGGAACCTGGCACCAACGCTGAGATCAAAGAATTCTGTCAGCAGAATTATGGTGTCTCTTTCCCAATGGCGGCTAAGATATCCGTAAAAGGAAAAGATATCCATCCATTGTTTAAATACCTGGTGGCAGAAGCAGAAAAGAAAGGTATAAAAGATCCGATAAAATGGAATTTTACTAAATTTCTGGTTGACGAAAACGGGCAGTTGGTAACCGTTTTTTCCAGTCGAACAAGTCCTATGGATGATGAGGTGCTTAAATACCTGAACTAGACGATTAGAAAATATAACATTCATGTTTTAGCGAATGAAGCAGGCAGTTTGGTGCTGCCTGTTTTTTATTATATTGTTGATTCAAATTGGAGATGATTTAGGAATACTATTATGTCTGATTCATATATAAAAATAGTCAACGGAAAAGTTATTACACCTGCCGGTATACGCAATGGCACGATAGTGGTCAGGGGGAAGGAAATAATGGAAGTAAGTGAGCGGGATGTAGAGATTCCTGACGTCATACCTATAGATGCGGGGGGGAAATATGTAGCACCAGGGTTCATTGATATCCATGTGCATGGTGGCGGCGGTCACGATTTTATGGATAATACCATAGAGGCTTACCTGGCCATAGCCAAAACACATGCCCGTTTTGGTACCACTGCTATGTGGCCCACTACCCTTACGGCAGATAAGGATGGAATCATCAGTTCCATACAGACATATGATGCCGCTAAAGACAAGAATGTGGATGGTGCACAATTTCTCGGACTTCACCTGGAAGGTCCTTATTTTGCCATGAACCAGCGTGGTGCGCAGGATCCACGTTATATCCGCGATCCGGATCCGGCAGAGTATAGAGAAATTCTCGCCAGTAGTACATCCATTAAACGATGGAGCGCTGCGCCTGAGCGAAAAGGAGCAATAGAATTTGGACGCTACGTTAAATCTCTCGGTATTTTACCTGCTATTGCGCATACTGATGCTGTTTATGAAGAAGCGCTGGAGGCATTTAACGAAGGGTATACACTGGCTACCCACTTTTATTCCGGAATGAGCGGGGTCACCCGCCGGAATGCCTACCGTTATGCCGGTGTTGTGGAAGCCGGGTACCTGATTGACGAGATGGATGTGGAGATTATTGCAGATGGGGTACATTTGCCGGCGCCACTGTTGCAACTCATAATGAAAATAAAAGGACCTGATCGTACTGCTTTGATTACAGATGCTATGCGTGCTGCAGCCATGCCGGAGGGCGATAGTATATTGGGGAACAAAGATACCGGCATGAAGGTTTTGGTGGAAGACGGCGTAGCCAAGTTGCCAGACAGAACCGCTTTTGCCGGCAGTGTTGCTACCGCAGACCGTCTTATACGTACAATGATGAATAAAGCAGCGGTGACACTCGAAACAGCGATACAAATGATTACAGCTACACCGGCACGTATTGCAGGGGTGGCTAGTAAAAAAGGAGCCCTAAAAAAGGGAATGGATGCAGACCTGGTATTGTTTGATGAAAATATACAGGTGAGCTTGACGATGATTGGGGGAAAGATTGTTTTTAGCCAATAGAACAGGCAGGTACAGGATGGATAATTCTTCTGATGTTATATATTGTGTCAGTCTGCCCGTTTCTAAATCCTACCAACATTTTTCCCCGGAAAAGTCTGTCTTTACCGGGGATTTTTTTTAATATGATTCCTATTATTGGTCTTTGCGGGTTGAAATATATGTTTACACTAACAATCCCTCGATTTATTTACATTGATAAGAAATGATTTGTGTTTGCTAGGCGGGGTACATATCAATTTTGGTTAGTTCTGATCTATAGGCGTTGGGCAGCAGCATATTTCTAAGAAACCTGTCTATCTTGATCGTTTTGCATACTTTGTACATAGAGACGGCTGAAGAAAAAAACGCCATCCTTCTGAGCCGAAGCATACTTTTTACTTTGGTAGACGCTACCATCCACTGTACATTTAGTAATATATAATAACGGAATACTCCGAGATGTTTTTTGTATTGAACATACAGGTCGTCCGTGTAGTGACTTCTTTCGAGGTTGTTGGTTAGGTGATCGGCATACATTTGTTGCCAGTTTTGATAGTTTTCCGGCAAATCTTCGATTTCCATTCTTCTGCCTACACGGGTAAATACATTTACCACTTCTTCCTTTTCTTCCTCCGAAAGTTTTCTTTCTAATAATTCAAAACATGCGATGGAATAGTGGATGAGCATAAACAGCACATCTCTGAAAGCATGTGCCGGAATTTTACTACCCCTGGCTGATTCTACAGCCCCGTGAATATGATTCATCCGATCGATGGTGGCTAACGCCTGTTGCATATCTGAAAAAATAATATTTCTGGCAAAACTAACGGTGGAGAATAAACGACCTATAGGGTCAGCCGGAATTTTTCCGGTAAAGTATAACCAATCTACCGACTTGTTTAGGGCAAACTCTGCGGAAGCGCCGGCAAAAACAAAAAGTACGGTATCCGCTTTTCCCCATATTTTCCTGACAATAGAATCTTCCGATACAAAGTATTTCATCTTATAAGATTTTAGTTGTTCGTTTATTAAGATGTATATATTTCAAAACCTCTGTTTGGTCCACATCTGCCCAAGCTCGATAGATTGTGTAAAATATTTCACTTGCTCCGTTAGTTCTTTTTCTGATGCTGCAGTTATATTTATCAGTGCATAGGAACCTTTTCCTTTTAACATGTCCCATCTCCATTGCCACTGTTCGGTGGTATTGGTATAGCCATTATCGTACCACCAAGCCGTATACAGACGATCTTTTTCATTTTCTAATGTTGCCGTGTAAAACCGAAGACCATTGACTTGTTGGTGTGCCACTTTTTCGAATGTATAACCACTTCCTGTCCAGCAAAATACAGGGTGATGTTCGCCTGAATAACAAGTAGCAATGGGTTTGATATATACAAGCGCCTTTTCATTGTCTAATTTTAACACTCCTTTTTCTGAGAGAATTGAATGGTTGTATCCGGGTGATACGACAGTTGGATTGAATACTATTATATCCGGCCTTTTTGAAAATATCATACACGTGACACCTAAAATGAATAGAAGTGAGATATGCAGACCGGCTAGAGGAGCAGTCTTTTTTTCTCCTGCAACTGTTTTTTCAGGATATCTCCATCTTTGGGTACTTAACACAATTAAGCCATATGTGGGGATTAAGACGTATAATAGAAAACAAACCAAACCTGCCACATCGTGTAATATATTTTCCGGTAAAATATTGTAATAAGAAAGGAACATAATTCTGATGAGATTGCAGAATATATTGAGTACTATTATGGATAATAGCAGTGTTATACTCTGCCACCATTTGGGATGTTTCCCCGATTTTTTCTGTAGAATTGTAATCAGCAGTACACCTGTTATCAGAGAAGTTATCATCATATTGAGACCGACACATGCCGGATCGACTGCATATTCAATGCCATTGATGGTAATTATATTTCCAGCCACTATTGTACCCGGTTCCAGCAACTTCAGTAATACTCCGGCAAATGCTGAAAGGTATAACCTGATGGTAAAACCAAATTGCAGAATAATATGACTACAGACTGGAGAAAGTATTCCTAACGCAACAAGTGATAAAAATGGGAGCCTTCCTTTTGTATACTCAATTGTGTACAGTATACTGAAGGACAAGAAGAAGAAAAATAACGTTTTTATTGGAAAAAAACAGGTGAGGACACCGGTGATCAAAGCTGCGATAGCGTATCTGTAGGAATTGACTTTAATAGTTTCGATTCGTACCGTTGCTATTAAGGTTATCAACCCGAGTAAAAAAGCAGGAGAGCTCCAGGATAAATAATTTTTCAGTACAAAAAATCCGGCACTGATATATAATATTAGTAGTGCTAATACCATATTTCCCCGTTTGCGAAAATATGATTTGGCGGTAGTAACCTGAATCATTTGTTTAGTTTTAATGCGACTCTTTTTTTCCATGCTATATAGATAAACAGCAACGCCACCAAGATAATCACAGCCCATTCGTGTGGTTCTGGAACAGCTCCTTTGGAATTCAGGGATGCATTTTTTAATCCGTTCTTACTGTCTTCAATATTGAATTTGTCATAATCTTTTTGTGTTTCCAATACGATCAGGCTCGAGACTGGTGAAACGACATAAGCTGTTTGGGCTTCTTCCAGCACTAATTCTTCCAGATCATGGTCGGTGAGCAAGGCTGTACCATTATTTTTGAGAATATTGTTATAGGCATAAAGTCGCATTACATGGTCGGGTGCTGTATTTTTTTCAATTGCTATGGAGTTGGCTTCAATCATCATATCGGCTGCGTCTATGATCACCTGGTTTTGCGCTTCCCTGCCGGTTGGAAATCGTTGCGTGCTAATTAATTCGTTCAGACGACTGATATCTCCCTTGGCATAATAAAACGCCCGGAACTCTTTCAGTGTTTTCAAATATGGATTTAATGCTTCACCGATATTAAACAGACGGATACGGTGTCCATTGGAGAAGTTTTGCTTTAACGCCTGAAGAAACTTCGTTTCTTTCAATTCATCGAGGGTCGGAGATAATGCCCCGCTTTTGGTGATAACCAATGCGTTTTCCGGATTGGTTATTTTTTGAAATGGAAACAGGCTGAAACTATTTTTTGATAACGCTTTAAAAACCTGCGCTTTGTTTTCTTTCTGTACTGTTAAGAAGTCCTGCTCTTCATTGGCCACAAATATTGGTTTATTCTTAACCGTTGTTAATACATGATCGAAATCTTTTTCTGTCCAGGTTGCATTTATATCGAGGTAAACATCCGTAATATTGGCTGTCTCTAATATATTTCCAACCGGCATTATTTTGTAGGTGCTATTGCCAAAGCCAAAAGATGCCTGGTTGAGATCGGTTTTATCCATTCTCATCGTCCAGTCTGCGTTATATTTTCCTTTCCTTTTATATAGATTATTTTCCTTTTTGAAACCAGCTAATTGTAGATTTTTTGGCGCTGAGGCAAATGAAATATTAACGCTTTCTTTTGCTGTAATGGAGGGCGGTCCATCGAAGTAAACAGGTTGGTATTGCAATTGATCGTTGTTGACGGAGAGGGGAGAAGTTATCCCGATTTTGAACTGCCGGCTATCATTTTTGAACACAGGAAATACTCGTACAGATACTTTATTACCCTCCTGCCAGTGAACAACTGACGGGTCTCTTACTTCCACTCCTACAATTGTTTTATAAGCGGTTGCAGCTTTTGATTTGGTAGTAAGTATGGCTTTTTCTTCCTTACCATCTATCCAAAGCGATAATGAAGTCACTACACTACCTTCGGGTAAATAAAATGTGTAAATAGCTTCCTGTTGACCATCCCCCCATCTTTGTTTAGAGGTGTTAAATACCTCCAACTGCATCTCGGTATAGGCTAAACGCATATCCGGCCATATCTCTATCGCAGTTTCTACTTTGTTGGTGGTTAAGTCTCTGCCTGTCCAGTATCTTTCTTCCTGGTTGTAACGGGCATCATATATTGTATTCAGAATTTTTACTTTGTCTGTTTCATCAATATTCGGTTTACCTGCTATCACAGCTGCGGCAGTTACCAATGGATCATGTTTTATTGCTTCTTCAAAATTTCTTCGCGGCGTCGACCAAAAAATGTTTGAAAAATCATCATCGGGTACACTATAGGAGAGCTCCGTTTTCAGCACTCTTTCGGTCATAAAGCCCGGTTTTACTTTTTGTGCTTTGGCTACCCAGTTTGGCAAGTCGGTATGTGTCGCATTTTTTAATGTTTTAAGGGTGAAGCCCCAGGCTGTGAGGTATATTAACAGTACGAAAAGAGCGCTGGCAAAGCCGCCCCAAAAGTAAGGCACGAGTTTTTTTGATGACGTGCTCAACTTGTCAATTAAAATAATAATGTATATGCAAAATAACAACGGAACAAAGCTGTGCAAAGAGATACCAAGGAAAATAGCACCGATAAGACTTAGCGCATAAAGAGGGATAAGATAAATTGCAAGGTATCCGAATATGACAAAGGAAATACCGAGCACGAAACACATCATGTTTTGAAGGATCGGAGAGATTTTTTCTCTGTATGCAAACAATATCAGATTAGCGCAGGAAATGATGAGTGCGATGGCTAACCAGGTGGTCGTACTTTTGAATACTTCCATTTCCCGGTTGAGTGCATAGGCACTGATCAAGAATATGGTGAGGAAAACAAACATGGCGTATAGCCCCATTCTTCCTTTGCGTAGTTTTCCGTGTACAAGTAAAGCAAGAAAATAAATGCCGGTAAATAATAGGTTGACGAGGAATAACCCTTCGTTAGCCTGAAGAATAAACGGAAAACAGAAAACGATGGAAGTGGCGCATAACAGTAAGAGACCCATACTAAAAACATCGTCGGTGGCTTTGTAAGTTGTATTTTTCATGAAGCGATCGATTTTATATTATGCAATTTTTTTAGTTGTAATGTTTTTTTATAACAAATGACGAGAGGAATAATACCGAACAATCCGAAAGCACAGTCTATCAGTTGCCAATAGAAAGGGATTTGACGGATATAACCCGCTGTAAAAGCAAGAGGAAATACCATCAGGCAGGCAATCATGCCAAATTCTATCACCCAGATATTTTTAACGGGATCTCTCAGCGGACCGATGAAAGCAACTGCTATCACAAGATGAGCGAATGCCAGCCAATCGTATCCGTAGGCTATTTGTGGGTGAAGGAGATTGGTTTGGCTGATGGCTATATGACATTTTGATAACCAATAGTAAAAACCCGAGTTATTCTCCGGCCACCAGGATAATAGCCAGGCTAGCTCTGTTTCAAGGGCAAAAGCTGTAACACCACTCAAAACCAGGCAGACGATAAAAAAGAACAACCAGCCTTGCAGAATCCGTTTGTGACGTAAGAAATGGGTCATTCTTTTCTTTTTAAAAGTGCTTTGAAATGCAAAGTGTTAAATCAAAAAATTACGCCTTCCGGCGCGTTTGTCTTTCACTTTGAAATACAAAGTAAAATGAAAGTTTTTGTATTTTCTAATATTTTTTCAATTTTTAGTTGAAATAATAAAGATATTTTTTGAAAAATAGTCTCACAAAGACAGTCAAGATTTATGATAAAGTTGTGCAGTCAATTCGGTTGACCTATTATTAGTAGTGAGGTTTCACGCAAAGAGCGTGAAGGGGTATGTAAATACGCAAAGTTGTAGTATTTGCAGTCTCTTTTATTGATAATGTATTGTCACACAAAAAATCCGTTGACCTTTCCGCAAAGTGCGAAAAGGTGTCAAGTGTTCAATCGTGTTTGAAATTGCCAGATTTAGATTGGACTCAAAATCTTATCCAAGTACAATGTTATAATCTCCGGTTTTTTTGAAAGCTGCAAAGTTGTCGGTAGCTTTTTTCATGAGGGCATCATATTGTTTGGCGCCATGACTGACTCTTTTAACGCCCAGCGTCGCCAGTTCATCCAGAGAGGGTAGGGACGGTGTCGTAAATACATTCAGTGGCAGAGTTACGGCATTGACAAACTGTTTTATTTCGGCTGGCGCTTCAATTAGTGGAATGAATATGCCGTCGGCACCGGCTTCTTTGTAAATATTTGCTCTTCGTATAGATTCAGCCAGTGGATTCTCTGCTTTGGTAGTATAAGTGTCTGCCCGGGCATTAATAAAAATTTCTGTTGCAGACTTGATGGCTTTTATTTTATCAACCAGCAATGATGCTTCTCCTAATACACGTTTTCCATTTTTTACCTGTCCATCTTCAAGGTTGATACCCACTACACCAATATCTGTCAGTTGTTTTACATAGTTGGCTACAGTCTCGGGATTATCGGAATATCCTGCTTCAAAATCCACAGAAAGTGGAATTGTAGTTTTTGCAGCTATGCGCCTCAGGACAAAAAACAGCTCTTCAAAACTGATTTTTTCTCCGTCCTCGTAGCCAAGTGAAAAAGCTATTGCATGACTGGAACTGCCAAGTGCCTCAAAACCGGCTTTTTCGGCCAGCGTTGCCGTATGAGCATCCCATATATTTCCTAATAACAAAACAGTGTCTTTTGCATGAAGCGATCTGAACTGGTTAAGTTTGCTCATAATTGAATGTATTTGATGAATAATGACTTGAAGTACAATTTTCGTGCAGTAAATTTAAATATGATAATTTTTATTATATCGGCACGATATTTTTACCTGGTTGTTACATGCGTAAAAGGTTTTTCAATCAATGACAATGACATTATTAAAGGGTCTGTTGAATTTGAGATGGATTTTTTGATACCCTTTACCCGAAGGCTTTCTGGGAACTAATCCTTCTCATTCTCCTTATAATAAGTTTTTTGTTTCGGGGACCGATCATAAAGAACAAACAGGTATTTCTTATGTTCCTACTATTGATAAGAGATTATTCTGGGTGCGTTTCAAAATTTTAAGGAGATGGCTGTATCAAAAAGAATACGGCAATCAGTTAAATCGTTCCGGAAACGCTGATTTCCCGGAACGTTTAACTTTTTTTACAAAATGGTTTACCCATCATTCCTGAAGTCATCGTCTTCCTCCTCGTAAGCGTCACTACCCATATTCAGCATAGAACCCATCAGGTCGTTAAAAGCAATCCTGCCGTCCAGCACTTTCTTACTGATGAGTGAATAGGAGGATAGTCCATGTAAAATCAACTCCATAAGCAATGCTGTTTCTTTTTCATTGCCGTGCGGATAGGTTTTCTTTACTAATCCATATAGGCCGGTTACCTGGTATAAGACCTGTACTTTTTCTTTGTCTTTCAGGTTGAATAAGAGGTCGAGGCTATTACCCTGGTCGAACCAGGTGATGATAGCCCGATAAGGATTGGTCTCTTCTTTCTGTTGCGTATTTTTTCTTTTTTTGAAAGAATCCGGACTGGGAAAATATTGTGTAAACTGTGTGCGGATAGCTTTATTAAGCAGGTTAAACGCCACCTGGTACGGGCCTTCCTGTTCGCCTTCGTATACCAGCTCTACCTTACCGGTTACTGCCGGAATAATACCTATGAGATCCGATACCCACACCTGGGTATCTTCTTCCTGGTTAATAATCGCCCGCCGTTCGGCAGCACTTACCGCATTTTCAAAAGCGGCAATGGTGAGCCTGGCACTGACACCGCTTTTTTTATCTACAAATTCGCTACTTCTTGCCTCAAAAGCTACCTGCTCTATCAATCGTTTGATCAGATCGCTTACTTTCACTTTTTGCTTTTGCTCATCGCTGATTTCTGCTTCCTGTTCAGTTATTTCCAGTGCCTGTTCCAGCGATTTGGGATAGTGGGTCAGAATCTGGCTCTCAATCCGGTCTTTTAAGGGGGTTACTATCGATCCCCTGTTCGTATAATCTTCGGGGTTAGCGGTGAAAACGAACAGGATATCGAGGGGCATTCTCAGTTTGAATCCCCGGATTTGTATATCTCCTTCTTCCAATATATTGAATAGAGCGACTTGTATGCGTGCCTGCAGATCGGGTAATTCGTTAATAACAAACACGCTTCGGTTGCTGCGTGGGATAATACCATAGTGAATCACTCTTTCATCGGCAAAATTCAGTTTTAAATTGGCTGCTTTGATAGGATCAATATCTCCGATCAGGTCTGCCACACTTACATCGGGTGTCGCCAGTTTTTCGCCATACCGTTCTGAGCGATGCAGCCATTTTACCGGCGTTTTGTCTCCTTTTTCGGCTACCAGGTCTTTGGCATATTTGGAAATGGGATGAAAAGGATCGTCGTTGATATCGCTGCCCTCGATTACGGGAATGTATTCATCGAGCAGGGAAGTCATCTGCCGGGCTATCCGGGTTTTCGCCTGACCACGTAAGCCCAACAACAGTATATTGTGTTTACTTAATATAGCTCTTTCTACATCTGGTATCACGGTATCTTCGTACCCCACAATGCCATTAAAACTGCTCTCCTGCTGCTGCAGATTTTTTATCAGATTTTCACGGATCTCTTCTTTGATACTGCGGGCTTTGTAGCCACTCTTTTTTAGTTCGCCTAAAGTGGTGATCTTTTCTATGTTCATATATCTTGTCGACTGCGTTAAAAAATAGTTTTTCTTTTTCCCGATTCAAAATCCCGGAAGATAAAGGAACCGAGGTTGTCCAGCGAGGCAAAGAATGCCTTGCCATTGTTCGTTTCTGTAAACTCCTGTACAAACTGTTGCAGGTAAGGATCGGTAGCAATCATAAAAGTGGTAATGGGTATTTTCAGTTTTTTACATTGGGCCGCCAGGTTCATACAGCGATTTACTACTTTTCTATCCAATCCGAAACTGTTTTTATAATACCGGTTACCGATTTTTAAGCAAGTGGGTTTGCCATCGGTGATCATAAAAATCTGTTTATTAGGGTTTCGCCTCCTGCGCAGAATATCCATTGCCAATTCCAGTCCGGCTACAGTATTGGTGTGGTAGGGACCCACCTGCAGGTAGGGGAGGTCTTTTACTTCAATCGGCCATGCGTCGTTACCAAATACCACTATATCCAGTGTATCCTTCGGATATTTGATTTTGATTAGCTCACTGAGTGCCATGGCTACTTTTTTAGCCGGTGTAATCCGGTCTTCGCCATACAATATCATAGAGTGAGAAATATCTATCATCAGCACAGTAGAAGTTTGTGCTTTAAAATCAGTTTCCCGTATACTCAGGTCGTCTTCCTGCATACGGAAAGCATCTACACCATGATTAATCTGGGCATTGCGGATGGATTCAGTGAAATCAATCTGTTCGAGCATATCCCCAAACTGAAATTGGCGTGTTTCGGGGTTTTGCTCGTCGCCTTGCCCGGGTTTGAAGCTTTGGTGATCACCGGCTTTAGATTTTTTTAGTTTACCAAAAATTTCCTCCAGGTTCCGTTTACGGATGCCTTGTTCGGTTTTTGGGGTAATTCTGATCTCGCCCTTTTGGTTATCGTCTGTGATATACCCTTTTTCCTTTAAGTCCTCAATAAAATCACCCATACCATACTCATTATCGGTCAACTGGTAGTTTTTATCGAGCTCATTCAGCCATTGCAGGGCTTCGCCTACATCGCCGCTGGTATAGTTGAGTATCTGCATAAACAGGTTGAGCAACTGTTCAAACTTCGATTTCCCCCCTTCATTGGGATCAAATAATGAAAAATGAAATCCTTTCATATCAAACTCCTCCTTTTTTTGGATGACAAGCAATCATCAGTGTAGTATTCTGGCAGGAACTAATCTATGCAATTTAAGCTATTCAGGATAAATGAAAAATCTGTTTGAAAGGAGCTTTGCCTGTAGACAGATAATTGAAAAAATTGAGTAATTTGTAAGCAAAGACAATGAAATGTTTTCCTATGTATTGAAGAGGAACTGGCGGAGAATACTGACTCCCGCGACTATTTCAATGATTTTGTGTCTTGTAGATATAATTCTTGTTTTTTCGAAGCTAGACAGTACCATGGGATTTAGCCTTTTATTATTACCGTTTTATTTGATTGCTTCGTTTTTATTATTTGTGTTAGATTTTGTTATGAATCGCACTATCGTTTCTATAAAACGTATCTGGTATATTCAGTTATGTATCATTTTTATTGCAGGACTGCTATCAGCCTATTACCTGAAAATATTTCCCGGCTGCCTGTTGTATTCTATTTTGATGAGTGGTGGTTAGGGGAATGGAATGTTCGATCCTAATTGGAATTATATCTATCGGGTATAAAGGTAATAGCAAGGCTTTCTATCCAACAAGGAATACCTATGCCGAGATCCGGCTGTTTAGTGAATGCCTCACTGTTATTTCCAGTTCATTCGCAAATTTGTCCTATCAAACGGGAATATTTTAAAAGTTAGGTAAATTCTATATTTTTGCAGCCTCGTTTCCGTAGCTCAGTTGGTAGAGCAGCTGACTCTTAATCAGCGGGCCCAGAGTTCGAGTCTCTGCGGGAACACCGAAACAAAAGCTCTTAACTTGTTAATTTATAACTAATTAGGAGCTTTTTTCAACATTTCAAGTCTGTGGCATTTTTAACCGGGTATCCGAATCGGTCCCCGAAATGTTACTATTACAGAATTGCGAGTTGGCAAATTTTCCTATTATCCAGCAAACTGGAACACAAGTATGAGTAACAGTAAAGTCAGAGTCCGTTTTGCCCCTAGCCCTACTGGTGGATTGCACCTGGGTGGCGTAAGAACCGTTTTATACAATTATCTTTTTGCTAAACGAAATCAGGGCGATTTTGTTTTAAGGATTGAGGATACAGATCAAACAAGATTTGTGGAGGGAGCCGAACAATATATTTACGATTGTTTGCAGTGGGTAGGCTTAGAGCCTGATGAAAGTCCGCAAAAGCCCGGAAAATATGGACCATACCGGCAAAGTGAAAGAAAACCCATATATAAACAGTATGCTGATCAGTTAGTCGCTAACGGTCAGGCATATATAGCTTTTGATACGCCGGAGGAATTGGAAAGGATGCGAGTGGATTTTAAAACAGAACAAAACCCGTCGCCCCAGTATGATCGCACTGTTAGAAATAAAATGCGGAATTCTCTGACCTTGTCTGCAGAAGAGGTTCAAGACCTGCTGGACAAGAATGCCCGTCATGTAATACGCATTAAGATGCCGGATGATGAAACAATACGTTTCACCGATATGGTAAGAGGAGTCGTGGAATTTAATTCCTCTTTGGTGGATGATAAAGTGTTGTTGAAAGCTGATGGGATGCCTACATATCATCTGGCTGTGGTGGTAGATGATTATCTGATGGAAATTACCCATGCCTTCCGCGGGGAAGAATGGTTGCCTAGCAGCCCCGTACATGTGTTGCTATGGCAATACCTGTTTGGTTTGGAAAAAATGCCACAATGGGCGCACCTGCCATTGATATTAGGACCCAGTGGTAAACTAAGCAAAAGGGATGGTGCCAAATATGGTTTCCCGGTGTTTGCAATGAACTGGACAGATGCTAAAACTAATGAATTGACAGAAGGGTTTAGAGAAAAAGGTTTTTTACCAGAGGCGTTTATCAATATGCTGGCATTGCTCGGTTGGAATGACGGTACAGAACAGGAACTGTTTTCTAAGGAAGAATTGATAGAGAAATTTTCGATAGAAAGAGTGCATAGTGGGGGCGCTAAATTTGATTATGAAAAAGCCAAATGGTTTAATCAGGAATGGTTGAAGACGCTGCCAGTTTCGGACTACGCTCCAACCGTAAAATCTTATTTTCAGCAGAAAGGAATCGCTATAGGAGCCGAAGCACAGTTTGAAAAAATACTGGAACTGGTAAAAGAGCGGGTGACTTTATTACCAGAATTTATTGATCAGTCTGGTTTCTTTTTTCAAGCACCTTCCGAATGGGATATGGATGCAGTAAAGCCAAAATGGAACGAAACAAAAACAACGTTTTTTAAAACAGTTACGGAGAAGTTTTCGGATGCAGATTGGGAAGCAACTTCTCTGGAATCTTCGTTTAAGGACTGGGCTACAGCGGCAGGTTTAAAACCGGGAGAAGTAATGTTGCCGTTGCGAATTATGTTGGTGGGTGGTAAGTTTGGTCCACATGTATTCGACATAGCCTTGATGCTTGGGCGGGACGAAACGGTTAAAAGGATAAACACATTTTTAGAGAAGATATAAGACGCATAAGGCATTGGGGAATGAAGCCGCTTAGTTGTAAGCGGCTTTTATATTCATATTCTTCCTTTTGATATTCTCTGTTGTTATGTCTTTAATTGATTACGGTGTTACTTTTGGAGAACGGAGCATCGATTCGTTAAGCTGTGCGTCCCGCCCAACATTCAGCAAGTTGCTTGCTTTTGTTTGAACTTTTATGATATACTGATCTGTTGGTATTTTGAACGACACCGGGCCACATGCAATGGCATTGCACAGCCCCGTTGCGTCTCCCCACGCAACTTTCAGTGTGTAGCCAGTTTTCGATGGATACTTTTTACGATGTACGGATATGCTAGTATGGTGAATGACACGCGTGTACATGCACCGAGGTAGGGGGGCGCCTGTTTGCGTGTCTCCACGCAACTTCAGGATGTTCGTAGATTTCATTTGAACTTTTACGATATACTGATCTGTTGGTATTTTGAACGACACCGGGCCACATGCAATAGCATTGCACAGCCTCGTTGCGTGTCCCCACGCAACTTTCAGTGTGTAGCCAGTTTTCGATTGATACTTTTTACGATGTACCGATATACTGGTATGGCGAACGACACGTGAAGACACACATCAAGGCAGGGAGTTGCCTGTTTGCGTGTCTCCACGTAACTTTCAATGTGTAGATGGTAAAGCTAACAGAAGTCCGACTACTCAGGAATTTCACGCAAAGAAAGGTGTTGGTTAATGTGTCATCGACGGCTAAAGTTCACAACGCAAGTCCTTAAGAAATGCATATTCCAATATGTCCATTTCGTAAAATCTGGCGGATGAAAACACATAGTTGCAATAATCATCCACCAATTTCCAGTGATCGGTCGCGGGATTGCGATGTAGATAATCCAGTTTCTGGTATGCAACATTAGGTGAATACAAGCGTATTGCCATAGGTTGTGTTTGCCAGAATTCATATTTCTTATTGTGACTGTCTACTTTGTAAAAGTCAAGGGCAGTAGGGTTCTCATCCAAAAGCTTCATTTTAAAAGCATGTGCTGTATATTTCAAAAATGATCCTTGCGGTGTTTCTTTGCCATTCATCTCATTTATTCGCCAGATAAAATGAACATGATTGGGCATGATTACAAAAGCAAAAACGTCAATTTTGCCTGAAGAACTAAGGTATTCAAGAGAGCTTATCACCACATTTTTATACGAATCTTGGAGCAGTAGTTTATTCCATTTGTTGATGGTAGCTGTCCAGAAGTAAATGTTTCCGAAATCCATATTCGAAATACTGAAACGTGTTTGTTCCATAGGCGTCAGTTTTGAATAAGGTAATGTTTTTTTATCACATTTACTACCTACAATTATGAAGATAGTGCCGGTGCTATTCGGAAACGACACGTGGGGACACGTGTTACGGCATCGCACCGCCCGCATGTCTTCACGCAATCCTCATCGGCGAACGATGGAGCTTTCCTGACCTTTTACGGTATACTGAGCTGCCGGTATAGAGAATGACACGTGCGGACAGGTGCCAAGGTAGTGAGTCGCCCGGTTGCGTGTCGTCACGCAACTTACAGCCTGAATTTACTTCACTTAGCCGTGAACGTAACCGTAGTTCCCGGCTGTGCTTTTATCACAATAAATTCACTTTCCTCCGTCACTTGTACATTTCCTTTTTTAACTGTTTGCCATTGTCCAACAAATGGGTTTTTTACACGACCATTACCACCTTTTTCAGAGACGATTGTTACCTTACTAACGATACCACCTTTCCTTTCAGCAGAAACCAAAAATGCGCCTTCGGTTCTAAATTTGTCAAAAGAAACATCCGTCCAGGAGGCTGGGATAGCTGGCATAATTTCTATAAACCCCGCATAACTCTGTAAAAGCATTTCCTGTAAGCCTGCTGCAAAGGCAAAGTTGCCTTCGAGTGTGAATGGCCGGTAGGTAAACTTTGACAATCCGGATTTGGTTTGATCACCGTTTGCATGAAAACTATTGGGCAAGCAAAAAGCACGGGCGAAAATATCTAGCGCCTTGGCTGCGCCTTCGCCATCCTTGGCTCTGGCCTTCAGGTTGCCCAACCAGGAATAGGAATATCCACACCAGTAATCAGGGCCAATTCTGTCCAGCAGCTTGATGGTATTGGTAATAATAGATTGTGCTTCTGGTCCATCTTCCCATTTTATCAAACCCAAAGGATGAATAGCCATGATATGCGAAAAGTGGCGATGTGATGCATTATACGGCAGGGAAGGAGTTACCATTAGTTCTTTGTGGGGCGAAAGAGCATAGTCGCTAAACTCAGATAAAGTTTGTTGCCATTCAGCCACCTCCTCCCGAAGTTGCAATGCTTCTGCCATTTCAATCGCTGCAGTAAATACGAATTTCATTAACGACAAGTCGTAATTGGTATTCTGCAAAAACCAGGCACTTTGTCTATTATCGTTTATTTCGGGGCTTGAGCTAAGCGGAAGTCTGCGATAACCATCTTCTTCTTTTTCAGCTATTTCTTCAATGAACGTACAAACCTCTTTTACGAATGGATAAGCTTTGTCTTTTAGAAATTGCTTGTCCATGCTATAGCGCCATTGCAGATAGTAATGTTGCGCCAACCAGGAAGACACCGTAGGGGAGAGGGAATACTGTATCCATCCGCCCATTTCTGTACCGTCGAGTGTGGTAACCCCGGGTACGGCTATACCTTCTTTTCCAAAATACTGTTTGGTATACCGACGATAATTTTCTTTATTTTCTTCCAGATGATCAATGTAGCCGATGGCTTCTTCCAGGTGATTACTACTATAAGAAGGCCAGTAGCTTAATTGTGTATTTAAATCGTGGTGAAAATCTCCTTTCCATGGTGGTATACGGCCATTGTCTGCGGTCCAGACTCCTTGTAGGGAAATAGGGGGAGCACCTTTTCTCGCAATCGATCCGAACTTGTATTGCTCCAGATACCATTGCTTTTCTAGAATTTCATCTGGTACTTTCAACGAAGACTTTGCCCAAAACTTTTTCCACCAGGTCAAATGAGTAGTATAGTCAGCAGCATAGTTTCTTTTCATTGCGTCACTGGTAACCATCGTGGCAGCAACGACGGTTTTTTTATCGGGGTATTGAGAAGAGATGCTCCATGCTCCCTCCAGCGTCTTGGCATTTATCTTGCGCCAGCGTACTGATATTTCATAGCTAAAACCACCCCATCCTTTCTGTTTGTATACAATTGTATTTCCATTTTGTTCTACAACTCCTTGCTCGTATTCCAATCTGCCCAGGTTATCACCTGCCAGAGAATTTACTTCTCCACTGGCTGACTTATCCTGGTAAGCAGGTGGTATTAGCTGTGGCATTAAATCTGCTGAAATATTGTCAAATCTGAACCAACCTACAGGGTTAGTTGCATGTACATAGGTCTGAAGCTTTAGTCCATTTTCCCAAACTACTTCACACAATGCGTTGTTCAATGATAGGTGTACAGACTTTACTTTGTTGTCAGGAAGCGAAAATTCTAAGGCACCTGCTGGTATTTTGGATGGTGCCGGTTCCCGATCGTAAGGGGCGTCAAAATTATCCTGTACGGGTTTATAATCATTTTTCAATACCTGTTGTTCCACCCATTTAAAGCTGAATTCTTCTCTATGCAGCCCTTTCATGGGACGAAGGTCCCAAATATCAGCTCTGTCGAGGGAGAACCGGAGCTTATCGCCTTTTTGCCACACAAGGGCGCCAATAGTTCCATTGCCCAATGGAATGGCTTCATCCCAAACATTAGCAAGCTGAGCGAAACGTAAATCGTGCTTGGGCAGTGGCTGTGCCAATGTGATATTGGTAAAACAAAGTGTAACCCAAAACAAAAAGTTATATTTCATATTTCGTAAATTCATTACAGGATGGCCAAAAAATAAAAATAGCTTTTTTTGAGGTTTCAGCACTATGATTTTTATTCCAGTTTGTTAGGCTTTTTACCTCAATCAACTAATGTACAATTGTTAATTTTAGGAAGTCATCAAACCTTTGGATTTTCAAGTAGTCTAATTCAAAAAATGGATTCAGAAGAAATACCCCAAAATTTACCCTAGTTTTGGTTAAAATGGTGGCTTCCGTTTTACAATCAGTCAAAAACCTGCTAATTTGCAAAAGAGAGTTGTAAAAGCTTACTATCATTAATTTTTTTGAGATGTTTATGAAAACGCATATTTTATTTGCCCTGCTTTTTTCGCTACCGGTTTGGGCAGCAGCACAGCGTATTACTTATACTGAGCCGGAGAAAGATGATTACCGGCAAGTCAATTTCGAAATTATAGGAAAGGTCAGCGGTGACATAATTGTATACAAAAATCATCGTGCCAAAAACAACCTATCGATCTACGATGCCGATATGAAACCCAAAAACCGGGTGGATCTGACTTTTCTGCCACAGCGACTTATCAATGTTGATTTTGTGCCTTATCCCGATTTCTTCTATATGATTTATCAGTATCAGAAAAGGGACGTGATCTATTGTAGTGTGGTAAAGCTGGATGCCACCGGTAAGACCCTGATAGGACCGGTAGATATAGATACGACGCAGATTGGTGGTGCCAGTGATAATAAAATATACACGACGATCTTCAGCGAAGACAAACAGCAAATTATGATTTTTAAGATTAATAAGAGGAATGAGCGAACCTACCTCTTTACCACCTTGCTGTATAATGGAAGTATGGAGTTTAAGAAAAAAGACCGGTTGCAGGTAACGGTTCAGCAGCGGGATGCTGTTTTCAGTGATTTTGTTGTCGACAATGAAGGTGATTTTGCGTTTGCGCGATGTGGGCGAAATGGTAGCAGGGATAATATTTCGCATATGGACCTGATCCTCAAACCGGCTGCGTCCGATAGTTTTAGTATCCATAATATACCCCTGACGAATTTTTTGGATGAAGTGAAGCTGAAGGCTGATAATATCAACAAAACCTTCATACTTTCCTCGTTGTATTATAAGCAGCGGAGAGGTAACATAGAAGGGTTATATACGGGTATTTTTGATAAAGAGTTGAACCAGATTAAAGCCGAAAGCTTCAATATTTTTAATGATCAGTTGAAAGAAGATGCCAAATCAGAAAATACCAATGCGAAAACTGCGTTTAACGATTACTTTATCAGGCAGATTTTGCCGAAAAAAGATGGCGGCTTTTTGGTAGTAAGTGAATTGTATTTCACCTCTTCCAGGGGCGGTGGTTGGAATCGGTATGATTACTTGTATAGCCCATATGGATTTTCGCCATACTCTCCCTACAATAATTATTGGAGTCCGTATGGTTATGGAAACCCGTGGAACAGATGGGGTGGTGGTAACAGCACCCGCTATTACAGCGAGAATATTGCGGTGTTTTCTTTTGATGCGGATGCCAGTGTACAGTGGAGTAATGTGATGCACAAAAGTTTGTTTGACGATAACTCCAATAACGCATTGTCGTATATGATTTACAATACCGGATCGGAAATTAATTTTTTATATAACCAATTGGAGCGCCGGGCACGCCTGCTGTCGGAGCAATCGATCAGTGCAGACGGGAGTGTTAAACGGTCTCCAACCCTTAAAAACCTGGACAGAGATTATGAGTTCTTACCTAAGTATGGCAAACAGGTGGGTGCAAAACAAGTAATAGTACCGTGTTTGTACAGGAACTATATTTGCTTTGCAAAAATTGATTTTTAAAATAACTGTTTGTGACAGGATTGTTTAAAAGTAGCTCACCGGTAAACATTGCTTATTTGCTGGTGTATGCGCTGGTACTAAAGATTAATACCTTTCTACATCCGATGGTTCCTGTCGCCGAGCCTACGGATGGGTTTATGTACCATAAATTCCTGGAGTTTCTTTCTCCTTTGAATGAAGGGTTTCCGCTTATTTATCCAATCGTTACACTTGTGCTGTTATTGGTACAGGCGCTTACATTCAACAGTCTGATCAACAATGAGAAATTGTTGCCCAGGGCCAGTTACCTTCCGGCGATGTCGTATGTGCTGATTACTTCCTTCTTTCCGGAATGGTGGGTATTGTCTTCGGCACTGGTAGTTAATACCCTGATGGTTTGGGTGGTAAGTGCTTTGTGCAAATTATACAACAGCTCTTCCCCTAAAGGGTTGATTTTTAATACAGGCTTGGTGCTGGGGATAGCTTCTTTTTTCTATTTCCCGGCTGTTGCATTCTATTTACTGGTATTTTTTGCACTCGTATCTCTGCGGCCATTTCAGGTAAGTGACTGGATGGTAGCTACTCTGGGTATTTTGACCCCCTATTATTTTCTGTTTACGATTCTTTTCCTGATTAATAATTGGAATCCGCTGACCTATCTGCCTTCTATTGCTGTATATCTGCCTCAACTGACAAAAAGCCTTTGGAATATAGGAGCGATTTTGTTGTTATTGGTTCCCTTTTTTGTTGCTGTTGTTTATATTCAGCAGAATATACTACGAATGCTTATTCATGTCAGAAAAATATGGGGGTTGATGGTCGTTTTTCTGGTACTCTCTTTACTGATACCCTTTATTAATCTGGTTCCAACCTTTCAATATTGGGTGTTGGCAGCACTGCCATTTGCTGCATTTCATTCCTATGCCTATTTTTATGCTTCCAAAAAATGGATGAGTATTACACTACATTGGGTGACGGTTGCTTTTGTGATCGCACTAAATATATGGGTGGCTTCTGGCCGTTAGTCCTGTATAATTGCGGCTGATTGTTTCAGAAAAATTGAATTTTCATTATTACGTCCTACCTTTGTACCCGCAAAATATTTAATTCAGAAGGGTAATTTTAAAGACTTAGCAATGAAATTTGGTGTAGTTGTTTTTCCGGGCTCTAATTGCGATGCAGATATGATACATGCTTTGCGGGATGATCTTGGCTACGAAGTTATTGAGCTTTGGCATAAAGATAAGGACCTGAGTATGTTTACATCTTCTGATTGCATAGTGTTGCCGGGGGGATTTTCTTATGGCGATTATCTGCGCTGCGGTGCCATTGCCCGTTTTAGCCCGATGATGCAAAGTGTAGTGAGTTTTGCGGAAAAAGGTGGAAAAGTATTGGGTGTGTGTAACGGATTTCAGATTTTGTGTGAGGCAGGTTTGTTGCCCGGAGCATTGTTGCGAAACGAGAATATCAAATTCATTTGCAAAAATGTATTTATAAAAGGTGATGACGATCTGGCCTTAAAGATTCCTATTGCTCATGGCGAAGGGCGGTTTTATGCTGATGATACTACGCTGGAACTACTTGAGTCCAACGGTCAGGTAATTTATCGCTATTGTGATCAAAACGGTAATCTTACTTCTGAATCCAATCCTAATGGAAGTATGAGTAACATTGCCGGAATCACGAATGCACAGCGAAATGTATTTGGAATGATGCCACACCCCGAACGTGCCTGCAATGAATTGCTGGGTAATACAGATGGTAAAAAAGTGCTGGCTAATTTATTTTCAGCCGCTGTTCCCGCTGGTTTTTAGCATATCATTAGAGTTTTTACTGTGATATTTGTACAGTTTATTCGTTAAAGTAACTGGTATGAAAATATTCTTTACATCTGTTGCGCTATTTTGTACGCTGGGCGTATTTGCTCAAAGCGGTTCTGCCAGGATGGTAAATTGGACCTTTAGCTCAAAAAAGATTAGTGAAAATACCTACGAATTGAGAATAAAAGCGGCCCTGACCGGGAAGTATCATATGTATGCGCAGGAAGTGGGAGTGGAGGGACCGGTACCTACTACATTTACCTTTACTGCCAACCCTATAATTACCCTGGAAGGCAAAGTAAAAGAAGTGGGGAAATTGATACAGAAACATGAAGCTGTATGGGACGGAAAGGTGAGTTATTTTGAAAAGGAAGTAGAATTTATACAGGTAGTGAAATTGAAACGACCGGTAAAGACGGCGATTGCGGGTTCCGTAGAATTTATGGTATGTGATGATAAAGAATGTTTACCCCCGGCTGACGTGCCTTTTAAGATAAGCTTAGGCAGCTAAAATCATAAGATTCAGGACGGATAAAAAACCAAGATACCTGCTAAAAGTATTCTCTATGGGGACTTTTGGATTAGGGGAAATGAAAAAGGGCTGGTACAACCGGCCCTTTTTCTTGTAATTAATTCAGAATCTTATAACGCAATTTGTTGTTCCTGCATCATTTTACGCAGGTTGATCAATCCATAGCGCATACGACCTAAAGCAGTGTTGATGCTGCAATCCGTCATAGCGGCTATTTCCTTAAAGCTCAATTCCGCATAATGTCTCAAGATAATTACTTCGCGTTGATCTTCAGGCAGACGATCAAGCATTTCACGAACACGGTCATGACTTTGACGTTGCATCATGCGACGGTCAACGCCATCTTCGGAAAAGTTAATTACCTCAAAAATGTCGCGGTCGTCTCCCATTTTGATAGCGGGAGTACGTTTCACTTTACGGAAATGATCTACACATAGGTTATGCGCTATACGCATAGCCCAGGGCAAAAATTTTCCTTCTTCGGTATACCGGCCACTACGAATAGTGTCAATAACCCTGATGAAAACATCTTGGAAAATGTCTTCTGCCAGATACTTGTCTTTTACAAGCAGAAAAATGGACGTGTAAATCTTCTCTTTGTGACGTACGATTAGGACTTCTAAAGCCGAGGCATCTCCACCCATAAATAAGTGGATTAATTGCTGGTCAGGCAAATTGGTTAGGGGGTTCATAAACTTCTACGGTTTTTAATGGTTGGGATTTTGTTTTCCCAATATCAAACAAGGAAGAAGTAGAAGCGTTAAATCAGTTTAGGCTGTTGATTTGACTTCAGTTTCTTTCGTATGATATTGGAGATGCTAAAGTAGAACATTTTTTTATTTAACCAAATTTTTCCACAATATTTTTCGATTATTATCCACAATCTTTCGACAAACCGTAAAATATTAAATAGTTCCACTTGAAAACAATAAAATAAATGTGTATGATATGGAGTAAAACGATGTATTACACTTTTATCAATAGGTAAATTAAAATTAGTTTACCTGGTCCCCCACTCCGGCTAAGAGTTGGATGATTAACTTTTCTGTTTTGCCCGTCCTTTTCTGGTAATGTTTAGGCTATCGGATTGACTTAGCCCTTTCCCAAAGCAGCCATTTGGCGAACTTTTGCAAACAGCATAACTTTTCGCTAAAACATGAAAGCCACATGAAACATGGAACGGTTGCCCGCTTTTGCAAATCCTCCTGCCAAATGTTGACTAAGAGGCAACTGAAAATTGCCTCCTACCGCTATCCTGTTAAAGTTGATTTCTGCCCCTACCGTTCCGAGCAATATGTTACCGCCTGTAATCCCTACCTTATAACCTGCATCAATATCTTTATCGGCGAGTTCATATACGATACCAGCATTGGGTGCAAGGGTTATCTTGTTTAATATTCTAAATTTATGATACCCCTGCAGGCTCAACATAAACTTATTGCCGTATCGGTAGTTGCTGTTATTGGCTGTATTTATCTTGTAGCTTGCCATAGTATTGAGTCCTGCATCCTGCAACCTGAAATCATACATTCCATTTATTGTAAAATCTGTACTGCCAGTTCCTAGTTGAAATACATTCAGCGACTGCTCATTATTGTTTTTGACGGGTTCTTCGTATTTGCCGGTAGGCATTTTTACTCCAGCGCCCAACCAAAGAGAATGTATCATCATTTTGTCGGATTCAGTTGTTTTTCTATGATCGAACACCCTGTAAAACCCCTGAAGCCCCATATCGCCTAATCCTGTCTTACGGGTAAGGCCTTCCTCGTTTATTTTCTGGTTAAATCCCAGCGGAATATACCCTATCAACCGGATCTTTTTTCCGATTGTCCAGCCGCCCCAAACCTCGGTTGTATGGAAATGTTCGTCAGTTGTAAGATAGGTACGCACACCGCCAGCCCCGATATGGCTTTGCAGCGAACTATACCGGTAACGAACACCCACAATTTTTTTACTAAACTCCGGTAGTATGCCTACATAATAACTGCCAACACCACAGCCGCAGATATCGCAGGCCATCACAGTATTATAACCAAACACCGCAATAAGAATTACTAATACTTTTTTCATCATTTATTGCTTTATAGTTTTAAATGGAAGCTCTAATTTTAATTTTTCCCAGCACATCGATATTGTTCCGGCAGACTCATTTAAAGCTTTTACTTCGTAGGTCAACCGTGGAACTGTTTCTGTAAGAGTCGAAGGCGTGACCACCACCCGTACCAGATCTTCAGCCTTATCATATTGATCAGCCAGGTGCTGCCGGAAATTTTTATTAATAATTACCTGCCAGTTTTCCTTGCCGGGAATGGTGAACAATGCATAGGTACCTGCCGGTATTGGCACACCATTTATAGCTACATCCTGACCAAATGTTATACTCGTTGCATTGTGTGCACCACTAACCCATACCTGATCAAAGGGCACTAACCCGCCCCATATGATCCGGTTTCTTACGCCCGGCGAACCGTATGTGATTTTTATTGCTGTATTTCCCAATAATAATTCAGAAATTCTAATTGGGCTTCCTTTCAACGTATCTTCCTTTACTTGCCCGGTATTTACAAGAGCGGGATAATCGGCTACATCCAGTATTTGTTTCCCTTCTATATCAGCCTGTGGTTGAGATCTTCCACAGCCAATAACAACGAGCAGTAACAGGTATATTAGTTTTTTCATCGTATTTTATTGTTCTGCAAACCTGCGGTCTGTTACGAACCCCGGGTCGTTTAATGTATTAAGAAAAGCAAGTAAGAAACGTTGTTCTTCTTTTGTGATAGGGAGGCCTGGTTTTTCGTGTTGTTTCAACAAAGGATCAAGATTGGGTGTTTCTTTGACCCCTTCCGCATATTGTTCCAACACGGCCTCCAAAGTAATAAACCTTCCATCATGCATATAGGGTGACGTGTAGGCAAGGTTACGCAGACTGGGTACTTTGAATGTATATTGATCTTTCTCATTCAGTGTGATTTCAGAACGTCCCTCATCATAGTTGAACCCAACCCCGATACCGTTGTCGCGAAAAGTTTCATCGGTAAAAAGGGGGGCTTTGTGGCAGGAACTACAGTGCTGGTTAAAAAGTTTAAATCCTTTTTCTTCCTCTACTGTAAAATGTTCCCCTTCTTCACGCATAACCTTATCATATTTGGAATTGCTGCTGACCAACATTACCATAAATTGTGATAAGGCTTTCATCAGCCTTTCTGTGTCAATGCCCGCGCTCCCGAAAGCCCTTTCAAATAAAGAAGGGTAATCGGGATGATCGGAGAGTTTTCGTATCACATTCTCTATAGTTTCGTCCATTTCAACCGGATTGGTAATAGGAACGATGGGCTGTAGGTCGAGATCAAAAACCCCTCCATCCCAGAAAAAATTTTTTCTCCAGGCAAGATTCATAATCGGTTGCGAATTTCGTTTACCTAACAAGTCGTCAATGCCATGGCTAACATCATGCCCATGATGAGTGAAGCCTGCTGATTGTATGTGACAACTGCCGCAACTAATGGTATTATCCCTGGAGAGCCTTGGTTCATAAAACAAACGCCTGCCCAATTCAAACTTGGGCTGGGTTATTTCGTTCAACTGAAACTTATAAGCAGGTTCCGGGAAATTTCCCGGAACCTGGAAACTATTGAAGCGGTCTATTACTTCTTTTGAACAGGCAAAAACACACACTAAAAAGATAGCAGCTATGCTTATACGTTTATGCATACTTTTAGTTTTCTGTATGATCGTGCCTGAACATGCCTTCGAAATTGTTGGCTATGTTAACACTGAAAGCGCTAAACATTACCGTAGGGTTATCTGCAATGCTTACCTGGGTTGTGCCATTGAATACTTGCTGTACATCCACCATGAGGTGAATATTTGCCTGTCTTCCTGTTCTTACTTTAGCAATTCCTCCTGCATTCAGGTCAACAACAATATTTTTAATATTATTAATGGTAGGCGCATTGTAGCCGCCAAATCCGCCAATATGATATCGAAACTTATTTTGACCGGATGGGTCTAAAGGAGCTTCGGGAGACAATCCTTCCATTTTAAAGAATATATAACCACTATTCCAGCCCCAATACATGCCGTCATGCGATCCGTTCCCCGGATCCAATACTCCTTTACGCTCCGAAACATCTTTAGTAGATCGTAAACTGTCCACGCCCAAAATGAATTCCAGTTTGCTATAATCCCCTACCGGCACGTTTACTTTGGCAAATCGGCTGCCAGGGTCAGCTTCATTTATCAGGAAATAACTGCTGTCCTGCGGCACTACATGCCGGGTGCCATCTGCTTTTGTTATGCTGATGTTGGATATGAAGTATTGCAGGTTGGTGATAGAAAAAGTTTCTTCTTTAGCATTTTTATAAGAACCGGTATTGAGGTGCAGGTTTTGCCCTCCTACTATATTATCAAATTCTACAGAAAGTGTTGCCAGCTCGTTACTGTTGGGGCTTTCTTCTTTTTTGCAGGACGCCAGGACAAAAATAGCCATCCCAAGCACCCAAAAACGGATGCCAGTTATATGTGTTGTCATTATAAACCAGTATTTTGTTTAGAAAATAAGTTGGAAAAAATGATGGCATTTCCTGGCTTTGACCAGCATAAGCATGGGTTTACTGTCAACAACAGTGGTGACGGGTAATTTTCATTGCCAATTTTAGGAAGAAAACCAGGTTAGGAGACAAGTAGTGGTGGGTGGAAGATATCGTTATGATGGTTGTAACTATACCCGTTAGGGTTATAAAGAGAAAAAAAATGTAACAACAGCGGCGCCGGTTTTAACTGATAGGTAGATGACAGATGCGTAATTTCAGTTACGACCAATTTTATAGAACCTTTCTCCGTATTTTCCTGTGTTTCCTTGTGCTTTTCCAGCTTTTTCATCAAAATACATTTCCCTTCACAATTTAGCTCAGGCTTATATCGGTTGTCACACAAGTTTTTTGCAATAAACTCCTTGTTTACAGTGTACTGCAACATGACAATGGGAATTGCCATTGTTTTGGCCAAGAATAACAAGGCCTGCACCAACACTATACTCTTTTGAAAAAAAGACATTTTCGCAAATCTATGAAATAGCATGGCACATTTAAATGAAAACTTTCGAAACTGAGCAAAATCAGTTCCATTTACGGGGAACATATGGAAAGGCGCCGGTTATATATAACCGGAAATTGTTTTAAAAGACAGCCATCGAAATCTTAGTATTTTTACCAATCTTTTTTTCGTAAAAAAACCTGTTTGCCTTACTTTTAGTAAGAAAAGGTAATGAATCTTAACCATGAAAGCAGCTTCACCCAAAACGCTCCCGTTTTTTCTGAGATCTGATATACAAATTACTTCAGGGATGAGAAAGTTTTTTTGTTTGTCGCTGCTAATTATGTTAAAGGCTAGTGGAATATTAGCACAGCCCACTTGCGGATTTGATCAAAATAATAAGATATTTCAACAGACATTTCCTGCGGCCCGGAAATCACAGGGGGAAAATGAAAAAAAACTGCAAAATATCCTCAGCCAAAAACAATTGCATCAACAAACTTTCAGTATTCCGATAGTTGTACATATACTGCATACAGGCGACACCATCGGCTCCCCCTATAATCCCACAGACGAACGAATATTTGAGGCTATAACTTATCTGAACCAAATTTATTCCGGTACACATGCTTCTCTTACTCCTGCCGGACGTGACGCGGCCGGAGACATAGGAATACGTTTCGAATTTGCGCAACGGGATCCTGAGTGTAATCCCACTAACGGTATCCGTAGGGTCAATATGTCCGAAAATACATTATACCTCGACCATGGAGCCTTAAATGCAGATATAGCTTACGATACAGACTTGAAATCAGCGGTGGCGTGGGATGTTAGCAGATATTACAATATTTATGTGGTCAACAAAATAAATGGAAATGACGGTAGTTTCGGGCCATACATCGCGGGGTTCGCATACTTTCCAGTCAATCATATTGTAGATGGGACGGTGATTCTGGCATCCGAAATGAAAAGTGGTTCCAAAACGCTGATTCACGAGATAGGTCATGCATTTAATTTATATCACCCTTTTGAAGGATCTGAAAATAGATACGAATGTCCGTCGGGTTCCGGCGATTTTGTTGACGACACAGACCCTATTACCTTCAATGCCGACAGGGACGGAATCATTGATTTTACCTGTAGGTCTGGCACTAATGATTGCACCAATAATCCTTATTCTATCCGGACGGAGTCCAACATTATGAATTATACGGCCTGTTATACATTATTTACGCCGGGGCAAAAGGAGCGAATGAAGGCCAGTTTATTACTGGATGCACGAGCCTCCCTGATAAACTCCACCGCACTGATGGCTACCTTTAACGGAGACACTCAGGCATGTGATCCCAAAATTAATTTCGAAAATGATGAAGCGACAGTACCATTACCGTTAGTACAAAAAACAGGTTGCAGAGAATTTAAAGATCTCACTTTTTATTTTACCATCAGTAATAGTCCAACTAAAAACGCAACGGTTCTTCTGACCCCGGATGGTTTGTCGGATGCAAAAGAAAAGGTTGATTTTGATTTTGTGGGTGGTAAACAAGTTGTTTTTCCTGCCGGCAGCCGACAAAAAAAGCCATTTAAGATTAGAGTGTATGATACCGGACAGAGAGAGGATCCGATTAAACTGATACTAAACTTTACAGTTAACAGTGGAGATGGCACTACGCTAAAAGGAACCGCAACTCCAACAATGCGTATCTGGCTGAAACCCAACAATACAAAACCGGTGGTGAAGCAATCCAAAGCGGACGCGCACATCGGCAGCCCTAATCGGGATGTTGATGGCATTTTCGACCGCAAGTTGAGTCGGCAAAAGTCGGTAATACAGTATAACAGGGAGGAAATGACAAGGGCGGGGCTGGTACCGGGTGGTATTGTGAGTATGCAATTATTTGTAACAAAATTTAGTAAACGTCCTTTCAAAAACCTGAAGATCAGTATTAGCCACTCTGCTTCAAGGATGTTAGTGGAGGAGGGAAATATCACCTCGGAGACAGGTAAGCGGCAAGTATTCTCATCCCCGTCTTATGCAACTATCGAAGGAGCCAATACATTTGTATTTAGTAAGCCTTTTGTGTGGAATGGAAGAGACAATATCCGCATTGAAACCTGTTTTGATAATGGCAGCGACGATGATAGCGAAGAAAATGATCTGCTGTTGGGGTATGGTGGTGGGCCTCCCTTTGATGAGTATTACTTCCTGAGTTCCCAAGAGGGATGCGGGGATGCATTGACAGCATTTTCTTACCAGGGAGAAGGAATAAGACCAGTGGCGGTATTTTCCCAAATTGCTGCCGGTAATCCGGTGGCGGTTGCCAAAGTTGTGAGTCAGCGAAAATATCTGGGACCATATGGAGAATTGTTTTTTTACGATAACAGTAATCCAAAAAAAATCATAGCATCCGTGAAAAATCTATCCGACTGGAATTACGGTTGTACAACGGTGGAAATTGACAGAGAGGGTACCAGGGCATTTCCCTTCTGGAATATCAATCCTCAAAATCTTGTCACAGAAAAAACTTTCCTGGTTACCCCCCAATATTCCAATGCAGGAAAAAAACTCGAGGTGAAATTATACTATACCGAAGACGAAAAAGCGGGATATGAACAAATGACCGGGGGAAATTGGCAGCAAATACAACTATTTAAAACAAACGGAACCCCGGTAGGGAGTATAAATCCATTCAACCCGCAAATATCCAATGTGGAAATAAGTCCCGGCGTACAACAGGGCGATTTTGGTACAGACTATACTTTATCAGCAACGTTTGCGACCGGTTTAGCCGAAAAAACTGGCTTTGCCACTGGCCTGATCAATAGTGCGCTTCCCCTTAGCTGGGTGCAGTTTAAGGGGGTTGATAAGTCTAATTTTGTTGCATTGGACTGGATCACAGAAAATGAAGTTAATACCAGTTATTTTGATATAGAAGCCAGCCGCGATGGCGTCAATTTTAGTACCCTGGGACAACTGACTGCTGGCGGATCCAGCACCCATTCGTACAATTATAATCATGATAATCCTGGTACAGGTACCTGGTTTTACAGAGTGAAGCAGGTAGATAAGGATCAGAAATACACTTATAGCGAGATCATAAGGATTCGGCTGGGAAGCCTCCAATCTCCCATCATTTATCCGGTACCTGCAGCTAATGTGGTAACGGTTGACTTTGGTAAAACAATCAATAATGCTACACTAAAAATATTAACAGTGGATCTAAAACCTGTGAGTATAGAAAAAATAGCCGGTTTGGCAGATAGAAAACAAATTTCTATAGAAAGACTTCCGGCAGGCAACTACTTGCTACAGGTACTGTCTGCCTCGGAAAACTATGTGCTTAGATTTATAAAATATTAAATATTTACCCCCAACAGGTTCAATCTATCATCTATTTTACTAAATTTTGCTAAATTGGCTGAATTTTTTATTACATATAGCCATAATAGCATTACCTTTGCGCCCAAATTAGCAGAATAATATTTGGATGTTTAAAACAAAATTGAGATGTCATTAGTATCTGAAAAAAAATCAAAAATCTTTACTGAATTCGGTGGAAATGAAAAAAACACCGGATCAATCGAAGCACAGATTGCTTTGTTAACAGAGCGTATTACGCATATTTCAAAACACCTGAAAGAGAATAAGAAAGACTTTTCTTCTAACAGAGGATTGGTTCAGTTGGTAGGGGAAAGAAAAAGTTTGCTGACTTACCTTAGCAAACACAACCTGCAGGGATATCGCGCGCTGATAGAAAAACTCGGACTCCGAAAATAACCAGATCGTTATAAGTTTTTATTATTCCCAACGCTTGTTGGGAATAATGATTTTAGGCTGTAATTATATTTTTCATACAATAAGTTGATAAGGTACCTATCCTCCCTCCCATTTATCTTACAATTTATTTCAAATAATTCTTATGCTTTCTCAACCTTTGCAAGTGTCATTCGATCTTGGCGGTGGCCGGATCGTTACAATAGAAACGGGCAAATTAGCCCGCCAGGCAGATGGTTCAGTAACCGTTCGCCAGGGAAACTGTATTATAATGGCAACTGTTGTTGCCAACAAAGAACCTAAACCCGGACAGAGTTTTTTTCCGCTTAGTGTAGACTATATGGAGAAATTTTCTTCTGCTGGCAGAATTCCAGGGTCATTTTTCAAACGGGAAGGGCGACTAAGCGACTACGAGGTATTGATCAGTCGTTTAGTAGACCGGGCACTCCGTCCGTTGTTCCCCGAAGACTACTTCTGTGAGGTTCAGGTGATTATATCACTTATATCCAGTGATAGTGAGGTAATGCCAGATGCACTTGCCTGCTTAGCTGCTTCAGCAGCCCTGGCTGTTTCAGATGTTCCTATCAAAGAAATTATCTCAGAGGTGCGTGTAGCGAGAGTGGAAGGCAATTTATTGGTAAACCCTTCCCGTACGGAGCTTGAAAAAGCAGATATGGATTTCATCATTGGTGCTACCAAAGATAACCTGATGATGGTAGAGGGTGAATCAAAAGAGTGTAGTGAAGAAGATCTGGTACAGGCACTGGGAATAGCACATGAAGCTATTAAAATTCAGATTAAAGCGCAGCAGGAACTGCGTGACAAAAAAGGAATTACTCAAAAAAGAGAATATACCAAACCAGAGCAAAATGAAGCCATTCTTCAAAAGGTAACTGAGTTTGCGAAAGATAAAATCTATCAAATTTCCAAGTCTGGTAGTGCAAAACATGAACGTTCTGATGCTTATGCGATATTAAAAGAAGAGTTAATTGCAAGTTTGGGTGAAGAACCAGCAGAAGAAGATGTAAAATTTGCAAATAAATATTACGAAGATTTACAATGGGAAGTAGTGCGTAGCATGATCCTTGATGATCGCATCCGTTTGGATGGTCGCAAACTGGATGAAGTGCGTCCGCTGGCAATGGAAACAGATATCCTGCCTACCCCACACGGTTCGGCGCTGTTCACCCGTGGCGAAACCCAATCTCTTACCACCGTTACCCTGGGTACTCCACTGGATGAATTGTTGGTGGAGAGTGCTGCTAAGTCAGATTATACCAAATTCATTTTACACTATAATTTCCCGCCGTTCTCTACCGGTGAAATCAAGTTCCTTCGCGCACCCGGCCGTCGTGAAGTGGGACATGGAAACCTGGCTATGCGTTCGTTGAAACAAATGATGCCGGGTAACGACTACCCCTACACAGTACGGGTAGTAAGTGATATCCTGGAGTCAAATGGTTCATCTTCTATGGCTACTGTTTGCGCTGGTTCGTTGGCATTAATGGATGCTGGTGTACCTTTTCCAAAACACGTAAGTGGTGTAGCAATGGGTTTAATCACTCGCGCTTCTGACAACAAATATGCGATCTTAACGGATATTTTGGGTGATGAAGATCACCTGGGTGATATGGACTTTAAAGTAACCGGAACCCGTGATGGTATTTGTGGTGTACAGATGGATATCAAAGTAGATGGTTTGAGTATGGATACAATGCGCCAGGCACTTGCCCAAGCCAGAAATGGCAGGTTGCACATTCTGGATGCAATGTATGATACAGTAGCAGCAGCCAGAGAAGAAGTGAAACCACACGCTCCAAGAATGGAAAAATTATTCATCGATAAAGAATTTATCGGTGCTGTAATAGGACCACAAGGTAAAGTGATACAAGAAATTCAACGTTCTACCGGTACTACAATCAATATAGAAGAAATAGGCAATGTTGGTGAAGTAAGCGTATTCTCACCTGCTAAAGAAGGATTGGACAAAGCGGTAGCCTGGATTAAAGGTATAGTGGCTGTTCCATCGGTTGGTGAAGTATATGAGGCTACCGTAAAAGGCATCAAGGAGTTTGGTGCATTTGTGGAGTTTATGCCTGGTAAACAAGGTTTATTACACATCAGTGAGATCAGTTGGAAGCGATTGGAAACCATGGAAGGAGTGCTGAAAGAAGGAGATGTAGTGAAGGTAAAACTGATTGGTGTTGATCAAAAAACCGGCAAATTTAAACTGAGCCGCAAGGCACTGATTCCTAAGCCGGATTTTGGTAACAAACCAAAGCCCCAGCAGCAACAGGAAGAGTCAAAACCAGATGCGTAATTGCAATATCTGGGAACAGAATAATCATTAGCTACCTGAACGTTCAGGTAGCTTTTTTAATTAAAGAAAATGAATGAGCTTTTTTTTGAAGTATTGGTGGAAGGAAAGACGGAAGAACTGGATATTATTTTAGCTACTGTTTCTGAAGCTATGACGATTGAGGGGGTGGAAGAAGCAGACAGTCAATTGCGCTTTTATTTTAGGAATACGGACTTCGATGAAACTGAGTTTAGGAATTTAGTTGAAGTGTATAAGGTTAAGTACTCTATATCAAAAGTATTTAATCAAAACTGGAATGCCATTTGGGAATCAGGATTTCAGCCGGTAACGGTTGACAATTTTGCTTCTATTCGTGCCGACTTCCATCAACCCAACCCTGCAGTTGCCTACGAGATTGTAATTACACCTAAGATGAGTTTCGGAACTGGCCACCATGCTACGACGTACATGATGATAAAAATGCTGAAGCAGTTTGATCCGGCAGGAAAAACAGTTATCGATTTTGGTACGGGAACTGGCGTGCTGGCCATTTTAGCGGCTAAAATGAAAGCTTCCCGTGTTTTGGGGATTGACTATGACCCCTGGAGTATTTCAAATGCAGCAGAAAACATCGAAACCAACAATACGCCTATTGTAGAACTGTTGCAAAAGGACCATTTCCCCGCAGATATACCCCCGGTAGCGTTGATTTTAGCTAATATTAACAGAAATGTAATTATTGATAATCTGCCTGCATTAACAGAGGGCGTATTACTCAATGGAATTTTGATTATCAGTGGCATCTTAAATACAGATATACCCGAAATGACAGAGCTAATCCAAAGTGCCGGTTTTCGGTTGCTGAACGAGTTTTCAGAAAATAACTGGGCTTGTCTGGCGTTTAAAAAAGAATTAATAAAAGCTTAAACTACAGAACCTTAATCGGAGAAATATTTTATATTTGTAAGGACTTCAACCTGTATTGAAAATTTATGAATGAATCTATTTTAATCATATTAGCCTACCTGATAGGGTCTATCCCAACTGCTGTTTGGGTGAGCAGGTACTATTTTAAGATAGATATTCGTGATTATGGTAGTGGTAATGCTGGTGCTACTAATACTTATCGTGTACTGGGTTCCAAATGGGGAACGTTGGTTATGACGATTGACATGCTCAAGGGATTTGTAGCCGTTAAACTTGCTTACCTCCTTCCTTTTTATGTAGGAGATGAGTTTGCCCGAACCAATTTCCAGATAGGCTTAGGGCTTTGTGCGGTGCTGGGGCACATTTTTCCAATATGGGCTCAGTTTAGGGGCGGAAAAGGAGTGGCGACTTTATTTGGCTTGGTATTGGCAATATCTCCGATTAGCGCTGCCTGTTGTGTGGCTATATTTATTTCGGTTTTATTTTTAACCCGATTTGTGTCGCTTAGTTCTATACTTGCCAGTGTCGCTTTTCCCGTTTTTATCCTTATCATATTCAATGTGGATAATCATGCTTACCGTGTTTTTGCTGTAGCCGTAGCCTTACTGGTAATGCTTACGCACCAGAAGAATATCTCCCGTTTGTTAAAAGGCAGCGAAAGTAAAGCTCCTATACTGAAATACCGGGACAGAAGGAGAAGCAGACGTAGGAATAATTCCCTGTAACCTCCTATCTTTACGCTATTTGATATCCGTTATTTGAGAACAATCTTTTCAAACAAGATCCAAATGAAAAAATACCTTTTGCTTTTTTCCGCAGTATTATTTGTGGTGGGCTGTAGTACTAATGCCATCACGGGCAGAAAACAATTAAAGCTGTTACCTGAAGGAGATCTTCAGAATATGGCAAAGACAGAATACCAGAGTTTTCTTACACAGAACAAAATCGTTAGCACTACTGTCAGCAAAGATGCTGAAATGGTTACCCGTGTGGGAAAAAGAATTGCAGCAGCCATCACCGACTATTATACCCAACAGGGTAAAGGGGCTGTTTTAGAAGGTTATCAATGGGAATTTAACCTGGTAAACTCAAATGAGGTAAATGCCTGGTGTATGCCCGGAGGAAAAGTGGTAGTATATACCGGAATTTTGCCGGTGACCCAAAACGAAGCCGGGCTGGCAGTAGTAATGGGACATGAGATTGCACATGCCATCGCCCAACATGGAAATGAGCGCATGAGTCAGCAAATGCTGGCGCAGGGACTGGGTACGGTTGGTACAGTACTTACTTCCGGCAATAGTACCGTTAGTAATATCTTCAATACAATTTACGCACCGGGAGCACAGATAGGAGTGTTACTGCCCAACTCTCGTAAACAGGAACTGGAAGCGGACCATTTCGGATTGATTTTCGCAGCTATGGCCGGATATAATCCAAACGAAGCAGCGCCTTTCTGGGAAAGAATGTCTAAAGTAGGTGGGGGAGAAAAACCACCCGAATTTATGAGTACGCACCCTTCCGACGAAACCCGTATCAAAAAGGTACAGGAGTATGCAAAAGAAGCAATGAAGTACTACAAACCAATGAAACAGTAAAGCCATAGTAAACATAAAACCTCTGCACATTCGGCCGTAGTCGATACTGTCTATTACGGTTGATTAGTATTATTTAACTCAAAATTTGCTTTTAAAGGTAAGTTTCATTAACTTTGTGTTTCTTTTTGACGCTAAAAAATCGTGTTGAAGCATGATGCAGACAATGTTTGAGAAACTTCAACTTACTGAAGAAAAGAATCTGTTGATTCAAGGCTTGCCCTCTTCCATCGAAAAACAATTTGCAAAAATTTCATTTGCAAAAAGTGTTACTCCACTTTTAAGATCGAGGCGTATCGATTTTGCACTGGTATTTGCTATCAATCAACGCCAGTTAGATGGTATTTTGAAAGAAGTGTTACCGGCGTTATGTGATGAAGGAAAACTTTGGGTAGCATATCCTAAAACAACTTCAAAAATTGTTAGCGACCTCAACCGGGATTGCAGTTGGAAAACGCTGAACCAATCTGGGTTTGAAAGCCAGGATCAGGTGACCCTGGATCACGTATGGACCGCACTTCAATTTAGAAAACCGGAATGTTGCGAAAAACAAGGTGTTACCCGGTTTGTAAAAAAGGAAGCTTCTATTGAAGGCATCGATAACAAAAGCCGGACTATAACTCCTCCGGCTGATCTTCAGGCATTGCTGAACAAGAACAAAAAAGCAGGTCTTTTTTTCGACAAACTTTCTTTTACCAATAAGAAAGAATACCTGAAATGGATATCATCAGTGGCAGAAGAGCGAAAAGAAAAACTGGAACTTGCTATAGAAAAATTAGCTTCGGGCGAAAGAAATCCCAAAGACTAATAACTCCTCCTAAACAAATTTGTTTATGACTGATGTCGTGATTGTTTCCGCCGTGCGTACCCCCATTGGTAGTTTCGGTGGAAGCCTGAAAGGATTTTCGGCTACACAATTGGGTGCTATAGCCATAAAAGGTGCTATAGCCAAGGCTGGTATTCAGTTAGATACAGTTCAGGATGTACTAATGGGGTGTGTTATTCAGGCGAATCTTGGACAGGCACCTGCCCGTCAGGCGGCCAAATTTGCCGGTTTACCTGATACTGTTAATTGCTCCACTATTAATAAAGTTTGCGCCAGTGGCATGAAGTCAATATCACTGGCTGCGCAAAGTATCTTATTAGGAGATGCTGAAGTGGTAGTTGCCGGTGGCATGGAGAGTATGAGCAACATTCCCTTCTATATACCCTCGCTTCGGTGGGGAAACAAATATGGAAATACAGAGCTCGTAGATGGATTGGCTAAGGACGGCTTAACTGATGTATATGACGGTAAAGCAATGGGTTTCGCGGCAGAATTGTGTGCAAAAGAATGTGGTATCAGCCGTGAAGAGCAGGATGCATTTGCCATAGAAAGTTATAAAAGATCGCAGCGGGCCTGGGAAAACGGTTTGATGGCCAATGAAGTAGTGCCGGTGGAAATACCACAAAGAAAAGGGGAACCCTTAATCGTCAGCAAAGACGAGGAACCATTTAACGTTAAATTTGACAAGATTACCACTCTTAATCCCTCTTTTGAAAAGAATGGAACCGTGACGGCCGCCAATGCATCAACGTTGAATGATGGAGCAGCAGCTTTGGTGTTGATGAGTGCCGAAAAAGCTACACGCCTGGGTGTAAAACCAATTGCCCGTATACTTTCATATGCCGATGCTGAACAGGCACCGGAATGGTTTACCACAACTCCATCGTTGGCGGTCCCCAAAGCTGTTGAAAAAGCAGGGTTACAAATGAGTGATATCCACTATTGGGAACTGAATGAAGCTTTTAGCGTGGTCGGCATCGAAAACAGTCGTCGTATGCAACTGGATCCTGCAACTGTGAATGTATTGGGAGGTGCTGTTTCTATCGGGCATCCGTTAGGTGCCAGTGGTGCCCGTATCATTGTCACACTGTTAAATGTACTCAAAAGCAAGGGCGGTCGCTACGGTGCTGCCGGAATCTGTAACGGCGGTGGCGGTGCCAGTGCAATGGTTATAGAAAATCTTCCCTGATTTACTGTTGCTCTTCTGTAGCTCTTTTGACTGTTATGCCGATAGGGTAACAAATCAACTTCCTTGTATATATCCAGTTGTTATTGTTCCGGTTGTTTTGATGGTTGATCTATCTGTTTTTCTTTTTTGCATTGTTGTAATTTATGCTCAAAACGCCTGGGTCCCAATGTGAGTAATAATATTGAGAAAGTGATTGCGGCGGTGATAAGCCCAATCAAAAATCGGTTGCTACTTTTCATCTTTTTCGTTTTTAGTGTTAACATTTTTATATACTCCGCAGCCGTAGCTTGATATCCGCTCTTTAAAAAGGGCGTATTCTTTGTCGCTCATATTGCGGATACTGTCGGCGTATTGCAAACGCATTGCCCGGTAATGCCCAAAACGACCTGAACGATGTCGAGTAAACAGCCGGATGAGAAGTCCTGCAATTAGGACGAATAATACAACGCGTACTACGAAAAAGGGCATAAAATAAAGTGCACCGCCCATTAACAAGCCTGCTAAAACAGGCTTCAAGATGTGTCTGTTCATGATAATTTATTTTATTATTATTTTGTCTATTAAAGTAGACGGAGCATTTGACTATTTACTTTAACTATGTTGACATTTTATTGCATTTCGAATTAAATGCGATTCGGCACAAACCAAATATAATAACCCACCAGAGATGATGGGCTAAAATATATCGATCCGGATCTATAGCTATATAGATTCCTTTTACAAGCGTGCTATAGTTTCTTTCTTTATATTTAGATATTTACCAAATACAAAGAAATATCCGGTTCATTATTTCCCGCAGCGACTTTTCCATTTTTCTTTGAATCTGTTTCTTTCTTCTTCACTCATATTTTTCCATCTATCACGCCAGCTGCGTCCGGCAAAGGGAGGTTTATGTGAATAAGCACCCCGAAAGCCGCCAAACAATATACGACATAACACTAGTAGCCCCATTGCTTTCCAATAGCTAAGTTGGCCTACCTGTACCAGATCGGGCAGAATGGCATTCCATAAAAATTGCACAACAGCCGCCAGCAAAAAAGCACCGGCTATGATACTAAAAAAGAATGGAGGTCGTCTTCTGAATGTTTCCATTTTACAAACTATTTAATTCATTGTATAAATCAATCAATCGGTTACGCAGGTGTTTTACAGCATATCCCTTTCGACTGATAATGGTTTTTAAATTTTCCTTCTTCAAATCGGCTATTTCCTGCAGCGTCATTTCGTCGATTTCATTCATCACAAATACTTCTTTTTGTTTTTGAGGCAACTCATCAAGTGCAGCCATCAATTCCTCCCAGAAAATTTCTTTAAATTGATTACTTTCAGGACTATTGTCCATTGAAGACAAGATGTTGGTTAGCCATTCTTCTTCTTCGCTATTGTTTACAGATATGATACTTTTCTCTCTTCGATAACGATCCGTTAGTTTATTTCTGGCTACCCGGTGCAGCCATCCACTTATACTATTTATGGTGTCAATATCTACGTTGCTTACCTGGTACCAAACCTCCTGTAATATATCTTCTGCATCTTCACGATTACCGACACGGCTTCGGATAAAATTAAAAAGCCGGCTACCGTAGCTTTTTACTACGGAGACAATATCGGTTTGTTTCGATTTTTTCATTGTTTCGTCCAAATACCTGACTTTATAAAGGAAGACGAATTATCCTGTATTTTACTTTAGAAAATAAGTGTATGGTAATGAAATAGTTTAATACCCCCCTTCAGAAAAGAATCCGGGATGAATTATCGGTGTGTTTTTTGTAACCTGGCAAATTGAGATTACTAAAATATTGAACCTGCCACTATCGGACTTCGCGAATCACTGTTCCAACTTACCTTCATTTCGGCTATCCAATGCAAATCGCCAGGTACCATCTTCCTGTCGCTTCCAAATGGTGACATAACTACCGGTATAAACAGAGTCGGCTAGCTCCATACGATAAGTACCGAAGGTAAAGCCCATATCTCCGGCTTTCGAAATGTCTCCGCCCATTGGCTCCCAACTCAGGCTTACCAGCGAATCGTTTAACCCGCTCAGCTTATCTACGGCATCAGCTCCCACCCAGGGTAAACTACCGGGGCGTAAGACGACACTGCTATTTTCAATATATTCCAGAAAGGCGCGGCGTAGTCCCACTTCTTCCGAGCGTTGAGAAAACCCGGCATCTGTTTGCATCATATTGTTATAGGCATCTATTCGTTTCCGCTCTTTTTTAAAGTCCAACTTCGATCGGACGTCGCAGGATCCTAATCCCAATAAAACAATCCATAAACAAATAGCTTTTTTACACATATCAGCAAATTTACGTTGAAACCTGCGAAGACTTCTTTTTGGTGTTATATAACGATTTTTAAAATGCAGATCAATAAAAACCAGCTATTATCCACAGGTTATGCATATTTAAGGGTATTATGAATTGCTGTGCATAACTCGTTAACAATAATGGGCTTCGCCAAATATCCTTAGCCTAAATTGCCCCGTTGTTTCAAGTTACTTCCGTCCTAATAAATTTTACAAAGTGCGTTTAAAGAGTTTAGAGATCAAAGGATTCAAGAGTTTCGCCGACAAAACAGTTATCAACTTCGACGAAGGTATCACCGGCATCATTGGCCCCAATGGTTGCGGAAAGAGTAATATCATCGATTCCATCCGTTGGGTGATCGGAGAGCACAAAATCAGCAATCTTCGCAGTGAAAACCTCGAAAGCCTGGTGTTTAATGGTTCTAAAACCCGTAGTTCCAGTGGGCTGGCGGAAGTAAGCCTAACGTTTGAGAATACCCGTAACCTGCTGCCTACAGAATTTAGCACCGTCACCATTACCCGTAAGTTCTATAAAAGTGGCGAAAGCGAGTACCGGCTGAATGATGTAAGCTGTCGCCTCAAAGATATTCATAACCTTTTTATGGATACGGGCGTTAGCACAGACAGCTATGCCATTATCGAGTTGGGAATGGTAGACGATATCATCAAGGATAAGGAAAACAGCCGCCGCCGCATGCTGGAGCAAGCAGCCGGTATCACCATATACAAAACCCGTAAGCGGGAAGCTAAACTAAAGTTAGATGCAACAGAACAGGATTTAGCGCGTATAGAGGACTTACTGTTTGAAATCAACAACCAGTTAAAGAGCCTGGAAAGCCAGGCAAAAAAGGCGGAGAAATATTACGAAATCAAAAAGGAATACCGCGAACTCAGCGTGGAGCTTGCAAAAGCAGCACTGGAAGGATTTAATATAACTTACAAAGACCTGAACGAGCAACAGCAACTGGAGGTGGACAAGCGCCTGGAACTGGAAGCGACCATTGCTACCGCAGAAGCCGCTATTGAGCAGGAAAAAGTAGGTTTTATTGAAGAAGAAAGAAAGCTTCAGCAAAGGCAGCATGCTTTCAATGATCTGCTGGGCAATGTTCGCACAAAGGAAAACGAAAAAAGCCTGGGTGAACAAAGGTTGAAATACCTGCAGGAGAGAGAACAAAGCCTGAAAGAATTTTTACAAAAATCGGAGGGGCAGCTAAAAGGTCTGGAGGAAAGTATCACCTTCACGGGTGAACAAATTAAAGACGAAGAGCTGAAGCTCGAAGAGTTCAAGGATAGCCTGGAGGCTTTGAAAGAGGGGGTAGAACAAAAGCGCAGCATTTTTGATGAGAAACGCTCTTTTATAGATATTCTTCGCAGAGATAACCAGGCTTTGCAGCGGCAGCAATTTGATGCGGAAAAGAAAGTGGCTGTAGCCGATACTTCTATTCAAAATATCCATCGGGCGATATTACAAAGCGAAGAAGAACAGACATACCGCAAACAACAGGTGGCTTTACTGGATAAAGAAAAAGAAGAAAGAGAGGCAGACCTTGATGGCAAGAGAGCTGAACTGCAACAATTGCAGGAGCAACATGAATATGCCAAACAACAGATTTTGGAGACCCAGGCGGCAGTAGAGAAACTCCGTACCCAACTGGCGGAAGAAAACCGGAAACTGGATGCCCGTAAAAACGAACATGCTTTATTAAAAAGCCTGATTGATTCTATGGAGGGTTATCCGGAAAGTGTAAAATTTCTGCATAAAAACCCCAATTGGAATCATTCTGCGCCTATTCTGTCAGATATTATTTATGTAAAAGAGGAGTATCGCGCTGCAGTGGAAAACGTACTGGAACCTTACCTGAACTACTATGTGGTAAACGACCTGGAAGAAGGACTGCAAGCCGTACACCTGTTGGATGCCAACCAGAAAGGGAAAGCTAATTTTTTCATGCTGGATAGAGTAAATAACTTTTCTGATACCCAACATCATCAGCCGGATGGAACCGTAGCAGCGATGGGCGTGATAGAGGTAGACAATGCCTATCGCAAACTGGCTGAATACTTATTGAGCAACGTATTCATTGCCGAAAACGATGAAGCACTGCGTAATAGCAACGGAGCTATCGTGCTGGAAAAGCATGGCAAATATGTAAAAGGAAAATATGCACTCACGGGTGGTAGTGTAGGATTATTTGAAGGAAAGAAAATAGGACGGGCTAAAAACCTGGAAAAACTGCATGATGAAATATTGGTGCAGGAAGCCAAGGTAAATGAATTGAAAGCTGCGATCCAGGCAAAACACAATGAAGTAATTGGTTATAATAGTCAGCTGAAAGAACAGGCGATCCGGAAAACTCAGGATGAAATTAATCAGGTAACCAACCAGGTTTTTGCCCTGCAGAATAAAATTGAAAACTTCCTGTTCCAGGAAGAGTCTGGTGCAAAGAAATTGGAAGATTTAAGGGGGCAGCTATTGGACAATCAGGACAGTATATCTGATGTAAGAGACGAACTGGAGAAGCTGAATACACAATTGCAGAATTTGCTGGACAAGTTGCAAACCTCCGAACAGGAGTACAGTTTGGCAGAACAGGAATATAATTTTGCCAATGCTTCTTTTAACGATAGTAATCTTCAGTTCACCAGGTTGCAGAGCAAAATTAATGCGCTGAAACAAGAACATGAATTTAAAAGTAGCCAGTATAAAGAACTGCAGGTGCAGGTAGAAAGCAGCACCAGTCAGTTGGGAGAGGCCGCCGGCAGCATACAGCAAACGAAAGAAGAATTAGAAAAAGCAGGTGCGGATTTGATAGAATTATTGCGCAGTAAAGATGAGGAAGAAAAGAAACTGAATGAAGCAGACCAGGCATACTACAATCGCCGGAATGCTTTGCAGGAAAAAGAGTCTCAATTGCGGCTTCAGCAAAAATCTAAAGAACAGCTCGACCAGGTACTCAATGAAATCAAAGACAAACTCAGTGAACTAAAACTGCAGTTGACCGGAATGAAGGAGCGGCTTAGTGTTGAGTTTCGGGTGGATTTGGATGCCATCATTGATGAACGTCGCAACACAGATACACCGCTGGAAGATTTACAAGCTTCCTGTGATCGCATGAAAAAGCGGCTGGAAAATATGGGGGAAGTCAACCCGACAGCAATAGAAGCTTTCCAGGAAATGAAAAAAAGATATGAGTTTATTCTTGAGCAAAAGAACGACCTGGTAACTGCTAAGGATAGTCTTTTGCAGACCATACAGGAAGTGGAAACCACCGCTAACCAGAAATTCCTGGAAACGTTCAATGCTGTCAGAGAAAATTTCCAAAAGGTATTCAAAGCTTTGTTTACCGAAGAAGATACAGCAGATGTATTGCTTGAAAATCCGGAAAACCTGGCGGAAACAGGCATTGATATCGTCGCTAAGCCTAAGGGTAAGCGTCCTTCGTCTATCACCCAGCTTAGCGGAGGAGAAAAAACATTGACAGCAACGGCCCTGCTATTTGCTATCTACCTGATTAAACCTGCTCCTTTCTGTATACTGGATGAGGTAGACGCACCTTTGGATGATGCCAACGTAGGTAAGTTCACCAAAATGATCCGCCAGTTCAGCGAAAACTCCCAATTCATTATTGTTACCCACAACAAAATGACGATGTCTACCGTAGACATCATTTATGGTGTAACCATGCAGGAACCAGGTGTCAGCAAACTGGTGCCGGTTGATTTCAGGGGGCTAAGTAACTAAACTAATGAAGGGCTGAGAAAAGTCAGCCCTTTCTTTTTGAGAGACGCAGTGACTTATATTATCGATGTTGCCTTCTGGTCTATTGGGACGGGTAAAAATAGGGTCGGTAATAAAGTGGAAGTAAAAAATTCTATTGCAAAATTTTAGTCGTTGCCTGCATTTTACTGTTTTCTACCAACAGTCCATGTAATACCTCGGTTGATAAGCCGTGTAATGTAAGTCTGAAACCGGCTCCCAGTGTAGAAAGTGGTATCATGGGGTGTTTATTGTTGAGTGCCACCAGTTTTTCAGGACAATTCATAATAGTGGCGGCGTATATGCCTATCACTTCATCCAGTTGAAGCGAGTTGGAGGCCCGCCAAAAGTCATGGTCGGTAAGAAAGAACTGGTATACCGGCGTAAATATTTCGATGGCACTTGACAGATCCAGAAAGTTTGACCATTTGTCTCTGAACTCTTCAAAAGGAATAGGACCGGTAGAAATAGCACTGAAATCAGGATTGGGTATGTGTGCTATTTTTAATTGTTTATCCCGGATAGCATTATTTAGATTGATGATAAAGTTGTATAGGTTTAAATCATGTTCCAGGAAAAGGTTGTTTTTTACATCATTTACCGATAAAGGTTTCAGCGGATTCATCGGAATATCTTCAGCGCCTTTTACATTATCTTTTATAAAACGAAGTACTTCGGATCCGAGATAGAAATGACGCAGGATCAGAAAATTGGCCTCTGGCGTTATAAAATATTTCATACCGAAATACAAGCAGCGATGCAGCGTTTTGGGCATGTTGATCAGGTTGGGGAATATCGCTTTTATAACCTGGATCAATACAATGAATATGCGTGCAAATACCCTCACAAAGGGTAGGAGAAACTGTCGTGTTTTTTTGCTGGAATCGTACAGAAATGCGGCCTTGGCATCCGGGCTAAAAGGAATGCTTTTGTCAAGGTACAAAGCGTGCCAATGGCTTGGGTCTCTCGGATTATTCTGCAGGGTTTCAAAATATTCACTGGTATGTAACATAGCATTATTTTAATAGTTACCAATTTCCGCCAATTGCATTTGATATAATTTAGCTACTACCTTGGCGGTCTTTAATACTTTTTTGGCGATATCTTCCGTAAGTAACTCTGAGTTTAGCGCATTTTCAAATCTTTCGAAATGATTATCATTGCTGTCACTGGTCTCGTGATAGGTAAAAAAGGATACCTGGTCGTCCCGTAAGTCTAAGATATGTTGAATAGCTCGTCCCCAGTTGCCGGCAATCCTGTTTCCCAATCCTTCGATGATAAACATACCACCCAGGAGATCAAATGGATTGGGCTGGCTGGCTCTCTGAAACATAAAAGCACTCAGGGCTTCGCTACCGATATTTTTTTCGCCGGTATATAAGTCTTCTTTTTTTCCGCCACAATTGATATAGTTTTTTTCGAGTATCTGGTAGTCACGATGTTCATCTCGTGAGTGGCTGATAAAAGAAGAACGAACATCAAAGTACTCCATAGTTACATTGGAGGCTGCCCGGGCTATCCACTGCGATCCGTCTATTACCTGTTGCCGTAAGTTTAGCAGCAACAATCTGTAGTCATCCAGCGTAATCGTTCCGTCATATATTTTCTGTATAATGGGTGTTTTGCGGAGTTTGGTTTCAAAATCTACCCATACCGATGTCAGACCCCTTACCAGCCATTCCTGAAGAGGTTTCCCTTCTGTGGTGATTTGGGGCGGCAGTATTTCATCTGCCTGGTTTATAAGGGGTGTTTTTACTTCGCTCACATTATCTACTACGGTAAGCATCATATAGGTAGTAATGAAACGTCCGCTTTCGGGCACCATGCACAATATTTTCTGTCCATTTTTTAATGAGTTGCTATAGAGGAGTTCTTCCAGCATAATAAAGATGGAAGCTGCACCGGTATTGCCTTTGGAATGGAGGTTGGTAAACCATTTCTCTTCAGGAATTTCCAATCCTCCTTTTTTTAATAAATCAACAATTGGTTGTTTGAAATATTCGGATGAATAGTGGCATACGAGCCAATCCATTCCTTTGGGATCTATTTTGTTTTCGTCTACCAGGTTGAAGAAATGTTGAACGCCCCGGCTTACAACGTTGTTCACTAAACGTAAATCTTGCTTAAGATTAATAGCACCAATAGCGTCAGCATCGGAGAAATCATCATAATCCAACCAGCTTTTCCCCTGTGTACCACTATCGGTTTTATTCATGCCAGCGTACATGCAAGGTTCAAATAAATGCGCATAAGAGCGGATATCAATCCACTCGATTTTCAGGCTCTTGCCGTTACCTGGTTTATTTTGCATCAGGAATGCGCCAGCACCGTCTGATAACATCCAGCGGAGAAAATCAGTATCCAGCGGAATGCCTCCGTTTTTAGTAGTTTGCTGGCGGGCAAACCTTTTGGCTTTAAACATTCGGCTGGGCAACTCACCCGCACAGGCAATGGCACTGTTTATCTCTCCATTTCGAATGTATAGGAAGGCGTTTTTGATAGCCATAATACTGGAAGCGCAAACACTTTGATGACTGGAGATGGCGCAAACTGGTAAAGCTGCATCAGCTTGCACCATGCTGGCAAATCCAGGAACGGGTAGGTCGCTTTGGGTAGTAGCAGCGGATAGCAATTCAATTTCGTCCTTTGTTAACTTTGCCTTTTGAAGGCAGTCATCAATGGCTTTTGCCGCCATGCCACTTACTGATTCTGTAGAATTTTGATTTTTATCGAGGGCGTAGTAACGGGTATGAATACCGTTTTGTTTCAGCATTCTGCTCTTGCTGCGGGAGGGTTGGTCGTTTATCAATCCTAGATATTCTTCTATCTGGTCGTTAGAAACAGGTTTGCCTGGTAGGTATTTTCCTATGGCATTAATGTATACCGGTACACTCATTTTATTGTTTGTTTTTGGGTAATGAGGTGTTGAATATTTTATCGAGCCAGGGAAGCATAAAACCAAAGTTTCCCTGGCTCCATTTGTGGTGCATTGCATGTCTGAAGGCAATCCGAAGTGTTTTTTCTTCTCCGGGTTTTACAGCCCCCTCATGGTTACAATGACCAGCCAGGTTCAAAATTATACTCATAATCGGTAAGCTGAGTACTGAAAAAACATTAAAGTTGTGAAAGGCGAGTGGCACAAAGATAACAGTGCCAAGTAAAAAAGCCTCAACCCAGTGAAAGCTGAAAACCGAAAACACCGTTGCTTCTTTAGATTGATGGTGTATGTAATGTATGTTTTTCATAAACCATTTCCGGTGTAGTAGCCAATGTACTGCATAAAAATGAATCTCGTTCCATAAAAACAGGACTGGTATTTCCCAAACGCAGTGCCAGGTATTATCAAACCTGATTTGTATATAGCCACTTTTGATCAGCCATGGGAAGGGAATAGCCTGGATACTAAAGATAAAGATCGATAATAAGGATAGGCGAATCTCACGCCGGATTTGTCCTTTTTGAATGTTGTGGTGGATTGGGTGAATCTTTCCCTCCGATTTCAAATACTGTAACAGCAAGCTGGCTATACCCGTACCACCAAAGTAAAGTATTGAAAAAAAGAGGAAAAAAAACAAAAATGACCAATACCATTCTGAGAAAATAAAGTGATATATGTTTTCCAGTTGATTCATTAGAATAATAGATAGTAAGGTTAACTAAAGTATGTTGAAGATACACCAGCTACAAAACAAATATACCTGTCATTTTAATTGACAGGTATACTGAAAAGGTATGTTTTTAATGATTATTTAGATTTTACAATAGCTTCCTGGCTTATCAGGTTATTCATGATTGTTACCGTTTCGTTCAGGTAAATATCTGACTTCAAATTTTTTAACCAGGAATTTTGGCGTTCTTTGCGGGATTCGTCATCTGCATATTTGCTTTTATCACTGGCCAACAATTCGATAGGGGTTTCAGACTGCGCTTTCAACAGCGTTTCCATATCTTTTGAAATGGCTTTAATCTGCTTTTGTTCTTCCTGGTATTTTTTTAAATTCAGCGTAAGCTCTTTGTCATTCAGTTTAGCAAGGGTAGCTGCGTGTGCTTTTATTTTTTCAAAAGTGGGACTTGTTTGTACCCGTTGATTTTCCATTTGTTTCAGTGTTGTCAGTTCATTTCCGGAAGACCAGGGTGTATATTTTGCTTTGGCAATTTCATCCCATTTCAAAGCATCCGGATTGTCTTTTTCCCGAAATTTAAAGTGCTCCAATTGATCGGGGATGACGATATCGGGAGTTACTCCTTTTAATTGAGTGGAACCTCCATTGATACGATAGAATTTCTGCAAAGTCAATTTTAAAAAGCCTAATTCATCTTCCTGTTTGGAGAGCAATCCTCTTCCGGCTTCCAGTCCGATATTTCTTTGAACAGTACCCTTTCCATATGTTGAAGTGCTGCCCACTATTACTGCACGGTTATAATCCTGCATGGCAGCGGCAAAAATTTCGGATGCAGAGGCACTGAACTCGTTTACCATCACAGCCAGTGGCCCATCGTAAAGTACGCCTTTCACTTTGTCTTTAAGTACGGTAGGGGTGCCCTGGCGATCCTTCACCTGCACAATCGGACCCTCATCAATAAATAATCCTGCCATTTGAATCACATCATAAAGCGATCCTCCGCCATTGCTTCTTAAGTCGATGATAATGCCATCCACATTTTCAGCTTTCAATTTGGTCACTTCTTTCGCCACATCTTCCCCCGATTTTGCGCCATTGGGACGTTCCCAATCTGCGTAAAATTCTGGTAAAAACAGGTATCCTATCTTTCTGCTTCCTTCGTTTATAATAGCGCTCCTGGCAAAGGTTTCTTCCTGTACAATTTCATCTCTTATCAGAGATACTACTTTCGTAGTGCCATCAGCCTTTCTTACTGTCAGCCTGACTTCAGTGCCTTTTTTGCCCCTGATTACTTTTACGGCATCTTCTGTATCGAACCCGGCCATATCCTGCGGTTCATCGGCTCCCTGACCCACTTTTGTAATGATATCGCCAATCTGTAATTCCCCTGATTTCCATGCGGGACTACCGGTTATCAACGACATGATTTTAATATTTCCATCCTCTTTGAGTAACGAGGCACCTATTCCAAAGAAGCGTCCACTCATGTTTTCATCAAAAGATCTTTTTTCCAATGGAGGGAAAAAGGTAGTATGAGGGTCCATTGTAGAAGTGATGGCATTCACAAAAACATTGAACTTCTCTTCTTCGGTAAATTTGTTTTTTAACCTTTCTGTAGAACGGTTGGCAATTTGCAAGACTTTATCCCGGGCTTCTTTCTCAAGTGCCTCGTCAGTTTTTACCTTGTCTTTGTCTTTTGCTTCTTTTGCTTTTTCATTGGTATTTAACAAGTCTGCATATCTAACCAATGCCTGATATTTTAGTCGTTTTTTCCACAATTCTTCTCTTTCTTTTTCAGTATTGGGAGATTTCAATTTTTCCTTGTCATCAGAAAGAGTCTCGTTGGTTGTAAAACTGAAAGGTTTCGCCAAAATATCTTTGTACGCAGCGAAGTATTCCTCCGTTCTTTTTTTATAAATTTTGTTGATAGCATCAAAAGATTCAAAAGGTGCTCCTTTGATTTCGTCGTCGATTCTTGTTTCGTATATTTTTAAAACATCTATGTCCGACTGAAGAAAAAATTGTTTTTCAGGATCGAGACCGTCCAGGTATTTTTTAAATACTTCCCTGGAAAATGAATCATCTATCTTTTTAGGCTGATAATGTCCTTGTTCCAGCATGGTACCAACCTGCTTAAGGATTCGCTCATACTTTGAAGGCGGATTGTCAAGTCCGATCGTTTGAAATGTAACAAATATGCCTGTTACAATAATGGCAATTACAAAAGGTAAAGTTTTTTTGTTAAACATAAGCTGAAACACTTTTTGCATGTTCAAAAATAACGGAAATATCAGAGCAAATGTTGCTAATATCTATTGATTTAGCTAAGGATTTGCAAATAATACAGGATAGGCAAACCCGGGTGATGGACCTGCGTTAATACAGGATGGAAAGTGAAAAGCCGGAAAAGCAGCATAAAAACTACATTTCCCGGCTTTGGGTGGCTAACCGGGCTCGAACCGGCGACCCTCAGAACCACAATCTGATGCTCTAACCAACTGAGCTACAACCACCATTTGATTTGTCGGGGATGCAAAAGTAAATGAAAAATAAATCCAGTCAAAAAAATTAAAGTTTATAACATTCGTTATGCTGAAAGTTGAATTACTTAACATTGATTAACGCAAAGCATATTAGCTTGCATCTCAATTCATGATCCGCTACAATAGAGGCGTTTAAGTCTGAATGATAAAACATTCCGTATGAGATTATTTCCACTTCTTTTTCTTGTATTTTTTTCTGCAACCACCTATGCCCAGCGACCTGGTGGGGGAATGAGAGGGGCTGGTATGGGTCAGCCGGTAAATGGAAGAGTTTATGGACGTATCCTGGATGCCACCAATAATAAGGGGGTTGAGGCAGCTTCCGTTCAGCTATTCCAAATGCGCTTTGACTCAGTGCAGAAAAAACAAGTACCTGTTGCGATCAGCGGTCAGCTAACAGAGGCCCGGGGCGGTTTTGCCTTAGAAAATCTGCCTGTCAGGGGGAATTTACGGCTGGAAGTAACGGCCATTGGATATGAAGCACTGGAAATGGAAGTGTCTTTTACCAACAGGTCGGGGCAGCCTAACTTCGACAAAGATCTGGGCAATATCAAACTAAAACAAGATGTTCAGCAACTGGGTGAGGTAACCATAACGGCTACCAAGCCTATCATGCAGATGGGGGTTGACAGGAGGATTTTTAATGTAGATAAAAATATAACGACTACGGGACAAACGGCTACTGAAATTATGCGAAATGTTCCGGGTATTAACGTAGATATTGATGGCAATGTCAGTCTTAGAAATGCTTCTCCTACTATTTTTGTAGACGGCAGGCCCACTACTTTTACTTTGGACCAGATACCTGCCGAAACCATAGAAAGCGTTGAAATTATTACCAATCCATCCGCTAAATTTGATGCATCCGGCGGCATGGCAGGCATTCTGAACATCATTTTGAAAAAGAATAAGAGGGCGGGTTACAACGGCAATATCAGGGCGGGCATTGATTCACGCGGCAGAGTAAATGGTGGTGCGGATATCAATATCAAACAGGGGAAAGTCAATTTCTTTGCTGCTTTAAATTACAATCAACGCAGAAGCATCAGTACCGGGAATACCTACCGGGAAAACCTGTTTACAGACAAATCGCAGAATACCATTCTCAACCAGGGGAGTAATTCTACCAACGACGGATATTTTCTGTTTGGAAGAATAGGTTTTGATTATCTCATTGACAATCGCAATACGCTGACGGTTTCCATGGCAATGCCCAATGGTCAATTCAACAGTTATCAAACCGACGACATACTGATTGATACCTTATCAACGATTATTCGTTCGCAATCAGCTGACCGTATTACGGATTCAAAACGAAAATTCAGGAATTTTGGACCTGCCATCGGATACAAATACCTGTTTCCCCGTTCCGGGCGAGAGTTTACGGCGGATATTAACTACAACCGAAGTGCCAATAGTGGCGGTGGCTTGTATAAAACAACGTATTATAACGAAGATGGATCAGTAAAGGGGAATCCTGCGCTGCAATTGATGGATGGAAGCGGAAGCAGTACCTTTTGGACCATTCAAACAGACTACGTGCATCCTTTAAAGTCTGGCAAGCTTGAGGCGGGTTTACGATCTGCCATAAGGAACAATGAAAATATCACAGACAATTCATTCTTTGATTATACAACCGGAGAATATGTAGTGCTGCCTTCCGTTAGTGCCAATTATAATTTTAACGATCAGGTACATGCAGCTTATACCACTTATTCTAACAAAATTGGTGAAACCTTTTCCTATCAGTTGGGGCTGCGTTTTGAGAGCTCCCGGTACAGGGGCACTTTGTTAAGTACCGGAGAAAAGTTTGCGAATACTTTCCCGGCGGAGTTTTTTCCCAGCGTTTTTGTTACAAAGTCTTTTGGTGGTGGCAACGATCTGCAGTTTAACTACTCGCGTCGTATTAACCGACCTAATTTCTTTCAGTTAATACCATTCTATGATGTGGCGGATGTTTTAAATATCAGTGTGGGTAACCCGGCGTTGCGTCCTGAATTCACCAACTCATTCGAAATGAATTATAGCATTCCGTTAGGTGGTGGTCATTCATTTCTCACCTCTGTGTTTTATAAACACACCAATAATCTTATTACCCGCTACCAAAGCCTGAAAGAAGATGTGCCCTTACCAACAGGCATATTGGATTCGGCGATGGTGATTTCATTCATCAATGCCAACTCCAGCCAGTCTTATGGAATGGAGTTTACTTCCAGAAACCCCCTTGCAAAATGGGTGGAAGTGACGACCAACCTGAATGTGTATAATGCAAGAATTGATAACAGCGGGCTGGATGCAACTTTGGGTGTAAATGATCGCTGGGCTTTTTTCGGAAAAACAATGGTAAACTTTAAGTTACCAGCTAACTTCTCAATCCAGTTGTCCGGGGATTATCAATCCCGTACGCTGGTGCCACAGGGGGGTGGTGGAGGGAGAGGTCCTGGCGGTGGTGGTTTTATGGGAGGCGCTAGTGGTGCCGCACAGGGGTATATTAATCCCAACTATGGAGTAGATATAGCCATTAGAAAAGAGTTTTTTAAAGATAAGAGACTGGCAGCTACATTGGCTATGAATGATATATTCAAAACACGTATTTACAGCGCACATTCCGAAAATGCTTTTTTTGTGCAGGACATGTGGCGCAGAAGGGATTGGCAGGTACTCCGATTGAACTTATCTTATCGCTTTGGTAAGTTCGATGCTTCGTTGTTTAAGCGTAAAAACAACCGTATGGAAGGCGGTGGTGATGATATGATGAATTAATTGTTTTTATAACTACGGGTGATTCCTGGTTTTGTCTGTATGCGGATAAAATCAGGAATTTTTTTATTCTCACTTATCTTTGACAATAGTCGCTATTATCATCCGTTAACCATAGAGAAAAAGCAGACTCATTTCAAACCAGGAATAAACAACCTCCATGCCAGCTAAAACGCTCCTTTCGGTCATCATTCTATGCATAATCTCTACGCAGGTTCTTAGCCAGTCGGACAGGGTGCAACCAGGCAATAAGCAATACGATTTTCTTGATAGAATGGATATTAAACTGCAGAATGATTCAATCCTTTCTTTTTCCACTATAAAGCCCTATAACCGAAAAATGTATACTGAGCGTGTAGAATGGTTGGACTCGTTGGTAAAATCGGGGGCGGCTCCGGTAGATTTGTCCGGCATCGACAGGTATAATATGAACAGTCTGTTGATGAACAATGCAGAATGGACAAAAGATAATGGCGCATCATTCCGGCGCGAAAAACCCTTTTTGAAGTATTTCTTTAAAACAGATGCCCATTTGTATGAATCCTATTCTAAGGATTTCAATATTATCGTAGATCCGGTTTTGAATTTACAGGTGGGAAGTTCATCCAAAGTAGAGAATCGCATTTTTGTAAATACCCGCGGCGTATCGATACGGGGCAATATCAGTAAGAAAATTGGTTTCTATAGTTATCTTACCGAAAACCAGGAGCGCGACCCCTTATTTGTACAACAATATGAAGTGCGGCGAAATGGTATTCCCAATGCTGGTTACTACAAATTGTTTAAACAGGATGGGTATGACTATTTTGATGCCAGGGGTGGGATCGATTTTGCCGCCTCTAAATTTATTAATTTTCGATTTGGATACGACAAACTTTTCTTAGGAAATGGGTACCGTAGCTTGCTGCTCAGCGACTTCAGCAACAATTTTTTATACCTGCAGATGGATGTGCAATTAAAAAGATTCGCTTACAAAAGTGTATATGCAGAGTTAATTGCTCCATTTGATTCCCGTCAGAACAGAGATACAGTGCGTTTCAAAAACTATATGGCATTTCATCACCTGGGGATACAGGTAAATCGTTGGCTGAACCTGGGTGTTTACGAAAATGTTTATTACAATGGTGCAAACGGTTTTGAATTAAGTTATCTCAATCCGGTGATCTTCTATCGTTCGGTTGAAATGCAATTGGGCAGTGGAAGCTCCAAAGCTACCATTGGCGTAGATTTTAAAGCCAATTTACTTAAGACGGCACAATTATATGGACAGTTAGTAATAAGTGAATTTGTGTTTAAAGACATCCTGCGTTATAATAAGGGGGGATGGCTAAACAAACACGCCTTGCAACTGGGGGGTAAATATATAGATGTGGGAGGCATAAATAACCTCGACCTGCAGGTGGAAGCTAATTTTGTAAGACCATTTACTTACACTCATAGCAACGGCGCAACCGGGTATACGCATTACAACAAAGAGTTGGCCCATCCGCTGGGCGCCAACTTTAAGGAGTTTATTGGCGTGTTGAAGTATCAGCCTTTAAATCGTTTATACCTGTCCGCAAAATTATTTTATTCCGAACAGGGATTGGATTCTGCCGGGGTAAATATGGGTAATAACCTTTTCGTTAGTTATCGTACCCGTCCAAGGGATTATGACTTCTTTATAGGCACAGGCACCCTGGCAAAGAGAACCCAGGTAAGTCTGTCTGCGTCCTATGAGTTTTTACAGAACTTATTCTTCGATGTAAATGTGAGTAACCGTTATTATGACATTCCCACACTATCAAAAAGAAATGAACTCTTTTTTACTACAGGTATCCGCTGGAATATAGCCAGGCGAGATTTTGAGTTTTAATAAAAAACTGACAGTTAAAAAGCGTCGTACTGTTTTCGCTGGTAGATAATCCCCTAAGTTACAACTGCTTGCAGGCTAGGGTTTTATTAACAGTGTACGCTCTGGCGATACTGATATTATTCGTACATTGAGAATGTATTAAACTTGCCGATATGAATGCTACGAGAGGCGCTAAAGAAAAGCGAAAACTTGTATTTCTATTACTGGTCATTCTGTCTTTTATACTATTGAACAATTATTTTAGCAGGAAGTATTATAACAAACTGGATAAGAATATGTCCTCCATTTATGAAGATCGACTCATGCCCACCAGTTATCTTTTCCAATTAAATGACCATTTGTATCAAAAGAAATTGTTATTACAGGATTTATTGCAGGGTATTCCGGTTGCGAGTGCGCTAGATAGTCACAATCGTGTGGTAAATGAAATTATTGAAGCGTATACCAAAACATACCTTACGGAGAATGAAAAAGAATACTGGAATGCCTTTATCATAAGTCTCGGAAAATATAATGAGGCAGAAGCTATTCAATTAAAAGACGTAGAAAATATAGGAATAGGCAGAACTTTGAGCATCAGCTTTCTGGAAGCATTGTCTGTACTCAATAATTTAAATGAGTTGCAAACCACGGAAGGATTGCGACTGCAGGATGAGTCAAAATCACTGATCCATAGTACGAAGATGGGTGCATATCTCGAAGTGTCCCTGTTGTTTATTTTAGGCATTATTGCCTTGTGGATGCTTACGATGTATGAACGGGTAGTGTACCCAGTGGCGATGGGCGGTAGTTTACTCAATTGATTTAGCGTTATATTGTATCGCAGCAAATATCAGCAAATACTGTGCGCTACAGTAGGTAGTCATCACCCAAATACCAGACAAAGGGATTTTTACCGCAAACTTGTTAATGGCAAGAATGCTGTCTGATAAAACAAACAGCGCTGCACCAACAGAGAGGTAGAGGGCGATCCGGTAGGTCGTTTTCCGAAATGTATTAAGGCATAATAGTAGAAAACTGCTGATAATAATAGCATACAAAACAACAGGTAACTTCATTTCATTCAGGTAAGGAAACAGCAAGGACATCAAAGCAAATAAGTACACGAGTATGGGCAACGCAAGCCAGGGGCGAATAATGGCTCTTTTTCCCGTGATCTTCATTATCGAAATGATGTAAAAAATATGTCCCATCAAAAAGGCCGCTAAACCGTATACAAACCAACTTCCCTCCATCAGTAAAATATCACCCAGCCAGCAGAAAATCAGGGCAGCGCTTATCCAAAGGGAAAAACTGGTTTTCAGTTTGGTGGCGTGCATCCAGGCTACCAGCAGGACAGGAATAAGCATAGGTTTGGTAATATGGGTAACGACTTCCATTTTGGCCGCTATACCAGTAACATGGCATAGAGAGATAATACAATATGCCAGCAGTATTTGACGGGTGACAGGTTTCATTGCTTTGAAATTAACCAATAAATCCTAAGGGTATGCTCCTTGCAGTACCATGGCTTTCTCAGTTTTTTAATAAAGTAAGGTTCGCCAATAAAATACCGGAGAAAACGATTATCATACTGATTAGCTGCAGGAAAGTAAAGCTTTCATTCAGAATTAATACTGCTTCTATACTACTGAATACCGGGAGTAAATTACCAAATAGCGCGGTTCGTCCGGTACCTAATACATTTATGGCTGCATTCCAGCAGGAGTAGGCGAGGGCTGATGCGCCGGCACCCAAAAACAGAATGATCAATACCATATTCAGATCCCATTTGACAGGAGGTGTCGCGGCCTGTTCTGCGATATAAAATGGAAAAAGCATAATAGCCCCCATGGCTATAGCCACAAACAAAAAGCTATTGGGTGCTATTTGCCGGGGTTTTTTGCGTACAAGTATATTATAAACAGCAAAGCAAAATGCGCCCAATAATACCCATTTGTCTCCTTTGGTAAAATGAAAATTAATGAGGTTGTGCCAATCGCCTTTTGCTAACAGGTAGAGGATGCCGGCGATACACAGCATCATTCCCCCCAATTTGTAGCGGTCAATTTTTTCTTTTAAAAAAATGCGGGCTAATATTATGGACATAACGGGAGAGGAGGTAGTGCCTATAATAGCAAGATTAGTAGCCGTAGTGTAATGTCCTCCGAAATAAACAAAAGTGTTGAACAATGCAATGCCTGAAAGTGAAACCCAAAAAAAGTATCCGGCGGATTTTTTTATCATTGGCCAGTCTTTCTTTGTTTGACGCAGTGCAAAAGGTAACAGAATGAGTGTAGCCGAAGCCCATCTGAAGAAAGCCAGGCTTACCGGGGGAATCCTATCTACCATAGCCCTTGCTACAATAAAATTGACAGACCATAATATAACTGCGGCAATTGCCAAAAAAATGGCCAGGAAGTTTTTATGAAAGGGCATCGGGCTTTTAAGATATCGTGAATGCGTTGGGATGCCCTTTCCCGCATTCAATAGTTTTCGGCTGGCTTTTCCGGAAAAACTGCAGGCTGTCACGCAGCTACTGACCAATGCGAAAAATTGCTTCGATAGAGATAACATAAAATTGCTACTGGTAATAATAAAAAATGGGTAGCCTTTATGACTCCCCATTTCTATTATTATATACAGTTATGATTAACTGAACAGATCTGGTGTATCCTCATTGCCTTTATCGCTGTCGGAAGTGTCAACGATGTCTTCAATGGGCGTTATTATAGTCTCTTCAATAATAACAGCTTCCACTACTCCCGCCTGAGGTTGAGCTGGGGCTTTGATAGCCGGCTTTTTAGAAGTCTTTTTCTTTGCGGCTTTCTTTGGAGCTGATTTCACCGCTTTTTTAGGCGCTGCTTTTTTGGGAGCTGCTTTCTTTGCCGCTGCCTTTTTAGGAGCCGCCTTTTTGGGAGCCGCTTTCTTTGCTGCTTTTTTAGGCGCAGCTTTTTTTGCCGCCTTTTTGGGCGCTACTTTCTTTGCTGCTTTTTTAGGAGCTGCTTTTTTTGCTGCCTTTTTGGGCGCTACTTTTTTTGCTGCCTTTTTAGGAGCTGCTTTTTTTGCTGCCTTTTTAGGGGCTGCTTTTTTTGCTGCTTTTTTTGGGGCGGCCTTTTTTACAGCTTTTTTAGGAGCTGCTTTTTTCGCTGCCTTTTTAGGGGCTGCTTTTTTTGCACTTTTGGATTTTGCTTTGGCCATGATGTTGAAATTAATGTGTTTGTAGTAGAGATGAAATAATGCAGAAAATTAGTCAATAAAATTTTAATATTATAAAATTAGGAATTAGTTTTTTAAAAACTCATTACAGACCTTCTTTTTCATGAATAATTTCATCCTGACTAGCCATTAGGGTTTTGCCAGCGATATGCCGAGCCAAACAACTGCCAAACCACCCAGAATGCTGCCCACAATGTAAGCGTATGCTGTGAGAGCATTACCCGATTGGAATAAATGAACGTTTTCGGCGGCAAACGCCGAAAATGTGGTATACCCCCCACAGAAGCCGGTTGTAAGGAATAGCTTGATATGTGGTGGAATATTGGGATGGCGTTGGAACAGCCCCAGTAATAGCCCGATTATGAAACAGCCAGCGAGATTGGCTGCAAGGGTGGCCACAGGAAATTTGTGCGTCATATGCCTGGAGAGCAATACCGTTGTTAAATACCGGAGGACGCTGCCGGCACCCCCGCCTATCCCTACCATAACAATGTCTCTGATCATCTCTTCTTGTTATTGATTAATCGGCTAAAACCGCTTGACGGTCCAGCCTTTGCGGTACTTTCGTTTTAAAAAGTGGTTCGCGGCAGGATGGTTGGGAAATTGCATTTTTTCCGCATCCCACTTTAAAATGACTCCGGGTACTCGTATCGCTACCGTTCCAAGTAAAATAGCTTCAGTCATGGGACCGCTTTGAACAAAACCGGATTCGTTTTGCGCTTTTTTGAGGCAGGCATCTACAAAGTGATGATAGTGGTTACGTTCTTCCAATACTGGTGCCGGATGGTTGGAGAATTTTCCCTCCGGCAACAGCACCGGCATGCCGCCGTGGGGAATCAACAGCGCCCCTTCAGTGCCAATCAGCATGGCAGATTCTTCAGGGTAATCTCCGTTGTATAAAGCCCGTACTTCTTCCGGTGGGTAGTAGGCGCCATCAAACCACTCTAGTAAAAAACTATCACTTTCGGTATACTCGTTGCCGGGAAAAATCCAGGTGATATGATCGCCCTGTGGCCAGGTATCGGTGGACCTTGTTTCAGAATTTTTCCAACTGTCCTGCACTTCCGCCATCACCGAAATAGGAGCTTTCAATTTCATTCCTTTCCATACGGCATCAAATATGTGGCAGCCAATGTCTCCCGACCAACCGGTGCCGAAATCCTGCCAGGATCGCCATAGTACGGGATGGTAAATTTTGGGAGCAAACGGACGTTCTGGTGCGGTACCCAGCCAGAGGTCCCAGTTTACAGAAGACGGAGGGGGAATGGTCGCAGTCGGTCTGGGACCCTCCAGTCGATAGTTTTCCACTGCTCCTTTTCGATTAGAACATAGGTAGGCATGGGTAATTTTCCCAATGGCTTTTTGTTTTATCCAATGAACGGCCGTTCTGTCTCCTTTGCCGGAAGCTATCTGCGTTCCCAATTGAGTGACTACGCCCTTTTTAATGGCTTCTTTTGTTAAAACCCTTACTTCTGCTACATCATGACACATCGGTTTTTGACAATACACATGTATGCCAGCCCGGATGGCATGGATGGCAATAATGAAATGGTTGTGATCGGGTACGGTTACATTCAGCGAATCGATATTGTTTTTTTCCTTTTTCAGCAACTCCCTCCAGTCGGCGTAAACCCGGGCTTCCGGAAATGCCTCAGCGGCTTTTTTGAGGTTGTCAGCATCTACGTCGCACAAAGCAACAATTTTCACATCCGGATGTTGCTTAAATTGGTTGAGATCGTGCCAGCCCATACCACCTACACCTATACAGGCGTGTCGCAAAATATTTGGATTTTCGGGTTGGGCAGCCGCTTTATTTAGAAGTGCTGTAGCGGCAACTGCGGCGGCGGTGGCCTCCATAAATTTTCTTCTTGATATAAAATTGGTCATAGCAATCAATTAGGAAGTGAATGTAAGGTATATTGATTTAATGGACTCATGGTGAATGGTTTTCACCCGTTTTTAAGTGCCAAAGCGTTCCTGGTAACTGTTCGTTTTGAAAGGAGGAGTCAATTTCATAAAAAGTTTTAAGAAAAGTGCGCCAATATTCAAGATTGTTGCTATTATTAAACTGAAAGGTTCCTGAATGATCAAGAATAAACGTTGTTTTATGCCTTTTCAGATCGCTGGTTATGGATTGTATTTTACTATTATCAACGTCCCAGCCCGGAGTCCAGTTCCAAAAAAAGTGATATATCCAGGGAGAGGGAGACAGGATTTTTAATTCATTGTAAATAGCTACATCGTGTGATTTAAAAGCTATATACAAGTCATAGTCATTGAGGCCTTTCGCTTCCAGGTATCGCAGCGTTTTCGAATTGTTTTTCAAATTCCACCTTTCGGATGGTAAATGCATACTATATTGAACCATCCCCAGTATGGGCTGTAAAGCTATTATTAATGCGAAAGTGAGCAATATTTTTTTCGTTGCAAACGGACGATCGCCACTAAAGACCAAAAATAGTACAATAGGGATTGTAGCTGCAAGTGGTAGGAAGTAATAGGTTACCTGTGTGCTCTCCAGCAGCTTTCCTGAAATAAAGATAGAACAGAATGATAGGAACAGAGATGATAAGGCTGCAGCAAGGAGATACTTGTATTTATTTGAAAAAAGACTAACAAAACCAAGAATGCACGCAGTATAAAATGGTATTTCGTATGATAGCAGGTTCAACGTATTTCTTATACTTTTTATTAATTCATAGGATGGATAGGATTTGTTGTACCAGTTGAAGTTGAAGGCAAAGGCGTCTTCCCAAAAATATTGCAGCGTATTGTGATAGGCGAAGTAACCGATAACGATCCCCGTGACAACCAAAAAGGCAAATACAAACGCAAACATCTGATTAAGCCAGTTTTTGTATTTCCATCTATCAAATATGGAATAGAGTACAAAGGGAGCCAATATTAACACCTGGTCCTGTTGCATAAATAGTACTAAGGCACTAAGGCAGCCCATAACATAATACTTTTGGCGTTGATCAGAAAGCAAAGCGCAAAAGAATAGGAGGATAAGAATTGCGGTGTATTCCCGTGTCATGCCTATGCCAAATGAAACGAACTGATCTCGTATCAAAAGATTAAAAAGCATTGGTAGAAACCAGGCAAATTTTAGTTTGTATTTATTACAAAGTTTTAGAAAAGTGATGCTGGTAAATAATACAAGAACGGTGTCTATTATCCAGAGCCCCCATCCCTCCACCGCCAGTCCAATAAAGTTTAGAAAGAAAATTAATGGTGGCTTATGATCAAAAAAATCCCGATAGGGCACCCCTCCCTTTGCAATGACGAGTCCTGTATACCTGAAAATATCTTTGTCATCGAAAAGGATTTCGAAGAACGGGCAATGCAGAATACTACACAGCAACGATGTAGAAACAACAACAATAAAAGATATTCTGTCTTTTGTCATAGCCTGCTTCGAAATTGTATAATCTGGAAAAATGATAATAAGGCACCTGTGAAGATGTACTTGTTTAATTTGCTTTTTCTGGGCTTTTGCCGCGATAACTCATTGAGCGGCGTGGAGAAAATCCTCATTCCTTTGCTTAAATAATACATCGATAACATAATGTTTATGGCAAAGCTTTGGGGAGGGATGTTAGGTAGTATGTTGATCAGATCGCTGGACCGCATCAGCCGATACGGAGTATTGATTTCATTAAATGACTTCCTGCATAAAATCTTTACCAGCATTACGGAAGATTTACTAATCAACCTTCTGGCAATACTTGCCTTTTTTTCAGGGATGCTGCCTATCAGCAGATCGTAGTTTTCTCTATTCTTCCACATATGTAGAAAGGCTGTAGGAGTATATTGACTATCTGCGTCTAACTGAAATACCCATTCGGAGGTTAATGCAAGATTGTATCCTTGTCGGAGTGCAACCCCATGACCACTATTTTTTTGAGTGAGGACTTTAACGGAGTCGTATGTTTTAGCTAAAGAACTCAATAGTGTTAAGCTTTTGTCAGTGGACCCATCATTTATGAATATAAACTCGAATAAAATGTCTGTTTGTTTTAAATCGAGCTGCCAGCGTTGAAAAAGAGATTCTATATTATTCTCTTCATTAAAAACGGGGATTACTATGGATAGTTCCTTTCTTGTCATTCCAATCACCTAATTCAAGATACTGTTTTCAAAAATATCGAGAGCCCGCTCTATTGTTTTGTCCATGTCAAAATATCGAAACTCGCCCAGTCGTCCACAAATTAATACATTTTCCAGACGAGCCGCCTGGCTTTGATAGCGTTGGAGTAATGCCAGGTTTGTAGGCGTCAGCAAAGGGTAATAGGGCTCTTGTCCATCGTCGAGCAGTGAATACTCCCTGAAAATGATTGTTTTGTTTTGGGTGGTGTTTCGTTCGGGGTGAAGGTGCTTGGGTTCATGTATTCTTGTATAGGGGGTAGAGAGATCGGGAAAATTGATTACAGCATTGCCCTGATAGTCGGCATAGGGCATAACTTCTTTTTCAAATCTAAGGGTTCGCCACTCCAGCCGTCCAAACTTGTAGTCAAAGTATCGGTCGATGGGACCACTATACACAATAATATTGTCAGCTGTTAATTGTTTCTGTATCTCAAAAAAATCTGTATCCGGCAGCACTGTGATAAGCGGGTGATCCAGCATTTTATGGAACATTTTGGTATAGCCATGCAAGGGAATGCCCTGCCATCGGTCATAGAAATAGTTTTCATCATAGTTTCTCCGAATGGGCAATCGACTAAAAATGGCGGCATCCAGCATAGCGGGATCTACCTGCCATTGTTTTATCGTATACCCCTTAATAAAGGCATCATAAAGCTCTTTGCCTAAAAGGGAAATAGCTTTAGTCTCAAAATTATCAGGGGAAATATCTACCGGTACTTTCTCTTTAATAAAAGCATCGACCTCGTAAGGACGAAGGTTGACGTCGAAAAAACTGTTGATGGTTTCCAGGTTAATGGGCAACTGGAAAATTTTGCCTTTGTGGCTACTGAGTACCTGGTGTTTGTAAGTATTAAACTCGGTAAACTGATTGATATAATCCCAGACAACACGATTATTTGTGTGGAAAATATGCGTTCCATACACGTGGTATTCAATTCCTGTTTCTTCGTCAATTTTTGAGTAACAATTTCCGCCGATATGCCCTCTTTTTTCTACAATGAGGACTTTTTTCCCTAATACATTCGCAATCCGTTCAGCAATAACAGCTCCAAACATACCGGCACCCACCACAATGTGTGAAAACGAACTAAAGTTTATGTTGTGCATACAAGGAAACCGTTTTAAACGGATGGTTACTAACGGAGTCGAAGATATAGATAGTTCGCTGCAAACAGGGTTTAAAAAGACTTTTTCTTCCGGTAAAAAGCGATAACATCAACCACCTGTTGATTTTGGAGAATTGTTGGGTTTAACTCAATGAACTTTTTCAGCAATTTGGGAGATTTCTCCGTCGCCGCCTGTAAAAGCAGTAAAGCCTCTTTGCTTTTTCCCATGGCAAAAAGAATAGCGCTTTTGTAGTAGGTGAATATCGGCTTGTCTCCCGAAATCTCCAGCGCAGCAGTTACCTGATCCATCGCTTCTTCAAGAAAGTCATTGGAGTACAAACAACGGATTAAAGCCTCCCAGCCGGCAACTCCCTTGGGGCGGGCTTTTACAACATTGGAAAAATATATAATGGCTTCTTTTGCTTTGCCCAGTTCCAACAAACATTCCCCCATCGCCAAATTATATTCGGGTTGCATTTTATTGATCCGCATGGCGGATTCCAGGTATTGAATGGCTTTGTTTAAAGATAACTCATTGATGTAAGTGCAGGCTATTTTATAAAACAACTTGCTGTCACCCGTATTAAGGTGGGCCGCTTTTTTATAGTAAAATCTTGCTTGCGGATATTTTTTTAATTTGTCATAACAGTAACCGATAGCCTCATAAATCACATCTTCCGGACGAGCTAATTCTATTACTTTTTCAAGAGATTCAATGGCATCTTTGTATTTCCGCAACTTGATGTAAGCGTCCGCCATATTACGGTATGCATAGTCAAACTTTTCATTAATTGCGATGGCATATTTATAGGCGTCTACGGATTTTTCATATAACTTCAAACCCTGGAAAGCCGCTCCCAGGTTGAACCATGCTAATTCGTTGTAGGGCAGCTCATCAATTATTTTTTGATGCAGTTTTATGCTTTCCTCGCTTCGTCCTGTAAAATCCGTCCAGAAACATATTTTATACAAAGCTTCTTCATTAGAAGGATCACTTTGTAAAATATGTACCAAACAGTCGAATACTTTATCAAATTCTTCGTAATCATCGTATACATCAGACAATTCAAACAGCAGGTTCACTCTTTCTTCGCCTTCAAATAATTCCAGGGCTTCCTCAAGCAATACCACCGCCTTTTCATGTTCATCCAATGCAAGGTGAATATCGGTTTTTAGAATATAGATATCAATATCCGTACTATCATAAATCTCCGCCTGCTCCAGCAATACCATGGCTTCTTCGTATCGCCTACACGCAATCAATACATCTGCTTTTTTTATCATTAAAGAAGATGAAAATGGAAAAAGTTCCATTCCGGCTTCTGCAGCCTCCAATGCCATCGGGAGATCATCATTTTCATCGAAGTAGTCGATGATTTTTTCAAATGCCTCTTCTTCTAGGAATTTGTAGGGTTGGCCTTTTCTTAATTTTTCAAACTGTGTCAATAAGTCCTGAATTTCACTGCTGTATTCGGGCGAATTTTCTTTCATAGACGTTATGTTGATGAAAATTAACCCTTTATTTGGAAAAACCCAACTTTGGCACTATTTTTTACGTATTAGTAACAAATAGACAATTTGACCGTATATAAAATTTGGCGCAGTGCTTGCATAATTAAATTAAAGTTGTAAATTTGTTGTAGATATGGTAAAAAATAAAAAAATATTGAAATCATCCGTTAAATGTGGGGTTGCCTTTGTAGCCCTGTTTGCGGCAGTTCAATGTGTATTTGCCATTGGTGCTGGCTTCTTCTCCGGTGGAGAGGATAAGTCAAAAAAAGGTTCTAACTCTTTTTCCAATATTAAGTCTTCTGTCACCATTTCTATCAAGGATAAATATGGGATTAGCAGTAAAGAGGCTTTTACAAAGTCCCACAATAAGGCGTTGACGCCTGCTGCTTCCAATAACTCACTGGTGACCTATAAAAAGGGTAATGTGGTGTACATTATGCCATATAAGAATCCTAAAGGGATGAAAATGCAAGGTGTAATTACCTTAACTCCCAGTCAGTCCCGCCCTCTTAGCCGTTAACTTTCTTTAGTTTCTTTGCAGACTTTTACTTTCCTCATAACTGAGTTGTCTGTAGCCGCTTTTGGGTAAACCGAACCGTTGTGCGGGTACCGGGTCAAAGCTTACTTTGGAGGCAGTGTACCTAACTTTATACGTTCCAACGGAGGATTCATATTCAAGCGGAAATCCGGAAAGATTTTTAAACTGGTAGTCGTAGTCCTTGTTTTCTGTTACAAGTTCAGTGGTGTAATACACCGTAAAACTGCTTCCATCTTTTAATTTTGCAGTTGCTTTTTTGCACTCGTATCCAAGGATCGTTTTGGTAGGGGCCTTATCATCTATAAACGAAATGTCGTCGTATTTCTTATTCATTTCCGACCAATCAGCCCTTGTCATGTTAATGATAATCTTTTGATTTCCAAATTCTTTCAATACTGCTCCTGTTCCGGTAGCGGTATTTTGGAGGGTGATGGTGGTGCCTAAAGGGGTCACCATTTCAGACCGGCTTTGACTTCCTTTGAGGTATATGGTAGTGGTTACACCATCAAACATATCGGCCAATTGGGGTTCTTTACTACCTGTTTGCACAGTAGTAAAATAAACAATTGTTCCTTCGGAAAGGACTTTCTGCCCCTTTGCAGAGGTGATTGCCAGAATAATGGATAGGGTTAAAATAAGCCTGGACATTCGTTTTTTAGATAAAGATAGAAATAAACCACCGAAGGTTGTATTGACAATCGGTAAATCTGTAAACCGTTCGTAATTATCGGTTAAGTATATTATAATCAATCGATTAGTTCCTATTTATCTTTTTGTTTGTTTTTCATTTCCTGCAGCTTTTTCTGGGTGTCCTGCATTTGTTCTAATCGCTCCTGCCACTTACTCTTTGTTTTAGGTTTCTTTTTGTTCTCCTCCAGTTTCACTAAAATCTTTTTGTGGTCGATAATGAAGTTTTGGATAACATACTGCAGCAACAAGGTAATCAGGTTTGATATGGTATAATACCATGTTAATGCAGCAGGCAGTGTATTGAATATGCCCAGTAACATCACCGGGAAAATATAAGGCATATACTTAAGCATAGGGTTGTCCTGCGTAGGCGTCTGTGCCATGCTATAAATGGAAATCATCAAACTTGTTACAGTGGCCAGCAGGGTAAACAGGCTGACATGACTTCCATAGAAAGGTATGTTGAATCCCAGGTTTACAATAGAATCGTAAGAAGAAAGGTCATTTGCCCATAGGAAACCTTGCCCTCTCAGATCGATGGAAGCATTGAAAAAACTATAGAGCGAAAAGAAGATGGGAATCTGTAACAAAGCGGGAATACATCCTCCCAGAGGATTAACGCCTGCACTCCTGAAGACCTTCATTTGCTCCATGGCATAAGCCTGTTGGTCATCCTTAAGCTTAGCTTTTAATGCGTCCAATTCGGGGCGCAAAGCCTTCATTTTGGCACCACTAAGGTAGCTTCCATACAACAGGGGTGATGTGAGGAGTCTTATGAAGATGGTAAGCAAAGCAATTACCACTCCGTAATTACTGAAGAATTTAGTGAAGAAATCGAATACCGGCATAATCAGCCATCTATTGATATATTTCACAAAAGCATAAATACCCTGCCCCAGATTAATAACATTATGCAGACCAAGATCATAGCTCTTAAGAACCCTGTAATCATTAGGACCATAATAAATCTGGAAAGGAATAGAGCTGATGTTTTCTGCGGGTAAGCTTACCTGTAAATTGGCGGTCGCTGCCGTGATCAGGCCTGTACTATCTTGCTCCTCTGTGCAATTGACATTGCCAGCCGTAAACCCGTTTTTAGCGATGAGTGTTGAGTTGAAAAACTTCTGCTTTAAACTCAGCCATTTGATGGGGCTTTCAAATTGTTCGTTATACGATCTGCCCAAAGTAAAGTAATCGTAATCATCTTTAATCCAAAAGCCTACCTGTGTTTCCCGTTTTTCTGTTACAATATCCTTTTCGTGCTGCCACAATTGGTTTTGCCAGGTAAGGTTCATCCTGTTTTGAGTAAATAAGCTGTTGCTTCCGGTTATATCTACCACCCAATCTACCATATATTCATCCTTCTTGATGGTAAAAGTGTGTTTGATACTTTGCCCACTTGAGTCATTGAGGGTGTATATTATTTGCTGATCGTTACCAGCTGACACAATTTCGCCACCACCAAAATACAGATCGCTGATCTGTATAGCCCTGTTTGAGGAAGTATTGACGGGGTAGGTTATTTTGTCAAAACTACCTTCTACCAATTTAACGGACTGGCTGTCAATAGAGTTATAGTTTTTCAGTGAAACCTGTTTAGGTTGTCCCCCCTTATTAGAAAAAACAATGCGCAGTACTTCATTTTCTACAACCGTTTCTTTTTCCTCGCCTTCAGCAAGAAATTGCCCGGCAGAGGCAACTTTGTCTTTGATTTCTCTTTCCTGCACCTGCTTCTGCAGAAGATTACTGTCTATTTTGGGTAATGTAGCTGCTACTGAGTCTTGTATGCGTTTTTGCTGAGTTTCGAGGTCTATCTGGCCTTGCCTGGTAAAATAAAAAAAGCCCATAAACATCAATCCAAGTAGGGCGAATCCTATAACCGCATTTTTGTCAAACTGCATATTTTCCTTAAAATTTGAGGGGGCAAAGGTAATGCCTTTGATCAAACTTTCAGTTGAATCCTCCAGATAGTTTCGCTGATAAACCCGGAAAAATCAAGCTGTAGTGTTCGTTTTCCATATTACCCGATCTTAATGACGCATGGGAACTCCGAGGATGTTAATGATATTCTTTGATAATTGGTGTAGGGCAGATACAATAATCGCTAATCTCACATTGTGTTTCAAACTGATTAGCCTAATATCGGGCTTGGGAGTTTGATTGTAATGTGATAGTTTCTTTCTCGAATATCTTAGGCCGCGTTTAGCTGACATTGCAAAATTTAGCGTTGATGATCATAGTTTTCAATTGGCTGTGATTACCATTTTTGCACCGAGAGCATCCGCTACTGATAATGGAAGGAAAAGTTGATGGAGTATGGCGTCAACTGTTACAGATAACGGATATCATTACACGAATAAACGTACCCGCCATCCATTAATTAATTAGGTCGTGTGATGGTTGGGCAATGTAATTGCCATCCTCTATTTGCATTTGTAAAACGATATATGGTATTCAGCTGTTCAAAAGGAAGTAGTGGTGTCACCGGTAGCAGTAATTCGTCATGAGAGGCAGCCTGCAACATGGAGAAATGGTTACAGGGAAACTGGCGTTCAAAAGGAGGGAGCCGCAAGTTTGCCTGTTCCGACCAGGTTTTCATTGGTAGGGCGGCCTGCACCGGCATATTTCTTTGTCCAGTAATCTTCGTTTAGACTACTGATCATTACACCGCGGGAACTGGCAGCATGCACGAATTTGTTGTCGTGCAGGTAAATACCTACATGCGAAATGCCTCTTCCGCGGGTATTGAAGAATATTAAATCTCCTTCTTTGAGATCCTCCGGCTCAATGGGCAGAACACTGGATTTTTGAGCATGTGCCGTACGGGGTACTTTTGTATCGTAGATAGAAGAAAGTAATAATTGCGTAAAAGCCGAGCAGTCGATCCCTTTTTTAGTAGAACCCCCTAATTTATAAGGCGTGCCCCACCAATAGTCTATAAAGTCGTAAAGTGCTGTGTTCATCAACTTTTCCACTTCCACATCCATTTTGATGGCATATTTGAAATGCAGAATGTCACCCGCTTCAATATTGAAATAAGGGATAAAGGTTACGCTGGGCGCTTTATGTACCGGATTGCCGGGAATACTGGTTACTTTTTCGGCTTCTTTTTTAACAGGCGTATTTGTATCTACCGGCTTAGCAGCTACCGAAGCCCTTGTAATACGGGTTGATTTAGTACTGGAACAACTGGAGGCTATAAGGACAATTGACAGAAAAATGAAAAAACGCAAACCTGATTAATTTTGAAAACGGAATATAGCAAAAATTACACCAACTTAGTAAAATTACTAAGTTATATACCAAATTAGAAAGACAATAAACGCGGGAAATTAAGATTCATTGTAGTGGTAAGTAGTTAAATATGTTTTAATTCTCTCTGGCTATTAGTGTTTCTTTAACAAAAAAATTAAACAAACGTTTGATTTATTAAAGTCGAAACTTTATACCTTCGCAACGCTTTTATTTCAAAAGTATTTTCCGGATCTGAGGTTGCGAACAGCTTGCGTGCAATCATTGTTGAATGCGCTTACTTAATCTATAATTTGGGTATGAGACCTGCTGATATTATTTTACTTTTTGTATTATTTTTCTCTCTTGGTAATGTTAACAGGGCGGGAGCCCAAGCGACCAATGACTCTGTTTTGCAGGCAGCTACGCTGCAGCAATGTGTGCAATACGCTATCGAGAGGCAATCTACCGTTCGGCAGGCGCAGATCGACGAAGAAATTACAGAGAATAATATCAAAAGCCGTCTAGCAGACTGGTTTCCACAGATAAACTTCAATTACACCTTTCAGCATAATTTTCAGGTGCCCGTGGCTATGATAGGAGGAAATACGGTTCGATTGGGTGTTGAAAATACCTCAGGACTATCGTTTCTGGCTAACCAGACTATTTTTAACCGGGACGTTTTGCTGGCCAGTCGAAGCCGGGCCGATGTACGCACGCAGGCTAAGCAAAACACGGAAAGCAGCAAGATCGACGTAACGGTAAATGTGTCGAAGGCTTTTTATGATTTGCTGGCTACCGAACAACAAATAAGGGTGATGCGGGAAAATATAGCCCGTTTGGAGAGAAGTTACAAAGACGCCTACAACCAATACCAGGCAGGCATAACGGACAAAACGGATTATAAAAGAGCCTCTATAGCTTTGAACAATGCTTCTGCGTCTAAAAAAAGTTTTGAAGCTTTGGCGGCTGCCCGGTTGGTGGTACTGAAATCTGCGATGAACTATCCCGAAAGACAGCCACTCAATATTGTATACGATAGTTTGCAGATGGAGCAAGAAACTATATTGGACACTTTACAAGTTCCGGATTTCAGAAATAGGATTGAATATAAATTGTTGTCCACCCAATTGAGCCTGCAACAGGCAAATGTGGACTATAACCGTTGGGCGTATCTACCCAGTGTATCTGCCAATGGTGCCTACAATATGAACTATCTGGATAATGAATTTTCCAAACTATATGCGCAAACCTTTCCGGCATCTTATGCCGGGCTTACCCTTTCAATCCCTATTTTCCAGGGCTTTAAAAGGAAGTATAATCTTTCTGCAGCCAAGTGGCAGTTAAAAAGAACGGAGCAGGATATTGTAAGCCTTAAGAACGGGATTAACCAGGAATATAATCTGGCAATTGCTAACTATAAGAGTAACCTGGCCAGTTATGAGGCATTAAAAATCAATTTGGATTTGGCGAAAGAGGTATACGATATCATTCAATTGCAGTATAAATCTGGCATCAAGACTTACCTGGAAGTCATTATATCGGAAACAGATTTGCGTACGGCACAGATTAATTATTTTGATGCGCTGTATGCTTTGTTATCAAGTAAAATTGATGTGCAACGGGCGCAGGGGGCAATTAAATGGTAGTAATCAATAGAGAAAAATAGTTTTAATAAACGGGACATATGTTATATAATACATTCAGATCAACTGCTATTTTGGGACTAATAACGGGGATGATGGCTTGTGGCGGAAATGAACAAAATCAGCAGAAAGCAGGTCCGCAGGCTTTACCGGTTACCGTTGCATCGGTAGAACTTTCGAATGCCGAGTATTATGATGAATATCCGGGTACTGTCACGGCCTTGAACCAGGTAGAGCTAAGACCCCAGGTTACAGGCTATATTACCGGTATTTTTTTTAAGGACGGAGACAGGGTAAGAAAGGGGCAACGCCTGTATGCGATCGATCAGCAAGTATACAATGCAAACGAGCAGCAAGCAGTGGCCAATGTGCAGGTGCAGGAGACTAATTTGCTGAAAGCACAAAAGGATGCAGATCGTTACCACGAATTAGACAAACAAGATGCTATTGCCAAACAACAGGTAGATTATGCAGATGCAGCACTGGAGGCTGCCCAAAAACAGGTAGAAGCAGCTAAAGCGGCACTGAATGCAGTGCGGTCAAATGTAGGTTTTGCTACTATTACAGCCCCCTTTGATGGCACCATAGGAATATCACAGGTGAGAACGGGAACTTCTGTGGTGGCAGGACAGACTGTTTTAAATGTGGTATCTACTGACAATCCGATAGGAGTAGACTTTGTAGTAGACCAAAATGAAATTTTTCGTTTTGCTCAGTTGCAATCTGCGCAAACGAAAAATGACTCTACATTTTCAATAGCATTTGGACAGGATGTATATCCCTATCATGGAACAGTTAATTTCATCGACAGGGCTGTGGATCCGCAAACGGGTACTATTAAAACACGGTTGACTTTTGCCAACGATAAAAAGTTGTTGAAGCCTGGTATGAGTACCACTGTACGGGTGCTGAACCGAAATACGGAAGATGCTATGATCATTCCTTTTAAGGCTGTTACAGAGCAGTTGGGAAGTTTTTTTGTGTACGCAGTAGGCGATAGTAATAAGGTAACACAAAAGAAAGTAACCATTCAACGACAATTGGGCAATCGGGTAGTGATTAAGGATGGTTTGACTGTAAATGAAACAATAGTGGTTGAAGGAGTTCAGAATTTGAGGGAGGGAGTTGTTGTAGCGATTGTTGATCCTTCAAAAGCGCAGTAATACAATATTATTAATCGGTAAGTGACTACAACCGGAAGACAGCTATGATAGCAGAAACTTTTATAAAACGGCCGGTAACGGCTATAGTAATATCAATCGTTTTAGTATTGGTGGGTTTAATATCCATGATAACCCTGCCGGTGGCTCAGTATCCGGAGATAACACCGCCTACTGTTAATATTTCCGGAAGTTTTACCGGTGCGGATGCTGAAACCGTAGAACAAACGACTACAACGGCCATTGAAACCCAGGTGAACGGAACACCAGGTATGACCTACATGAGTAGCAATAGTTCCGGAAGCGGACAAAGTGCTATTACCGTTAATTTTGAAGTAGGTACCAATATTGATATTGCAACACTGGATGTACAAAACAGGGTAAGTGTGGCTGAACCTACTTTACCGGATGTTGTAAAGCGTTTAGGACTAACCGTTAGAAAAAGAAATCCCAGTATAATGGCCGTATTGGCATTTTACAGCCCCAATCAAACGCATGATGCATTGTTCATTGGTAACTATGTGAACATGTACATAAAAGATGCTCTTTTGCGGGTGAAGGGGGTAGGAGATGTGTTTTCCAGAGCAGATGATTTCAGTATGCGGGTATGGTTTAATCCTGAAAAAATGGCGGCGCTGGGGATTACCCCGGCGGAAGTAAATGCGGCTTTGCAGGAGCAGAACTTACAGGTAGCGGCGGGTACAGTAGGCGGTAATCCGCAACCTAATCAGCAGACATTTGAGTATAGTATTCTTACCAACAGCCGGATTAACCAACAGGAGGATTTTGAAAATATAGTGGTTCGTTCTAATCCCAGTCAGGGAAATATTGTTTACCTGAGGGATGTGGCTCGTATAGAACTGGGCCGCTTTGATTATGGCATCAACGCCTTTGTCAACGGAGGACGCCCGGCTTCGTTTCTGCTTGTTTACCAGGCACCCGGTGCCAATGCTATTGATACCTATACTGGCGTGATGAAAAGGTTGGAGGAGTTACGGCCTGGTTTTCCAAAAGACATCGATTTTCTGATACCCAACGAATCCGTTTCGGTGGTGAGAGCTTCTATAAATGAAGTGGTACACACATTGGTGGAAGCATTGCTATTAGTGACGCTGGTGGTATTTCTGTTTCTGCAGAACTGGAGGGCTACCCTGATACCACTGCTGGCTATTCCGGTATCATTGATTGGAACATTTATATTTTTTGGACCACTCGGTTTTACAATTAACACACTGACGTTGTTTGCCTTTGTGTTGGCTATTGGTATCGTGGTAGATGATGCTATTGTTGTGGTGGAAGCCGTACAGCATAATATTGATCATGAGAAAATGTCGCCAAAGGAAGCTACCCGAAAGGCGATGAAAGATATATCAGCACCTGTTATCGCGATCGCTTTAATATTGGCCGCAGTTTTTGTACCGGTAGGGTTTATTCCGGGTATTGTGGGACGGTTGTATCAACAGTTTGCTATCACCATTGCCGTATCTGTTCTGATATCAGCTTTTGTGGCTTTGTCGCTTACGCCGGCATTGTGTGTGATGATGCTGAAGCCCTCTAAAGATGAAACTGCAAAAAAGAATTGGCTGGAGAAATTTTTTGCCGGCTTTAATAATTGGTTTGGAAAAGTTACTAATCGTTATACCAGCGGTGTGGGTAAGTGGATAAAAGCGACACCCTATGTGATGGTAATGATGGTTGTATTGTTCGTGGGATTGTTTTTCTTGTTCAAAAACAAAGCTGGGGGTTTTATTCCAACTGAAGATGAAGGACGTTTGATGGTAACCTATGAGTTGCCGGAGGCGGCCTCTTCTACAAGAAACGTAGCGTTGTTGAAAAGTCTGATCCAAAGGGTTGAAGAAATACCGGAAGTGAGAGTGGTGGGCGGATTAGGCGGCTTTAATATTGTAAGCGGATCGATGAAGTCAAATGCCGGAACTGTATTTGTAAACATGGCTTCATGGAGTGATAGAAAAGGAAATGGAAAGCATGCCCGGGATGTGATGAAAAAAATACAGCAGGCAACTGCAGATTTTCGCGAAGCCCGCATAGTCGTCATCGCTCCACCTGCCATTCCCGGGCTCGGTGCTACTTCGGGATTTACCTTCCAGTTGCAACAAACTGGTAGTACAGACGATGTCAAACAATTTGAGACGGTTGCCCGCAGTTTTCTGGCAGAGGTGAATCAGCGTCCTGAAATTGGAAATGCATATACCTTTTTCAGTTCCAGAACCCCCGGTTACAAAATAGACGTAAATAAAGAGCAAGCTAAAAAGTTAGGTGTTTCCGTGGCGGAAGTATATACAACATTATCTACGTATTTGGGTAGTAGTTATGTAAATGACTTTAACCTTTACGGCAGAAACTTCCGTGTAATGAGCCAGGCGGATAGTAGTTACCGCAGTTCATTAAATGGGGTGGAGCGGTTTTATGTACGAAATATGCAGGGTAATATGATTCCGTTGGGATCGTTGATTACTACCAATGTTATAGAAACGCCTTCTGTGATTTCGCATTATAATATTTACCGTTCCATAGAAATAAATGGTACACCAGCTCCAGGATATAGCAGCGGACAGGCAATTGAAGCGCTGCAGGCAGCAGCTAAAAACCTGCCTGCAGGGTACGGCTATGAGTTCTCCGGGATGAGCCGGGAAGAAATAGCAGCCGGAAGCCAGCAAAATATCATATTTGCTATTTCAATCGTGTTTGTATTTCTGTTTTTGGCAGCGTTGTACGAGAGTTGGTCCATTCCGTTTTCTGTATTGTTTGCGGTGCCTATTGGTGCATTCGGCTCTATACTCACGCTTACTTTCATACCTGCTTTGTCAAATAATATCTATGCGCAGATTGGATTGATTACCCTGATTGGCTTAGCCGCCAAGAATGCGATTTTGATTGTGGAATTTGCCAAAGAACGGGTAGATCTGGGCATTGATATTACCCACGCTACGCTGCAGGCGGTGAGTCTCAGGTTACGCCCGATTGTAATGACATCTCTTGCTTTTATATTAGGAGTATTGCCATTAGCATTCGCAGAAGGTGCTGCTGCTGAAAGTCGTAAAACAATTGGCTGGACGGTGTTTGGTGGCATGATAGCAGCCACTACGCTGGCAATATTTGTGGTGCCGGTATTGTTTGTATTGATTACAAAACTTTCCTACGGTAAAAAACTGAAGCGGTTGCAGGAAGAACAGGCGCTTGAGTCGGCTATTGATCAAAATATCGCGGAAAGAACCTAAGAAAATAATTTTGAATTGAGTCAGGGATTAATTTTATTGCAGTAAAGATTCCTGAACAGATGCGAACATTTTTATTTATAACACTGAGTTTTGTCTCCTGTTGCTGTTTCAGCCAGGAGACAATTGCTTTATACCCGGGCGTTATTCCCAACTCAAAACCACATAGCCAGAAAGAAACTCAAAAGTTTGAGGGCATTGTAGATACTATTCTTCGGTTGGTGTCTCAACCGACACTTACCGTTTTTAACGCAAACAACAATGCAGGTGCATCAGTAATTATTGTGCCCGGCGGTGGTTACCATGCTCAATTGATTACGCGTGAAGGAAAAAGAGTAGCCGAACAGTTCAATGAACGGGGAATAACCGCCTTTGTGTTGAAGTACAGGTTGCCCAACGACCAAACGATGGTAGATAAAACCATCGGTCCGCTGCAGGATCTGCAACAGGCAATAAAAATTGTGAGGGAAAATGCATCGAAGTGGAATATTGATCCCGATAAAATTGGGGTAATGGGGTTTTCCGCCGGTGGTCACCTGGCAGCCAGCGGTGGGGTACATTTCGATGATGTAAAAATTGACAATCCTTCCAAGACCAGTTTGCGACCTGATTTCATGATATTAATTAACCCGGTGATTAGCTTCTCCGATAATTTCGGGCATATAGGTTCCAGGAACAACCTGTTGGGTGATAAACCTACCAGTAACCAAATACAGTACTTTTCAAATGAATTGCAGGTAAACGATAAAACGCCTCCCGCAGTGTTGATACATGCCAGTGATGATACGGTGGTGCCTGTGGAAAACAGCCTTTCGTTTTATCAAAAATTGCAAGATCATAAAGTGAAAGCTGCCCTGCACATTTATGCGAAAGGTGAACACGGATTGTTGCATGAGCCCTCTTTTGAAGAGTGGTTTGAACGCTGTATTTTCTGGATGAAACAGGAGGTGCAGTAGAATAATCTTGTAAGCGCAGCAACATTCTTTACTTTTGCGTCAAATCTGGTATCATCCCAAAATGGCTTATTCACCCACAGCAGCTTTCGGATCAAAAGAGAGTATTCAGCGGTTACAGGATAGAAAGTTGTCCGAGCTGCTGCAGTATGTTCAAACCAATTCTCCCTACTATAAAGAGTTGTTCCGAAAAAACAATATCAACAGCAATGAAATTCAGTCTACGAAAGACCTGGTGCGCCTTCCTGTAACGACAAAGGAAGATTTACAGCAGCGTAACGATGATTTTCTCTGTGTATCAAGAAGCAAAATAGTGGAATATACCGCTACTTCGGGTACCCTTGGTAGTCCTGTAACGATTGCGCTGACAGAAAACGACCTGCAGCGACTGGCATATAACGAGTATAGCTCATTTCTTTGTGCCGGCGGCTCACAAGACGATGTGTACCAGTTAATGCTGACGCTCGACCGCCAGTTTATGGCAGGGATGGCATATTATTCCGGTATCCGGTTAATGGGTGCAGGCATCATCCGGGTAGGACCCGGTGTACCATCCCTGCAATGGGAGAATATCTTTCGGTTACAACCAACGGCAATTGTGGCTGTTCCCTCATTTATCATTAAACTTATCCAGTTTGCCCGGGAACATAACATCGATTTTGCCAGCAGCCCGGTTAAGAAGGCTGTTTGTATAGGAGAAAATATCCGGCATCCCGATTTTAGCCTGAATGTATTGGGAAAGAGAATTACAGATCAATGGGATATCCAATTGTACTCTACCTATGCATCCACAGAAATGCAGACGGCCTTTACGGAATGCGGAGAGGGAAGGGGCGGACATTTGCAACCCGAACTGGTGATAGTAGAGTTGTTGGATGACAATGATATGCCTGTTAAGGCGGGGGAGCCGGGCGAAGTGACAATTACGACCCTTGGGGTGGAAGGCATGCCTTTACTTCGCTATAAAACAGGAGATATTTGCATGTTTTTTGAAGAATCATGCGGCTGTGGCAGACACACTTTGCGTTTGTCTCCTGTTATCGGACGAAAAAAACAAATGATCAAGTTTAAAGGGACCACCCTGTTTGCGCCTGCATTATTTGAAATTCTGAATGCGATGGCAGATATAAAGGAGTATGTGGCAGAAGTGTCTACCAATGATATCGCTACGGACGAGGTGTTGCTCTATATTCTTCCAAAAGAAACGACTACTGAATGTGATCATCGGATACGAGCCTATTTGCAGGCAAAGTTGCGGGTAAGCCCACACATAGCCTATTTGCAACAGGAGGCAATGCAGAAGTTGCAATTTCCGGAGGGGATGCGTAAACCAGTAAAATTCATTGATAAAAGAAAATAACCCTTTTGTGGAAATGATTGTGGGGAAGCGTTGTTAGAAATATTTGATACATTTATTTTAATTGTCTTTTTTTGCGGTCGCAATCACCTTTCAATAGATAATTTTATTTAATATTTGTGTAATGATACATGTCGGTGGCAGCCTGTCTTTAAATTCATTTTCCGATATAGTTATAAACAACGAAAAACTAGCGCTGGAAAATGCTGCGATTGCCAGGATGACTGTCAATCATGAGTTTCTCCAAAATTTCTCCGATCAAAAATTAATCTACGGCATTAATACGGGTTTTGGACCCATGGCGCAGTACAAGGTTAATAAGGACAACGTTTTACAGCTACAATACAACTTAATAAGAAGCCATAGCTCGGGTGCCGGTAATCCTCTGCCTCCTGATGCGGTAAAGGCTTTAATGTTAGCGCGCCTCAATAGCCTGATTCAGGGATATTCCGGGGTACATCCGGATACGGTGCGGGTGATCCAGGCTTTGATTAATAACAATATCACGCCCTGTATTTTTGAGCATGGTGGTGTGGGTGCCTCAGGCGACCTTGTTCAGCTGGCGCATTTAGCCTTAGTATTAATAGGGGAGGGGGAAGTGATGGTGGATGGCAAGGCGCAGCCCACTGCAGAAGTTTTCAAACAATACAATATAACTCCCTTAAAAGTCCATATCAGGGAAGGGTTAGCCCTGATAAATGGTACGTCGGCTATGACAGGTATCGGTTTGCTGAACCTGGTATATGCCAAAAGGCTTTTGCAATATGCGGTGGTTCTGTCCGCTATGACCAATGAAGTGGTAGAAGCATATGATGACCATTTCAGCTATGAACTGAATATAGTTAAAAAGCATAAGGGGCAAAATGAGGTGGCAGCCATGTTGCGGAAGGCTCTTGAAGGAAGTGGACTTATTCGTAGCCGGTCAGAGCACCTCTATAATCCTGAAAATATCAAACACGATGTTTTTGAAGATAAAGTGCAGGAGTACTACTCTCTACGCTGTGTGACGCAGGTGCTGGGGCCTATTTTTGATACCATTGCTTATGCCGAAAAAATAGTAGTAGACGAGCTTAACTCCGTAAATGATAATCCGGTTATTGATCATGATAACCATAATATATTCCATGGCGGCAATTTTCACGGCGATTATGTATCGTTGGAAATGGATAAGTTGAAAACAGCGATCACTAAGTTGTCAATGTTGTCCGAGCGACAATTAAACTACTTACTGAATAATAAATTGAATGAGAAATTTCCGCCTTTTGTTAACCTGGGTATACTTGGGTTCAATTTTGGAATGCAGGGAATGCAGTTCACGGCTACTTCTACGGTGGCTGAAAACCAGACACTGTCTTTCCCGATGTATGTACACAGTATTCCCAACAACAACGATAACCAGGATATTGTGAGCATGGGCTGCAACGCTGCGTTGATTACAAAAAAAGTAGTGGAAAATGCTTTCGAAGTATTGGCTATTCAATTAATCACGGTAGTGCAGGCTGTGGATTATGCCGAATATGCCGACCGGTTATCGCCCATTACCAGGGAAGTGTACAATAATGTCAGGAGAATAGTACCCCGTTTTGTGGAAGATAAGCCCCGCTATGACCAATTGAAGCAGGTAAAGGAATACATCAGAAATACCGAAATACCAGTATTTTCTGCTTCGCTGGAAACATCAGCCGTATAATTCCCATTTTTAGTTATTTTACAAAAATTATTTTATCGGTAATGAAATATGCTTTAGTTACGGGTGGGTCAAGAGGTATAGGCAGAGCTGCTTGTTTACAATTGGCGGAAATGGGCTATCATATATTGGTCAATTTCCGTTCCAATATTACTGAGGCGGAAAAAACGCTGGAACTGATCAAAGCCAAAGGTAGCAATGGTACTTTGTTGAAGTTTGATGTAGGTGATAATGAGCAGGTGCAACAAGTATTGGGTGCGTGGATTGAAGAAAATAAGGAGAGTTTTATAGAAGTGTTGGTTAATAATGCGGGTGTAAAAGACGATGTGTTGATGATGTGGATGAAGGTAGAGCAATGGGATGCAGTACTAAATGCCAGTTTAAACGGCTTTTTTTATGTCACCCGCCTTGTTTTGCAAAATATGCTGATTCAAAAGTATGGGCGCATTATCAATGTAGTATCGTTATCCGGCTTAAAGGGAATGCCCGGCCAAACGAATTACTCTGCAGCCAAGGGTGGGGTAATAGCAGCTACCAAAGCATTGGCACAGGAAGTAGGCAGAAGAAATATAACAGTAAATGCGATTGCTCCCGGTTTTATTAAAACAGATATGACAGAGGGGATTGATGAAAAGCAGTTTCGTAGCCTGATACCGGTTAGCCGTTTTGGCGAACCGGAAGAAGTGGCACACGCTATAGCTTTTTTTGCTTCTCCTTTATCTGCCTATATCACCGGTGAAGTGTTATCAGTAAATGGGGGTATGTATTCGTAGCAAACATGAAAATGTACTGATTTAAAAATGTGGAGACGTGGAATATAAAGTATTCAAGAAAAGAGGGAAGGGCGGGCTTCAAATTATATTATGAGACGAGTTGTTATAACAGGTATCGGCATTTATTCCTCTTTGGGAAAAAACCTGGAAGAGGTAAATAAATCTCTGTATATCGGAAAGTCGGGCATCGTACTGGATCCTGTGCGTAAAGCAATGGGATATAGGTCTGGTTTGACCGGCTTAGTGGAAAGACCGGTGCTAAAAGGATTGTTGGATCGTCGTTCCCGCATTATGCTGCCGGAACAGGCAGAGTATGCGTATGTGGCTACCCTTGAGGCGTTAAAAACTGCAGGTATCGACCAGGACTATCTTAATGCACACGAGGTGGGCATTTTATATGGCAACGACAGTTCTGCCAAACCGGTTATCGAAGGAATTGACGTATTGAGAGAGAAAAAGGATACCATGCTGATCGGTTCTGCCTCGGTTTTCCAGACACTCAATTCTACGGTTACCATGAACCTCTCCACTATCTTTAAGCTGCGTGGAGTCAATTTTACTATCAGTGCTGCCTGTGCCAGTGGCTCTCATGCTATTGGTTTGGGGTATCATTTTATAAAATCGGGTTTGCAGGAGTGCATTGTTACCGGTGGTGCCCAGGAAATGAATGAGTATTCCATGGGCAATTTCGACGCGCTGTCTGCGTTCTCTGTGCGTGAGTCGGAGCCGGCAAAAGCATCTCGTCCCTTTGATAGGGACAGAGACGGACTGATACCAGGCGGTGGTGCTGCCACGGTGATACTGGAGAGTTTGGAATCGGCCACCAGGCGGGGTGCTACTATTTTGGGAGAAGTAATTGGTTATGGCTTTTCCTCCAACGGAGACCATATATCCAACCCAACTGTATCCGGTCCGATAAGATCTTTGGAGATGGCGCTAAGAGATGCCCGGTTGCAGGCAAAAGATATTGACTATATCAATGCACATGCCACTTCCACCATCGCCGGAGACGCCAGTGAAGCAAGGGCATTGACCACGGTATTTGGCGACAGCAGGACACCAGTCAGTTCTACAAAATCGATGACGGGACATGAGTGTTGGATGGCGGGTGCCAGTGAAATTGTGTATAGTTTGTTAATGATGGAGAACGATTTTATAGCACCGAATATTAATTTTGAAAACCCTGACGAGCATTCGGCCGATTTGAATATTGTAAAAAATACAACGGAACAGAATATAGATGTATTTTTGTCGAATTCTTTTGGATTTGGAGGAACCAACTCTACCCTGATTGTAAGAAAATGGAGTAAATAGTAGTATATGTTACAGAAAGATGAAATTATATCAAAAATTAATCATTTCCTGGCCGAAGAGTTTGAAGTGGAGAAGTCCGGTATTACCCCGGAAGGAAATGTGAAGGAGATACTCGAATTGGATAGTCTCGACTATATAGACCTGGTGGTGGTGATTGAAAATAACTTTGCCTTTAAAGTGAAACCGGAAGATTTCACCTCTATCGTAACTTTTAACGACTTCTACAATTATGTAGAGTCCAAGGTAAATTCAAAAGAGCTGGCATAATGCCGTCCTGGCAAGGAAAATCATCTGGCACTACTGTAGGATATAGAATATTCATTTCTCTTATTAAGAGAGCAGGAATAGGAGCAGCCTACTTTTTATTGTACTTTGTTAGTTTCTATTATTTTCTTTTTGCCAGGTCCGCTCGTTTTATCCTCTACTATTTGAGGCAGCGCCTGGGCTTTGGTCCGTGGAAGTCTCGCCGCTTTTTATACAAAAATTACTACAGTTTTGGGCAAAGCCTGATAGATAAAATAGTGGTACAATCGGGTATTAAAAATCCGCTTACTTTTAATTTTGATGGAGAGCAGCATCTTCATGATATGGTGTCGATGGGAAAAGGCGGTTTGCTCTTAAGTGGACATATTGGGAATTGGGAAGCTGCAGGTCATTTGTTGGAACGCCTGAATACCCGGATCAATATCGTGATGTTTGATGGCGAGCATCAGAAAATAAAAGACTACCTCAATAGGGTGACTGGCGAAAAGAAAGCTAATATAATAGTTATCAAAAATGACCTGTCACATATCTACGCCATCAACGAAGCTTTTTCTAACAACGAACTGGTATGCATGCATGCTGACAGATTTGTAGACGGCGTTAAAACCATCGAACTAGATTTTCTGGGTGAAACCGCTAAATTTCCGGCGGGATCTTTTGTACTGGCAGCACAGTTCAAAGTGCCGGTTTCTTTTGTATTTGCCATGAAAGAAAGTCGCTATCATTATCACTTCTACGCCACCCCCATTCAGCAATACGATTTTAGGGATAAACAATCTTCTATGTCACTTATGGCAAAAGATTTTGCAACAGCAATGGAAACACAGGTTCGGAATTATCCCGAGCAGTGGTATAACTACTATGATTTCTGGCGAAAATAATTGAGCAATGATTTATTTTTTTTCTTTTAATGACTTCTGAGTATACGGTATAAGCGCTGGCAATTAATACCGAAATGACTAACGAAATATTAGTCTTATGAAGTTTGATAAGTCCTTTTATTCAGGGATCTATAGTTGAGAGTACAGTAGTGCAAAAGCCTAATCAGGGCTTTCCGGGGAATTGGGTGTAATAATTCCCCGGCGGCTTTTGGATACTTTTTCCGCAAAAAGTATCAAGAAATTGATTGAAAGTTTTGATATAGAACCCGTCAGCAGTATAAATTAAGACCTTAACTAAACGGCATTAAAAAGCCCGTAGCTTAGGCTACGGGCAAAACTCTATTTAATAAACTACCTCTTAAATTTGAGTCAGTTTTAGCAGCAGAAAATTAATAATCTTTATTTTGCGTCAATTTATCGTTTACTAATATTTGCGGAGCAGGAATAGGAAATACGTATTCATGTACTTCAAATATATAATCCTGCACATTAAAAGGAACAACTCCTCTGGGTACTGTAGGGTTCGCTCTTTCCTCCAAACCATGTGCATTCATTAGACTAACATATTGAGCAGGTGTGAGTGTTCTTTTTAAATCGAACCAACGATGATTTTCGAAAGCCAACTCTTTCCTTCTTTCTAACAATACTTCAGTCCTAAATGCATCCTTACCCAATCCTGTAACGTTTGTCAGACCTGCTCTGCTTTTAACGCGATTAAGATAACCTTCAGCTTCGCTGGTAGGTCCTGCATCCTCATTGATTGCTTCAGCCAGCATCAACAATACATCAGAGAAACGGAGTATTGGCCAGTTGTCATCCGTTCGGTTAGAGATGGTATGTGGGTGATTGTATTTGTTGATAAAAGGAACGGGGTAAAAAGTGCCGGCTTTTGTATAACCGGGTTGAAAAGAGACATTTTTTCTTTTATCATTCGCCGCATACAGAGACATTACATTGTTGGTTGGGATATTGCGACCGCCAAAGGTAGCGTTGGCAAAACCGGTAATGACACCAGCAGAGGAAATAGGTGCAAAAACGTACATAAAATTACTTTGTTCGCCCTGGTCATTTCCGCCCTGGTATTGTACTTCGAACAAAGATTCTTTATTGTTTTTTAACGCTGGACTAAATACATCTGCATATTCCTCCATTAAATCGTATCCCAGTGGAAGGATGTCCTTCAAAGCAGTTACTGCTTTACCGTACTCTTTCTTTGTGAGATAAACCTTACCTAAAATACCCATAGCTGCGCCTTTTGTAGCACGTCCATTTTTCGCAGTAGGTTGTGGCAAGAGATTAATGGCATCCTTAAGATCGGTTTCAATTTGAGTATACACATCGGACTCCGACACACGCAAGAGATCGAACGCTTCCATGGGAGTTGCTAATGGTTGGGTGGTAAGTACCACATCTCCAAATAATCGCACTAAATCAAAATAAAACAAGGCTCTCAAAAATTTGAATTCGCCTTCTATTGGTTTTTTGATTTCGTCGGCAACGGGAGAAGTAGTTAACTTATCAAGTCCCGTATTAATGTTAGCAATAGCGCTATAATATCTAATCCAAGCATTGTTGATTTCTGCATTACCAGGATTGACGGTAGAATAGTCAAAGGCTTCCCAGCCAGCAGCGCCGCCGCGATCCGATTGATTCAGATCGATGGTAGTATTGTCTGTTGTAAGCTCTGCAAAAATATAATTCGAATTTGTGATGGTTTGAAGCTGTCCGTATACCCCAAGAACAGCCCTATTCACATCTGCTTCTGTTTTGTAAAATATTTCTACACCCAATCGTCCTGGATCGGTTCTTTCTAAAAATCCTTTAGAGCAGGAGCCTAAAAGCCCTATACCTGCAATAGCAACGGTATATAATAATTTATTTTTTTTCATGCTATTTTTTTTATAAGTTAATTTTTACACCAACAGCAAAAGTTCTTGGTACCGGATAAGCTTCATCATCGTTACCCAACTCGGTATTTGCTCTTTGGCTAACATCTGGGTTGCCGCCTGGGTACTTGGTAAATAAAAACAAGTTATTGGCGCTAACGAATACTCTCAGGCTCTTGAAGTGTTTAATGTCAGGTAGATTATATCCCAGTGTCACACTTCTAATCCAGATATGAGAGGCGTCGTACACATACCTGTTGCTGCTTTCTCTTGACCATTTAAAATAGCTAGTGCCACCCTGAGAGTTAACATTGTCTGGATTGCTACCCGGGTTTGAAGGAGATCTCCATCTGTCTTTGGCTTTATCCAACACATTGAATACACCATCCATATTCATGGTAGAAGCTTCAATATTTCTATACAGGTCATAGCCCTGGGCACCCATCATTAAGATGTTAAAGTCGAATCTTTTGTAGTCACCATCAACAGTGAAGCCCCATGTGAATTTAGGATTAGGATTTCCTATTTCCACCATATCCTTTGTGTCATAGCTAATTTCGCCATCACCGTTCGCATCTCTGAATTTCATACCACCTGGTATCACACCATCTTGCAAAGGTGCTCTGTCTATTTCGTCCTGCGTATTGAAAATGCCGATCTTGTCGTATCCATAAATCATACCGATGGGTCTGCCTACTTTTTGTACATTATACCCACCATAGAAGCTACCATACCACAGTTCTTTGTTTGCTCCGTTAATTTCAAGAATTTTACTTCTGTTTACAGCAATATTGGCATTGGTGCGCAAGTTTACTTTTCCGATTTTTGTTCTATAGTCCACCGCAAACTCTACACCTCTATTTTGCACTTCTCCAACATTACTCCAAAATTGGGTAAACCCTGATACAGCTGGAAGGCTGATAGGTAACAGCATATCGGTAGTTAACTTATTGTAGTATTCTGCAGTTACAGTCACCTGATTGTTAAACATGGTAAGATCAAAACCGAGATCCAACTGCTTAGACTTTTCCCAACGTAAAGTTGGATTAGCGATGTTTGAAATGATTACGCCTGGTGCGAAATTATTATTAGTTACGTAGTTGTTACCAGTCATGAATGCAAGGGCACTATAATTACCTATATCATTATTACCAGTTACACCCCAGCTGGCTCTTAGCTTTAAGTCATCGATCCAACTAGCACTCTTTAAGAATTTTTCCTGACTCAAACGCCAGCCTGCAGATACTGCTGGGAAATCTCCGTATTTATTGCTTGTACCAAAACGTGAGCTGCCTTCTCTTCTGAATGATGCAGAGAATAGGTATTTGTCCTGGTACGCATAGTTTACACGAGCCAGATAAGCTAATAAACTCCAATCATATGCTGAAGTACCTGCAGACCGTATGGCACCGTTTCCAAGGAATGGAATAATATCATCTGGAAATGTATTGGCACTACCACTTAGTCTTCTCATATTTTCTTTCTGTGCAGTGTAACCCAGCAAAAAATCTAATTTGTTATCTGCACCAAGATCTGGGGCATAGTTTAACAACTGGTCAGTAGAAATGTTTAATATTCTTTCTACAAATTCACTAGCTGTTGCAATACGTGGCGGAGCGCCAGTAGATCCAGTTGCTACAGGGTTACCAATGGTAGAAGGTCTGAATTCATTAAAACTTTCATACCGCAATCTTACGTTGGCAGAGGAGCGAAAAGTTAGATTTTTTAAAATCTGAAACTCTACAAATCCATTAGATAATCCATCTGTGTAGTTTCTTTGTCTTTTCATGTTGTGCAACATGTACACGGGATTGGGAAAACCAAATACCCCATCTCTACCAGGAAAATAAGGTATCATTTCTCCATTATCGTCATAAATAGGAAAACGAGGGTCCATAATGAGCGTCTGACCTACCAATGCACTTCTTCCATCGGTGCCAAAAACATTGTCCTTTGAATGGGTGGCATTCAGGTTCCAACCAAGCGTGATGAATTTTTTAATTTTCCCGGTAATATTCGTACGCATGGAAAAACGCTCATAGTCGGTTTTTATAATAGCGCCATCTTCTTTGTAATAGTTCAAAGACAAAAAGCTGCTCAGGTTTTCTTTTCCAGAGGTTAAGGAAAGATTTACATCTCTGTAAGGCGCATTTTTTCTCATGATGGCATCATACCAATCGGTAGAGTGCTGAGTTTGTTCCGGGTGTCTGAAGCTCTCTGGAATCTCATCTATGGTTGGTGTTCTTCCTTCAAAGTACTCGATACGGTCGGTATAAACTTCTTTTAAGAACTGTGAAAACTCAGGACCGTTTAGTACTTTAACGCGACGAGATTTTGGAACGTTTTGTACGCCGTAGTCCACCGAAACATTTAGATTGGTGACCCCTGCTTTACCACTTTTGGTGGTAATAAGTACAACGCCATTAGATCCCCTGGCTCCATAAATAGCGGTAGAAGCTGCATCTTTCAATATACTGATGCTTTGGATATCGTTAGGGTTCAGGTTTTGCCCTACACTGATACCAACAGGAAACCCGTCTATTACATACAAGGGACTGCTGCCAGCTCCTAGTGAACCAACGCCTCTTACCCTTACTTCAAATTCAGCACCGGGTCTTCCATCTTTTTGTTTAACTACAACGCCAGGAGCTTGTCCTTGTATCATTTGTGTAACATTTCTGGAAGGCATTTCTCCTAAGTCATCAAGATTGATGTTAGAAACGGCATTGGTGATGTCCCGCTTTCTTTTGGAGCCATAACCAATTACAACCACTTCATCTAGACCTTTTTCCAAATTGTCTAATACCACTGTTGTATGCTCTGTGCCAGCAGTTACCTCTTTAACTGCATAGCCTACGGCACTAATTACTAATACTGTTCCACTGCGAACAGATAATGTAAAGTTTCCAGCATCATCGGTGAAAGTGCCTGTTTCTGACGTTTTTACTTTAACAGACGCTCCTTCTAATGGTTCTCCGGAAGGAGACAGGACGGTACCGGATACCTGAATGTTTTGTTGAGCAAAAAGAAAAGTGCATTGCAGTACGAGCGCTAATGGCACAAGAGCCCTCTTATAGCACTGCAAAATAGCAGATCGCAATTTTAACATAATTTGAGTTTTGAAAATAAAGAAAGATGTGTTTACCTTTTTGTGGGGTATTGCAAAAGTTGTGTTGCTTATGCAATAAAAAGTCAGGGCTAAGAATTAGTCATACAGCAGTTTTGTTTAGTGAAATAAATCGTTAAGCGGGAAAAATATGTCAAATAAGATTATAATAGTGCGTTTGTTATACTTATTTTATAAAGAGTTGTTTTAACTGTTGGACAGCTACGATTTTATTGTATTTATGCGCTACAAATAACAAGACAGTACAGGATAGAATGCAATTGCAAAACCGAATAGATATACAAAAATAATATATAGCTAATACTCGTCAATACTGTACTATTAATTTTGTTCAATTTCTTTTTGATAAGATCCAACGTATAAGAGTTGATATCCTATATAAAAAAAGTCCTATAGCATATGTTATGCGACTAACCTGAAAGACTAAATCTAATGTCCTTGTTTGTGTTCTAATGGCAGATATTCGGCTACCATTTCCAGCTCGTAGTTAACTTTTTTAGACTTACCCAATCTTCTTTGAATACTATCAAAGATTGAATACACGACTGGTACCACTACAAGTGTAAGTAATAAAGAAGACAAAAGACCGCCGATAATCACGATTGCCAGTTTTATCCTGTATCTGCCATGAAAGACAGCCGCTATCATTATCATTTTTACGCCGATCTATTCATCAATGCGATTATTGTAATAAACCGTCTGCTATGGTACTTATTGCAAAAGACTTCGCATAGCCATGGAAAAGCAGGTTCGGAATTATCCTGAGCAGTGGTATAAATATTATGATTTCTGGAGAAAAATGGAAATAACTTACCACTTCTTCCATAACCTGATTTTTTCCACATTCTCAGTTAATGACTGCTTGGTAATGAAACAAGGTAATATCAAGAGTGCGGTATTGTTTACGATCAATTCTAAATGCCCTTTCCGCGGCGTATCTTAGGAGATAATATTCCATTCCCTACTTCTCTTTCGCTATTATAAGTCAGCGTAAGCACTATCTCACTACTGAAAAGTTTTCCAAAAGGCTCGAAGTGAATATTGGTCCGTCGGGAAACTATTGCCTTTACTGCTGCGAACGCCCTGATGTGGTTTGGATATGCAAATGTTCGATGTTCAGCAAAGCTGTCAGTTTAAAAATAGAGAATAATCTTTAAATTTAAACTTTGAAACAGACAAGATTTACAGAAAGCCAGATATTGGGCTACTCAAATCTTGAATTGGCTAAAGAAAATAATTTTTGATGAATGTCTTTAATGTTTTTGGGTTAGTTGCTTTTAGTGTTGCTATTACTGTGATAGCAATTATTCTACTCTACAGAAGGAAAAAGGATAAAGTCTAGTCGTTCTGTATTTTTATGAGGATGCGTCGCGGGGAAAATACAATTTGCTCGGAATATTCATTTGTTTTGAAGTGAAGTATTGCGCTGCGTTTAAGCAGAATCGATCTAGCTTAGCGCCAGCGGTTTTTCGGAATTATAAAAGATCACTGGCAATAGGCTTTTATTCGTTACCACAATACGACTTGTTCTTCATTTGGCACTATATTTTCATAATGGTTAAGGTAAAGCTACGTTTGAATAATATAAAAAATGTTGTATTATGGAGAATATACCATTGAATCTGGAACAGCCGTGGGAGATTGTTAAAGAGTTGATGAAGGAAAATAATGTTACACTTACGGACGAGGATCTTTTTTACAATCCTGATAATGTAGAAAAATTACTAGCACATTTATCAAAAAAATTGAATAGATCGATGGAGGATGTACGCATCCTGATAGAAAGCATTTCTGCCAATTCGGGGAAGGCATCCTGACACCGGAAACGAATAATGTTGAAAATTGTTAGCCCGGCATTGTAGTTATATCAATTAGGAAATATAGAAGCTGAAATTTCCAGTACTTAACTTTACACTTTAACAATTACCTCGTGTGTTTTATGATCATCCTTAAGTATTATGAAGGTTTGATCGGATATTTTACCATTCAGTGTAATCTGTACTATTCCTTGCTTTAACTCATTGATTATTTTTATTTGATATAACGTTTTTCCAAATCTGTATTGTATACTCAAGCCCGGCCAACTGTCAGGTATGCATGGTGAAAACTGTAATTTATCGTTCACTTTTTGAATCCCCAGAATGTACTGAACGATCAATTGGTACGTCCATCCCGCTGATCCTGTGTACCAGGTCCAACCGCCTCTTCCTTCATGCGGTACGACGCCATATACATCCGCAGCCATAACATACGGTTCTGTTTTATATTCAAAGGCATCTGTATTATTGGTTGTGCGGTTAACAGGATTTATCATCGAGAACAATTCCCACACTTTATCTCTTTCTTTCATGATTGCGAAAGCCATGATAGTCCAAATGGCGGCATGGGTATACTGACCACCATTTTCTCTTACGCCCGGTACATAACCCTTGATATAACCCGGTTCAAGATTCGACTTATCAAAAGCAGGGGTCAATAGTTTTATGATACCGTTTTGCCGATCGATCAAATGTGTATTCAACGATGCCATTGCCAGTGTGGTTTTTGCCGGATCACCCGCTCCGGTAAGTACCGACCAACTTTGCGAAATAGCGTCTATTTTGCACTCTTCATTTTCCGCCGACCCCAATGGTGTTCCATCATCAAAATACGCTCGCCGATACCAATTTCCGTCCCATGCATTCTTGTCGAGATTGTTTTTAAGTTTATTGGCTTCATCCACACATTGTTGGTAAAACTCAGTGTCACCTTGTTGTAGCGCCAGACCTCCAAATTTATTTAAGATATCAAACAGGAAGAAGCCAAGCCAGACACTTTCTCCTCTGCCGTGTTCTCCTACTTTATCCATTCCATCATTCCAGTCGCCTGCGCCTATCAGCGGCAATCCGTGTTGCCCGAACTTCAGGCCATACTGGATAGCGCGTTTGCAATGATTATAAATTGTTTCCCATTCATCCAAAAAAACGGGCAGGTCGTAGTAACTTTCTTCGCCTGTGCGTAGGGGTCTCCCCTGAATATAGGAAATATATTCTTCCAGGATTCCAGCATCTCCTGTCGATTCTATATATTTTATTGTAGTAAAGGGCAACCATAAATAGTCGTCAGAACACGCTGTGCGTACGCCCCTCCCGGTGGGTGGATGCCACCAGTGTTGTACATCTCCTTCCTTGAATTGGCGGGAAGCTGCCAATAATATTTGTGCCCTGGTAATATCCGGACGGGTATGCATTAATGACAATACATCCTGTAGCTGATCTCGGAAGCCAAAAGCACCACCTGACTGGTAAAAGCCGCTGCGTCCCCATATACGGCAAGCCAGAGTCTGGTATACCAGCCAGCCATTAGCAAGTACATTCAATGCCGGATCCGGCGTATTAACCGACACGGCATTCAGTGTATTATTCCAGAAATCGTGTACGCTTCCAAGCGATTCATATACTGATGGAAGATTTTTGTATTTTTTTACCAGGTCTCTCACTTGTTGTATATGCCGTTCGCTTCCTAACCGGAAAATGATTTCTTTTTCTTCTCCGGGTAGCAAATCGATTTCTATTTGTATGGCGGTACAAGGATCGAGTGCCGCACCATATTTATTGGAAAGTTTTTCTCTGGACATGGCTTCGGGAGCAGACAATGATCCATTTCTACCTATGAATTCTGTTCGGTCGCAGGTATATGATTTTACCTTTCCGTCCGCTTCAAAAAAGGAAACTCTCTCCGCAAAAACACTGTTAAAATAGTTGCGTGCGAAAATGGCACCTGTTTCCAGGTCTTTTTGAGTCACTACATGCATTCGGGTATGGCTAGTGGTATCGCCTAATACCCATTCTACATAACCGGTAATAGAAATTTTTCTTGCTTGGGAGGAGATGTTTTTGAGTTTTATGATTGTAAACCGGATTGGATCTTTCGTATCTACGAACACTGTCATTTCAGATTGTATTCCAAATCCTATGTGTTCGTAAATACTGTATCCAAAACCATTCCTGGTTATATATGGTTTGCCGCTATTGCAAGGCAGGGGCGAAGGAGACCAATATTTGCCACTGATATCATCTCGTATGTAAAAGGCTTCTCCATTTTTATCTGTAACAGGATCATTTTTCCAGGGAGTTAGTCGGTATGCATGTGCGTTTTCCGCCCAACTATAGCCCGTGCCGCTTTCGGTTAACAGCGTACCAAATTGTTCGTTGGCTAATATGTTGCTCCATGGTAAAGGTGTTTTTTTTAGAGCATTACTCAGGATGTAATATTCTTTACCGTCTTCAGTGAAACCGCCGGTTTGATTATTAAATAAGAGATTGGGGGGGAGTTTTACTGATAAGTTTGATTCAAAAAGATCATGGCCGTTAATCTTAAGTGGTAATGGCAATGCTTTTACGGTTTTTTGCTTTGCCATTTGTTCTCTTAGTGTACCGGAATTATCCGAGAAAATCAACCTGGCTGCTGTCTGAAAAAGGATTCGGTCCTCATTGGAAAGTTGGTCTCCGTGTCGTATAAATATACCTCCTGGCTGATTAATTATATTTCCGCTGGTAGCACTAACGAACGTCATAATCTGGTCGTGCAGTAGTTGACGGTACGTACCATAATCGTCGTTCCAGATTACGAGGTCTGCTTTTAATCCTTTTATTCGCCAATAAGCATGTGCTTTAATCAGTTCCCGTACCAGGGTTGTATTTTCGCTATTTTGCACACGGACCAACACAATGGGTAAGTCTCCGGATATAGAAAAACCCCACAATCCTGACTGATCTTTCAGATTACTGGCAATTATATCCGCATCGGCGCGGTGTGTTGCATTTGGGTATAATATATGGGCAGCAATTGCATTAAATAGTTGGGCCTCCGATTCGTTGGCATTGATTTGGCGAAGCAGCACCTGGCTGTGTGTCCATGAAAGCTCAAATGGACGATTCTTAAGGTGCGCATCCCGATATTTATCTATAAGTGTGCGGGATATATCTCGGGCGTTGGAAATGCCGGTAATAATTTCAAATGTAGCTGTTTGCTTCGCTTCGAGACGTATCTGATATTTTATTGCTGCAACAGGGTCGAGTACCGATCCGTCTGTGTTCGACATTTTTCCATTTGTGGTGATTGCTTGTGGGGCAGCGAGGGTGTTGGTTCTTCCAATAAAACGTAGCCTGTCGCATTCAAAAGAAACTTCCTTTTGTTCTGTACCACTTACCAACATCATAAAGAACATCCATGGCGGTTGCTCGTTTTTTGATCTCGGTCGCCTGGTAGATATGATAGATCGTACGGCTTCATTTATTTCTGTCTGAACAAAGAGATTGCTGAAAGTGGGGTGTGATTCATCCGCTGCTTGTGGTGCAATCACTATCTCTGTGTATCCTGTGACTTCAAGGTTTTTAGTAGTAGCTGTTTTATTTGTGATGGTAATGCGTCGTATGGCCACATCGTCTTCAGGTGAAACAACTATATCTGTTTTTACTTCAAAACTTTCATTGACGCGCCTGAACTCAACATGTCCTTGAGAGAAAATAGCTTCGTCTATTTTAACGTGCTGCCGGGTTGGCTGGTAACTATTTGACCAGATCATCCCGCTATCCATATCCTTGATATAGCAGAACGTGCCAAAGTTGTCTTCCGTCATATCATCCCGCCATCGGGTAATGCTGATGTCTTTCCATCTGCAATGGCTTCCCCCTGCATTGCTGACCATGAGATGATACCTGCCGTTCGATAATAATTGCGTTTCTGGTATCGGCGTATTGGGCGTTTTTATCAATCGCAAGTGTTCTTCCTGGGAGGATGTAATCCTTTTAGATTCGCTGTCTTCCTTTGAATGATAGTTGACAGTTCTGGGAACACGCTCTTTCAACAGTAGCAATGCGGATTGATATTGCGGATCCCGCTCAAATCTCCGTTGCATCTTGTCGCCCAGCAGCAGTCGGGCAATCGATAAAAATCCCATGCCCTGATGGTGTGCCATAAAAGACCTTACTATCACATGCGACTTGCCGCGTGGCATGCGCGACGGCGTATAGTCAATGGCTTCATAAAATCCATACTTTCCCTCGAAACCATTTTCTACCAGCAATTGTAAGTTTTTTATTGCTTCTTCGGGATCAATCATTAAGGCCAGCAAGGTAGCGTATGGTGCAATTACCAGGTCTTGGGCCAGCCCTCGTTTAAGCCCTAAGCCGGGTACGCCAAAGGCCATGTATTGATAATTGAGTTGGGTATCAACCAGGTTGTATCCCGATTCTGAAATACCCCAGGGAACTCCTTTGTTTTTGGCGTATGCTACCTGGGCTTTGATTACACCTCTTGCTGTCTGTTCTAATAAAGTATTTTCATAGGAGGGCATTACCAGGTCTGGCATAAGGTACTCAAACATTGATCCACTCCATGATAGTAATACAGGAGCGCCGCCGTCTCTGGCAACCAGTCTTCCCAGGGTAAACCAGCTGTTTTGCGGAACCATACCTTGAGCAATCGCGGTGAAAATGGCTAATCTTGCTTCTGAAGCCAGAATGTCGTAATAACTTTTGTCTTTTATATCTTCACTTACATTATACCCTATGTGAAAAAGGTGTTTGGTGGTATCGTAAAGAAAATCATAAGATACGCTGGCGAAATCGGCGGCTTCATTTAGTAATGTCTCAATGCTGCTGAGTAATTGTAACGCATGCTTCTGTCCTTCTTCTATGGCGTCTGCTATTTTTGTTAAGTAAGAATTCGTTTCGTCAGAAGCAGATAGTGTCCGCAATTCGGAAATGACTGGACTGTGTAGGGAGAGCAGGTTGGACCCCTCCATCAGAGACGGTACTGTTTCCAGAGCGTCTAGAGAGGAAAAGTGCTCAGGCAGGGGCAATAAATCTGTCCATGGGGATAAATGAGAAATGTTATATAAGGCGTCATTGATCTGTGCTTCGAATTTTATTAGCCACGAGGACATATTTTCAGAAAAATCTGAATTTTCTTTTATTTCGTTGATGGATACTGTTAGTCTTTGTAGTTGTTCTTTGTGCTGAAGAAGTCCTGTTGGGTCTTCGGCGCAATCTTTCTTAAGATAATCTTCAATGGCATTGAGTGCTTTATTTGTGGGTGTTAATGCTTTCATTGCCAGGATGGTATGAAGTAAGCCTTCGTAAAGTTGTTTATTCAGTATTTTTTGATGAGGAAGTTCCATGATCCCTTGTCGCAATACCAGCATATTACATATGAAATTGCCACTATCTACGGTAGATATATATTTGGGAAACAATGGCTGCAAATTCATAGTATCGTACCAATTATAGAAATGTCCTTTATAACGTTCCATATTATTTAACGACTGAAATGTATACGCCGTCCTTTCCACCAGTTTGAAGGGAGATATATAACCAAAGTCGTAAGCAGAAAGATTGGCCAGGCAGGCTAAGCCGATATTAGTAGGAGATGTACGATGAGCCGTTGCTTCAATGGGGGTTTCTTGATGATTGTCCGGCGGTAGAAAATTATCTTTTATGCTCACAAAGTCTTCAAAAAATGCCCAGGTTTTCCGCCCAACGATTTGGAGTGATTTTGTTTCTTCGGAAGATATTTTAAAACTTTTTGTCCGTACGGGCCGACTTACAAACCATACAACCATGGGTGAAATAAGCCAAAGAAACAAAAATGGGAGTGCAATTGGAATGGATGCGGGTTGGAGATAAGGTATGAGGATGGAAAGTAGGATGACCAATACAACAGCTGGAAACATAATGAGGTATGAGTCAAAGATAGTTTTTTGGTTACCCGCATATCTTGGCGCATAGGGTGTCCATTGCAATAGTCTCTTATGAGTGATTAATAATCGCCAATTTGCTAAAATGATAGCATGTGTATTTTTGTACGCTTCAAACGGCAAACAGATGATGGTCAATGCGCTTTGTGCAATAGAATTTAGAAAGCTGTCTTTGATGGAGAGGAGATGTGTTCTATAGTCAAGTTCCTCTGGTTTTTTAAAGAACTGGATCACGGATGTTACAAATGGCGTAAGTAAAAAGCAGGCTAATAATCCCAAGGTCCATGTTACGGGGTTTTCCATAAACAACCACACGAGCAATAGCATTAAAAAGCAGGCAGGTGAAAAGAGACTTCTTTTAAGGTTATCCCAAATTTTCCATTTTGATAGTGAGGAGATATAGTTTCGCTTAAGCTTGTTGTTGCTGTCGGGTACAAAAGGAAGTCCCCAGGTTGCTATTTGCCAGTCCCCCCTTATCCATCTATGCCGACGATTGACATCCATCCAGTATGTCTGCGGATAATCTTCAAACAATTGTACATCTGTTAACAGTCCCGACCGGACAAAAGAGCCCTCGAGTAAGTCGTGACTTAATATTCTGTTGTCTGGAAAAGTGTTTGCGAGTATTTTTTCAAATACATCTATATCGTAGATTCCTTTTCCTACAAAGGATCCCTCATCAAAGAGATCCTGGTATACATCGGAAACTAACTGCGTATATGGGTCTAGTCCGGCATCAGTGCTATGCATACGGGTATAGACAGAACTGTTTTTTTTAGGTAAGTTTACCGCGGTAAGTGGCTGTAGAATGCCGTATCCATCTACCACCGTTTGTGTTTTTTCATCGATCATGGGCTGATTCAAAGGATGAGCCATTGTCGCAATCATTTTCCATGCTGCTTCACGAGGTAATAAAGTGTCTGCATCCAGGGTGATAACATATCTTACATGAGACAAGGTATTCGTATCACCAACGATAATAGAAAAGTCGTCGTTTCCACCGTTTCTTAGAAGGCTATTCAGCTCGCTAAGTTTTCCGCGCTTTCTTTCATGACTCATCCAGCATTTTTCTTTTTTATTCCATTTCCTGGGCCGGTGCATCAGAAAGAACCGTTCTTCCCCGGTGTTATTTTTATACTTTAGATTTAGTGATCGTATACCCTCACTAACTAGGGATAATAACTCAGCGTCGCCGGGCATGGTTTCTTGTGGGGCATCCGTAAAATCGGTCAAAAGGCAATAAAACAGGTTTTTTTCCGGATTAGAAAGAAAACGTACTTCCAGGTCATTGATCAGGGTTTCTATTTCTACTTTGTTTATCACTAAGCAAGGCACGGCTACAATAGTCGTAAATTCCTTAGGTATTTTTTCCGAAAAGTCGAGTCTTGGCAAAGGCTTAGGTTTGACAAGAAGTGTGGAAATCCAATTGATAAGTACCCCTCCAAAATAGCCCAATACCACAAAAGACAAAATACCGATGCCGATAGCAAGCCACATACGATGAGGCTGTCTATATATAATTGTACTTAAAATTAATGCTGGTAATAATGCCAGCAAGAACGTACCTCCTGCATATAACAGCAATCTTATTTTTTTGAAAAAACTCTTTAGATGGTCTGATGGCGTAAGTGACACCGCTGCTACCTGGCATAGCGATGCATATCCTTTGTCAATCAAGAAATATCCTACATGTTGCTGACGTGTTCCTTGTGTTTTTTTTTTGCTAAGTGAAATAGCATCTGATGCTATTTCGTGTTCCTTTTTTTGTGTTTTTTTGGCTATTTTTTCAATTATGTGACGGTAGTAGTCCCGGGTGCCGAAGTCCATTAAGGGATAAATACCACTAACGTCTGAGCGCAAAATTTTTTCTACAACGGACACACTTTCCACAAATTTTTTCCATTCGGTGGTCTTTAGAAGCCGAATACTTTCTATGCTGTTACGCATTGATATCTGGTCAGTTGTTTGGGTTTGGCTATGGTTATTTAAGAACTCAGCAATTGAATGACCGGTGTCTGATAGTTGCTGTTCTATCCACGACAACGGTATGGAAAGCCCATGCGCCTTTCCCTGCATGCGCCTGGTTATTTCTGACACAAAAGCACTATTTAATGGGATATCGCTTTTGGCCATTTCAGCGGTGGCTACTATAATATTTTTTGCATCTTCTTGTGCTACCTTTATCAGTTGATCGGCCCAAATAATAGCTTCATTTTTATCGATCCTGTCTATTGCAATGCGTGATGCAATGCGCCGGATATTTTCTATAATGGCTAGGCGAAGCATGATAGGAATAGCCCACAGTTCTCCGATCGTCAGAACTTTTATGGTTTGATATCCTTCAATGAAAGACGTCAGATTTACTAAATCAAGCCTTCCATCGCTGTGAGAAATGATTTCGAGTGCTATGTCGTATACTCTTGGTAATCCCTCTGACTTGCCACTTGAAAGAACAGGCAGGGTAAGACTGTAGTTTTTTGGCAGGTGTTTGCGGATTATTTCTATTTGTTCTTGTATAAGATAGAAATTATCCAGGAGCCATTCACTGGCCGGCGCAATGGGGTGTTTATTCTTAATAGTTTCCGTTAGCATTTGCAGCACTCTATTAATAATTTCCTCATTTTCACTCAGTCGTTTTAGTATTTTATGAGAGTGTTTGGTTGTTTGGATTTCGTGTTGAGCAGCTATTTTGATTCCGTGCGATTCCATTTGAAGGCTACTGAGTAAGTCCAGCCTAAGCGGTGCTTCATCTTTAAAGAGAAGATAGGTAGGATCAGCCATCAAATATTCCCTCATTTTTGAAACAATATTATCTACCGGTCTATAAATTTTCATGTTTGTATTATCTCAAGATTCACGCCGTTTTAAGCAGAAGTTTTGAATTAGGTGAGGTAGTATTAATGATATACTAGAAACGGCTTCTTCACATTAGGCAGATATTTAAACCGAACGTAAGTTTTTTATCTATACGCACCCCGCCGGGATGCTGTTTGGACAGACAAGAACAGTCTTTCCAACGGATGGGGACATCTGGTTAAATGATGTTGAGTTCTGGATGATGCGATCAAAAGTTGATTTTGACGAAGCATATAGGGACTTTGAAAAACCTTTTTTGCATAATTTATTCTCTCGCCAGAGTTACGTTAACTATTTAGTCTGAAAGAGTAAATTATATTCGACGAAATGGCCAATGTAATTGTAGTATTCTCAATACAGAGAAATGCGAATGGGGGATAATACTTATATAGTTTAAGGAAGTGTGGAATTTTTTCCTCATTTTGGGCAATGGCGATTAAAAATTGACTGAGTTTATTTTTACACTCATTTTTACTTTTTTTGAACACCTATTCTTTTTCTTATTGCGTATGATATTCTTTCTTTTTAATAATGTTCTTTCCCCTCTTAACTATCTATGTCATTTTTATCTTGCAGATTACCACCCCGCTTGGATCTTATCGGAATTGGCTCAGTATGGTTAAAGCATTTTTATTTTTCACTGATTTTATTTTTCAGTTTGAGGGATCTTTTCGTTAACTTGCGTATATAGCACGCAATTTGTACAAGTATGATGTTGCATACAAAATAAGTATTTTTTTACTCGTATTTGCATACATCGTTTGATATCCCTGCCACTGATATTCAACATGAATGTGCTTTTCTATTGATTGTTACCGGAAAAACTATCTTTTTTCAGCTCCTATATCTCCGTGTAAAAGTGGAAGGTTTTGTATATGCTTAGTTCAACAAGGAGTATTCGATTAGGCTACGTATTAGCATCGGCAATGCTGTTTCTGTCTTTTTTTCTTATTTATTCAGTCACGAGACGGTTGGAATACGAAAAGGCTTCAGTTGTAGATAGTCAGCAAATAATTCGTAAAGTTTTGAACCTGGAATTGTTAATCAACAATGTTGAATTGAACATCCGAAATTATCTGGGCGCAGGAAAAGGGGAGAGATTGGATGATTTCGAACGCCAGAAAATGGAGGTGTCTATTCAAATGAATGATTTGATAGCCCGGCTAAACGAAGATACTGCATTGAATCAGCAACTAAGGATACTTCATGCGGTTTTCAGCCGGCGTATGTCTGATCTAACGCAGTTAATAGATCGTTCATCGGCCACCACGCCAAATCTTGTTGATAGTGTTTTCACAAAAGATAGGGTACAGCAGCTTGACAGCATTCAAGTCGGCCTTCACACCATTGCAGACTGGCAGGCTGAACATGCTAATAAACGAGTGGACCAACTAAGCACCATATATTCCATTACGGAATTAATTATTTATCTTTCGTTGTTGATAGCCATTGCTGCTACGTTGTATGCGCTGCTCACGCTGAATACTCACTATAATAAGCGAAAAAAAAGTGATGAGCATGCGATAGAGGCTCGACAAGCGCTCGAGCGCAGCGTGCTTGAACTTAGCCAAAAAAATGCCGAGCTCAAGCAGTTCCGTGGCATAGAAAAATTTGCTGCCATCGGTCGTGTCGCCCGGGTTATGGCGCATGAAGTAAGAAATCCACTGACCAATATTTCGCTTGCTACTCAACAGTTGCAAGAAATTTCCGGTGTTGAAAAGGATCAGGAGGCAAACTATTTACTGGCGATGATCAGCAGAAATGCTAACCGGATTAATCAAATGGTTAGTGACTTATTGAACGCGACCAAATATATACAATTGGAAATTCGGAAAGAGGACGTGAATCAGGTTTTGGAAGAAAGTCTCTACCTGGCAAAGGATCGCTTATCACTAAGAAAAATAGAATTGAAAAAGAGATATGCACCGGACATTTGCGACGTTATGGTAGATAAGGAGCGTTTAAAGATTGCGTTGTTGAATATCATTATCAATTCAATTGAGGCTATGGAAGAAAAAGAGGGAATACTGCAGGTAACCACAAAGATGGAAGAGGGTAAGTGCATAATAGAAATTAGTGATAACGGCAAGGGGATGAGTGAAGAAACCTTACATAATATATTTGAACCTTATTTCAGTATGAAAAAAAAAGGAGGAGGACTGGGACTTACCAATGCGCAGAATATTATAATCAGTCATAAGGGGACGATAAAGGTAAACAGTATAGAAGGAGCGGGTACTACTTTCATTGTAACATTGGAATCTGATTTATCCGGATGGGTCAAATAGTATTTTAGTTATCACCGTTGTCATTTGTTGTTTTGTGAAAGGTTTGCCAATGAAATCATCTGCCCCTTGTGCCTCCGCATATTTTCGATCGTATCTCGTATCGAAAGCCGTCATCATCACTACGGATCTCTTTTTTTCTTTAAATCGTTTAATAAACTCTATTCCCAATCCGTCCGGGAGGTGATTGTCCAACAATACCAATGCAATCGAAGGGGTCTTATTAATAGCCATTAATCCTTCATTGATGGTTTCTGCTTGTACGAAATCAATATTCAGTTCTTTAAAGATTTTGCTAACCAGATAAAAGATATCCGTCTCATCATCTACAACAAGAATAATCGGGCGTTCTTCCATGTTATTTAAATCGTTTTTTCGGGTAACTCATCTTTTTTTAGCAGCAAACGGCCTGCCATTCTTTTTTATTATAATAGCAATTTATTTTGTAGATTCAATAATGGCACGATTTAGGTAACATTCTGAGTAAAAATAGCCTCCTTATGCCCAAAAAAATCCTCATAATAGACGATGATACAGATCTTTGCTTACTACTTTCTAAATTCTTGAAAAAAAACGGCTACGAAGTTGATACCGCTTTCTCCGGCAATAAAGGCCTGGCCAAATATAAATCCGAGAATTTTGATGCTGTTATTTCTGATTATCGGTTGGGCGATATGAATGGATCGGAATTAATAGAAAAGCTAAAGCAGGTAGATAATAAAGCGATTATATTAATAATCACTGGCTATTCAGATATCAGACATGCGATTGAAGTAATTAGGTTGGGAGCCTACGATTATATACCTAAACCGCTTATTCCTGAAGAGGTATTGAGCATTCTGAAGCAGATGACAACCGATAATATCGTTAATCAAAGGAAGAATATGGTGGAAGGCGGCACTGTGCTACAGGATGATTCGAACGCCGGTCAATATTTTATCGGTAGTTCTGCCAGCACTACTTCTCTTTATCAACAGGTAGAGGTAGTTGCCCCCACTAATTATAGCGTAATTTTATATGGCGAAAGTGGAACGGGCAAAGAAGTTGTTGCGAGAACAATACATAATAGAAGTAAAAGGTCGAAATATCCTTTTGTGGCGATCGATTGCGGAACATTATCCCGGGAACTTGCTGCCAGTGAATTGTTTGGTCACGTAAAAGGCGCTTTTACCGGAGCACTACTGGACAAGGTCGGACATATTGAATTGGCGAATAGGGGCACCTTGTTTTTAGACGAAATATCAAATCTTTCCTTAGATACTCAGGCTGTACTTCTTCGAACTATTCAGGAGCGTATATTCAAGAGGGTAGGTTGCAATAAAGAAATTGCTTGTGATATCAGAATCATAGTGGCTTCCAACGAAAATATTAAATCTGCTTACCAACAAGGTAAATTCAGGGAGGATTTATATCACCGTCTAAACGAATTTGCTATTTCTCTTCCTCCACTAAGAGAACGCAAGGATGATATTATACCTTTGGCCGAGTATTTCCTGGAAAAATCTTGTATTGAGAATGGAAAAAGAGTGACGGGATTTACCGATGCAGTGATTGGTGCCTTTCGCAGCTATCATTGGCATGGAAACTTAAGGGAACTACGAAATGTAGTACGTCGAGCTGTATTACTAACACATGATGAAGGAATAATCGATATGACAGCGCTTTTACCCGAAATTTCGGAGAATGCATTGGCTTCACCAACGGTACATTCGCATGCGCAGGAAACCTACCCTGCACAAAACTCCGTTGTACTATTAAAAGAAGCTTCTTTTAATGCAGAGTACCAGGCAATAATGTCTGTGTTGCGAACTGTAAATTTTAATAAGAAACGGGCAGCGGAAATACTGAAAATAGATCGCAAGACTTTATATAATAAGCTAAAACTCTTTAAAGGATTCAGTGATTTACCGGCCTTAAAAAGATAACCTGTAACCTCTGCTGAATTTCTTTCAAAAGATCTTTAGTTCCTTTTTTGTCTTTTATGGGAGCCGATTTTCCCAGTGTAGGCGATTGGTTGGCCGGGGATGAAATTGATGTCTATCCTTGCCTTTTTTACTTTCTTCAACCCCTATTTACACATTTACACAACACTTTAAGCTCTTCCTCTCATCTGCTCATCACTCTCTCTTGTTTTAGCATCTTTGCCTGTTGATTTTTGAACAAGAAATACCTTAAGGAGGGTAGTGATCGTTATGCCGGCATTTATTATAAACAGTCACGTAATTTAAAGAAGTGTTCAATTACCCACACCACGACTTCTGTCATTGCCGGAATAAAAGTGCAGATGCCAACAGTCTATACTATTACTCTATGTGCAAATTTTAAAAAAGGTGTTGTGTTTTTGCCTTCTTTTTTATGTAAATATAGGTACGCCCATTTTTTGGCTTGATTTTCTTTATGTATTAGGGGTGTAACCAATTTTTAATCAAAAATCTATATGTATGTCACTTTCAAAAACAAGAAAGACGCCTTCTTCAAAGGATAAGCAATCAAATGTATCCGAAGAAATGAAAGGGCGCGAATTCCACAAATTTTTTATAGATGAGTTGAAAGACATCTACTGGGCAGAGAAACAATTGGTGAAAGCATTGCCAAAAATGAAGAAAGCCAGTACAAATGAAGAGCTGGGTGCCGCCTTTGAAAAACATAAGATAGAATCGGAAAATCACGTTTCGATGCTGCAACATGTTTTTGAGTTACTTGATGAGAAGGCTATTGGAAGAAAATGCGAAGCAATGGAGGGGTTGCTTATGGAAGCAGGAGAGATTATTAATGATACCGAAAGTGATACTGCTGTGAGAGATGCCGGACTAATACTTGCTGCCCAAAAAGTAGAGCATTATGAAATAGCCACATATGGTACTTTGCGGGCTTTTGCTATGTGTATGAAACATAAGGAGGTGGCTCAATTGCTTGAGCAAATTCTGGAAGAGGAAAAGAATACGGACGTTGCCCTTACAGAGATAGCTGAAAGTTTTGTAAACGAACAGGCCTTGATGGAATAACAGCTGAAGATAGCTTTATAAAAAATAGTTAAGGCACGATGAATATAAAAGATGTCTGTTCATATTTTAGGGCAGGCATTTTTTGCTGTAAGAAACTTACCATAGTTGCCGTTTGACAAAAAAAAGCTCCGGTTGTTAAACCGGAGCTATGTTTCGATTTTTCCTACGCTGGTATTATCCAGATCAGGTTAGAAGAGTATTTTCTCAGGTTTGTTTTACCAAACCACCCCTAGTAAAGAAACATACTTCATAAGATGAAATAACCGTGCCAAAAAAAGACTGGGTACAACATTTTACTTTTTAGCACCAGTATATTATTTACGAGAAAATATTTCTACAACAATTGCCCATTGGGGATGATTGAATGGAATTGAATTTGACAACCGACAAATGTGAGTCGTAAAGAAAGTATAAGATGTGGGATAAGCAAGAATAGTTTATATGCCGACTCTATATTAGGCGATCAGTAAACTTGGTTCGATGTTGGTACATTATGGTTTATTGCCTTTGAGAGTGGTTTACCGCATAAGCAGTATTATTTACAATAAACATAAAAAATAACAGTTATGAAGGCTAATTTTGAAACATTCGATGATCCGAAGATATTTAGAGAGGTCCGTAAGTTTCTAAAAAAAATAAATGACCCGACGGTATTACCCATCGAGAAATTAACCCCTGTTGATGCCAGAATTGTTTTGATAGAAACGCAAACGGCTGCGGAGGTAGATTATTCTGGAATAGAGGAATCTGAATATGTGATCGTGCAGGAGGGTAACCCAATAAATTTCCACATAGTTCGTCCGCAAGGTGTAGAAAGTACACTGCCTGTGTTTGTGTTTATTCATGGAGGGGGATGGGTCCTGGGCGACTATGCTACCCATAGGAGGCTGGTGAGAGATCTGGTAGTGCGTACTGGAGCTGTTGCAGTTTTTCCCGATTATGCGCTTTCTCCTGAGGCCAGATACCCCACCGCTATTAATCAGATTTACCAGTTGGTGAATTGGCTAGCCAAAAATGGAGAAGAGATAGGAGTCGACGGTAGTCGTATGGGCATAGCTGGAAATAGTGTGGGTGGTAATATGAGCGCAGCTATCACGCTAATGGCTAAAGAAAAAGAGGGACCCCTAATTGCCTGCCAGGTATTATTTTGGCCGGTAACCGATGCAAATTTTGAGACGGAGTCTTACAACTTATTCGCGGAAGGGCGGTTTCTTACAAAAAATATGATGAAATGGTTTTGGGATGCCTACATAGAAAATCCCAAAGACCGAAATAATCGTTTTGTGTCCCCCCTGCGGGCTTTGCATAGTGAACTGGTAGGTTTGCCGCCGACATTGATACAGACAGCAGAGAATGATGTGCTAAGGGATGAAGGGGAGGAATATGCGAGAAAGCTTGATGAAGCAGGAGTGGAAGTAGTACTAACTCGTTTTCAGGGTCAGATTCATGACTTCGGAATGCTAAATCCTTTGGCACATATTCCTGCAACAAAGCTTTCTATTTTGGAAGCCGCTGTTTTCATGAAGGAAAAATTATTTAGATAGGTTGTAGATAGTAGCATTCATAAGTTGCTCAAGTCTTCCTATCTTGAGTTGCGTAGCTTACAACTGTATACTGCTATAATTGAGCGTCTACTAGCAACAGCTATTGAGTGGTCCTACTTTGACTGAATAAACAGAAAGAAAAAATATTGCGTTGAATGGCACTTATATTTTTCTTTATCGAAGATAACTAGCCGCGTGCACCTATTTTTTAGGTTCGGTTATATCCAGGGTGGATCGTTTATCGGTAATTATTAAATTGGTATTACCATTTACCTGTTCTTCATGCCAAATCCAATCGTTTAAGTTAATGGGTAATTGTAGCGCCTTGAGATAGAAAATGCTATCAGCGGTAAAGCAAATGCGCAATTCTATAGTATCTTCTTTGTGATCGTTAAAAAATCGACTTCTGGTCATACGTACTGGTTTTTCTGATTAACAATTTGTTTAGACTAATAGATTGTTCAACTTACACTAAGTCAACACATTTATTATATCAATAGACATGCCAGATAAAAATGGTAGTTAACAACACACTACTTGGTAAATAGTTGGCTTAAGCAAAAAAGGGGCGCTTGCAGATAGATCCTGTATTTTAGCAATAGTTAAGACAAGGCTAAATTACTCTGCAGATTGACTAAGTTGTTCCATGGAATTTTAAAAGAGCAATAGCGGCATGGTATTTCGATTATAAATTTGAGTTTTTCCGGGGTGCCGTTGGTAAGTACGACGGAATGACTCCAACAAATTAGTAACTAAAAATAATCGTTATGTCTATCGTTAAAGTAATTGAGGTGATTGCATCGTCGGCCAGTGGTTTTGATGATGCCGTAAAGAATGCCGTGGAGGAAGTATCTACCACTATACATGATATTGATTCGGTGTACGTAAAAGATTTTAAGGTACATGTAAAAGATGGCACTATAGTTTCCTATGGTGCCATATGTAAGGTGGCTTTCAGAGTAAATGCCGACAGAAGATTCTAAAGGGCATTTTTCTTTCTGGTTCTTGCTGCCTTTTTTGCTGAGGCAGACCTTTCGGCCGCTGTTTTTCTTTTAGCCGCTGATTTGGTTTGTCTTGATAAATCGCCTTGGGAGACTGTCGTTGTAGGCTCTTTTTTGAGCGCCTTCTCGCTGGCGGCAGACCGGGTAGCTGAAACGGGTTCGCGTTTTTGCCCTTTTTTGTAGGCGCTTTCAGCACTTTTACGTGTCTTCTCAGAAACTTCTCCTTTCTTTGGTGGTTTTAAATCAACCCCAGCCCGCCGGGCTTTGGAGAGCCCAATTGCAATAGCTTGTTTAGCTGATCTCGCTCCGTGTGTTCCTTTGCGAATGGTCTCTATTTCTTCCCGCACAAATTCGCCAGCCTGTGTGCTGGCAGACTTTCCGGCACGTTTGGCAGATTGGGCCTTTTTAATCGTTTCTTTCTTTGGCATACAATAAATTTTAAAGTGTGTTTGTATCTCGTCTATTAGAAGCAGTGCAACTAACATACCAACACTATATCTTAAATAGTAGGGAAGCCTGATATAGGGAGGGGTAATTTGATGGCCGAATTTTTGTATCGGTAGAGGAAGACTGGTTTAGTTTAAATAAAACGCCAGCAAATAACAACCGGTATGGTATAACGCGCAGTAACGACAATGTTTTTTAACAATAGAAAATTTCAGTTATGGCTACAAAAGATTATTCGGTTTTGGTTAATGATTTAATAGCAATAAATAAAAATAGAATCGGGTATTACGAAAAGGCGATAGCGGTAATAAAAGGTGCAGAACTTGTTTTGCTTTTTAAAGACAGACTTGAAGAAGGCAAGGATTGTATTCGGCAATTGGCAGACTTTTTAGAGCCAGTGGACGAAGGTGGAAAGAATAATTCAGGTGCCGGATTAATTTTTGCATTGTGGAAGGAAGAAACGGTAGCTTTCAAATGGGAAAGTAGACAATCAATTTTGTATTCGTGCAATTCTTGTGATGAGGCTGTTCTAAAGGCCTATTTGGAAAGTATAAATGTATTGCAAAATAATGCTTACCCAGTTGAATTGTTTGAACTCGTCTCGCAGCAACTGGAGCAAATAAGGCTTGACCTTACAGAAATACGTACTTATTTCACTCTTGGGAGTTCTTTGTAGAAGGCTTGTTTTAAAGATAGTGTACTTGTCTACGTTATGACGCAGATCAATAGTTGCTGGGTCGTATGGGATACACCACATAATACGATGATAGACAAAAGCACAAGACCATCTATTCTTATGTTTAGAGGTGAGCTGTCACACGTAAAACATGTTGATGATTTTTAAGGAAGACAGAAATGCTCGAATTACCAGAGCGTTTTCCTGAGAAATGCTGCTTTTGCGAGGTGTGATTCCAGAGCAGGAATGGTAGCCGTAATGAATGCCTTTACCGCTGGGTCGATGGCTTCGTTGTTTGTGTCCCGAAAAAGAGTTATCAATTTTTTGTGATCTGAAATCATCCTGTCCAGAAAAAACTTATCAAAATCACTCGATTTTTTGTCCTGCAGGTCAGCAATTCTTTTTAGGTTGTCCTCTCCGGGTGTTGCAGGCAGGGCTACGGTACGTTTGGATGCGAGTGATCTTACGTCGGCAGCAATTGCATTATGGTCGTTGATAATCTCGCTGGCAAAGTCTCTGACAATCTTACTAACTGCTTTTGCTTCTGCTATTTTGGCCGCCTCTACTTTACTCATTCCGTCATCGGCAGCTTTTACAAGAAATTTGCTTGTATTTTTTTCTATTTTCGATTCGCCTGAAACAATAGCCTGCTTAGCCTTATTAGTCGAATCGGCCTTTTCAACCGAATCAAGTGTATTGCCGGAATTAGTGTTGCAAGCCAGCAACCCTACCATCATTACGGCTAAATAATACTTTTTCATATCATAATTTATTTAGTTGGTTATTTTCATGCTACTTTTTCGTTTGATGATTTTCTAACGACCTGTAGTATCACTACCAGCTACAATTAATACCAGATGAATCAACCTGCTGTCTGCCTTATTAAAAAACCTATAGCCGGGAAATTATTGATAGAATAGCAATGATATAAAGTAAGTCGCTATAGAATTAGGTTTAAAGAGTGTAAATAAAACTACGCAAATTATCGGCCGGGTTTATTTTGATGCTGTAACAAGCCATGATATTGGGCATTGGTGAGATTATTCTTTAAATATACAGCCTGGAAAAGTTCAATAAACTATATTTATTTTTCGGGATCCCAGGTTTACTCATTTTGGGAAAATGTTTCTACATTTTATAGAGGGGTTAGTCAAATCGAGAAAAACACATAACGCGAATACCTGGCTATTCTATTTGCTTTCTGCCTTTTTTCAGCAGATAGGCATCCAGTCAAATAGTTAATTTCCTACCTACAATTACTTTTGGCAGGGTATTGCCTTCTATTTCAGCAAGACAATATTTTGTTCAACAGAAAATATTTTTTATGCAACACAAAGGTTTTTTTGGCTTGCTGATCGCTGCTTCGGCTGTATATGCTTGTTATTTAATTGCTAAAATGTCACCAGGAGAGAAGGAGTCTCTGAAAGAGAAGGGAAAGAAATTCGTTAACGAAAGTCTGGGCAATATTTTTCCTGAAAAAAGCACTATGCCACCGGCACCGTAAACTTTGTATTCGTACTACAATCGTCTTTCTTTTTTGCCATAGAGGCAAAAAAAGTTCATTTTAAAAAAGAATATGCATGATTCACTGATAAAACTGAATATACCTCCTACCCTGAAACCGAGGGTGGTAATAATCGGTGGCGGTTTTGGAGGAATAAACTTGTGCAAACACCTGCCAAGGGGAAATTTTCAGGTGGTGTTATTTGATAGACATAATTACCATACTTTTCAGCCCTTGCTTTATCAGGTAGCCACAGCAGGTTTGCAGGCGGAATCTATAGCGAGTCCACTTAGAAATCAATTCAAAATGCTGGATGATTTTTATTTCAGACTCTTCGAAATTGTCTCTGTTGACACTGAACAACAACTGGTATTTACGCCCGCTGGTAATCTACAATACGACTATCTTGTAATAGCAGCCGGGTCCGTTTCAAATTATTATGGAAACATCCAACTGTCGCAACATGTATTTCCTCTAAAATCTATTACAGATGCATTGAATTTACGGAGCCAGTTAATGCAGGTGCTGGAATTGGCAGAAATGACGGATGACCTGAAGAGACGTAGGTCTCTGCTTAGCTTTGCAGTAGTGGGTGGTGGTCCTACGGGGGTGGAAACTTCGGGGGCATTGGCAGAGCTTCGGAAAAAGGTATTGCCTAAAGATTATCCCGGTATCAACTTCCAGGAGATGAAAATTTATCTTGTAGAAGGTATGGGACGTATATTACCACCTATGTCTGAAAGAGCCGGAGAAAGCGCCCGAAAGAAACTACAAAAGATGGGGGTTGAAGTGATCGTTAGTGCAATGGTGGATGCTTATGACGGACACACCTTGCGTTTTAAAAACAGATCTCCGATATCTGCCGACACCGTGATATGGTCTGCAGGGGTTACCAGCGTTAAAATTAAGGGGATCAACGAAGCCTGGACTGAAAGCGGACGTTTACTTATTGATGATTCCTGTAGGGTTAAGGATACCCACAATATTTTTGCAATAGGCGATATCGCTTTGATGAAAACAGCGGACTATCCTAAGGGACATCCGGGCGTTGCGCAGGTGGCTATTCAAATGGGGCGTTTTATAGGTAAAAATTTATGGAATATACACAAGGGAGAACCGGTGAGGTCTTTCAAATATTTTGACAAAGGAACTTTAGCAACAATAGGAAGAGGAAAAGCAGTGCTTGATCTTCCGGGCAAAAAATACCTCGGCGGGAGAATAGCATGGTGGATATGGCTTTTTGTTCATATTAATTACCTTATTAGCTTTCGCAATAAATTGATGGTTTTCGCCAGTTGGCTGTGGAACTACTTTACTTTCGACAAAGGCAATAGATTAATTATCCGTTCTGATGGGAATGCTCAAAAAGCAACCGTCAAGAACGCTGCTATTGTATGATAGACATATTTTATCCTAACCCCTGTGAGCTTTTTAGTACCTGTGCAAAAATTAATTTTTTAAAACATCATCGTATGAAATATAAAATCATTTCCACAGTAGTATTGTATGTGCTGACGATGCATATTTCTATTGCTCAATTAAAGGACACTCTTCCCGCTCCATATGATACCCGGTCGGCAACCAATTTCAGTAATGTGATAGGTTGGAAGGAAGGAGAGGTGCCCAAGGCGCCAGAAGGTTTTTGGGTAACTAAATATGCGGATGATTTTCAAAATCCACGATGGATGTATGTATTGCCTAATGGGGATGTATTAGTGGCAGAATCTAATACCCCGCATAATTTTATTGAAAGAATAGGTGCTGCCATTATAGGCGCCGACAAGTCAAATGATATGCGTAAAAGCGCCAATAGAATTACTTTGCTGCGTGATACCGATGGAGATGGTATTCCGGATATACGGGCTGTTTTTTTGGAAGAACTGAATCTTCCTTTTGGAATGCTGTTGCTAAAGGACAAGTTTTATGTTGCTAATACCGATGGTCTTTGGATGTACCCTTACAAAAAAGGACAAACCAGTATTGAAGCGGAAGGGAAAAAAATACTGGACCTGCCTGCAGGAAAAAATAACCGGCATTGGACCCGGAATATTACCACCAATCATAAGGGAACTAAAATATATATTGCAATCGGTTCGGGCAGCAACGTTGCAGAAAATGGATTGGAAGCAGATAAGGACAAAGCGAGAATATGGGAGATTAATCCGGATGGTACCGGACTAAAAGTATACGCATCGGGCCTCAGAAATCCTGTAGGGATGGATTGGCAACCGGCAAGCGGCTCGCTATGGGTAACAGTGAATGAGCGAGACGAACTGGGCGACGAATTGGTTCCTGACTATACTACGTCGGTTAAAGAAGGAGGGTTTTACGGTTGGCCATTCAGTTATTTTGGTCAGCACGTTGACCCCAGAATTAAACCGGAAGATATGAATCCGACATTGGTAAAAGAAGCCATTGTACCCGACGTTTCTTTGGGTTCTCATACGGCATCGTTAGGGCTCGTTTTTTACAAGCACGCTCAATTTCCTAAAAAATATCAGGGTGGCGCATTTATAGCGCAACACGGATCATGGAATAAATCTACGTTGGCGGGTTATCGGGTAGTTTTTATTCCTTTCAAAAAAGGATTGCCTGCCGGAGAGCCCGAGGAATTTCTTACTGGCTTTATTGTTGATTCCACAAAAAACGAGGTAAGGGGACGACCAGTAGGGTTAGTCACTCTACAAGATGGGTCTCTACTGCTGACAGATGATACCAGCAATACCATATGGAGAATAACGGCCAAAAAGTAGGTTGATAACGATTCTTACCCAAACATCTACGCTACAGTAGTCCGCATAAGCAGAAACATTCCAACTCCGGGAATTAGGAATAGTTTTTGAATTAGACAGTACACCAATAAGTTGTAAGCGGGTACCGTTTAAAATTCATGTATATGGGACTATCATTATACAGAAAGAAGCGAAACTTTAATACGACGCCGGAACCCCAGTCCGGTGAAAATAAGAGCCAGCAATTGCAGTTTGTCGTGCAAAAGCACAAAGCTTCCCGCCTTCACTATGATTTCAGATTAGAAGTAGAAGGGGTGCTTGTAAGTTGGGCGGTACCCAAGGGACCTTCTTTAAACCCCAAAAACAAACGTTTGGCCATGAAGGTCGAAAACCATCCATACGACTATAAAGATTTTGAAGGCAGTATTCCTAAAGGAAATTACGGGGCAGGAACGGTGATTATCTGGGATGCCGGCACTTATGCACCGCTTGATGATAGCAGTGGAAAGGCTGCTCAGGAGAAATCCATGCTTAAACAACTTAGAGACGGTTCTGTAAAGATTCAGTTAAAAGGAAAAAAACTTAAGGGAGAATTTGCACTGGTAAAAACAAAAGGAATGGGTGACAATGCGTGGCTGCTGATAAAACATACAGATAAATATGCTTCCGATACTGACATTACCTTAAAAGACAAATCTGTGGTATCAGGAAAAACAATTGAAGAAGTGGCTGATAAGCCGGAACGTGTTCATGAAAGCATGAACAAGAGCGCTACCCAACCTACGTTACAGAAAGCCAGGCGAACACAAAAAAAAACTAAAGTGCAAGCTGCTTCGATTATGTCGATATTGAAGCATGCTCCAACAACTGCTTTTTCAAAGAAGCTGTCTCCCATGTTGGCAACCTTGGTGGATGCGCCTTTTAATGATGCTGATTGGACATACGAAATAAAGTGGGATGGCTACAGAGCGCTGGCGTTCCGGAAAGGAAACACTACCGAATTGAGGTCCCGGAACGGAAAAATATTCAACGAAAAGTTTTCACCCGTAACGACAGCATTGCAACAATGGGATACAGATGTGATTGTTGATGGAGAAATTGTAGCGGTAGAGGAGAATGGTATTTCCCGGTTCCATAAGTTACAGAACTGGCGCAGCACCGAAGATGGACCTTTATTGTATTATGTATTTGATGTGCTTTGGTATAAAGATAAATCGCTAATAGGGTTGCCACTATCGGAAAGGTTGGAGGTGTTAAAATCAATTATACCCGTCGATAACCCAGTCATTAGAATAGGATTCTCGATTGAAGAAAAAGGAATTGATTTTTTTGCTACAGCCAGAAAGATGGGACTGGAAGGTATTATTGCCAAACGGTTGAGCAGTGTTTATCTTTCGGGTAAGCGTACCCGTGACTGGCTAAAGATAAAAACACAAAAAAGCCGGGAAGTAATTATAGTAGGTTATACGCATAACCAAGACTCTCCAAAATTATTCAGCGCTCTTTTATTAGGCGCTTATCATCAGGGAGAACTGGACTATGTGGGAAAAGTAGGAACGGGTTTTAGTGATAGGCTACAAAGGGAACTGATGAAACAATTTAAACCCCTGATTATTAAACGAAGTGCACTACAGAATATTCCGGATAACAATAAAGCTTCAAGATTTCGACCGAATCCCCCTAATGTGGATACAACCTGGCTGAAGCCGCGGCTCGTATGTGAAATTACCTTCACAGAAATAACGGAAGATGGTGTATTCCGTCACCCTGCCTTTAAAGGAATGCGGGAAGATAAGGACGCTGAAGAAGTAATAAAAGAGCCGTCTACAAAAAGTATAAAAGACCAATCAGTAGACAATATGAAAACCAAAAGAAACAAAACGACTTCAAAAGAAAAACGTGCTACCAGAACACCGGTCCCAAAAGCTTCCTTACAAAAACGTCCGACAACCCCATTAGGTAATATAAAAAGCGAGGTACTGAGTACGGACAGTAAAGAACAGTCTAAGAGAATAAATAATAAAACACTGCAATTTACGAACCTCGATAAACTTTTCTGGAAAGAGGATAAAATTACCAAAAGAGATTTGCTTAATTATTATCACCGTATTGCACCTTACATGCTACCTTATATAAAGAATCGTCCGCAATCACTTTATCGCTTTCCGGATGGATACAAAGGCAAAAGTTTTTACCAGAAAGATGTAACCGGCAAAGTGCCAGACTGGGCCGCCACTTATCGCTATCGTAGTGAAGGAGACAATGAAGACAAACACTTCCTGGTGGCTATGGATGAGGCAAGTATTTTGTATATGGTCAATTTTGGATGCATCGAAATTAATCCATGGAGTAGTACGGTTAAAAAGCCAGACAACCCTGACTGGTGTCTGTTGGATCTTGATCCCGGCACAAAAACAACTTTTGCTAAAGTAATAGAAACGGCAAATGTAATGCACGATCTGCTGGATAGCATTGGTGTATTACATTTTCCAAAAACATCCGGCTCCACCGGCATTCATATATATATTCCGCTGGGAAAAAAATATACCTACGATCAGTCGAAAGAATTTGCCAGAGTGGTAGTGACCATGGTACAACATCAAACGAATCAATTTACAACTATAGAAAGAACGGTGAGTAAAAGGCAAGGTAAGTTGTACCTCGACTTTTTACAAAACCGTCCCCAGGCTACGCTCGCCGCTCCTTATTCCGTAAGACCGAAACCTAAGGCTACGGTGTCCATGCCCCTTCATTGGGATGAAGTAAAGCCTGGACTAAAGATGCAGGATTTTGTTTTGAAGAATGTACCGTCTTTGCTGGAGCAGCGAGGCGATATATTTAAGCCGGTATTGGGAAAGGGAATCGATATGAGAGCTTCATTAAAACGATTGCAGAATCTTTAATTCATTTATAAACCCATATTTATATGAGAGCTATCTGGACTGGCAACATTGCTTTTGGATTGGTAAATATACCCGTTAAGCTATACACCGCAATAAATGAAAGAACACTTGATTTTGATATGTTGGATAAAAAGGATCTGGCGCCGATCCGTTTTAAAAGGGTAAATGAAAAAACAGGAAAAGAGGTTGCCTGGCAGAATATAGTAAAGGGTTATAATTTAAAGGGAAAATATGTTGTATTGACAGATGAAGACTTTAAAAGCGCCAGCCCGGAAAAAACTAAAACGGTTAATATGGAAGCTTTTGTAAACACGGCTGAAGTAGACATTATATTGTTCGACAATGCCTATTACCTTGCACCCGGGAAAGGCGGAGAAAGAGCTTTTAGTTTGTTGGAAGTCGCTTTGGAGAAAAGTGGCAAAGCAGGGATTGGCACCTTTGTACTGAGAAATAAAGAAAAGCCTGTATTACTTCGTTCAGCGCAGGGATTACTCATCTTACATACGCTCCGTTTTTTAAACGAAATTAGAGACCCTTCAGAATTTGTGGTAAAAAGAACAACACCCAAAAAAAACGAACTTACTATGGCAAGCAGCTTGATTAAAAGCATGGTGGGTAAATTCAATGTATCAGATCTTAAAGATGCCTACACAAGCAGGTTGATGAAACTGATACGGGCAAAATCAACCGGAAAGAAACTGTCGGCACCCAAAGCAGAGATGCCACCTGCTCCAGCTGATTTGATAGCGCAGCTGCAGCTCAGTCTCGGAAAGCCAGGAAAAAAAGAAGCAGGAAAGAAAAAATAGGGTTTTATAAAAAAGATGAAATGATAAACAACAGTTTTATTTGAGCGCTTGTGTAGAAAAGAGAGCTCCTATTTCTACCTTATTGCAAACGCAGCATCCTACTACATTCCGCTCTCCATTAATAGAACATTAAATTTGTGTCCGTCAGGATCTGCAAAACCAAAGCCGTAGTGATTGGTTTCGTTTCTCCCCACTTCGTGAAAAATGCTACCACCGGCATCTTTTACCTTCTCTGCCAATTCCTTTACTTCTGCTTCGGTGTCGGCAGAAAGTGTGAATATGATTTCATTGGTTTTTACACCAGATGATAAATAGGCATCAATCTGTGATCCCTGTTCAAAAAAATGAATTACAAAGTTACTATCACCGAAGAGAAAACTGGTTAATTTTGCATTCTTGTTCGGTCCGTTTGGGGTAAAACCTATTTGCGTATAAAACTGATAAGTTCTATCCGTATTTTGTACACTAAAATTTCCCCATATTTTCTTTGGCTTCATCTTGTTCCGTTTTTAGATAGAGTGCAATAACTATGCAAAAGTCAGGAAAAAAGAAAAAGGCCGGTAATTGTACACTACTGGCAGTTGCCGTGTAGAATTGTTTACTCATTATTCAACATATCTACAATGATTGCCGGGTTTTTTACAGCAGATTTTTTTGGTACGATGTTTTAGATATATAAGGAAGGATATCTCTCACGTTTATTAACAGTTTTAAATTATTTACTATGAGAACTATATTATGGTTGGTAGCGGTTGTTTGTATTATTTTGTGGCTGGTAGATTTGGCGGGTATAGGGAGAGGAATGGGCATGGGCAACCTAATTCATATTTTGTTAGTCATCGCCATCGTATCTATTTTATACAATATCATTTCTGGCAGAAAGCCAATCGACTAAAAAATACGACATTGTATAGTTTTCCAAATAGAGGTTGCAGGTAGATGAGTTTATAATCTATTGTTGGAGCCAGCCGAACTTAGAGAATTTGTCTTTGCGCTGATATATTCTAAATACGGCCCGATCGCAGTTCACTCCCTGTGTAATGAAATTTTGGATGTAATCCTGTCCAATATGATTACATTAGAGATACTTCCATTGCCGGTTGTGTATCTTTGCCAACAAGCATAGGCTTTTATTGGTTGAATATTATGTATACATTAAATTGTAAAGGGAAACTTACTAGTCTTGACACTCCCATAATAATGGGTATTATTAATGTAACGCCAGATTCTTTTTACGATTCCAGTCGCAAACAATCCATTAAAGAGATCGTGCAGCAAGCAGGAAATATGCTGGCGGAAGGTGCCACTATCCTGGATATAGGTGGACAGAGTACCCGGCCGGGAAGCAAAAGGGTATCGGTTGCGGAAGAAACGGATAGGGTAGTGCCGGCAATAGAAGCTATTATAGCGCAATATCCGGAAACCATACTTTCTATTGATACTTACGCTGCACCCGTGGCGGCGTCAGCAATTAGAGCAGGAGCAGCTATCGTTAACGATATTAGCAGCGGTGATATGGACCCGGATATCTATGCTGTTGCTGCGTCCGCCAATACCCCCTATATATGTATGCATATGCAGGGTACACCTGATAGTATGCAGGAAAATCCACAGTATGAAAATGTAACACTCGAGGTGTTGGATTACCTGGTGCAAAAGCTGGCGGTTTGCAGGGCAGCAGGTATCAAAGATGTAATAGTTGACCCGGGGTTCGGATTTGGTAAATCCATCCGGCACAATTTTACGCTGCTAAAGGAAATGTCAGCACTGCAAATATTAGGAGTGCCGATATTGGCCGGGTTGTCGCGAAAATCTACCATATACAGAACATTGGGTATCACGGCAGATGAGGCATTGAATGGCACCACTGTACTCAATACCCTTGCAATAATGAATGGAGCGTCTATTTTACGGGTACATGATGTAAAACCTGCAGTAGAAACGGTTCGTTTAACCAGTGCTTGCTTAGAGGCTCACTAATTGTTTTTGAGGATAATTCTAAAGGTAGTTCCCCTGCCAGGTTCCGAGCTTTTTACAAAAAGTTGTCCTTTGTGGTACTGTTCAACAATGCGTTTGGATAAGGTAAGCCCCAATCCCCAGCCCCTTCTTTTGGTCGTAAACCCCGGTTTAAAAACCCTGGTTATATTGGAGGCGCTGATGCCTTTCCCGGTATCAGTAATGTCAATAATCACCTGCTCTCGCTGAGACTTGATTTCTATGGTAATAGTTCCTTTACCTTCCAGTGCATCCAATGCATTTTTCAGAAGATTTTCTATTACCCAGTCAAATAGTGCACCCGATAACAAAACGGGAATGTTTCTTTCATTGGAGTATATCAGGAACTGCACTTTACCGGAGGCCCGGCGTTTCACGTACTCCATCACGCCATTCACTTGTTCCAGCAGTTCACGCTGTTCAAGGGAAGGCGTGCTTCCTATTTTGCTAAACCTGTCCGATACCAATTGCAATCTGTCCACATCTTTCGCAAGTTCCCTGGTAATTTTATCATTTGCCGGATTTTCTTTCAGCATTTCTACCCAGCCTTGAAGAGAGGTAACGGGGGTGCCCAACTGGTGGGCTGTTTCTTTTGCCATGCCCGCCCATAGTTGATTCTGCACTGATCGGTTGCGAATGGTAATAGCATAAACTGTAACGATAATAAATAGCGCCACTATTAACAATTGAACCAACGGGTAGTATTGCACTTCGCGTAATAATTTCGATGCTCCGTAATAGTAATAGTCTTTCTGACCATTCAACGGATCCGTATATACGATGGGGGCATGTTGATTTTGGAAATGTTTTAGTTTTTTATACAGAAATGAAGAATCATTTGATGATACCCGGTAGGATTCCAGGTTGATAAATTCTATGATATGCCCTTGTTGATTTACCTGTATAATAGGGATATCAACATTGTGTGTCAGAATAGCCGAAATCAGCTTTGTATCAGCATCTGCAGGTGAATTGATCAGCGATCGGCCAGCTTCCACCCATGTTTCTACCCTTTGTCGTTCATCGGCAGCAATCTTATTCGCCAGGTACTGCGAGTAAAAGATCGTGCCTGTGACTATACCAATCGCTATCAGAAATCCCAGTATCCTCCAATTTAATAAAAGCCGAAACATTGGCTAAAAATAGTGAAACATGACAATGCATCCTTAAATTTGGCAAAAAAATAATTACAGCGCATTGGTAAAGAAGCCATTAGTAGCAGTTGTAATTCTGAATTGGAATGGTAAAAGTTTTCTGGAACAATTTCTTCCTTTTCTTACAAGCGCTACATACGAGAACCTGGAGATAGTGGTAGCCGATAACGCCTCTACAGACGAATCGGTACACTTTTTACAAACCCATTATCCGGCCATTCGGCTGGTGCATAATGATACCAATGAAGGTTTTGCCAAAGGGTATAATTCCGCACTCAAAAAAGTGACGGCGGATTATTATGTGTTGCTCAATTCGGACGTAGAAGTGACACCGGGCTGGATTGAACCAATTATAGACTTGATGGAGATGGATGATAATATTGCAGCCTGTCAGCCCAAAATACTTTCCTGGCACAACAAACAGCAGTTTGAATATGCCGGTGCTTCAGGTGGATGGATAGATGATTTTGGATATCCTTTTTGTCGTGGCCGTGTATTTGACGATTGTGAAACGGATAAAGGGCAATATAACGATACCCAGGATGTTTTTTGGGCAAGTGGTTGCGCATTATTTATCAGAACCTCTGTTTTTCACGAAATGAATGGCTTCGATGAATACTTTTTCGCACACCAGGAAGAAGTAGATCTTTGCTGGCGTATACAGCTCGCTGGCCATACAATACGGGTATGCCCACAATCGGTGGTATATCATGTTGGCGGAGGTGCTTTGCCGTATGGCAATCCCCGAAAAGTCTATTTCAACTTCCGTAACAGCCTTGTTATGCTCACCAAAAATTATAACAATGCTGAAAAATGGAGAATTCCTTGCCGGATGTTATTAGATGGTGTGAGTGCTTTGCAACAATTGCTGAAAGGTAATTTTAGGTATTTTATCACTGTCATCAAGGCTCATTTTCATTTTTATGGGTGGTTGTTTTCAGCCAGGGACAAGCGATATTATCCACTGCGTCGAACGGGAAGGGCAAAAGGTATCTACAGGGGGAGTATCGTATGGCAGTACTTTATTAAAAAACGACGTTTGTTTTCGCAAATAGTTGACAATAAAAATGGATAGTTTGTTGTTAACCATTATTTTTGCAATGCAAACAAAATAACGCATATATGGCGCACGAAGTTGAAGTTACAGAAAGTCAGAAGAAGGATTTTGCCTGGAGTTGGGTAAAGTCTTCCAGATTTTTATTCTATATACAAGTGTTAAGTGTGGTAGCGTTTTTGATTGGTGGAAGCTGGGGCTTGTATAAACATCGTTATAAAGGAAAACCCAAGGTAATAGTGCCTGAGAACACTTTATACACACCAAGATATAAATAGTTTTCGAGAAAAATTTTGTTGTTAATTTTCAATCCTTAATTTTGCACTCCCAATCGGGGGAAAGCGACAAAAGGTCTTAACACAATAGTTCTTATTTTAAGCGGAAGTAGCTCATTTGGTAGAGCATCTCGCCTCAGGCGAGACCAAGGTTGGGGTGCGATACAATTATAAAGTTCTTATTTTAAGCGGAAGTAGCTCATTTGGTAGAGCATCTCGCCTCAGGCGAGACCAAGGTTGGGGTGCGATACAATTATAAAGTTCTTATTTTAAGCGGAAGTAGCTCATTTGGTAGAGCACGACCTTGCCAAGGTCGGGGTGGCCGGTTCGAGCCCGGTCTTCCGCTCAGCAGATCCTCTCGTAGTGCGAGGGGATTTTTTTTGACCTTAGCTGTACAATGGATTTCATTAGTTGTTGCGTACACTTGTACTACAACAACCACTGTATTCAGCCAAAAGTTCTTGATAATATTGCCCCGGTGGTGGAATTGGTAGACACGCAGGACTTAAAATCCTGTGACCCGCAACGGTCGTAACGGTTCAACTCCGTTCCGGGGCACTAAAGCGGACAAGTTGAAATTTTCTTCGGCTTGTCCGTTTTTATTTTCCTTGAAACCCTTATCTATAGTATATATTAGCCGGGCCGTTTCATTCACTCTGGCGGTTCGATATTGCTCTCCGTAAAAAGCCAGTTTTTCCGCATAAATCGAACCAACTATTTTTCGCTTTTGTATAATATCACCATTTTCAAATAGTTGTTGCAGATTTGACAAATTTTCAATTGCACCTTTTAGTATCCATCAATTTTGATAATCTTATTCGCTAACCCTATCGCCTTTGCTTCCAGTCTTCGTATCTCTGATTCGCATTCCTGCTTAAATTCTTTATAATCCTTTCATCAATTTTATCTGTAAGATATTTTTTCCTGGCATTCCCTATATCCTCATGCAATCTTTCAATCTTGTCATTACAATCCTTAATATCTTTTCGTTGATCCAAATTTCCTGTCTTGTAAGTATGATTCAGTACTTTAAAAAAGACTTCCTTTATACCTGGTCTAGGTATAAATTTCTTCAACTCCTTTGAAAATTCAGTATTTGCATTATCAGCTTTTGTTCTAAATACACAAGGTGTTTTACAATGGTAATAATAGTAAAATTTACTTCTACCCTTTGACCCACTTCCCGTTAGTTGCCGACCGCACACAGGACATATTAGATAACCTCTTAATTGTAAAACTTCCCTCCCTTTAATTGAAGTCTGCATCTTTCTTTTTCTACCGGTCAAAATATCCTGCACATCAAAAAAAGAGGTTCTGATATTAATCGGCTCATGCTTTCCATTTACATTTTTTACGGCTTCATCCTTGTAAGCAGACAAGTAAATTTTTCCGCAGTAAATGGGGTTTTTAATCAAATCAAAAAAATACGAGCGGCTACACTTTAATCCCTTCGCAAGGGCAATTCTGAATATCTCCATGATACGATATTCATTTTTGGCCATACTTTCGAATACCCATTTCATTATTCCAGCTTCAGGTTCTTTGGGCGCAATATATTTTCTGCCATCTTGGGTTATTTTATTTATGTAGTCAACCGGCGCTGGCCCCATCCATCTACCCTTTCTTTTGGCTCTTCGCATACCATGTAATGTGCTTAATGCACACCGGTCGTTTTCTACTTCTGGTTCCGCCAAATAAAAAACCAACATCATTTTATTTTCAGGAACAGATAAATCCGGTGGCTGCTCTATCGACTGTGGTACTACATTTTGCTTTCTTAAAATAGTTATCATCTGGTATGCATGACCGGCGTTTCTGCTAAAGCGATGCCATTTTATAAATAAAACTGCATCTACTTTATTTTTGTACCTTCTTAAGTTGATCAGATATTTTTGCCATTCAGGACGGTTGAACGTTTTAGCAGAGTGGTCTTCATATATAACCTTACGAATGGTTATCTGTTTTATCTCGCAGTACTTCCTTAGTCGCTCTTCATGATCTCTCTGGGAGTAACCTTTCTCAGCTTGTTCATCAGTACTTACACGTACATACAAATCTGCTATCATAATATGCCCTCCGGATGATCAGGGTCTAATTCCATATTGTTTGCCTTCCACAACAGCACATTAAGGTTCGATACAGACGCATAAAACAGGCATTGCTTAAAGGGCATATTTACCCAAGTACCTCTAGGGGGCTTTTTTGCCTGAGCCAACCAAGCGGTTTTAAAGAAGAAGTTCAACCCTGTTTGCTGCTGAATTTGGTCAAAGACATTTTTGAGGCTGGCTTCTTTTACCGAGAGTGTAACGTACAAAATGATTTTCCCAGATGCAGGACATTTTATTTGATTTGACCCGAAGGGCAGGTCCGTTACTTCCAAGCTAGTAGCTGATTTTTTATCATTATACGCATAAGCTGAATATTAATAGCGTATGTTTCTGCCCCTTATCGATAGGAGGTCAGCTAAAATAGTGGTGTAATATCCTCGTTTAGAACGTTAAAAGAAACACAATAAATACGCCGGTAGGTGTTTGTTTTTGGATAAAAAAGGTCTAACAGACATCACTAATCAAAAGCTGATGAAACTTCCGCCTTTGCATGAACGCGGTTTTCCATATAGATACACAGCCCCTAAAATGTAAATCTTTCGTCTTTCTTAAAATAACGCAAACGTATGCATGGGTTACCTGAAAATGATGTTCAAACAACAATAATTTATTGGCACGTTTTTTTAGGAATGTTCAAGACGAGTTAAACCAAAAAATATTGTTAGACCATTAATCATTTTATTATGAAATTTATACACCTCTTTTCTTTTACGCTTGCATTACTCATATTTTCATCAGTTAGTTTCTCACAGGTTCAATTAGGCTTACACGGTTCACGTCTGGAAGGAACTGGTAGTTCTCAATGGGGCTTCGGCGGGCATGCCAAAGTATTATTGGCGGATAAAGTAGCGATAGGTATTGGTGTTCGTGGTTATCCCAAAGACATGAAAACCGAAAACGTCACTATTGGCGGAACCAATTATAAAGTAGCAAGAGGTAATACAATTGTGCCGGTAACAGGATCTGTTGATTATTATTTTGGTGAGGGTGTTTTACGTCCTTATATCGGAGCTGATATTGGGGCTTATTTTACCCAATATGTTTTTTCGATGACTGAGAATAATGGTAACAGTTCCTTCTATGATACCAAAAACAGAAAAACCTATTTCGGAGCTGCTCCTAAAGTTGGATTAAATGTCGAGTTAGGTCCTGTTGGGATTTTTGGTCAGGCTGGTTACAACCTCTTATTTGGATCGGGTGATAAAGATGATATTATGGTGCCAGGTATTACCACCGGTATTGATGCCAAAGCCACGGACAAATTCTGGACTTTTGATGTGGGTTTATTCTTAAAATTAGGTGGAAAAAAATAGCAATTTGCTCGTGTTTGGAATGTCGTTAAACAGGATCACTCGTTAGGTTTAAACTGTAAATTTCTAACCGGTTTTAAATTTATCAACTTATGTACATTTACCATTTTTTGAGATAAAAGACATATGAAAAAACACCATTTTCTCTTTGTCTGCCTGTGTTTTTCTCACTTAGCTATGGCACAATACAGTCCCCGCGAATCTATGCTCGGATTAAGAGGCGGCGGATCGGTAGGCGTTACCTATAAAAAGTTTTTCGGAAAAAATTTTGCTTTCGAGGCATTAGTCGCTAAAGATTTTTCAAAAGAGTTCGACGGCATGTTTTTATCGGCTTTGTTTGAAAAACATGCACCGCTGGTGGGAAAAAGATTCTCGGCATTCATTGGGGCAGGTCCTGCTTATCATTTTAAGAGAAAGGGCTTGGGGGTCAGCAGCATCATCGGCTTTGATTGGCGTATACTGAACTCGCCCATCAATTTACAATTCGATTGGAGTCCTGCTTATTATCTTACAGGTGAAAAAGGGTTTACCAGTATCAATGCTGCATTCAGCATTCGTTACATTCTTAACAGAAAGAAAGTTTATCAGGAAAACTAAATAGGTTAATGTGCATGTAGTGCTCCTTTTTATTATTACCCAGATGAATGACTACTGTATTACAGGTAGGTCATCTACCGTAATTATCGATTTTTCAAATCGGCAATGGATATAATATTTGTTAACCTTTAAATACAAAACAATGGAAAGTTGGAAACTAAAACTCAAAGGAACTTGGAACGAGGTAAAAGGTAAAGTAAAACAGCAATATGCTGATTTGACTGATGATGACCTTTTATACGAAGAAGGAAAGGATGATGAATTACTCGGACGCTTGCAAAAGAAAATGGGTAAAACTAAAGAAGAAGTAAAAGAATGGATTGAAAGTTTGTAATTCCTTAATCGGGTTACAATGAATAAGGGCGGACAAGACCGTAAGCAAGAAGCGGTTTTGTCACCCTTTTGAAAACACTATTTCTAGCAAAAAAAATGAAATCATAAATAAAAAACAAAACATGAAAAATTACCTGAAAATTTTAAGCTTTTTATTACTAGCCACTGTTGTATTTACTGCCTGCAGTAAAAAAGATGATCCTGCAGATAACGATCTTTTTATCGGCACCTACGATGGTAAAATCAGTTATAATAAAGAAGGGGAAAGTAAAGTTACTGATGATGGGAAGGTGACCGTTGTAAAGGTTGGTAGTAATTATAACTTTATATTCTCTGACGGTATTCCGGATTTAAAAGGCGTTAGGTTCAAAAAAGATGGAGACAATATGGTTATCTCCATTGACGACGACGCCGCCAAAATCATCCGCATTACTGCCAGTAAACTGACCATCGGTTATGCACAAGACGGTGCAGTATGGACAGCGGATTGTAACAGATAAAACGGGGGCTATTCCATAGAACAGCTGTGGAATTATATTCCATGGCTGTTTCTGGCTTTTTAACACGTTCTTCAACTAATTACCACCTTTAACCATGAAAGAAATGTCATTGACCGTTCGCCGCTCCATTGAACTACTAGGACTTTGCCTATTGCTACTATTGTGTTATGTTTCCCGGGATATTATTATGCCACTACTGATGGCATTTTTTATCAGTATGCTGCTGTTACCCTTATATCGTTTTTTTTGTAAGATAAAGATCCCGGAAATACTATCAATTGTGTTAGTAATTTTAATCACTACTTTAGTCGTGCTAGGTATTCTCACTTTTTTTTCCTTTCAGGTAGCACAATTAGTGAATGATTTTCCGGAATTACAAAAAAATTTAAATCAACACTGGTCCTCTCTGAGTAATTGGATTAATACCACTTTTAAATTTTCGTCGGAGGAACAGTTGTCAGTATTGCAGGAGCAAGGCAATAACCTTTTAGAGAATGGCGGCAGTTATCTAAGCGGAGCTGCATTATCTTTGACTGGCATTTTTGTATTCCTTGGACTTATTCCCATTTATATATTTCTTATACTGTTTTATAAAAATTTGCTCTTGCGTTTTGTTTTTCTTTGGTTTAGGCAAGAAGACCACGATCAGGTAGAATCTGCCTTGAGAGACACAGAAGTGATTGTAAAAAGCTACTTAGTGGGGCTTATGATCCAGGTTGCCTATATGACAGTATTTCTTGGTGTCATACTTCTCTTACTTGGCATAAAACATGCTTTACTGATCGCCATACTATTTGCCATCCTGAACCTGATTCCTTATGTCGGTGCTCTCATCGGGAACCTAATTGCTGTACTCTTAACCTTGAGTTCTTCCAATGAATTCTCACAAGTTATTTTGGTGCTGGTGGTTATCGCTGTTGTTCAGTTTATAGATAATAATATATTGATGCCGCGTATTGTAGGATCTAAGGTGAAAATTAACGCGTTAGTAAGTATCATTGGTGTGATTGTAGGCGGTACGTTGGCGGGCGTCTCCGGTATGTTTTTATCACTGCCGTTAATTGCCATTTTTAAGATCATCTTTGATCATACCGCCTCTTTCAAACATTGGGGTGTTTTATTGGGCGATGAGCGCCCGGGACTCAGCCCGATGACGAACCCAGCTGTCCGGTTGAGAAATCGCCACCAACGACGCGATGAACATGAGCAAAAAAATACACCATAAATGGATTTTCTGACATTACCCGGGTGATCTCCAACCGGCGTTTACCCTTTTAATAATAAGCCCTGCGTGTTGTTTAGGGCTTATTATTTTCACCTATGTTCATCGTTTGTTGGCCGTAACGAGCATTATTTAATCTGTAATCTCCGACATGAAAGGTAGCGAAGCTATTATGAACGTGCTGGACGGAGCTATTGAAGGGCGAACATACGATTAATTGCTACACCCTTAACATGCTAATCTAAGCATATCTTTTTGTTAAAAGATGTCAGCTATAGCGGATGAAACCTTAGAGGTGTGCACTCCCTAAACAAACCAGATCCTTATCACAGTTGCTACATCTTTTCAGGAATTGATTGAATCCCACCCATGTATTAACTCTCGCACTAACCCTTCAGGTTCATCAGGATTTTCGGTATGTCCATAACATTGAACAACGTTCACTGTGATTTGTGGAGATCAAATCGATACTAATCCTCGTAAAAAAATACACTTATCAGGCTGTAGTTATGATTGAGCATAACATTATTCCTTACGAACCCACGTACTCCGTTTAACTGTGCTTTTTTTATTTGAAGTAGTATATCTTTTGTTCCACAATACAATTCAGCATGAACATAATAAAAGTATCACATTTTAGCGATGTAGCATTTTTTAACCTGATGATTCACGAACGTTTCTTTCTGTTATCAGTAAAATTGCTTAACAAGGAAATATTTTCAGCTAGTTATATTTTATTTATCTAGTTAAAAATGTTTCTCCCTACTAGCGAAAAGGTATGGGGGAAAAGTTTTTTTTCAAATAGCATATTTGAAATGTAATAGGCCGGATAACAAAGAACCTTCTACAACGAAAATGGAAAAAATAGTTCTACACAAAACCTGTTTAGGATTCGAATTTAGTGGCGATGTTACCATTTCAGTTGTCAAGTCATTTGCACAACTTTTGCTGAAGTAAACTAAAGTATAATTGCATCATCTAATTTTGATTTCCCTTTTTAATGAAGCAATTAATTAGACCTTGTATTGCAATTTAGCTATGGAATGTGTGTTACATTGAGCTACTTCCAATGCGAATTATCAATGTGTTAAGTGGCAGGAAGATTTCACTTTTAGTAGGAAGGCTTCCAAAGATTTTACTATATCCATCAGCTTTACCAAATCCTGAGCATCCACAGAGAAGTCTTCGTCATAGCGTGATTTAGAGTACGCTTTATTAAGTTGTTCCAGGATTTTTTCATCCTTCAATGGCTGGTAATAATTAAACAACTCTTCGTAAACGAGACTGGTGTAAGCAAAAAGACGGTTTAGGTTGTGCGTTCTATAATGAAACCCGGTATTAGCTTTCAAAATCGTATGTAGTGCTTGTTCTGTTGCCTGATGAAGCATAAATGCTGCTATACGGTTTTCCTTTCTGAGTAGGAGTAATTCTGCGGCTGCCCGAAATGCCAAATAAGCGCTCCTTCCTTTCTTTAGGCAAGCATCCAAGTCCTTTAACTGTTCCTGTTTTGATATTGAGTTTAACGCATGAAAATCTTCTTTCAAAAAAAGGCTTTTTGCTGTTGTTGTTACATAACAGGCAAAAGGGTGACTGTCTACCAGCCATTGTCGGAATATGGATGAATCTAAAACAAGTAAAGTTGTGGAGGCTATTCTGTTGCAGTGTGCTTCTATTCTGTCCTGCCATTCATAAGATGGCTTATCATCCAGCGCCGCCACTACTAGTATCCACACTACCGAAACTGTTTTCGGAGTTTCTGTTAACGCAGGTTGGTAGATGTTTTCGTAAAAATGACTCGTAGACCTATGACCAAGAAGGTACACTGCATCAGTAGCTACCATATTTTGTATTACAGCACTTAATTTGCTGAAAACTGCTCTTGTATGTATATTCTCGTCCATAAAGCTACTTTTTCTTTCTCCGTGAAACAGTTTTGATGGTATAATGTTTTCTCAGGTGTATCAGTATTTCAGCTTCAAAGGCTGAATACTGTTCCTTGAAAACGGTTACTTTCTCCATCGTCTCCAATATAGCTGCATCTCTGAGAGAATTAAGGAGATAGAGTTTGTCGTCTATGGAAATCAGCAATGGAGCAGCATAACCAAAGCCACTGAAACTTTTATCTCGTATTCTTAATTCCGGATAAAACTGGTAATAAATGCCGCAATCCAGCAGTACAAATTGTAATACAGGGCGGTCTTTTGAAATGCTATACTGGATCATTTCATTTTTCCGGGGCTTTTTCCGTAACTCTCTTTCCCTATTCATGCGGTAACTATATAGAAAGGTTTGCATTGATAGTAAGGGCAGAGCCTCTTCCCATAGTTGCAGAAGCTTTTCCGCTGGCTTTGTGTGTTCTTCCTCAAAATTTCTAAAACCACGAGGGAGCTTTTCTACCAACTTCCACATTTCCAACCCCAGTAAATTAAGTGTTTGCTGGTCTGCGGTCAGGAGCTGCGGGTATGATAAAAAAGGATCAAAAAGTTTTATTTTTTCACCCGCCATATCCAGTAATCCCGAACAGGGTATAATGGCGGGAAATCTGTCTATTCGGTAACAGGTAAGAATTACCATACAGGCTTCCCGTTCAGGAATAGCTGCGGGGATTTGTGTAGGCAATGCCATACTTTTAGGTTCAAACAGAGGGTACCTGCTGTGGCTAAAATAATACACCCTATCCAGATTAGTTTTAGGAGTATAGTCATTCCCCAGGTCGGATGCGTTTTTGGTGAAGCACGATGGGTATTTGCGGGCAAGGGTAACAATGCCGGAGGGGCTGAAGTCGCTGAAATACTCTAAGCCGGCATATCCTGAAAGACTTTGAAGAGCCCTATATACATGCAGGCAAACTGTTTGTACAGGCGTATTACAACTACAGGAGCAAGAAAGTTTAAACTCTTCTATCTTCACCGTCATTTCATAGTGACTTTCCTCATGTGTTAGCCGAAGTTTTACAACGCCATCTGTAAAGGACAATAATTTTATTTTAGGCCAATGCCAGGAGCGACTGCGTGGTAGATCGGAGTCTACCTGTTTCTTGAAAGACTCTTCGGTAAGAACATAAGGATCGTTGCCTGTATGAAAGATAAATGCCTCCGAGGAAGAGCGCAGGTTTCCTGTATTTGCCATGTCAAATAGTTTGAAAACCTAAAGATCAAGGGCTGCAAAATGCTATCCAATGTCATTAAAGGGTATTTTAGTAACTAAAGCCGGTAATTTACCGGGTATGGTAGCGATAGTATTCATTATATTTGTAACATAATGGCAATACAACAGTTATGGAGAAAACAATACATCAAGGCAGAAATATTAAGCGGTTCCGCGAAATGTTGGGTATTAAACAAGAAGCCTTAGCCCATGAATTAGGGGATGACTGGAACCAGCGTAAAATATCATTACTTGAACAAAAGGAAGTAATAGAAAGTGATCTGCTGGAACAGGTTGCCAAAGTATTGAAAGTGCCGGTGGAGGCGATTAAGAGTTTCGATGAAGAACAGGTTGTAAATATTGTAACGAATACTTTCAGTGATTTTAAAGATAACGCTGTAGCATCTCCTGTTGCTATGAACTATCAATGTACCTTTAATCCATTAGATAAATGGGCAGAGGAAATAGCAGAGAATAGAAAATTATACGAGCGCTTATTGCAAGCAGAGAAGGAAAAGATGGAATTACTTCAAAAACTTTTGGAAAGACATTCTTAATTTCATTTCGGATATTTTTTTATCTTCTGCCAAGAGAATCCTACTCAGTCATTCAAGTCAAAGTGTTTTGCTTTGCCATCCCACGGATTGAAGTGCATTTTTTTGCCTGCATATATTTTTGTTCCGTCGGTCCCTTTACTAACAATCATCCTAAATAAGTGTTCTTTTGAACAAATTTTATATTAAACTCAAAAAGTCAACAGCATTATTTCAAAAGTTCGGTAGCATGCCTGCTGTACCGGACAAGGAACTACGGTATATTATAAGTGTACAATAAATTAATTTAGTTGTAAATAAATAATCTTTTCGTTTTGATATACTCAATCACTTCCAAGCGAATACAATAAGCTTTTACCCATCACTTAATATTCTTGCTCATTAGGAACAAATAAAGTTTCCATACCACCACACTTTCTTTCATACACAAACTTTATCCTGCGCTACCGGTATTTTCTCCATACGGTTTCTTTATACTTCGCTGGCTAGCATAAGAATCACGTGAAGCAGAAATGAAGATGTCCTCATTTGGGGCAGACGGTGAATCATTTATCTGTTTCAGGATTGATAATAAGCCTGACCTCAAACTGCTTTTGGTTGATTATTGCACAATACAATTCCATATCCTGCAGGATCGCAAGCTGATTAGCGATCCACAAGCCCAGCCCAAATCCTTCCCCGTGGAGAGGCTTGGAATGGTAGAATTGGTTTTTAAGATCGGAGATTTGCGGATTGATATCTGCTCTTATGTTATTCGCGATAGTGATAATAATCATCTCACTTTTTTGGGTGATGTTGCAATCAACGGAAGATTGCAGGGGAGAATACTTTATAGCATTTTCTACCAAATTGTTTAAAACAATGAACAATTTTTCTTTATCGGCAGCAATCGCATAATTTTCGTAAAGGGGGGTAAAAGAAATTTTAAAAGAAATGTTTTTGGCGGCAGCCTTATGCTTGTGGCTGGCAATCAGGTCCGGGATAAAATCAGATAAGTAGATTGTGGTAGCTAATAAATTTATTTTTCCAGATCGCAATTCACTCAGCAGTAAAAAATCGTTTACCATTTTACTGAGCTGTTGAACATCTTTCAATTGGTCTTGATATAGCTCCTTTATGGCATTATTTTGCTGTTGTTCATGCAATAGCACCTGCAACCTTGTTTGCATAATACTCAGGGGTGTCCGCAACTCATGTGATGCAGAAGCGAAAAATGCTGTCTGCCTGTCGGACTGCTCCTTAATACGCAGCAACATTCTGTTGAATGAAGCAATAAGTTCTTTTAATTCGTCATTAGCCAGGGGCTCTTTTAACAAGATTGTATCATTATTCAGATTGATGGAATTAGTCAGCCCGATCACCTGCCTGATCGGCTTGAGCAACCTTGAAGAAACCCTGTAGGCTATCACAAATGCAAACAAGCATCCAACAGGTAATACCAGCCATATCAGCCATGTCATTTTTTTTAGCTTACTTTCTACGGATTGAGAAGGCAAAGCATAAATAACATGCAGGCTACCTCCGTTTTCTAGCCTATGTTCTATGTGTATTGACCGCCAGCCGTCGCCAGCCGCAATACTGTCTGCGGAAGCCGGGTATGCAAACAAAACCTTTTTGGGCTTGAATAAAGTGTCAGTAGTATTGTTTACCCGATAAAAGATCGTAAACGATTCTTCGCCTTGCGGCAGTGGTACTATTTTGGGATGTATATTCGTTTTTTCGGCTACTAAATTGGCCCTTGTTCTTACTTGTTCATCAAAAGAAGCCATCAATGCTGTTCTGAATTGCCCCAATAACAAAAGACTAACCAGCAGCCATACCAACAAAAAACCGGCAGAAAAAAAAATGGCGGCGCGGGTGCGGAGGGTTATATATTTTAAATTGAATTGTATGAGAAATGTATTTTTTGCTGATTATTTTTTTACCCCTTTCAAAGTGTAACCTAACCCCACTACGGTTTCCAGCAAAGGTTCATCAAATCCTTTGTCGATTTTTTTTCTGAGCTGGTATAGGTGCACTTCAACAATGTTGCTGCCCGGATCAAAATCCATTTCCCATACGTTCTCCATGATTTGATTTTTACTCATCACCCGGTTGGCGTTTCGGGCGAGGTATTCCAGCAGCAAAAATTCTTTTGCAGTAAGCTTAATATCCTGTCCTCCACGGTTCACTTTCCTTGCTGTAATGTCAACAGTTAAATCGCTGATATGAATTTTTGTGGCTTCAGTACCTGTTACTTTTTTTTGTAAAACCCTTATCCTGGCCAGCAATTCTTCCCACTCGAATGGCTTTTTTATGTAGTCCACTGCTCCCAGGTCTAATCCCTTTACCACCTGTGCCGTGTCGGATAAGGCACTAATGATAATAACCGGCGTTATTATGTTAAAAGATCGCAGATTATTTAATATGTCAAAACCATTGGTGTTAGGCAACATCAAATCAAGTAATATCAGATCGATTTTATCAGTTGCCGCTATTTCCAGTCCTTTGGCGCCATCGTTACACACCTGTACCATATAACCGGCTTGCTGTAAGCCTTTGCCAATAAAACGGGCGAGGCTTTGTTCATCTTCAATCACTAAAATTTTCATAGCAAATAATAGGTTTGATCAATCGTTATCGCATATGGCTTTACCAGGGTAAATCCTGTTGTATTAACGAATCCATCGTTTGTGCTTCTTTCATACCCTTTGATGGCGACTTCCTTTCCGGCTTGTAACAGGGGGATGATATTTTGCTCGATATGTTTTGGAATTTCAATAATGTATTTTTCCATGATGAACCCGGAAATCATCCCCTTTTCATCCGTGCAGTATTCTTTTATTTTTCCTGCCAACTCAATTGATTTTCCTGTTGCAGGCGCAGGCGGCGGAATAGCATTTGTACTAAGGACACCGATCGATGATTGTATTGACAACAATTCATACATGGGCTTGTCATCCGGAGCTTTCCGGATCGTTGGTTGAAAAGAAACATACGCTATGCTATTTTTGGGAGCAATACCCATTATATATTTCGCGGTATGCGGGGGAAAATGCAACCAGCCTGAATCTCCGTTTTTATTAAACAATATTTTATCAATATCGCTAATCCTGTTTGCACCATAAGCCAGTATTGTTATTTGCTCAGATGCAGCTCCTGCCAATGGCGGTGGTTCCTTTAGCAGTTTCGCGGCGTATATATATAGTAATATAATTCCCGATGAAAGAAAAACCGCCCAGGTTATTTGTTTAATATGTGGGGTTACTGGCAAAATATGAAAAGGATGATCAGCAATTTGTAAAATAACACAAATGCCCGCAAAAGCAAGAAATAATTTCCAGAAACGGTTATTTAAAGAAGGCATACTTATTAATATAGTCAAGCCACCAAAAGTACTTTCTCGAGAGGCATTGACAGATGCAAAAAAAATCAGCAATAATTATAATATTATTGCTGATGATGATAAACATTAATCGTTGCCTCCTGCAGCCGCATGTTTTATTCCCCATTCGATCACCTGGAGGCACAACGTATAGACCAATAACTCATGAAGGGGCGCCGCTGCCACCGTAGCCACTATACGCTGCTTGTCGGCTCTGGTTCCAGCGTTTAGGGGTAGCGCTATTGGCATTGTCACCCTTTCGTCGTCGTGTGTAAAAGACTCCACTTCGTAGCCTTTTTGCAATTCAAAGGCTGTACCTAATTTTTTTTCCAGCGTCTTGACGAGTGTATACAAACGTTTTAGCAGAAGAGCGCTCAATACCTGCTTATGAGCCGGACCTCCATTAGTAATTTCTTCTGTTACCCATTGCTCTTCTCCCTGATCTTTTATCAGTCGTTTAATCAGTGCATCGGGGGATCCTACCAGCTCTACTCCCACGCCTTTTTTTTGTTTTTTTGACATTTAGTATACCGTTTTCAGTTTTTAAATGTTCTTCCTGTTTACCTGATCATATACTGCGTTCCATTTACAGTAATTGTCTGGCAATGGATGATCGTATAGTTTCCGCTGGACGCTTCACCATTGGTCGCTGATTTTTTAATGCCGCTATAGGATACTGCTGACCCTTTTGCAATTAATGTGTCCAATTGCCTGTTAACATGGGGGGGAACACGTAAAATGATCTTTTCATCCAGTATATATCCATTTACTTCACCCTCACGGTTTTTCTGAAATGCGGTTATTTTTCCACTTCCGCTGGTTTGTGTCTCCGCAGACGGATCAGGTAGTGTTGCAGGTGGCGCATCAACAATGGTTTTACCGTTAGCAATGAGATTCACCAGCCTGATTTCTCTTTCTCCTGCAGGGTTTATTTCTTCTACGCCGTTCACCGTTACTGCATTACCTTTTTTAATTGTCTTTAGAAGCTGGTCTCCCATATGTGCCGGGAACTTTACCAGGAATTTCCCCTGAGTCGATTGCAGGTAGAATCCATCATAAATAAAATCATCGTTGGTAGTCCATTCACCGACTTGCCCGTTGTAGGCATTTACCTGTTGCAACGCCTGCCTGCGTGGACCTCCATCCGGACCCGGTGCCGGCAGCCTGCCGGCGGGCCCCGGTTGAGCGCTGCTTTGTACAGCAACTATTGCTGTAAGAATGGTTAATGCCATTAATAAGGTTACTCGTTTCATAATAGTAATTTTAAATTTGATAGCGTAATTGCTTCTGTAAAATTGTTACACCAGCATGAGTACCGTATGAAGGCTGGATGAAGATTTTTTTATCTGGTGTTGAATCGGTCCCGTATCCTACCTGTTAGATAAGTAAACCAACACGTGCAAGCAGCGTTTCAGGGTGATAGGTAGTAAGCAGGGAAATCAGGAAGCTTACTATGCGTTTTACGAAATAGATCATATCATGGCGTACTGTTTTTTTCAACTGCATAACAATACGTCAGAAAAAAGGAGTATCTAAAAAGCGCCGTCCGCAGGTTAGTGGTTATATTGACAAAATACAGGTCGATGCGGGAAGTTTCTGCATAGTTTCGGATTGAGACCAGCGTTATATGAGGAACAAAAAAATACTGGACTAGCTTCTTTAGCGATGCCAAATCCCAATTGGAAACAGCTCAATTAGAACTCAATAAATACAAGGTGGAGTGAAAATAAGGTAATGGCCGATTTTCAATGCCAGAAAACAAAAACCAATTATGAAAACGATTTTAAAAATGATCTCAGGCTTTGTTTTATTTATTTTATAGTTATTTCAACCAGCGGTTTGGTATGAATCAGTAGCCAGGTATATTCAGCCCGAGAATAATATTTCTTTCTATTACCAGTGTACCATCGTCATCAACTGGCTGAACGATACCGTCTCCTCCTCTTTTAGGTTGTTTTTTTCGAACAGCAACTGTCAGTTTCGGATCATCGTCAAACAGAAAGTCATCGAGGTAATAGGCAGTGGTACCCGGCTCTTTTACGGTAAGATGAATATGCTCCGGCTCACGGCCATCGGGATAGGCAGCCGGCCGAAACGTAAAGAATGAATATCTCCCATCCTTTCCTGTTTTTACCCAGCCCCGGATGAAACCATGGCGCTTTGCCCAACCGGTTTCGTTACCACGGGTTTCGTAAATTCCTTTCCTGTTTGTATGGTAGATATAAAGGATAATATCCGAAGCGGGTGTTTTACCATCTTTCTTATATACAGTGCCCTTTATTAACAGTCGGGGCTCATTTTCTGCAAAGGATGGCAAGGTATCGATGGAGGAAAGTGGTTTGTTGCCATATTCCAATAACCCTTCACAACCTTCGCAAGCTCCTCCTACATTGCGAACGGATTGCCCATTACAAGCGGCCAGTACCATTGTGCAACTAAACAAAAGAAGAAAAATTGTACGCATATGTTTTTGTGATAAAAATCTACATAAACACATGGTTTTCAAAATGCAATGCGGCAACCCGAGGACTATATAGTCTGACACGGGGAGTTTCCTTTCCAATGTTGTTTAAAAGCCAGAGCATAGTGTCGGCTTAATCTTAGTTCCTTCTGATCCTCCAATTGGATATCATAATCACCATTCAGCCTCGACTTATATGAAAGCACTTTTCCGAGGTTTACCACAGCAGATTTATGCACCTGAATGAAACGATTGGGCGGTAATTGATGAAGCGCTGTTTTTAAGGTTTGCAACTTCAGGTATTTCTTCTTCTTTGTATATAAAATAATATAAGGACTTTCTGCGGTGATGAATAAGATATCTTCGATAGGAATAATTGTTTTATTCCTTCCACTGCCGGCTATCACGTGATCAGCATATACTTTTGCTTCCGGCATTGTTATTTTTTCTGTCTCCACTTCAGGGAGCTCCTGGCGGTTTCGGTAAAGCCACATTCCTGTGAGCCCGTATACAAGAATGTACTTATAGAAATCATTCGCCAATGTATAACCCGACATCTTAAACAAATTGTAATCTCCGGCATAGAAAAATGACGAGATAAAAGCAACGGAGAAAATATACAAAACTCCGTGCAGCATAGCAGCCACCCATGGCAATATAAAAAAGCTGCGGTTACCCACACGTTCTGTTAGTCGTTTGGAATTCCTGGCACATAATGCAATACCAGGAAAAAACCATATCCAAAAAGAATTGAACAGAATAGATTCAGAAATATGGAAAGCATATCCATTTCGCCAGCTGTGTAAAAGATCCTGAAGCGTGGTTATTATTAATACTGAAATCAGTGAGATTATACCCAATCGAATGGAATCGTGTTTTGCAAATACTGGCGGCTGTAGGACCATCTATTAAAGATAGGAAGAAAGCCTGCTACCCAAACACAGAGGGTATGTCAATTTTCTCCGGCCTGCGGCATCTGTTTGCGGACCCTCCCAGTGCAGACACGTGCCAGCACGATCGTCCAAAAACACACAAGGTTTCGGGACCGTTCTTAATGCCGGTTAAAATTATTCTGGTTGTTTGAAAATATGAAAGACAGGCGAATACACCGTTTCATTATTATCTATCGTAGTAACCCTTAATTGTACGGGTATCCCTTTCTGAAGCGGTTTCCCCGTTATTTTAAAACTAAAATCTTTTGCTTCATCCGCTTCGATGCCGTGGTGTATTTTTCCGTAACCGGGGAGTATATATTTGATATTCATTTTCTCAGACAGCTTTTTCGCATCCCGCCACTGCTTAAAAAAGAAGGAGTCTTCATTAATGGCAGCCGAATAGATTGTTCCCCAGTAACTGTTTTCTGTTTCCACTGTTATGATATCTACAATAAACTCCCGGTTTTCTTCACCCGGGTTACTTACACTAATATTAATCAGATCTCCCTTAGTATTTACGTTGGTAAATAATGTATCAATGGTGAGAGAAGAATGGTTTTCTATCTGGTGAAAATCCTGTGCATTAAAACTTTTTCCTACTACAAATAAAAAGGCAAAGAATAATAGTTGCTTCATAGTTTCAAATAATTGCTCTGACAAAAACGTGAATACAGTTTCGCAAGTATTTTATTTGTCGAGCAGTATAGACTGTTCACGAGGATTTGGCAAACATCAACAGCTATGCTGCTTATTTGTATAGCCACTACACAATATCGCTATTGCAAAAATGTCATATCCGGAATCAAATTTAGACCAACGCAACGTTTTGTTCGACGAATGATAAGGTTGTGTGATAGGAAATCATTACAAACTTTCCAGGTGGGTTACCATTTTCTTGCGCCCCTTTTCGTCTGGTATTTTGCCATGCCCGGCCAGCATATTGTCCGCAGCATGTTTAGGATTAGATGTACCAGGAATAACGCAACCAACTGCGGGATGTGCTACAATGTATTTTAAAAAATATTGGGCCCAAGTGTTTATGTCGTAGTCTTTCGTCCATTCGGGCAGTGTTTTGTTTTTTACGAGGTCAAAAAGACGTCCTTTCTCTAACGGTTCATTTATGATTACTGCTACCCCGTTGTCTCTTGCAGCAGGTAGAATTGACTTTTCTGCATCGCGGGTGAGAATGGAATAGTTGAATTGAACAAAATCAATAGGATGTTTCTCAAAAATACGCTGCAGAGAGCTGTGCATGCCCGTTGTGTAGTGGGTAATGCCAATATATCTTATTTTTCCTGCTTTTTTCCACTCCACCAATGTTTTTAATTGGGTTTCCCAATCGGTAAGATTATGGATTTGCATAAGGTCTATTTGCTTTCGCCGCATCTTTCGAAAAGAGGCTTCCATTTGTTGTATGCCTGAATTTTTGCCACTGGTCCATACTTTAGTAGCATAAAAAAAATATTCCTGCAATTGCATTGCCTGGGTTAGATCACCAATCACTTCTTCTGAGCTGCCATACATAGGCGAACTATCAATCAGCTTGCCGCCACCCAAATAAACCTGTCGTAATACTTCAGTCAGTTGTTCTCTTTCTTTGGTGCTGCCAGCCACATCAAACTGAATCCAGGAACCTATGCCCATCACGGGTAACAGCTCTTTGGAGGAAGGAATGGGTCGTTCCAGCATTTTGCTAGCCGGAATCAGCCCTTGCAATCCACTGCTTGCTAGTACCGCACCTGAAGCAGCCAGTAATTGAATTGCCTGTTTACGGTTCAGTTTTTTCATTCCTTAAAGATACAAAAGTGAATTTGCCCCTCCCTTCGGGAATATTTTAAATTTTCGCTGGCTGGTTACTTTTATGCTTCTTTTGGCTGGAGCATTTATTTTTTGCCCATCCACTTCCTTTTGTTTTTTACTTGTAGTATATTCCCAACCCCATGGATTGATCATAGCTTTGCAGGCATGTACACTAATGCTTCGGTCTATACGACCGGTTTACTTTTAAAGGTACCAACACTTTTCTACAGAATTCCGCACCCCATAAGACTTACTTTGATGTGTTACAGTTGCCCTGAAAGAGTTTTAAAAACACAATGTTCCAATCCTATGTTTTATATCTATAACCAGTTGTCAAAAACACCCTACTCAATCCATTTCTTTATTACTTTTGGTGTCACATATATAACACCATACGTATGAAAAAAATAGGATTTTTATCATTTGGACATTGGGCTAGTCATCCCTCCTATAACACACGTACAGCCAGTGATACATTGTTGCAGTCTATAGACCTGGCAATAGCGGCAGAAGAAATTGGGGTAGACGGAGCCTATTTTCGGGTACACCACTTTGCCAATCAATTAGCCTCTCCTTTTCCTTTGCTGGCAGCTATTGGTGCCAAAACAAAGACCATAGAGATAGGGACAGGCGTCATAGATATGCGTTATGAAAACCCGCTATACATGATAGAAGATGCCGGCGCTGCCGACCTTATCTCGGAAGGACGTTTGCAATTAGGGATTAGCAGAGGGTCGCCCGAGCAGGTGATAGATGGCTGGCGTTATTTTGGCTATGAGTTGCAGGAAGGCGAAACAGATGCCGATATGGGGCGGCGCAAAGCATTAGCGTTTTTGGATAAACTAAAAGGTGTTGGTTTTGCGGAACCCAATCCTTATCCCATGTTTCCCAATCCGCCAGGCTTACTACGATTAGAACCTCATTCGCCTGGTTTGCGCCGTCGTATTTGGTGGGGCGCAGCATCTAATGCTACTGCTGTTTGGGCTGCAGAAAATGGCATGCATCTTCAAAGTTCTACCCTAAAGTATGACGAAAGTGGCAAGCCTTTTCATATACAACAGGCAGAGCAGATCAGGCTTTATAAAGAGGCCTGGAGAAAGGCCGGACATGAAGGCACCCCACGGGTGTCCGTTAGTCGTTCCATCTTTGCATTGGTCAACGATCAGGACAAATATTATTTTGGACAGGAAGCCAATCGTACCGACAAGATAGGTATGATAGAAACCGGCAAGCAGGCCATCTTTGGCAGAAGTTATGCCGCTGAACCAAAACAGTTAATTAAAGAACTGGCACAGGATGAAGCCATTCAGGAGGCTGATACATTATTACTCACCATTCCAAATACCTTGGGAGTTGATTATAATGTACATGTACTTTCTTCTATCTTACAATATGTAGCACCGGAGTTGGGTTGGCGATAAGCTATGATAAAAAATATTCGCTACAAAACAAAGATAGCCATCATAGGTGCCGGGCAGGCTGGACTATCCGTCGGTTATTATCTGAAAAAGCGTGACTGGCAAATCGGTCATGATTTTATAATGCTGGACGAAGCATCTGTGGCTGGGGGGGCATGGCAGCATCGCTGGGATTCACTAACGTTAAGTACCGTAAACAGAATTCACGATTTACCCGGCATGTCTTTTCAGGAAACCGTGGCAGGACGTCCTGAAACATTACAAGCCAATATCGCAGTGCCACATTATTACCATTTGTATGAAAAACAGTTTGGTCTGCAGGTATTTCGACCGGCAAAAGTTGAACAGGTTACCCTACATGATAATCTGTTTTATATCGATACACCGCAAACATCATTTACAGCCTTGGGCGTCATCAATGCTACCGGCACCTGGGGCAACCCTTATATACCGGCCTATCCCGGAGCTGATTTGTTTGAAGGCGAGCAATTACACACTCACGATTTTAAATCGGCTGACTATTTCAAAGGCAAACATGTCATTATTGTGGGCGGCGGGATCTCTGCCATTCAGTTGCTCGATCAGATTTCTCAAGTCACCAGCACTACATGGGTCACCCGGCGTCCGCCCGTATTTAGAGAAGGACCGTTTGATGATGCCGCCGGTCATGATGCAGTAGCGATGGTAGAAGAACGGGTGCGACAAGGTTTATCACCCCAGTCCGTTGTGTCTGTTACCGGTTTGCCTGTTACACCAGCCATCAAAGCAATGGAAGCCCGTGGCGTATTGCATCCTTTGCCCATGTTTAACTATATCATCAAAAACGGAGTGTTATGGGAAGATGGAACCACGCAAAAAGCTGATGTAATTCTTTGGAACACCGGATTCAGAAGTGCCTTAGAGCACCTTAAAACAGTAGTGCCCCGTGAACCCGGTGGTGGTATTTTGATGGATGGTCGTCTCGCAACTCGTGTCGCCAGGGAGCATCGTATCCATTTGCCGGGTTATGGTCCTTCTGCCTCTACCATTGGCGCCAACAGAGCCGGAAGGGTGGTAGTAGCGGAGTTGATTGAAACATTAGGACTAGGTTGATGCTACTTTTGTATACCAGCTTTGGTAACACAGGACTACCAAGATCCTATACAGTGTCCAACTTTGACTTAAATAGCGCTAAGGCTGCATTAAACGAAGTGGCCAAGGCTTCGTCGATGATCTTTCCATCAATAAAATTATGATTGAACGACGGCAAACTAAAATGAGCAACAATATTTGCATTAAACAGTCGCGGAAAACTCGATAAGGCCGTGTCCATACTTCCCTGACCGCCACGTTTTCCGGGTGACGTACTAAGTAAAAGCATCGGCTTGTTTTGAAAGATATTTTTATCCAACCGGCTACACCAGTCAAGGGTATTTTTGAAGGCAGCCGTAAAACTGCCATTATGCTCGGCCAGCGAACAAATAACAGCATCACCGTCACCAATAGCCTGAATGAATGCTCCAGCCTCGGGCGGGTAGCCATTTCTTTTTTCCCTGTCTAACGAGTAGACAGGCATTTCATAGTGAATCAACTGCAGGTAGGCTACCTCGTACTCCGGACACAAAGAGAGGGTGTAGTGCACCAGTTTTGCATTGATAGATGTAGAACTGGTACTGGCTGAAAAGGCAATTATTTTTTTGGACATTTTGAGATCTAACGCTGTTCTGACGCTATCTACAATACATCTGCAAAATCCGGTGTTTTATCAAACACTCCTTTCGCGAACGGGCAAAGCGGAATGATTTTGATATTGTTTTTTCTCGCAAATTCTACGGCTGCGGTTACCATTTTCAATCCCACACCTTTGCCACCATACGCGTCCGACACTTCGGTGTGATCAATAATTATTTTTTCGTTTCCGAGTCTGCTATAGGTCATCCGTCCTACTTCTTCACCATTGTCTTTAGCGGCAAAATAACCTTTTGTTTCAGTGCTCTGTTGTATTATTTCCATGATACATCATTATTTGCTTAATTGCTAAGATATCTAAATTAATCCGGGATATCCAATCCGAGATTTTGAAATAGTTATTGTAAGCGTCCCTTAATTTCGGTCAGTTTAAAAATAGAGCGTTTCGTTTGACATTGATTTTATAACAATCAGCGGGGCCGTTTTGGCTGAGCGGCTTTACGCTGGCAACGAAACTTCCGCAATAAGAAATACACTGCCACATATTAATATCAGGTCGTTTTTGCCGGCTTTTTGCAGAGCCTCCCGCAAGGCCAAATTCACTTGGGCATAGGTTTTTCCTCGTAGTCCACTTTCCTGTGCCAGTTCGGCTAATTCTGCTTCGGGTAATGCCCGTGGAATTTGGGCCCTGGTAAAATAAAATGTGGCTTCGCGGGGCAGTAGCTGCAGTACGGACTTTATATCCTTATCTTTCACCATTCCTATGATAACATGCAGTTGTTGGTAATCTGTCAACTCTATTTGTTCTACAATCTGTCGGATACCATCTTTATTGTGTCCTACATCCAGTATTACCTGGGGGTGAGTATGTATCAGTTCCCATCGACCATGAAGCCCGGTAATTTTTTTTGTGTTGGATAACGCTGTTGCTGTTTTATTCGAATCTACTGTCCAGCCGGTTTTCTTAAGTTGTTTTAAGGCCATTAAAACAGTCACCAGGTTTTTAATTTGATAAAAACCTGTCAGGTCTAATTCGTAGATACTTTTTTGTTCTTTCTCAACAACGGTGACCTGTAATTTGTGATTACTATAATAAAACTCGTCACAATACATTTCTTTATCGGCAAAAGTCAACGGTGCATTTTGGGCATGGGCTGTTTCGATGAATATTCTTTCAGTGTCGGGGTGGCTTTCCCCTACTACAACCGGTGTATTAGTTTTGATGATACCGGCTTTTTCAAAAGCAATTTCTTCGATGGTATTACCCAATATGTTCATGTGGTCCATACCGATATTGGTAATCACCGAAATCTCCGGTGTAACAATATTAGTACTGTCCAGCCGGCCGCCCAGTCCGGTTTCTATTACCGCAATATCTACACCTTGCTTTGCAAAATAATCAAAAGCCATTGCCACTGTAATCTCAAAAAAGGACGGTTGTATGGTGTCGATCAGTGGTTGAATATTCCTGGTAAATTCAATGACAAATTCTTCCGAAACAACAGTGCCATTTATTTTAATACGTTCCCGGAAATCGTACAAGTGAGGAGAGGTATATAAGCCAGTGGTATAACCATTTTGCTGTAATACAGATGCCAGCATATGACTGACGGATCCTTTACCATTGGTGCCGGCCACATGAATTGTTTTAAACCGATGTTGCGGATTGCCCAGTTTTTCACATAGCAGGCGGGTATTTGTCAGATCTTTCTTTATAGCGTCGCTGCCGGTTCGGCTGAACATGGGCAACACGCTGTATAAATACGACACCGTTTCCTGGTAATTCATACTAAATGCTTAACGCTGTGGCTTAGTCGGCAAATGTAAGTTTAAAAGAAATGATATCCGATGGAATGGGACCACTATTCCAATGTGTATGGATAGCCAGCGCAGCACCAAGCGATGTGGCCTGGGCAACTGAGGCTGCATACACTTCAATTGTCGGAAACGCCTTAGCCAGTAATTTCATGTAGATGGGGTTTTTGCTGAATCCGCCATCTACAAAAATTCTCTTTACTTCGGTATCCTTCAATACCAGTTGCGAAGAGAATAATTGCCGGTCAATGATATCCACGATCAGTTGGTGATAAGCCGTTTCAAAGTCAGCAAAATTATTCAGGTTCCTGCTGGGAAAAGCTGTAATCTGATCTTTCCCTTCAACCGGTAGTGCAGAAAGAGAGGCGGCAATTGCCGGGTCATATTGAACTGTGTTATAGTAATTCTCTGCTTTGTTGAAGTGTGCTGCCAGCTTTTTTACCTGCTGCTCATGTTCGTAACCGGCAAATAACCTGGAAGCTTTTACGGGATTGCCCAAATAGGTCATATAGGACAAGCAGTCGTGCTGCAGCTCATATACATTCAGCGGCTGACTGTTAAATGGGTTCAGGCTAATAGACCAGGTGCCGGTTGAGATTAACAAAAAAGGCTCGTTAAAACTCATGAGATAGGGAATAAGGGCTGAGGAACTGTCGTGTAAGCCAATCCCAGCTTTTATCTTTTTGTCTCCTATCGTTATTTCGTCTACCTGGCTCGATGAGCGGAGGGGGGGCAGCTTATCGATGACGCCCTCCCGAAATACCCATTCATGATAATTTTTTTGAGGAAAATTCCACAAGCCTGTGTGACAACCTATGCTTGTAAGGTCAGAATAAGCCCTGCCTGTCAACAGGAAACTAAGATACTGTGGCAGGTGCAAAGAATATTCAATCTTATTGAATACAGCCTCTTTCTCATGTTTAAGGCGGTATAACTGGAAGCCTGAATTTAAGCTGCCCAGTACGGGAGATGCCGTATGCATTGAGAATGCGATCTCTCCGCCATAGGTATCGTAAAATCTTTTAGAAAGTGCCTCAGGGTATTTTTTTAGATAACTGTATAAAGGTGTTAACGGCTGCCCGTTTTTATCGACGTGCACAAAACTGGCACCATAAGCCGTGAAGTTGACCGCTATTATATTAAACTCTTTTAACTGAAGTAGTTCATTAAAAGAAGTAGTAATCCAACTGGATAAAGCCACCACATCATCACAAACGTCTCCATCTTCGTCTTTTATTTCTTCAAATGGAGAACTTTTTTCATATACAATTTTATAGCGCTCATCCATCAGGAAAACTTTTTTGTTGGTTTTCCCTACATCATAAATAGCAATAACCGTTTGTGACAATTGAATTATTTATTAGTTGTCGGCAAAGAAAATTATAAATCAGCTTATAGGCAACTAAAAATCAGACTAATTAAAAATGATTAATAGCCTTTTACCATATATACAAAGTCTTCCACTTTTTTTACCTGCTGGCTTCTTTCCATATTTTTAATATTGGAACTAGCGGGCAACTTCAACCGTAGTGAAGTACTATCGCCTTTTAACAGTTCTACAGCTTTAAAAATATTGCTGGATTTGATAGCAAACACTACGCCGTCTGCCGTTTTCTGACGGGTACTCAAGATACCGATTACTTCGCCATGGCTATTAAGTACAGGTCCGCCACTGTTGCCAGGGTTGGCCGAAATGGAAATCTGGCAGCTCAACGTATCACCGTTAAAGCCGGTTTTGGCACTCAGGTACCCTTCTCCATATACGATTTCCTCTCTGGGATACCCTAAACTGAAGACCGGCTCGGCCAGATCTGCAACATTTTTTCTATTGATGCTATAAGGCAACGCACCTGCAGGTTTATATAAACTATCTGTAATTTGTAAGATAGCAACATCTATGCTGTCATCAAAAAAGATTGTTTTTGCATTCAGCTCAACACCAGAGTGGTTTTGAACTGTCACCTTTTCGGCTTTGTTTACAACGTGGGCATTCGTAATAAGGTAGCCGCGATTATCTATCATAAAGCCTGTTCCGCCAAATTTTGCAGGAACCGTAGGAATTTCAATTTTATTTTTTACATCACTGAGTTCGCGTCGGGTATTGTACTGGTTTTTTTCCAGTAGATCTATTTTACGACCCAGGTTTTCAATTTGCGCTTTGTCTGTTTTGGGAGTCAGCGAAGAAACAATACCGCTGATGGCCAGTGCCGTGATACCGGCTATAGACGCTGCCACTGTAATCGTTTTCCTGGAACGTTGCCATAGATAAACCAATGTTCCCTTAGACTTCCGGATAGTGCCTTTTTTTACCAATTGATTGTGTACTTCCTCCATAGAAACACCAAGGCGGTTATGTTCCTCGTATCTCTCCATCTGATTGATAAAGAAATTATGCTCCACCACCATCTGATCTACTTCAGGATTATTGCGACACAGCTCTTTAAAAAGAATGACTTCCTCCTCAGACATCTCTCCCTGGAGGTAACGCTCTACCATTTCAAGCAAATGAATTTCATCCATTTGGGTTACCATTTTTATAATTAGAAAAAAACAATTTCTTTAAGCGCATCAGGCATTTATACTTTTGGTTTTTGGCGTTATCAGCATTGGTATAGCCAAAATCTGCTGCTATTTCCTGCATATTACGCTTTTCAACATAAAACGCCTTTAACAGACTTTTGCAGGGCTCTCCAATCATATTCATCGCCTCATTCATTATAGACAACTCACTACTCCTTTTTTCATGCACAGACAGGTCGTCTTCTACGTATATCGTATCCTCTAAGCCATTGACTTGCAGTTCGTAACGACTATCCTTTTGCAATTTTTTTAGCCACAACCGTTTACTTACCGAATACAAAAAAGTCTTAATCTGACAGTTTAATTCAAAACTCCCCGATTTAGATTTCTCGTATAACACTACCAATGCTTCCTGGAAAATATCCTTGGCATCATCTTCGGATCCGTTGTTATTGACGATTAACTTTTGTATCAGATTAAAATTATCCTTATACAATAGTTCTATCGCCGACCTGTCGTTGTTCGATAATCCCTTTAGAAGCTCCTGTTCCTTAGTATAATTCACTGGCTTATATTAATACAGAAATACCCTGTTGGGTAACCCAAAATTGAGTAAAAAAAAATTATAAAAAAGTCGGGTTACCTTTTTTATCTCTCGGGTATTAATAGTCATTAGTTCATTAAATTATTAAAAACAACTCAGAATGAAAAAGTTATTCTTAATTCTTGCAATAGGTACATTTGCAGCTTGTAACGAAGCATCTACCACAGCTAACGAAGCTGCTAAAGACGTAGAACAAAAAGCTGAGGATATTAAAGCCGACGTTGAGCAAAAAGCAGAAGAAATTAAAGAGAATGCTGAAGCTGCTGCTGATACTTTGAAAAAAGCTGGCGAAGCTGCTGCTGATACTTTGAAAAAAGCAGCTGAAGCTGTAAAAAACTAAGTTGAACGATTTTCTAATGGCAAGCAATCGTTGAGGCCGTCTCCGCAAGGAGGCGGTTTTTTTTTGCCCATACTTATTTGATCGTAAAAAACTAAATTCGGCTCTAAATAAAATACAAATGCCAAAAATTCTCATTGCGTTATTGCTCTCTTTTGTTACTCAATTGCAGGCACGGGCTGCTATAACCGATACGGTAGACACCTACAGCAGCGTCATGAAAAAAAGCATTAAAGCGGTTGTTATTCGTCCGGACGGGTATACTAAAGCAAAAGAGCTGGCAGTTGTATACCTGCTGCATGGATATAGTGGTAATTATGCTGACTGGATTAAAAAAGTGCCTGAGATTACTAAAGCGGCAGATCGGTACAATATCATGATTGTATGCCCCGATGGCGGTTTCAGTAGTTGGTATTGGGATAGCCCGATAGACCCCGCGTTTCAATATGAAACTTACGTGGCCAGGGAACTGGTACCGTGGATAGATCAACAATATAAAACCATCAGGTCTAATAAAGGACGGGCCATCGCCGGGTTGAGTATGGGCGGGCACGGAGCTCTATACCTTGCTATCAAACATCCAGGCGTGTTTGGTGCCGCTGGCAGTATGAGTGGTGGTGTTGATATCCGCCCGTTTCCGAATAACTGGGATATGGCCAAACGGTTGGGCAGCTACGCAACGCAGCGTGATCGCTGGGAACAAAATACGATCATCAATATGTTACACCTGATAACACCTAATAACCCGGCACTTATTATAGATTGTGGTACCAGCGATTTCTTCTATACCGTAAATGAACAGTTGCACCAGCAATTGGTTTATCGAAATATTCCGCATGACTATATTAGCCGGCCAGGTACTCATAACTGGGAATATTGGCAGAATGCAGTGGAATACCAGGTATTATTCTTTCACCGCTTTTTTGAAGGAAACACTAAGCAATAATCAAGTTTGAATTTAATCGCTTTTTTTTGTTAAAAAAACGCAACATTCCTGGCTGACGGCGCCAAAAAAGCCGGAGCAAGCTGCTCCGGCTTTTTTGTAACATAACACAAGAAGGCTTATTGCGGTCCTCTACTAATATTGTAGGTATATAATCCCTCAAAGCCTGGATAGAAACCTTCCAAACGAATATTGTCAGACTTCTGTACTTCCGTGCTAAACTCGTTGATATTGGTAATGGCTGTTCCGTTCACTTTAAGAATTATAAAACCGTCCTTCATACGGGTTTGTCCATCGATGAATCCGTTAGGGTTTATTTTCTTCACAATCACCCCGCCCTTCTGACGATATTCATCTGCCTTCTTTTTCTCCAGGTCCTGGAATTCAGCCCCAAAATCATCGAGAACAGATATTTTCACCACATCAAAATTACCCGCCCTGTTTTTCAATGTAATATCTACGGTCTTTTCCTTACCATCTCTCAAATAGGTTGTTTTAATCTTATCCCCTGGTTTCAGGCGGGCAATCTTTTCCACCATTTCATTGCCGGAAAAAACAGTTTCACCATTTATTTTGGTAATGTAGTCGCCAGCCTTAATCCCCGCATCGGCAGCAGCTCCTTCTTTAGGAACCTCCCGCACGTATACGCCCTGTCCCCTTTTATAGCCCAGTTTTTCTTTTTCGGAATCGGGTGCCTCATCGGGTAGATAACTAATACCCAGGTAAGCCCTTTGTACGGTGCCATACTCAATCAGGTCATTTACAATTTTCTTTGTAATATTTACCGGTATGGCATAAGAGTAGCCTGCATAAGTGCCGGTGGGAGAGGCTATCGCAGAGTTAATGCCAATTAACTCGCCATTGGTGTTCACCAAAGCTCCACCACTGTTGCCCTGATTTACGGCTGCATCTGTTTGAATATAAGACTCGATTGGGGTTTGGCTCCTGCGAGCATTAAGACCCAATGTTCTGCCTTTGGCACTGATGATACCAGCCGTTACAGTTGTTTCCAGATTGAGCGGATAACCGATGGCCAATACCCACTGTCCTATTTGCACATTGTCTGAGTTGCCATATAAAAGAAAGGGAAGATTTTTGGCATCTATCTTTATTACCGCGAGGTCACTACTGGGATCAGCACCCACCAGTTTAGCCGTAAAAGAACGTTTATCGCTTAAGCCCACTTTGATTTCATTGGCTCCATCAATCACGTGATTATTGGTAATAATATAACCATCCTGACTCACAATAACACCAGAACCAGAGGCTCTTTGCGGAGTGCTACGCATCTGCGGGCCGCCAAAAAAATCATCAAAAAAATCATCCGGCACTAACCCCTGGAAAGGATTGCTTCTGCGGGGCAGGTTATTGGTTGCCTGGGACTTTCCACCAATAGTAGTAGTTATATGTACAACTGCGGGCACCGCTATTTTCGATGGTTGTTCAAAATCTACAGGACCCGGTAAGTTTGCGCCATCAAATAAACCGGCATAGTTTGCAGGAACTTTAGTGCCATCCGCCTGGATAGCCACTCCTTTCTTTGGCATGTACTTATCGTAGGCATAAATTACCCCAAACGCAGTAACAGCACTAATGACGATAGTAAAGAATACATGTTTAAAATTCATGTTATATCCTTGTTTTATTATGTTTACAATTTTCCAGAGGTTCTTTCTTCAGGTACTTCGTTGAAATTCAGCTATAAAGCTAATAAAATTCATCAAATGGTATGCCTTTCCCTCATAAAACGAAACTGCTATGACATTTCGTCTGTGAAATTACGAAGCAATACGTAATAGAAATGTTAAGGAATAAGGGAATATTGATGATTGTTGATTTGCTCAAATAAGTTCGGTGGTTAAGAAGCCATATCAGCAATAGTCTTACGAAATTCCGTTCAGAAATTTCATGGTATCTATCCCATCAGCATAATCGGCTAAACCCGGATGTTGGGCACTTCCCAATGGAATACTGCCAGTGCCTATAATGCACTGAATTTCATCTGGATTTAGTTGTCGATATACATCATCCAATACTGAATAAAATTGATAATGCAACTGGCTCACAGGAGAAAAGGCGGAAGGATTCTCAGATAAAATAATGGAACCGTTTGTCATATAATACTGTTGATTCAGCATCAGCAGTGCCAGTCCATAATCATAGTTGTGCTTGTATTTATGATTTTCTATCACTGCATCGTATTTCCGGAAGGCTTCCAGCAGCGGCAGAAAGTCGTAGCCCGTAGGAATAAATATTTGTGTAACATTCCGGCAACCCATCCCGAAATACGTGTATACATCGTCTGCCAGTTTTTCCAGTTCATCCTTTGATTCCCTGCCGTGTAATATGGCTACAGATGTCCTGTTTTTACGGATAATATTTGGACTGTTGCGAAAATAATAATCGAAATAACGGGATGAGTTATTAGATCCCGTGGCTATATAGGCATCACAGCCTTTCAGCAATTCGGCCATTTGAATATAAGAACGGGTTTGCGGTTCCCATTCGTACAATCTGTTAATCAGGTGTTTTAGCAGTACTTCATCCTTCGATGATAATTTAACTGTTTGTCGGAATCCGGAAACAAATACACACAGAAAATCGTGGAAACCCACCAAGGGAATATTACCGGCCATTACGATCCCGACATTTTTATCAATAGCGTTGTGGCTTACCTGATATTGCTCACACCATGCAATGAGTCTTTCTTCCCGAAGAAAATCACCGGCTATGCCGGAAATTGCCTGACTAATAGCTGCTGGTGTAAACCAGGCATTGCTGATATGTGCCTGATACTGTACGTCGCGCCACTGTTCGTCATCACTTGTCATATAAGCTCCTAATCTTGTGAGCAACGCAATTCTGTCGGATAAATTCAGCATTGATTATTAATTCAGATGTAATTATCTTTGTAGCGCAAATGTACTAGCAAAAAATTACCCGTAAAATCGTAAATTGGAATGGCTATTAAAATAACGGATGAGTGTATCAATTGCGGGGCTTGTGAACCGGAATGCCCTAACAATGCAATATATGAAGGTGGTGTAGAGTGGTCGATCGCAGACGGAACTACTATAAAAGGTCCTTATGTATTGCTGGATGGAACCAGTGTGGACGCTTCAGCGAAACATGCTCCTATAAGTGTGGATGTTTATTATATAGTACCCGACAAGTGTACAGAGTGCCAGGGCTTTCACGAAGAGCCACAATGCGCCGCTGTTTGCCCGGTTGATTGTTGTGTGCCAGACGAAATGTATGAAGAAACAGTGGAAGCCTTAATGGAGAAGAAAGCAAAAATGCATTTTTGATAAACATTTTACGAATGACGCTTGCGTCATAATACAGGCGGGTGATATTTCCCGCTAAAGGGTGAAGGGCTCGTAATACGCCTTCACCCTTATTTTTAACCGCAACTTTCTTAAAATTATTATACCAGTGGCAGCAGTCAGTCAATCATTTCCGAGAATCATTTTTATGGGTACTCCCGATTTTGCGGTAGCCTCTCTTGATGCATTAGTGAAGGCTGGTCACAATATTGTGGGCGTGATAACGGCACCGGATAAGCCGGCGGGCAGAGGGATGAAACTTACCGGCAGTGCTGTAAAACAATATGCCATCGACCACCATTTGCCATTGCTACAACCGGAAAAGTTGAAAAACGTGGTTTTTCTTGAGGAACTGCGGGCACTGAAAGCAGACCTGCAGGTAGTGGTGGCTTTTCGTATGCTGCCGGAAGTAGTCTGGAATATGCCCCCATTGGGAACCATCAATGTGCATGGGTCGCTGCTACCACAATACCGTGGCGCCGCGCCTATCAATTGGGCGGTTATAAACGGAGAAACCGAAACCGGCGTCACCACCTTTAAACTGCAGCACGAAATCGACACGGGAAACATTCTTCTGCAAGACCGTTTTGCAATAGGCGAAGATGAAACCGCTGGCGAAGTACATGATAAAATGAAGTTCGTGGGGGCGGCATTGTTAGCAAAAACAGTAGATGAACTGACAAATGGCAACATTACAGAAGTCCCGCAGGAAAGTATCGAAACCGCCCGGCTCAAACATGCGCCTAAAATATTTACCGATACCTGTCGCATCAATTGGGCCAACTCCTTAAAAAGCATCCATAACCAAATAAGAGGTTTATCTCCTTTTCCGGGCGCCTTTACCACGTTGGATAATAAGACTCTTAAAATTTTCAAGAGCAAAAAAATTAGTGACCTGTCAGTTGCACCCGGCACCATTGATACTGACAATAAAACCTATCTGCGGTTTGCGGCAGCCGATGGTTATATAGATGTGCTGGAGTTGCAACTGGAAGGAAAAAAGCGGATGCAAATAGAAGATTTTCTTCGAGGGTATAAGGTGGGCGTTTAATTTGCCGACAATTCATCATCCTAGCATTTCTCTTTTTTAATAAAAACGAGCATATGAATTTTCATTTTACACCGGGTCGTTGTTGATCATCATATATATTCTTGCGAGATATCCGCCAGCGGTTAAACAACCAACATTCCTCAACTAATTAATAATTGACTGCCCACTTAAACAGGCCTTTTCGTTTAGTTTTTTCGCTTTGCGTAAATCAAAAGACGACAGATAGCTTATTTTTAGCCGCGTTGTATATTGATTTATTTTAATACATATTTTTAGAATCATTAATCGATCGAGCATGTTGCATTTTAGAAGAATTATTTGTCTGGCTGTTTTGCTGTTGTCGGTGTATATTAGTAAATCTCAAAATACCTTACTACAGGCAGACTTCTGGAAGTCAAACCCTGATTTAAATAAGGTGAAAGCAGAGATAAGTAAAGGCAATAGCCCGTCTGAGTCGAATCAGGGTTCGTATGATCCAACGAGTTTGGCGATTATAAATAAAGCTTCTAATGAAGTTGTAAAGTTTTTGGTGGAACAGGAGGGCAACGGCGTAACAAAAAAAACACACCATAGTAGAATTTACCTGCATTGGGCAGCTTCCGGAGGCAATCTGGATTTGGTGAATTATCTGATAGCCAAAGGTTCGGATGTGCATTACCAGGATAGCCATGGCGATGCGATTACCGCCTATGCTGCTTCCGGCAATAAGAACACCGCAATTTTTGATGCCTTGTTCAAAGCCGGCGTTAATCCTTCGCAGAAATATACGAATGGTGCAAATCTTATTATGCTGGCAGCCGCCTCAGACAAAGATTTGAAAATTACAGACTATTTTATATCAAAGGGTATCTCGTTGAAGGATGTTGATGATTATGGACGAACTGCTGCCGATTATGCCGTGCGGATGGGCGATGTTGATATTGTCAACAAGTTGATTGCAAGGGGCGTTAAGCCCACTAATTTTGCACAGTTTTTTGCTACCATGGGCTCCAGGCAAGCATCCAATGGACTTGAAACCTATAAATATCTGGTGGAGACACTGAAGCTGGATCCTAAAGCTACTAATGTTGACGGGGGGAATATCTTACACGCTTTGGTAAGACGTCCGAAGACAGAGGTGATCAACTATTATCTTGAAAAAGGAGTAGATGTAAACAAAACCGATAACGAAGGAAATACAGCTTTAATAATAGCCGCTTCCGGAAGAGATTTAGCTTTGGTGCAACAGCTTTTTGCAAAAACAAAAAATATTAATGCGGTTAATGACAAAGGAGAGTCTGCTCTAACAAAAGCAATAGCTACCGGAACATCCGAAGTGGCCGCCTGGTTGTTGAAAAATGGCGCAGACGTGAATGTGGTGAATAAGGATGGATTGAACCTCGCTTATTACTGGTTCAATTCTTTCAGAGAATTTCCAGCTGGTGGTCCGGCCGGTCCGGCGGCAGTTTCCCCCGCAAAAGAATTTGAGCAAAAACTGGCAGTTTTAAAAGAAAACGGGTTGGATGTAAAAAAATCTCAAAAAGACGGAAGCTCACTCTTTCATATAGCCGTTGCCAAAGAAAATCCGGTATTGCTTAAGAAAGCAGCAGAGTTAGGAGCCGATATCAATGCACAGGATAAGGAAGGAACGACAGCTTTGCACAAAGCCGCCTTAACAGCTAAAGATGCTGCTTTACTTAAAACATTGATTGACCTGGGCGCTAAAAAGGAACTCAAAACAGAATTTGATGAAACGGCTTTTGACCTGGCGAAAGAAAATAAATTTCTCACCAATAATAATGTATCCGTAGATTTTCTAAAATAAACCCATGAAAAAGGTATTTCAATTAATCGTTTTAACAACCCTTCTTGTATTTGTAGTTATAACCGGTGTCTTTGCGCAATCCGGAAAGTACAAATGTTTGATACAAATGAATAGTTATGAAGGGTTGGCAGCTTATGTGGTGGTTTCGTTGATTAATCCAGCGGGTGAATACGAAAAAACTGTTTCAGTGTTGGGACCCGATAAACAGTGGTACAATACATTAAAAGACTGGTATAAGTTTCAAACAAAAGCAAAAGAAAAGTTAAGTGCTATCACCGGTGCTTCGGTAGGCGGTGGTAATAGAGCGGTGCGTACCATTGAAATAGATAGTGACAAAATAGACAAAGGATATAAACTCCGCTTTGAATCGGCTGTAGAAGAACAGAAGTATTATACAGACGACGTAGAAGTTTCGTTAACAAGCAGTGCAATTACTGAAAAAACGGATGGTAAGGGATATATTCGCTTTGTAAAACTGAGTGCAGTTCAAAAAGCGGAATGACATTATCTATCTGGCGTTTTTCTCACCTGGCATTAGCAATTCTGTCCAGTGTTTTTTTACTGGTATTATCCATCACCGGGGTGGTGTTGGCAATTGATGCTGTGGATGAAAAAGCCGCCAACTACCGGGTTGCCAATTTTGACGATATTACGGTTGCCGATATGATTCCTGTTTTGCAGGATAAGTATCTGGAGGTTATTGAGGTGACCGTTGATCACAACCAGTTTGTGAGCATAGAGGCATTAGATGAGGAAGGTAATACCATTAAAGCGTATATCGACCCCAATACTGGCAGGGAATTGGGGCCTATTAGAACTAAAAGTGAATTTGTTAACTGGAACCTCGCTTTGCACCGTTCCCTTTTTCTAAAAATTCCAGGTAGGATAGTAGTAGGCATTGCTTCCTTTCTCCTTTTTTTGATTGCCACTACTGGATTCATATTGGTTGTCAAACGACAGAAAAGCCTTAAACAGTTTTTCGGTAAAATCAGGGGTGACTTTTTTTCCCAATACTTCCACGTTGTAAGTGGCCGGTTATCGTTGATTCCCATCTTCATTATTTCGCTTACGGCAAGTTATTTGTTCCTGGTCCGCATGGAACTTATTCAGCTCAATAACGTCAAGACTGAAATAGAGGAATCAACAGAAGAGAATCATATATTACCCCAGGACTTTCCTGTATTTAAGGAGGTTGAATTATCTGCCGTAGAAAAAATTTCCTTTCCCTTTGTTCCGGATGACCCCGATGAATTTTTTGTTTTAGAATTGAAAGACAAAGCCGTTTCGGTTAATCAGCTTACCGGCCAGGTAGTTAGTGAGACAAAATATCCGTATGCAGCTATCCTGGAAAAGTTGAGTCTTGACCTACATACAGGAAGGGGAAATATTGTGTGGGCAATTGTTTTGGGGTTGGCATCCCTGAATATCCTGGTATTTATTTATACCGGTTTTGTTATTACTTTTAAACGGACCCGTACAAAACTTAGAAATAGATTTTCGCACACAGATGCTGAAATCGTAATATTGGCTGGTTCCGAAAATGGTAGTACGTTATTTTTTGCGAACCAGGTTTTTAAACAACTCATTATTGCTGGAAAAAAAGCGTACATCGCAGAAATGAACCGCTACCAGCATTACCCGAGAATAAAGCAGTTGTTGATTTTTACATCTACGTATGGTCAGGGCGACCCACCGGCAAATGCACAAAGTTTTGAAAAACTGCTGCCATTGTTTTCCCCTGCTCAGTCTGTGCAGTTTTCTGTCGTGGGATTTGGTTCCAGAACCTATGAACAATACTGTGGCTATGCGGAACATATTGACAGGCTCTTGGAGCAACAGGAGTGGAGTAACCGCCTGCTGAATTTTTGTACCGTCAATGAAAGGTCTGCTATGGAGTTTGTGCATTGGGTGCAGCAATGGAACGATACTATGGGGATGGAAATAAGTACAGTGAGCTCGTTGTATGAGTCATCTGTTACCGGGTTGCAAAACTTTCGTGTAATAGAAAAGAGCCTGGTTGGTGAAGACAATGCGACGTTCAAAGTCGTTTTACAGCCGCGTTCCAAAGCCAGGTTTCAATCAGGAGATTTACTGGCGATATATCCCGATAATAAAGAAAGATTATATTCTATCGGCAAAAAGGATCACAATATTCAATTGATGGTTAAGCGGCATCCGCAGGGTTTGGGGTCCGAATACCTGTACCAGTTGGTTCAGGGCAGTTCGCTGGCGGCCAAAATTTTGAGTAATACCAGTTTTCATATTCCGGCTGAATGTTCTGCGGTTGCGTTGATTTCAAACGGAACCGGTATAGCCCCTTTTTTAGGGATGATTATGGAGAACAAAAATCAGGTACCGCTACATCTTTATGCAGGCTTTAGGTACAATAATACACTTGTAAAGGAGTATGATCTGTTCGCTTCGCGGGAAATTGAGCGTAACAGGCTGACCAGTTTTCACGTTGCTTTCTCCAGGGAAGAAAATAAAGCCTACGTGATGGACTTAATTAAAAGAGATATAAATTTTTTTATGACACTTCTGGAAAACCAGGGTGTGATTATGATTTGTGGTTCTTTGCAAATGCAAAAAGATGTGGAACGGGTATTGGAAGAATTTACAAGGGAGCGGCTGGGTAAACCGTTGTCTTTTTACAAGTACGAAAACCAAATACTCACAGATTGTTATTAGTGCGGACAATACTTTTTTTTCTACTGTTGTATTCGGTCGGGTTTTGCCAGGCGCAAGTATTGGTGAAGAAACAAGTGATGCTGATGGGCTCTGTTTTTGAGATTACCATTGTAGATGAGGATAGTGTTGCAGCGCGGATGAATATCGACGAAGTGGTAGCTGAAGTATCCAGAATAGAAAATCTTATTTCTGAGTGGCAACCAACCACACAAATTTCAGCTGTAAATAAATATGCCGGCATTAAACCGGTTAAGGTAGACCGGGAAGTATTTGAACTAACCAAAAGGGCCATCACATATTCCAAAATGACAGAGGGAGCATTTGACATCAGTGTGGCTGCATTGGACAATATTTGGATTTTTGATGGTACGATGGATGAACTGCCGAGTGTGGAAGCTGTCGGGAAATCTATCGAAAAAGTAGGGTATCAATATATTGAATTGGATAGCCTGCAATCGACGATATTCTTAAGCAGGCAGGGCATGAAAATAGGGTTCGGTTCGATAGGGAAAGGGTATGCCGCTGACCGGGGACGGGCATTGATGATACAAAAAGGGATAACGGGGGGGATAGTGAATGCTTCGGGTGATATATCCTGTTGGGGGACGCAACCTCATAAGAAGCCCTGGGTTATTGGTGTCAACAATCCTTTTAAACCGCATCGGATTATTAAAAAACTCAAGCTCACAGAAAGTGCAGTGGCTACCTCCGGGAGCTACCAAAAATTTGCGGAGATACACGATATCCGGTATTCTCATATAATCGATCCCAAAACTGGTTATCCGTCTACAGGTATCACCAGTGTGACCGTAGTAGGCCCTTCTGCAGAATTTGCCAATGCGTTAAGCACGGGTGTTATGGTATTGGGAGAAAAAGCCGGATTGGCGTTATTGAAACAATACAAGGAATACAAGTACATCCTTATACTGGACAACAAAAGGGTTTTAAAAGGGAAGTAATTGTCTGCCTCTTTTCAAAAGAGGTTTTCATTGAGGGGTAGATTGGCTTCGCCCAAAACCATTTTCGATAGAATACCTGGATAGAAACTTTTCGTATTTTTTTTTTGTGCGCTTTTCCGTTAGCGATATAAAATATTGTATTTCAAATAATAAAGAGGGCATAGGCGGCTAAAAACAAAAAATTTAGTAAAAATACATGAGCTGTATGTGAAAATTTACTACTTTTAAACCTTTCATAGGATAAGGTTTAATGGCTAAAAACCATTGTTTCCCCTGTTTCTACAGGGGATTTTTATTTTCCAGACAATATATTGTATTTCAGTTTGTTGTTTCCTCCACACGGGCGTTTCGTTTTTGTGTTTTATTGATATTGATAAGCTACGGCATTTCATGTGGCGCCTTTCAATAGAAGTTAAGTATTGTATTCAAGCGGTTTGTCAGAAAGAAGCATATTGCTATTATCAACAAATTTGCTGCCGCTCTGAAGCTCCATGGCTTGTTTGATACGTCGTAGTTAATTTGTTTTGAAATTACTACTGCCCCTCCCATTAAAAGAAACCAAACAGAAAAGAAAAGTGAAACTTTTCCTCTTATTAAGGTAGTTACCAGATCATGTATGAGTCCACAGAAAACAAATGTCAGGATTAGAGAAACCGATGCGGGAATCTTTTTCTTTAAAGGTTTAAAAACCATTGTTGCCAAAAAGTAACCAAAGATGGGATTCCAGAAATTCCAAAATGCCGAAAAGTTTTTTGCACCAAGTGATCTTTCTAAATTGTTACGAAGTGATTTAGGATGCCCGATGGGAACCCCATTTCTTTTCTTCACATATTCTGATAATGTCATTCCTTTATTCGGTATACTGTTGAACTTTATGTTTGTTTGGTGATGTTGCAGGCATTGTTGCCGATTGTCTTGAAATCGATTGAAAAAAAATAAGCAGATGCTTCTGTCCCAATCGCTCTTGAAAAAATCTTCAGAAGCAACTTTATAACAATTCACATCAATTTCATTAACCTTTATTGGATAAGGTTACACAGATATCCAAAGGCATTTGGTCATTTCACCTTGTCTCTTCTTTCCTTCATTTCACGCCATGTAGTGAGAATGATGCCTTCTTTTTCTATAAACTGTTTCAGTTTGGGGTCTATCATTGCCAGGTAGTCACCTCTGCGGTTGGGACCCGAGTCAGAGATATGTTCAAACACTTCGGTGGTGTTGGTGCAATGCATGATCACCATGGTAATACCCGGTTTTACGGATTGTAACGCTTCAATGTATTTGGCTGTCTTGTACGCCTGCAATTTTTTATCATCTGCGGCCATTACAGCATCAGGCTTCCATTCATAGGAATCATTGTGCAAATCGTCTAATACGGGCAACCCGGCATCCCATAATTTTTTACCCGCCAACCTTGCCATTTCCATACTGGCAGATGTGGCCTGCAATCCTTTTGCAATTAAAGTATTGTGTCCACCCGGAAACATTACCGGTATCTTATAGTCTATTCCTACTTTGAGGTATCTTTCTATAAAAGCGGGCGTAGCGAATAGGGTGCCCATATGCGAATCAAGATGTGTTGGTTCAAAACCCATTGTTCTGGCTCTTTCTACCTGCGCCCTTATTTCTGCTTCTACTTCGTCTGGTGTTGCATTTTTTACCACATCGCCTACACTACGCCACATCGCTCCTTCGCTATCCACTAAACCTGGGGTTTTGGGTTTACCACTCAATGGTCCCCAGCGATAGTCCTTCCACTCAGATGTAAGGGTGAGGTGTAAACCCGCATCAACAGATGGATTCTCTTTCAGAAAATGAATAAAACCTGGTACCCATGGGCAGGGCATCATTACACTACAGGAGTTGGCTACTCCTTTTGTAAGCGCTTCTACACTTCCCACATTCGAGTCATAAGACATTCCCAAATCGTCTATATGAAGAATAACAATTTTAGCTCCTTTGGGGTAACCTAATTTTTCAGCATAGGTAGCTGATTGAGAAAAAGTCTGGACGGACAAAAAGACGCATAAAACATAAAAGATGGATTGCTTCATATATCTAAGAAATTATATGTCAATAAAGATATCAAAAAAATAATGTTGCAACACGAATAAATAGTTTTCCACTTCGCAATATAAATTTAATCTGTTCCGTTATAGATGCGGTTTTTCATAGGATATTGGATTTAAAACGGGGCAGGATTTCTATCCAGCCCTTTTTTATTTATAATACTACCTGATTTTCACTCCGATAAGTATTTAGCTATATTTTATTGTAATAATCTTCTTAGTCATGCAACTATTTAGACAAATCTGTGGTCTAATAGTTGGTTTTTCATAGGATATTGGATTTAGAAACGGGGCAGGATTTTTATCCAGCCCTTTTTTTATTTAAACTACATCCGATTTCCTTTCTTTTCTTTGAGGTTTGCTGGATAAATTTATATCAGAATTGCAACCTCATGAATCAAGACCTTTTACACCTTATCGGACTTACCATGGTACCCCAAATAGGGGATATACATGCTAAAGCACTACTTACGCATTTTGGCTCCGCCAGTGCCGTGTTCAAAGCCAGAAAATCTGAATTGAGTAAAATTGCCGGCATTGGTGAAATTCGTGCTGAATCCGTCAAGTCGTTTAGTGATTTTGAGAGGGTAGAGGCTGAGTTGACATTCATTGAAAAATATAATATAAATGTTTTATCTCATACTCACCCGGATTACCCCAAAAAATTGCTCCATTGTGTGGATGCACCCGTGGCAATTTACTATAAAGGAAATGCCGATCTCAATGCTTCCCACATTATATCAGTAATAGGTACACGCAACAATACAGATTATGGACGGGATATGACACAGCATATTCTGGATACGCTCGACCTGGAAGATGTGTTGGTAGTAAGTGGGCTGGCGTATGGGATAGATAGTATTGCGCATAAATATGCCTTAAAGAAGAAGATCCCGACAGTAGGGGTGTTGGCACATGGGCTGGATACTTTATATCCCGCAGCCAATAAAAGGATGGCCAAAGAGATGATTGAAAATGGTGGCTTGCTTACAGAGTTTATGTCCGGAACGAACCCTGACAAACAAAATTTTCCAAAAAGAAATCGTCTGGTAGCTGGCATGGCAGATGCAGTGGTGGTGGTTGAAACGGATATCAGAGGTGGAAGCATGATCACTGCTGAGCTGGCCAATGCCTATAATAAAGATGTATTTGCTATTCCCGGTAAAATACCTGACCCTAAAAGTGCCGGTTGTAATTATCTTATTATGAACAATAAGGCTGCCCTGATAAGGGATGGGAAAGATATAACAGACATGATGAACTGGAGCCGTCCATCCACAAAATTGATACAAAAAAAACTATTTCCGGAACTGTCTCCTGTGGAAGCATCTATAGTAGAGATGCTGGAGCGGCAGGAAAAGGTGCATATCGATGAAATAAACACATTGTGCACGGGTACTACCAGCAGCTCTATTGCCGCCGGTATTTTAAAGTTGGAATTGGAGGGGATAATTAAAAGCCTTCCGGGCAAGATATACAAGCTGCTATAGTGATTTTGAACCTTGATCCAATGGTTTTTCAACAAAATTTGGTTGCTATTTGTATAGTACACTATCTTTGCACATGGCAACAAGAAATATCTCCTCCGGAAAAAAAGAATCCTCCAAATTTTTTACTGACGGTTTAACTTTTGATGACGTATTGCTGGTACCCGCTTACTCCGAAGTGTTACCAAGGGAAGTAAATATCGGTTCCAGACTAACAAAACAGATTACCTTAAATATTCCGATGTTGTCCTCAGCGATGGACACTGTTACTGAGGCCAAACTGGCAATAGCCCTGGCACGAGAAGGCGGGTTGGGTATTTTGCATAAAAATATGAGTATAGAGAAGCAGGCGGAACAGGTGCGAAAAGTAAAACGTAGTGAAAGTGGTTTGATACTGGATCCTGTAACATTGCATGCAGAAGCGACAATCGGTGATGCATTGCAATTGATGCGTGAAAACAAGATTGGTGGTATTCCAATCATTGATGCAAATAGAAAACTGGTCGGCATTCTTACCAATCGTGACCTGCGTTTTGAAACCTCCATATCTAAAAAGATAAGTGAGGTAATGACAAAAGAAAACCTGATTACGGCACCGGAAGGGACTGATTTGAATAAAGCTAAAAGCATACTTAGCTTATACAGAATTGAAAAATTGCCGGTAATTAACAAGCAGGGTGAATTAGTAGGATTAATTACTTATAAAGACATTTTGCAGCTACAAAGTCATCCGAATGCTGCTAAAGACAAATTCGGACGACTTTTAACGGGTGCTGCCCTGGGCATTTCAGGCGACCTGATGGATAGGGCTGCAGCTTTACAACATATAGGGGTAGATATTGTTTGCCTGGATAGTGCACATGGGCACACAAGGGGAGTGATAGATGCACTTAAAAAGCTAAAGAAGAATTTTAAGAAGCTGCAGGTGATTGCTGGTAATATAGCCACGGCGGCAGGGGCCAAAGCATTGGTTGAAGCCGGAGCAGACGCTGTGAAAGTGGGCATTGGTCCGGGATCTATATGTACTACGCGTATCGTAGCCGGAGCAGGTGTTCCGCAAATCACCGCTATCATGGAAGCTGCATCTGTATTACACAAACTAAATGTGCCTTTGATAGCTGATGGCGGCATTCGTTATACCGGTGATATGGTAAAAGCTTTGGCTGCCGGAGCGAATGTAGTGATGATGGGAAGTATTTTTGCTGGTACCGAAGAAAGCCCGGGTGAAGCTATTATTTACGAAGGAAGGAAATTTAAGCAGTACAGGGGAATGGGTTCTTTAGGTGCTATGAGCCAGGGTAGCAGTGACCGGTATTTTCAGGACGTGGAAGATGATATTAAAAAGTTTGTGCCGGAAGGAATTGAAGGCCGCGTAGCCTTTAAAGGAAGCCTTAGTGAAATTGTTTATCAATATGTCGGCGGTCTACGTTCTGGCATGGGATATTGTGGAGCTAAAGACATTGCTGCTTTGCAGAAAGCACAATTTATTAAAATCAGTAATGCAGGCATGCGGGAGAGTCATGCACATGATATTGAAATTACAAAAGAAGCGCCTAACTATACCCGTCGATAGTTGTCAGAAAAATATAGTCAAGGCATAGCGAGAAGTTATGCCTTTTCTTTTTGTTCAAAACGCATAAGGTCAAGTTCCTTCAAAGCAGCTGCTACCAGTTCCGACAAGCGATCTGGTGTACAGACAAAACTGGGTATGCTCAACTTGCTGATATATATTGCCCGGTTTACATCGTAAGCAGGTTTTCCCCGATCGGATAATGCCAGTAAAACAATCACCTTTACACCTTACTGGTGCATATCATTCAATCTCCGCAACAATCCCGATCTTACACCACCTTCATACAGGTAGGAGATAATGAGGAACATTGTTTTGCGGAGATTGGTAATAAGGCTCTAATAACTTACCGATTTATTAATGTCTGTTCCACCACCCAATTGAACACCAAATAAAATATCAACAGGGTCGTTGCCGCAGAGTCAGTCAGGTCTGTTATTTCTGTAGTAAAATTTCTCCGATACCAACCGGTTGGTATCCTTATCGTAATTTTTCAGGTTGCGGTTGATGGTCTGCTTCCCAATGATAGAGGCAAAATTGGCAATGGGAGAATGGTTCTTGTTGTTTAATGCAGCCGTTACAGCCCTTCGCAGCCTTTGCTCCATCCGTTTCTTGACAGATAAATACCAACGCTTTACCTGGTTGTTACGTAATTTATGCAGACCTATCTTTTTTACAGGATTGATCCCCTGTAATATTTGCTGTAGTTTTGTATATAATCGAATCAAATCAAAACTAAGCAGATGAATCTCAATATCAGGAGAGCAAAGAAAGAAGATTGTAAAAGAATGCTGGAATTGGTACAGGAATTGGCAGATTTTGAGAAGGCACCGGAGGAAGTAACAGTTCCGTTTGATCATTTTGTGGAAAGTGGTTTTGGTGAAAAGCCCGTATGGTGGTCATTTGTGGCAGAAGTGGATGGACAGATAGTGGGGATAGCGTTGTATTATATCCGTTATTCCACCTGGAAGGGGCAACGGCTTTTTTTGGAAGATATAGTAGTTACCCAGGCATGGCGGGGAAAGGGTATTGGGAAGCTTTTATTTGATCGTGTGGTAAAAGAAGCGAAGGAAAAAAAGTTTAAGGGTATGATGTGGCAGGTGCTGGATTGGAATGAACCGGCAATTAACTTTTATAAAAAATATGAAGCAGTTTTCGACGGGGAATGGATTAATTGTTCCTTGTCGGAACAGCAAGTGAACATGGATTGATAGGCAATCGAAATCTTTTACTTTTCGTCAGTGAATTAACTCTATAGATTTGTCGCATAATTAAAAATATTTTACGGTAAAGCAACGTTTTAATGAAACATGAAATCAAGATTGTATTCTAGTGTTTGCTAAACCCAAAAATATGCGCATTCATAAAATCTGTTTTTCTTTTTTTCTAATCCTTTCTCTGGGAAATAATCAAATCGCAAATGCCCAGACAATTGAACCTTATATAGGGTATGCTATTGATCTTAATAACAAAGAACACTTTGGACTTTCCAACCTCGGAATACAATATGCAATGGTCGACCAACCATACTATAAGTTGTTCTTAGGAGTGTCGGGCTCGATTTCAATTCCTTCAAACAGAGGTGTTGCAAGTGCCTTTAGCCCCAACACTAATTTAGCACTAATGCAAACAGCGCAGAGGCGTACCAATGCCAGTATTCTGAGCTTATCGCTGGTTAATCGGTTTAGAGTGGCCGCTTGGCAAAAAAACGTTGTTTCGGCAGTGGTGGGAGCGGGACTTGCATTGCATAAAATTAAGGTAAGGCATTCCGGGTACGACAAAGAAAATTATTCAATTCTCAATCCGCATCGCAACTATAGCCAGGGAGGGATTTTCGGGTTGGTAGGCACTCAATATGACAGAAGTGTTAGAAACGGTCGTCTGTTTGTCCAGGTAACCGCTTGCACTTCTCTACTTACGAAATGGGACGAATATTACTATCAATCCCTGGCACCATTGTCTTTAAATATAGGTTATGGATTTGATCTAACTAAAAGCAAATCGAATGAGAAAGAATAAATATTATTTACTATTGATTGCATTTTCTCTTGTTATCCTCGGGTCATGTGAAAAAAATAAAACAAAATTTTATGAGGATGACGAGAATAAGGATCTCGCTGTTTTTTCTGACAAAGGCTATAATATCATGTCTTGTTTGATTGATGGCGTTTCTGTTAAAACCAGAAACAGGGAGGTGGTCTATCTGAGTGCAAATCCCTACAAGTACGAGGTTTACTTTGAGAAGAAAACTGTTGATAGTACGGGCAATGATATTTTCTCTATTGAATGGGTAGGTATTGACGTTGGTGTTAATTTGGTACTTGAAAAAGATACTGACATTTTAAAACTTGGTGCACTTAATGGTAAAAGACTTGAACTGGATGGGACGACCGGCTATTTTTTACACAAAAGTACTACCGGAAACGGATACATTTATTTCAGTGATCTTTCAATTGTGAAGGAGGGAGATGCGTATTCCGGCCACATTTCCGGGCTTTTTGAAGCAACGGTTGCAGGAGCGAAGATTAAAAAAGGGCGATTTGATCACATTTTTGGCAGCGGATATAGCGGACAAGGAAATTTTTTGATTTGGTGAGAATATTTATATCCACAGAGATAATATTCCCGTTAAAAACAGGTAAGAACATAAAAATCAGGAGCTGGTAATTCCGGATAGCAGGGATTGTCGCTGCGGATAAAGTTTTATACAAATAGCAGGTGATCAAATCAATAATTACAAGTGCTCAAATCAGCAATCCCGCTACTTTTTCAACACCCGCTCAAATAATTTAAAAATTCTTTTGTATTCATCTGTCCAACTGCTGGGTTCTACAAAACCATGATCTTCCAACGGATACATTGCCACTTCCCAATTGTTTTTACCGAGTTCTATCAAACGCTGTGATAGCCTGACGACGTCCTGGAAATGTACGTTTACATCTATCACGCCGTGGCAGATCAATAGCTCGTCCTGCAACCCTTGCGCATGATAAATCGGTGAGCTCTTACGATAGGCAATACTGTCTTCAGCCAGCGTATTTAATATATTGGAAGTATATCCATGGTTGTAATGTGCCCAATCAGTGACGGGTCTTAGGGCAGCACCGGCAGCAAAAGTGCCTGGCGCTGTAAAAAGTCCCATTAGTGTGATGAAGCCACCATATGAGCCGCCGTAAATACCGATCCGTTTTGCGTCTACTCCGTAGTTGTCTACAAGATATTTGGCACCATCAATATTGTCTGTCAGGTCCTTACCACCCATAAAACGATAAATGCCGGTACGCCAATCTCGGCCGTAACCGGCGCTTGCGCGGAAGTCGATGTCCAGTACATAGTAGCCATTGTCGGCCAACAGGTTGTGAAACATATACTCCCTGAAATAGCTGCTCCACCACTTGTGTGCGTTTTGCAGGTACCCGGCACCGTGAACGAAAATAACAGCGGGCTTGGAAGGGTGTGGATTAGCCGGTTTATACAATCGGGCATATACGTCCTGGCCGTCGCTTGCTTTAAAGGTAATCAGCTCTGGTTTGCGCCAGGCGTAACTTTTAAATTCATCTGTTTGGCCTTTAAAGGTTATTTGTTTAACCTTTGAGCCAGCCTTGTTTTCCTGTAGGTAAAGTTCTGTGGGTATATTGCTATAAGAATATAATATCGCCATTTGTTTTTCGTCCGGCGATAGCACAACCTCGTTGGCGCCTTCGGCTATGGTTAACCTTTCCTGTTTGCCTGTTGCTATATTTAAACGATAGAATTGTTTCTCGCCAGGATGAACCAGATTGGTGGTGATGTAAAAGAATTTCTTATCATTGGACAAGCCGGCTTTTTGTACTTCATAATTACCGCTGGTAAGGGCCTTCTTTGCCAGTGTGTGTATATTTACGGTATATAAATGAGAATAGCCCGATGTTTCTGACTGGTACCAGTAGGTTTGATTGTCTATCCATCCGCCGTTCATCATACCAGGTCCACCTATCCAGGCTTCATCCCGTTGCCGGTCGAGCAGGGATAACTTGCCGGCTATCGGTTCCAGTAGCATAATCCATCGGTCTTTATTGTCCAGGGATCTTATGTTGACTATAGCCGCATTAGCACCTGGTGCCCAGGTTATAGATTGTATGTTCACCTCCCTCCTGGTTTCTTTTGATTTGCGATTCGGGTAGTCTTTTATATAATCCGGCTGATCTGTTATGCCAGGAAGAGAATCGGTAATGACGGTATAGGAGGTGTCTTTCTGCTGGTCATACAATAGCAGTTCGCTTGTGCCAAAAGGTGTCCCTACTTTAGTTCGTCCGTTGATGTCTTCCGTAAAGCCTGATTCTGTTACATAATTCGGAATAATAGTTCGTTTTCCGTCAACATTTGCCTTGAATAATATAAGGCTGATGAACCTGCCGTTGCTACTACTACGGATATTTCTCACATTATTATCGCCTGTGTATACGGGCCTCAATTTTTCAGTTCTTGCTGATTTATTATAAGCGTCGGTTGCCTCCTTTTTTTCTTTTCGTTCTTTCAACACTTCCAGTAATTCCAACTGATCATTATTTAACCATTCTTCCTGGGTATTTGATTTTCTGTTTTCTGTCGGCTTTTTTCCTTTCTGCACATTAATCAGTTGGGCGGTTTCACCGGTGCCGATGCGCCAGGCAAATAAATTATCCCCTTGTTGATATATGATCCTTGTTTCATCATTTGCAAAACTGGGAGAGTGTTCCAATGCCGTTGTATTGGTTACACGTCTTGTTTTTTTGGATTTTATATCTGTCCAAAAGATATCGCCTTCTTTTACATATACGTATTGGGTTCGCTTGTTGTTATAAACCAGGTTATCAGCAAAAATGATATGGTTCTTAGCGCCGGCAGGTACCTTTTCAAAAGAAGCATTTAGCGTATTGTATTTATATAATGAATCTGCCGGTTCTGCATTGGGATTCCACTGAAAATAAATGTTTTTTCCATCTGCGCTCCATTGCGGGCTGGAAGGAGAGGAGCCAATCCATTTTGGATCACGCATGATTTTCTCTACAGTCAATACACCCGGTTGCGCCTGTATTCCATTTAAATAAAATAATAATATACCCAGGATGATTTTTTTCATAACAGATGTTGGTGTTGTGGGACAAATGTACTGAAAACCATCAAGCCTTTTTTGGGGGTTCATGTCAAACATTCCTGGCATCCGGATCACAAAATATGTGATATTGCCGGGCGCCCTAAATGCAAGTGAGTCTAACCAAACACATAATTTTTTTAAAAGAATAAACAGACACCCGAGCCGAACGTAAATTAAGGTGATTGCACTCACTTCAAATTATGCTTTAAGAAAACTCGTGACTACCTCAGATACAAGCAATACTTACTTCCAGAAAAACGAAGTATTCTGTTAGGCTCCAAAGGGTTGTTGCATAAAAAACTGCACAGCGATTAAATATAAGCAGCGGAACCCTTCGTGGCACTTTTTTTATAGAAAATGGCATGTAAACAACAAAACAGAAGCAATCCATAAGTATTTTGGATAGGGACTGTTTTGTAGCTGACATCTACAACTAAAGTGCTATAGGTGGGTTAATGGTAAACAGATAGCTTCGTTGCAATTTTTAATCCTCACACATCTTCTGAAGTCCTATCCGGCTTGCATATTTTAAATATTTCTATTTAATGGAGCTCACCATTGGAGCTGATTTTATGAAGATTATCGATTGTAAAGGCAGAGATCTGATTATTACTATTGTTAGTATATCAGTTTTACATGCCTGGAAGATTCTGCAAGAGAAGAAATCCGATTTTACAAAGTTGCGGGAATCTGTTCAGGTGACATGGATAGACAGGAATATTGAAGGAAATGAAGCCTTTTCTTATTTGTTGCGATACCGCATGGATTCGATAAGTGGATTGGAAAGCTTATGGATTCAGGCGATCACACAGCCACCTGCTAATTATTCGCAGTTTCAAATAAAACTAACACCATGAAGTATATTTCTACATTTAATTACGGTTCACAATTCCCCAAACGCGAAATAAGGAAGGCGTTTAAAGTTTGTTTTTTAGTATTTTTTTTCGTGTTCTGTCATGCATTTGGACATGCAACGGTTAGGGTTGTAAGTAATGGTCCGGAAGTTATTACTGAATACTATACAATTCAATCTGCCATAGATGACAGTGTTAGCGGTGACACTATTTATGTACAGGGAAGTCAAACCCCCTACGCCGGATTTGATATACAAAACAAAAGCCTGGTTATTTTGGGTCCCGGTTGGTCTCCTCAAACTAAAGAAGGTTATCAGGCAATCATTCGATTACATGATAGATATATTAATTTGTCGGGTTCAGAAACCAGTGGAACTGTATTTGATGGTTTAACAATCCAGAATCCATCAGGATTTGATAACCACATCATTGTATTAACCTCAGGCATTAATGATATTAAGTTCTTACGGGTTTTACTTGATAATGCGCAGGTGCGCTTCCCGGGAAGTGGAAGTTGGTCTGGATATAAATTTGAGAACTCTATTTTGTTACATTCTTTTTTTTATGCGATAAATCCAGGTGCACAGTCATTTTCTGACTTTTCTTTTATAAATAATTATTTATATGGCTATGCTAGAAAGTTTTTAAACTTTACGAATGCCAACAACATTCTACTAGACCACAATCTGTTTCTAAGTTTCAATTCATCTGTGATAAACGCTTTTGATGGGGATTGTAGAAATTTCATATTGACTAACAACATTTTTGTCAATCAAAATGCAGCCAATAATAACAGTCTATCTACTTTTCGAAGTAATATTACATTTAACTCTGGCAATAACGAACCCTGGACGGTTAACGGAAATATAGACGATGGAGGAAATGTCGCCAACCAAAATCCACAAATGGTTGATCAGGCTCTTGCAAATGTTGGAACATTTAACCCATTGGGAGATCATACTATCATATCCGGTCCTGCCAAAAATAGTGCAACAGATGGTAAAGATTTAGGGTTGTTGTATGATGCAAGCGGCGAATACAATTGGGGGTTGGCGCGTAACGGTATATTACCGAGAGTGCTGAATATGACGCCAGTTTCGCCTTCCGTATCTGCTGGTAGCAACCTAACCGTCACTACTGAAGCAAAAGGACATGAGGCTTCGATCACTATAGTGGCTGCCGAGTTTTTCATAGACGAAGACCCGGGAATCGGAAACGGTATTCCAATTAATATTAATGCACCCGGAAATACTGTTCTGGAGGGTTTTATTTGCTCAATTCCTATTAATACATCGGTTGGTGACCACATTATAGGTATACGTGTAAAGGATAACCAAAATCGCTGGAGCTTATTTCAAACGACGTCAGTAGCAGTCTCAGCTTCATTGCCTTTAGATTTTTTAGCTTTTACGGCAAAAGAAAAATCGGGTGTTACAATATTGGAATGGAAAACAACCAATGAAATTAATACCTCCCATTTTGATATTCAGCGAAGCCCGAACGGTAAAGACTTTACAGATATTGGACCAGTTGCTTCTGTCAATACTTCCGGGGTGCATAGCTATTCGTTTACTGATCTTACACCTGCAACTGGTGTAAATTATTACCGTTTAAAACAAGTAGACCTGGATGGAAGGTATACCTACTCAGGGATTGCCAGTTTGAGATTTAATCGGACAGGGATACGTATCTACCCTAATCCGGCGGTGGGTATTATCAAAGCGAATGTTGCCAACAATGCAAAATGGCTGGTGAGTGTCTATGATAATACAGGTAGGGTAGTGGTGCAACAATCGAAGTTGGCAACAAGGGGGTATTTATCCATCGATGTGAGTACGCTCCAGGCGGGATATTATCTGCTGGTGCTGGACGATGGCAAAGGAAGGTTAACGGGTCGGTTTTTGAAGACCGGACAATAAGGCAGTTCAGCGTAAAAAATGTTACCCGAAGGGAATTATGCCGTATTGGGTTTTGAATTTGAAATAATTACACATTTTTAGACCAATTCTGATAATGTGATATCAGCGACCTTTTTTATTGTTACTTTTTGTTTTGGAGCCCTGGTGTTGGCGTCAGTTTACCATAGTGTTTTGTTTGCTCATCGCAAAACAAAACTGCTTGGTTTCTATTGTTTATACTTGTGGACACTGACAATTTATATAGCCTATAGATTATGGATGGTGAAGGTAGATAATCAGTTTGCCGAATATACCATTGCTCCGCTCGATATTACAGTGGCCATAGATACAACCCTGATGTGGTGTATATATATTGCTTATGTGCTTTTCTGGGGGAATGCTTTGCAGTTTCATCGAAAAGATGGTGTCTTTTCCTGGGTCTTTTATAAAACTGCTGTCTTGGTTATCGTTTGTTATATTGTGTGGGGCAATATTATTGCTAATTTTCCAATGGGCTCATTTGAAGTCTATCCGTTTCTATTTGTACGGCTCTACTTAGGGTGTTTTGGTATGTTAGTGACGCTGTTGGCGCTGCGGAAAAGAGAAAGCCCTTTTTACTTGTACCTGGCAGGTGGTAGCATTTCCATTATTGTTAGCTCGTTGTTTTCAGCCTATGTACAGCAGTACCGGGATGCCGTTTTTGGGGGCATAAGTGGATTAGGTTGGATGATGTTTGGTTTTTTTTTTGACGTTATTTTCTTTTCTGCTGCTATAGGTTACCGATTGAAAGAAGAATCTGTCGAGCGGGAGCAGGCTCTACAAAAGGTCATTGATCAACAGGAAGAAATAAAAAAACTTGAATTGGATAAAGTGAAGGCTGTTTACGAAACCAGGGAGCAGGAGCGAAACCGGATCTCATCTGAGTTGCACGACGATCTTGGCGGCGGTTTGTCTACTATTAAGCTGATGGTAGAAATGGTGCAGCGATCCGATGATTTGAAAGCTCAGGACTGCCTCGATAGAATTGCTTTAAAGTCGAAGGAGTTGGTCCAAAATATGAATGAGATCATCTGGTCACTGAATACCGGTTCGGATAGTTTGCAGGGCACCATTGCCTATATAAGGCAATATGCCTATAATTATCTGGAAGAGACTACCATCAATCTTATCGTAAAACAGCAACCAATGCCAGAGGATATTAAAATGAATGGCGCAGTCAGGAGGCAATTATTTTTGCTGGTTAAAGAAAGCCTCCATAACATCCTTAAACATGCGCAAGCCGGTGAAGTTGTTATTGAGTTCTTTTATAAGGATGGGCTTTCTGTCAAAGTTTCTGATAACGGAGTGGGGATGGCTTCCGGTCATCCTATCGGTAATGGCTTAGTTAACATGAGAACCCGTGTCGCCCAATTGAATGGTGAGCTAAAAATAAATGGCATAAAAGGAACTTCCGTTTTCTTTAGCATTCCCTATTCCTCGTTCTACAACAAAAGTGCTATTTCGGATTCTCTTTCTAAGGGTTAAATTGTCAACATGTTAAAAGTTGGTATTATTGAAGATATAACAGACTATCGCGAGTTGCTCAGGATGTTATTGGATAGTCAAAAAGATATCGAGGTATTATTTGCTTGTGAATCAGCAGAGGCGGCGATGACCAGTATGCAAAACGGAAATGTGCCAGATGTTTGTATTGTAGATATTCAACTACCGGAAAAATCGGGTATTGATTTTTTGCAATGGAAAACCCGTTACCACGCGGCTGTTTATTGCATTATGTGCACCGCGTATGATACAGATGATAAACTTTTCGGGGCACTCAAAGCCGGTGCTCATGGTTATTTATTAAAATCTACCGCACCTGACGACATCATCCGTTCAGTTAAGGATGTAGTAGCAGGTGGAAGTCCGATGAGTAGCGAAATTGCCCGAAAGGTAGTTATATCTTTTAAGGTGGAGCCGCACTATGCTACCGGTTTGAGTACAAGAGAGGCGGAAGTGGTAGAGCTGTTGGCCAAAGGTTTGTTGTATAAAGAAATTGCCAGTCAGCTTTTCATAAGTATAGACACAGTCAGAAGACATTGTTTCAATATTTATGAAAAGCTGCACGTCGAAAACAGAACGGAAGCCGTTAATAAGTATTTTGGAAAATAGTTTGTTGTTTTGAAAAATAGGTATCCTGACAAACAATTACAACTTTTGTGCTATTGAACACGAACAATACGGCGAATACATTTGCATTATATTTTAGTCCGGCACATCTCCTCTGATTTTCCTCTATCCTTTCCGGCCACCTTACACGAATACTGATTTTTTTCTTTGCCTAAACCTTGATTAAAGCAAAGATGTAATTATTTAGAAACAACTATGCATTTAGGTTATTAAAAACAAACATTATGAAAAAAACATTTGGTGCAGCACTATTGGTCACTGTTACCTCAGTAGTTCTCATTGCTTCTTGCAAAAAGGAAAAGCAATCCGATACGGGTAATGAGGATGTGCTAATAGAGGCCAACAATAGTAAGGCTTTAGGTAAATATTCCGGTTTAATTTTCGGATCGGTCGGTTCCTATATTCTCGAATTGAGAACAGTTGGGTCGAAAGCAACCTTGGTTTTTGATGGAACAACACATGTGCTTGATGGACAGGGTGTTATAGAAGACAATACAGCCGTCAATAATTATGTTTTTCAAAAGGGAGATATTAAAATTAACTTCAGTGTGAGTGCCGATGGGAAGACGCCTTCCGTTCAGGTAGGAATTCCCGGACATAATGTGCGAGCAACGATTAGTAAAGAAACCACCATTTATGAAACGGTCAGTTACGCTGGAAAAATACGAGATTCATTAAAAAGCAAGGACCTCGACCCGGCAGGCATAACCATCAGCAACAATACAATAAGAGGATTTGCGAAAATAGACACCCAATATGTAACCATCAGCGGACAACGCGTGGACACTTCGTCAAATCTGCGACTGAGCTTTTCTAACCAACCCGGCAAGACATATCCTGCTAATATCAATGGCAATATGATATCCGGTGGAACTGACTATGTATTTAGACTAAGTAAGGTAAATTAGGGTATCGCCCAAAAAATCGCCCCGCTAAGACTAGCGGGGCTTTACCAAAACTAACTGCTTATGAGAAAATTTTATTTATTTTAAGTATCTTTTTTTATCAACCATTGTTCCACAAATTTACAGCGTAACTACCAAACTGAAATGTTAAATAAGGTGAAAACCTTTCGATTTCGGGAATTTTACTTCTTATTTGGAGTTGCTTAACAGTTCGAGTAACAATTCAGGCTCATCTGTGGTAATGTAGTCGAATTTTTTGTCAATATACCATTTCAGGTCTTCAGCCTTGTTTACTGTCCATACATTCATGTTCACACTATTTTCCTTTGCTTCCGGTATCCATCCGGGGTTGTTTTGAAAAATCCGGTGATTGTAGTCAATACCCCAGATGCCATCTTTTTTCACTTCTGCAGGTGATTTATCGCCGTTCAGGTAGGCTGTTTTGGCGGCCGGATCCAGTGCAACAATTTTCTTCAACATTTCATAGTCGAAACTGATATACATCATCCAGGGTTGTGCATTCAGTTCTTTTACCAGTTCCACTGTTTTTTGGGCGGCTATCTGACCTCTTTCGCGACTTACCGCAGATGGCTTTAGTTCAAATACCAGCATGGTCTTGGTTTGTTTCATGCCTTCGAGCAGGTATTCTCTTGCGGTGGGCAGTTTTTCACCATTTGCCAAAGGATCCTTTACCAATTCCGCATAAGTGGTAGTAGCAATAGTTTTCCCGAAATGGGTATTGTCATGCGCCACCACCAGGGAGTCGTCTGCCGTAAAATGAACGTCAAATTCGCTGCCCGTACAGCCCAGCCGAACAGCTTCTTTTAACGAGGCCAGTGAGTTTTCAGGTAACTTGTTCTTCTTAAACGCGCCGCGATGGGCTACTACATTATTAGCTGCAAACGAAAGTTGTTTTGTTGCTTTTTTACTACTATTACAACTGTTCATACTCCATAGCATTAAGGTCAAAACAACAAAAAATACTGGTTTCATCTCTTTATTTTATTTCTACAGTTAACAATATCGCTCTATGGTCGGAATGGGGATGTGGCAGTACCTGGAAATCTATCACCCGCCATTCCTGGCTTTTGCTCAGCCAGATATAGTCAATTCTTGTTTCGGGATTGTCCGTTGGAAAAGTAGGGGCGGCGTTTCCCTTTAGGTGAGCGGCATCCAGCCATTGTTGGGCAAGGTGTTGGTAGGGGTCTTCTTCAGGACTGAAATTCAGGTCGCCGGCAAGAATGGCGGGTTTATTGCTACCGCCAAAAAGCTCGTTTAGCTTCTGTACCTGCGCCAGTTTGTTGGGCATAAACTGATGACAAAGATGAGTGCCTGCAAATAATAGTTCCCTTTTTTTAGAAACGGGATATACCACGCCTATAGCAGAACGGGGTTCTCCACCCGAAGGATTGGGCAATAGGGTAGTAGTTGGCCGGGATTTTTTTCTGGCGAGGATTGCTTCACCATAACCACCACCATCATAATCCATAGCTTTTCCGAAATAGCCGAACATCTTTGTTTTCTCCGCCAGCAGTTGTGTATAGTCAATTCGTTTGCCATATACTCTTTCTGATCTGCCCGTCATACTGTCTACTTCCTGCAGGGCAACCAGGTCGGGTTTTATTGAATTAATAAGCGCAGCGACACTGTCGAGGTTAGGTTGTTTTTTGTACAAATCTTCCCCATGAAAAATGTTGTAGCTAAGAACTTTTATTCTTGTTTGCGCCTGTACAAGGCTAATAGAAAACAATACTACAACGCAACAGGCAAGAATTTTTTTTGTCATAATTCACCTTTTAGATGATTGCAAGCTATAAAGATAGGGGTTATATTAACACCTCGATTTTACCAAAAAATGAAATATGTGACGATTAAAAAACTGTATTTAAAGTTGACGGGTCACGCGCTATTGGCAGTTGCGCAACGGCAAAATATAATGGACTAGAGATAAATGCAAGCGCTAAATTTTGTTTTTCCTTCTGCTCATTCTTCAATACTTTTGGTTGGAAGGAACCAGCACATGCATGAAATAGAACCTTTTTACAACTGGCGTCATCTATACACTGCCGAAACAGATCAGCGATCTCCTTTTTTTGGAAGGGAGTATAGCGAATTTGTTTTTTCTCATACTGTTTACAATTATTATGTGCATCCACAGTGGGATGAGTTTGGCTCGAGAACCCTGTATATGAAAATACTATATGCAGATTACGAACAAGGATTTGCTATTATTGAATTGATTGGCGAATGGAATGATGCTATTGAAAACGATATCCAGACGCTTCGCCGGGAGGTAACTGATATTCTTTTTTATGAGGGTATCCGGTATTTCATGATTATAGCAGAAAATGTACTCAATTTCCACAGTAGCGATGACAGTTATTACGAGGATTGGTTTCAGGAATTAGATGAAGAAGGCGGTTGGGCTGTTATACTGAATATGCCCGAACAATCGCAGTACGATTTTAAAAAAGCAAAACTGAATCGATATATAGAGTTGATTGACTTGCCTGATTGGCGTACCTTGCAACCGCAACACTTATTTCAAACAATAAATGATCGTATACAAAACAGATTGAATGGGTAAAAAAAGCAATAAACTGTTTTTTTAACACGTTTGTGTAGTACTTTTGCGAGGATTTATTTAACCACTTCTTCTAGATATGACCTGGAAACAACTCTTCACTTCCTCCGTAGGGAAAAAATTTGTAATGGCGCTTACCGGAGTATCACTAATTGCGTTTTTAGTGGTGCATGCTGGTTTAAATGCGTGTATTTGGGCTAATGACGATGGTGCTATGTTTAACAGGGCTGCCCGTTTTATGGGGGGCACAATTGTTACCCGGCTTGCGGAGGTAGGTTTATTTATTGGAATTATTCTTCATATTGTTCAGGGCATCATGCTTGAACTAGAAAATCGTAGTAAAAGACAAATTAAGTACGATGTCCCCATGGGCAACAGGGGCAGCAAATGGTATAGCCGTAGTATGGGGCTTTTAGGCACGCTCATTTTGCTGTTTCTTATAATGCATATCTATCATTTTTGGACACCCAGTCGCTTAGGAGGCATCGGTGCTATTCATGAGTTACAATCGGTAGAGTATGCAGGTGACACTACGGTATATCACAATTTATACAAGGAGATGGTTATTGTATTTCAGTCCGGGTTTATCGTTTTTCTATATGTGTTAGGTTGTATCTCCCTGGCTTACCATCTTCTGCATGGATTCAGCAGTGCGTTTAGAACGCTGGGGTTGCACAATAAGCGATACGTAAAGCTTGTTCGTACTGCCGGAGTTGCATTTTCTATTATTATTCCGCTTGTGTTTGCCATGATGCCGATATCCATGTATTTGGGTTGGGTGAAATAGAGACGGATAAAACTAGATTTTTAATAACAACGTATACTCAATAATATTATGTTGGATTCAAAAATACCTGAAGGATCACTGGAAAGCAAATGGGAAGATTATAAAGGACATGTGAAGCTGGTAAACCCTGCTAATAAGCGGAAATTAGAAGTGATAGTAGTAGGTACCGGTTTGGCGGGTGCATCAGCTGCAGCTGCCTTGGGAGAATTGGGCTACCGTGTAAAAGCTTATTGTTTTCAGGATTCGCCACGCAGAGCGCACTCTATCGCAGCGCAGGGTGGAATCAATGCCGCTAAAAACTATCAGAATGACGGAGACTCTGTTTTCCGTCTTTTTTATGATACCATCAAAGGCGGCGACTATAGAGCACGGGAGTCTAATGTGCATCGTTTGGCAGAAGTGAGCACCAATATTATCGACCAGTGTGTGGCGCAAGGTGTGCCTTTTGCCCGTGAATATGGCGGGTTGCTGAATAACCGGTCATTTGGCGGAACGCAGGTAAAAAGGACTTTTTATGCTGCCGGGCAAACCGGTCAGCAATTATTGATAGGCGCTTACCAGGCATTGGAACGCCAGGTGGCACTGGGTAATGTAAAAACCTATACGCGTCACGAGATGTTGGACATTGTGACAATAGATGGAAAGGCTCGCGGCATTATATGTCGTAACCTCATTACGGGCGAACTGGAAAGACATTTCGGCCATGCAGTATTGTTATGTACCGGTGGATATGGGAATGTTTTTTATCTTTCTACCAACGCCATGGGCAGTAATGTGACGGCAGCCTGGAAAGCACATAAAAAGGGAGCTTATTTTGGTAATCCTTGCTTTACACAAATTCACCCCACTTGTATTCCGGTTACAGGAGATCACCAGTCTAAGCTGACTTTGATGTCTGAATCACTGCGCAACGATGGGCGTATTTGGGTACCTAAGAAAAAAGATGATACCCGCAAGGCTAATGATATTCCGGAAGATGAGCGTGATTATTACCTGGAAAGAAGGTATCCTGCATTTGGTAACCTGGTTCCTCGTGACGTGGCTTCCAGGGCAGCTAAAGAAAGATGTGATGCCGGGTATGGTGTAGGAACTACGAAGCAGGCTGTTTATCTCGATTTCAAATATAATCTGATTAATAAATACGGAAAAACAGAAGCCGGAAAACTGGGGATTGAGCATCCCGATGAAGAAACGCTGATCCGTTTGGGTAAAGAAGTGGTGAAAGAGGAATACGGTAATCTGTTTGACATGTACGAAAAGATCACCGGTGAAAATCCCTACGAAGTACCTATGCGGATATATCCCGCTGTACATTATACGATGGGCGGTTTGTGGGTTGATTATGAACTCATGACATCTGTAACCGGCTTATACGCCTTGGGCGAATGTAATTTCAGTGATCACGGAGCCAACCGTTTAGGTGCTTCTGCGTTGATGCAGGGATTGGCCGACGGATATTTTGTGATACCTTATACGCTTGGCAACTACCTGGCTGATGAAATTGCTACCAAGCCTATTCCTACTACCCACGAAGCTTTTGAAGCAGCAGAAAATGCTGTAAGAGAGCGTATTAATACATTGATGAACATTAAGGGTAAACAATCGGTTGAAAGTTTACATAAGCGTTTGGGGAAAATAATGTGGGAGAAATGTGGAATGGCGCGCAATGAAAAAGGATTGAAGGAAGCCATCCAGGAAATAAGGGCCTTGAAAAAAGAATTCTGGAGTGATGTACGTATTCCTGGGGAGATAAACGAAATGAATCCGGAACTGGATAAAGCAAATCGTGTAGCAGACTTTATTGAGCTGGGAGAATTAATGTGTATGGATGCCTTAGACCGGGCTGAAAGCTGCGGTGGGCATTTCCGGGAAGAGAGCCAGACAGAAGAAGGAGAGGCTATGCGCCATGATGACCAGTTTATGTATGTATCGGCATGGGAATACAAAGGTGACAGCGACTGGCAATTGAATAAAGAGGAATTGAAATACGATGTGATTGTACCAACTCAAAGAAACTATAAATAGTTTGAAAATGTGAGAATGTGAAGATGTGGAGAAGAGAATGTGAGAATGTGAGAATGTGAAGATGTGGAAATGTTGAGAAAGAGAACTTTGAGAATGTGGGAATATTTGTAAACCAAATTTGCTACATATGGAAAACAGAAACCTTATCGTTGAAAAATCCCTTGATTTTGCTGTAGAGATTGTACAGTTTTGTGAAGAGTTGGAGGAAAATAGAAAATTTGTTGTTTCAAAGCAACTTTTGAGAAGCGGCACCTCAATCGGTGCAAATGTTTTTGAGTCTCAACATGCTGAGAGTAGAAATGACTTTATTCATAAAATAAAGTTAGCTATCAAGGAAGCCAATGAGACATTGTATTGGCTATTGGTTTGTGAGAGAAGTAATAGATACCCTTTTGATCAGAAGTTGAAAGAGTTGGTAAACGAATTGCTAAGGATAATGTCGAAAATTGTCATTTCAAGCAAACAAAAGGTTGTTAAGTAAGATATAGTTTTGAATTTGTAACATATTTGAGATGTGTTCGTGTCTATTTTCACATTAGCACATTTCCAAATTTTTCACATTTGCTATGGAACATTATACAATGAACCTGACTTTGAAAGTCTGGAAACAAAAGAACAAGGATGCAAGAGGTCGTTTTGAAACATACCAGGTAAAGGAGATTTCTTCGGAGATGTCTTTTCTGGAAATGTTTGATGTATTGAATGAACAATTGGTACACGAAGGAAAAGAACCTATTGCTTTTGACCACGACTGCCGCGAAGGTATTTGCGGTATGTGTTCTATGTATATAAATGGTCGTCCGCACGGTCCCTGGCATGGTACTACTACCTGTCAATTGCATATGCGGGCATTTAAAGACGGTGATACAGTGGTGGTGGAACCCTGGCGTGCCAATGCATTTCCAGTACTTAAAGATTTGACAGTTGATCGCGACGCTTTTGACAGGATCATCCAGGCAGGTGGATACATTTCTGTAAATACTGGCAATGCGCAGGATGGCAACAGTATTCCAATTGAAAAGGAAAGAGCCGATCAGTCCTTTGCTGCTGCTGCTTGTATTGGCTGTGGCGCTTGTGTGGCAGCCTGCAAAAACAGTTCTGCAATGTTGTTCGTAGCTGCAAAAGTGTCTCACCTGGCATTGCTACCGCAGGGTGCACCTGAAAAGAAAGCAAGGGTGTTAAATATGATTGCACAAATGGATAAGGAGGGATTTGGAGCCTGTACCAACACGGGGGCTTGTGAAGCCGTTTGTCCGAAGGAAATCTCCCTGGATAATATTGCCCGTCTCAACAAGGAATATTTGTCTGCGGCAGCGGTGATTGATAAGCAATAGTTCGGACAAAAAATGTGGTTCTTGTATCTTTGCGATTGCAAAAAATAAATCATTGCAATCCATCTCTACAGATAATATTGGTATTACCATTGTTGAAACCGACTTAACCCGCAATAAGCAGGTCGATCTGCACGTGTTGAGGTTAGATCTTATTCATCCTGTTGTATCCGGGAACAAATGGTTTAAACTAAAGGAATACATAAAAGATGCCCGCCTTCTAAAGGCTTCTACAATTGTTACTTTCGGCGGTGCTTATTCCAATCATATCGTAGCTGCAGCATTTGCTGCCTCGCAACATGGTTTTTCTTCCATAGGGATTATTCGTGGTGAGGAACCTGCATTATACTCTTCTTCTCTCGCAGATGCCCGCAACGCCGGAATGCAACTTATTTTTGTAAGTCGCGCTGAGTATGATTTGAGGAAGAGAACACCAGATATTTCCTGGTTGAAACAATCGGTAGCCCAACCTTATATAATACCAGAAGGTGGTATGGGAGCAAAAGGGGTTGCGGGGGCTGAAGAGATTTTGGAAGTTATTTCCGGTGCAGCAGAATATACTGAAATAGTGCTGGCTGTAGGTACAGGAACAACAGCAGCAGGTATCATTAAATCGGCTGGGAATCAAAGGGTAACAGGAATCAGTGCTATGAAAAATAATAAAGCATTACATGGTGAAATAGAAGCCCTTCTGCAGCGTTCTACTAAAGATGATTTTCAAATCATACACGACTACCATTTTGGAGGATATGGAAAATATACCCAAAGTTTATTGGAATGGATGAATTGGTTTTATCATATGTCAAAGATACCCCTGGATTTTGTTTATACCGGGAAGATGATGTATGGCGTTTTTGACATGATAAAAGGAGGCTATTTTCCGAAAGGTGCGAAAATATTGGCAATACACAGCGGGGGGCTACAGGGGAATCGCTCTTTGCCCCCGGAGGCATTGCGATATTACCCATAGAGTAGCAGTATATTTGCAAGGGTCAAAACAAAGAAAATTAGTTTTAAAATAAATTTCTGAATGAAATACCTGGTGGCGATGATGGTTTTCTCGGTCATGTTGATTGGCCATACGGTTTGTGCACAGGATACGCTACCCTCCTTTACAGCTGCCAATCGAAATGGCAGAATTATTTTGAATTGGGTAAACAATTATCCCGGAATAAAACAGTTGAGTATTCAACGCTCCAGTGATAGCCTGAAAGGGTTTAAAACCATTTTAACCCTCCCTGATCCTACAGCTATCACCAATGGGTTTCTGGACAATAATGCGCCAGATACTGTATTGTACTATAAGTTGTATATCCTGCTGGATAGTGGAAAATATGTATTCAGTAAATCCAGGCGCCCGGAGAAAAAAGCGATGCAGCCGGCGCAGGCGACTGCTGGTGCGCGGGAGGAGCGCTCTTTGATACCGGCTGATGCCGGCGCTGCCGACGATCGGTATGATTCGGCGTCTTCACGAACAGCAACCATGGCAAGTGTCACAGAAAAAAAACGCACGAATGATTTAAAAGGAGATACGGTAACACTGGCTCCGGTAGAGATCGTCAAACCTTCTTCCTTTGTATTTACCAACCCGGAAGGAAATGTCACAATAGTACTGCCAAGAGACAAATTTAATCAATTCAGTATACGCTTTTTTGACCCGGAGGGCGACCCTGCGTTTTCAATCAATACAATTCGTGAGCATATCATCATCGTTGACAGGTCTAACTTCATGCGCTCCGGTACTTTTCGTTTTGAACTATACGAAAATGGAGTGATGAAAGAAAAGAACAAGGTGCAGATTCCCCGGTTTAAATCGGCAAAATAACTTTGCTGCGTTACACTACTATTAATTCGTAAAACGCCTCCGGTTGAAGATATTTGTTGGCCAAGGCTTGTATCTCTTCTGTGGTCACCGTTTTAATCTGTGCAATAGATTGATTGAAATAATCAGCATCCAGGTTGTTCAGAATGATATTTTTCCAACGACCAATAATATGAAACGGCCCATCAAGATCGCCCAGAATACTGCCAATCAGAAAGTTTTTAACCAGTAGCAATTCTTCTTCGGAAACAGTTTCATTGCGCAATACTTCCATTTCTTTGTACACTTCGCTTACGGCAGCTTCAGCTACTTCAGCACCGGCTTCAGTGCTAATCATCCAGGCACTTTCGTGCATATGCGCTTGCATATAACTATGTATGCCGTATGTATACCCCTTGTCTTCTCTTATATTCTTCATCAGCCGCGATCCGAAATAACCACCGAAGAGCGTATTCAATACCTGCGACTTGGTGAAATCCGGATGATGTCTATTAGGAAAATGACGGGCAATTCGTATAGCCCCTTGCACGCCGGCACTATCATTTGTAACGCGATAGTGTTTTTCATGTGCTGGTACGGGGGTATGATGTATATCGAGGGGAGAATTTCTGTTTAGCGGCAGGTCTCCAAAGCTGCTATTCAACAACAGCTCCAAATTGGCTGGCAATTTTCCGGCAATGAAGATCTGGCAGTTTCCATTTAGATAGAATTTATTGAAATGGTCTACCAGTAAATTTCTATCCACAGCATCAAACTCTGCGGGGGAGCTATATTTTCCATAGGGGTGCTCTTTCCCATACAGATAAACATCAATTAATCGTCCGGCAACAAAATCACTTTTCTGGAGGTTGACCTCCAGCCGCTGTTTTACATTTTGCCGGTAAGTATTCAACTCTTCTTCTGGAAAAATACTTTCGGTAATGAGTTCCCGTACTACAGGCAAGAGTTCCCCCAGATGCCTGGTGAGGCTGTGCAGAGAAACAACCGCAGTCTCATTATAACATTGCCGGTTCAGATATGAACCATAGTATTCAAAATGTTCGTTTATGGCAAATGCTGATTTGTTACTTGTGCCGTTTTTCAACAGATAGTTGGTGGAGGCTGCAACCAGGTTTTGGTCTTCATACCAATTGCCGGCATTGAAAACGAACTCTATCTGCACCACCTCTTCAGCACCGGCATCAATGGCATATACCGGAATACCATTGTTTAATATTATTTTTGAATAAGGCTTTAGTTCCAGTTGAAAATCAACAGCATCTTTTATTGACGGAGGCGTTAATCTATTTATCATGTAATCTTTCCTGTTATGTTAGTTCTCTGCGTAGTAGTACATGGTATTACTATTCTCTTCCCTGAATATAATATTGGCTTCTTCCCGGATAGCTGCTGTAGTCACATTTTGATATCGCTCCAATTCATCATTGATCATATTGGTATTGCCCAATAAAGTGTAAAATCCCAAACTATTGGTTCTGTTCATCAGGCTCATGTCTTCAAATGCTATCAGGCTTTCGGTTTTGTTCTTTACCTTCTGGAGTTCTTTCTCATCCACCAATTGATCTTTTATTTTCTGCAATTCTTCCTCCACAGCTGCTTCGGCAGCCTGCATTGTTACTCCTTTTACCAACTTTCCTTCAATAGTCAGCAAACCTGCGTCTACAGTACCAAAATGATAACACTCGATATTGCTGAAAAGCTTTTTTTCCTTAACCAGTGTTTGAAACAAACGGGAAGATCCCCCGCCACTTAATATTTCTGTTAGTAAATCTACTATATAGTACCGTCTGTCTAAACGGAAATAGATATGCCAACACTTATAAAAAGCGTCCAATGGTACTTTAGCTTTTACTTCCAGCCTCCTTGCTTCTGTTTGTGAAGGCTCCTGTTCTACGGACCGAATGTATTTTTCCCCGGAAGGAATTTCGCCAAACCACTTTTCTGCCAATTGTTTTACCTGACCAGGTGTTACATGCCCGGATACGGTGAGAATAGCATTAGCCGGTGTATAATGTTTGAAGAAAAATCGCTTTACATCCTCCAGCGAAGCCTGTTCTATATGGTCCAGCGAATCGCCGATTGTCATCCATCGATAAGGATGTTTCTTGAAGGCCAGCCGCCGAAGCTTATGCCATACATCGCCATAAGGTTTATTAATGTAATGTTCCTTAAATTCTTCTGAAACCACTTTTCGTTGAACATCCAGGCTTTTTTCTCCAAAAGCCAGGCTGAGCATCCGGTCACTTTCCAACCAAAATGCTGTTTCAATATTTTCTGCAGGTAACTGGCAATAATAGTCTGTAAAATCGTTGGTTGTGAAGGCGTTATTTTCCCCACCCGCCAATTGCAGCGGTTCATCATAAGAGGGAATGTTGACGGATCCACCAAACATCAGGTGCTCAAATAAATGCGCAAATCCGGTTTTAGAGGGCTCTTCATCCCGGGCACCTACATCATATAACACATTTACAATAGCCATCGGAGTGGAGTGATCTTCGTGAACCACCACCCGCAATCCATTCTCAAGCTCAAACTGTTCAAACTGAATCATATAAATATTCTGGTTAATCGAAACCAATTTGCAAATATCAGATATATTGACCGAAATTGGAAATGCAGACCACAAATCTGTCTCAGGAAGCTATATGCCACAAGAAGAATAATACTGGTACAGACCTACTTTATACTATCGGGGCGCAGGCTGATTACCAATAACTCGTCGCCACGGTTGATCAATAACTTTAGCTTTCTTTTGGGCACCTGCAGCAAGTTTTTATATGCCTGGATATTTCCGGTAAAATCATTTTCCACCCCAATTAAAAAATCACCAGAGTGAATACCGGCTTGGTCTGCGGGAGAGTTCTCGATTATGTCTTCGATCACGATTCGCCCATTGTTTGCATAAATGCTCATACCGGTATAAGCATAGTCAAACTTTGAGTGGTAATGAGTATTGGGCGTGATATGAATCTCTTTTTTGGGATAATTGATGGTCATGTTAAATCGTCTCAGTAAATCATTTCCTATAAGCCCGGCCAGGTAGGGGTATGCGGTAATATTATATATATCATCGTAGATGTAGGTTGGCACATTTTTAAATTTATATTTACCAAGTTTCACTCTCTTCATAGTGGTCAGGCGCATGGCGGCTTTTCCGCCCAGTCCCTCAGCCTGGGTCAAAAAGGTTTTTTTGCTGGCTTTGAACACGAGGCTGTCGGTTATATAGCTTTCCGAGAGCAGGTAGCACAATCCGGCGCCAGTATCCAGGTAAAATCGGGCGTCAAAACTGCCCCATTCGGTAAATTTTGAGTTTACAATTGGGATAGAAGTAAGCAGCGGTTTTAAAACATGTCCCTTTTTTCGATACCTGAACTTGCCTGGTGTATAAATTGTAAGGGTGGTGTTATCAAAATTAATATGTACAATATAACGGCTAAAAAAACTAAGCCCTATAATACCATCAATTTTGATACCGTATACGCTGGACAGGATCTCGTAATCGTTTACATGAAAATTAAGGCTGTCAATTGTCAAACCCGGCAGGTGGAGATTGGCATTGTATAAGAAGTTTACTTTTCGGATGCCGGCTATGCCCCGAATGGTTCTGTCGGACGGTTGTGTGGGGATATCCAGTGCAGATACGGTGGCTGAATCCAGAGAAATGCCACCGCTGCCGGTATCCAGGATAAAATTAAGGGTGTCCTTATATTGATTAACAAGTCCCTGAATGGTAATGACTCCGCCACTGTGCTGATAAAAAGAAAAGCTGGTAATAACCGTAGCCGGCTCGTCCTCATTTAGAGGTTGCCCCGTGCTATATAAACTTTTGCAGACCAGCAATGTTACAATGGCTAGAAATCTTTTCATATACGTGTCATAAATTTAAGTCATATTATATATAAAATCCCTCCATTCATCAATCAAATAGTTAGTATTTTTGCGGATAGATGAAAGTTGAGGATATACTACACAAAGCATTGTCGTTTGAGTTTCTTACAGTAGAGGAGGGCATCCATCTTTATGAGTACGCTCCCCTGAGTGAACTGATGTATGTGGCAGACGAAATGCGTAAAAAACACGTGCCGCACGGCAAGGTTACCTGGCAGATCGATCGAAATGTAAATACGACTAATGTTTGTGTTGCAAATTGCAAATTTTGTAATTTCTACCGTATCCCCGGGCATAGTGAGGCCTATATAACGGATATGGAGGTCTATCGGAAAAAGATAAACGAAACCATTCAGTACGGCGGAGATCAACTCTTACTTCAGGGTGGCCATCACCCTAAGCTTGGACTTGAATTTTATACCCAAACTTTCAGGGCTATTAAAGCTGAATTTCCGGATATACGGCTGCATGCGTTGGGACCTCCCGAAGTAGCCCATATTTGCAAGCTCGAAAAAATGAGTCATCACGAGGTACTGAAGGCACTCAAAGAAGCCGGACTTGATTCTTTACCGGGAGCGGGTGCAGAAATCCTGATAGATCGGGTTCGACGCCTTATCAGCAAAGGGAAATGTGGTGCCCAGGAGTGGTTGGATATTATGCATGAAGCCCACAAATTGCACATTACCACCAGTGCCACCATGATGTTTGGACATGTAGAGACTTTACAGGAGCGTTTTGAACACCTTGTTAAAATAAGAGAGGTGCAAAGTCGTAAGCCGGCAGATGCTAAAGGCTTTTTAGCGTTCATCCCCTGGACTTTCCAGGACGTAGATACTTTACTTACCCGTATCAGGGGTGTGCAGAACCTGACGACTGCCGAAGAGTATATCCGCATGATTGCCTTATCCCGTATTATGCTTCCCAATATTAAAAACATACAGGCTTCCTGGCTGACTGTAGGAAAAAAAACCGCACAAATCTGTTTGCACGCGGGTGCTAACGACTTTGGAAGTATTATGATTGAAGAGAATGTGGTAAGCGCGGCTGGTGCGCCACACAGGTTTACTTATAAAACCATTCAGGATGCTATACTTGAAGCTGGCTTTGAACCGCAGCTTCGCAATCAGGAGTATGACTGGCGTGCAATACCGACATTGATTGAAGAACAGGTGATTGACTACTAAATTATTTCTGATGGACGATTGGGGATTTTTTGATTTCAATAGCACTCAAAAGAAATCGCCAAATTAAAAATCAGCCATTCCAGTTTAGTTTTTCAATTCAAAATCCTGCCTGGCAGCCCGGTTGGCAGGAATCCACGAAGCTAAAATGGCAATAATAAAAACAGTCGCCACTACTATTAAAAAGTCTTCCGGAACCATTTTTACCGGATAGTAGTCTATAACGAAAGACGCTCCTTCAAGCTTTATCAACTTAAACTGCATTTGCAGCACACAAATAACGATGGCGAATATGATGCCAGATAAAGCACCTATGCCTGCCAGCACAATACCTTCCGTTAAAAATACCCGTCTGATCCAGCTTCGGGTAGCACCCATAGATTGAAGTATCTGAATATCTTTTTGTTTTTCAAGCACCAGCATACTCAGGGCGCCGATCATATTAAAAGCGGCTACAACCAGCACTAATATAAAGATGGCGTAGATGGCATATTTCTCCAACCGCATTATATTATACAGGCTTTCGTTTTGCTCAAAACGACTTTGAACAAGAAAATCGCTGCCTAACAATGTTTGAATTCTTTTCTTAATAGCCTCGGTATCTTTTTCTGTTACCAGCTTTATTTCGGCGGAAGTGTATTCATCTGGCTTAAACTTTAGGTGCTCTTTTAAAAAGGCAATATTGGTGAGCGCATATACATTGTCAAACTCCTGTTGCACTGCAAATGCTCCATAGGGTGTCACATTGGCCTGCGAAAACGCAGAAAGTGGATTATTGAATTCGGTAGCGTTTCTGGCAGGTAACAATATATTGAGTTGACCAATACTTCTATCACTGAGTAGGCCTAGTACGTTTTCTACACCCAATCCCAAAACAACGCCGGGTTGCTCTTCGTCACCAAGGTCATACGTTCCTCTAACCATACCATGTTCAATGGTTGTCACATCTTCGTATGCGTCATCTACTCCTTTAAGCTTGACAAATGTTCTGTATTCCCCGTTTCGGATCAATGCTTTTTCTTCGACGGTCATTGATACCCCGGCAATACCATCCATTTTTTTCAATGCCGCTATTTGTGATGGTGACAATTCAATGGTTTTGCCGGACGGTGCCGAAACCCTTATATCTGTGTAGAAAGTAGAATAGAGCGATTTTACCAACCCCTCAAACCCGTTAAATGTACTCCAAAGTATCAGGAGCGCAGCAGTAGCAAAAGCGATGGCCACCACGCTCACCCATGCTATTATATTGATCGCATTGGTAGATTTTTTGGCTTTAAAGTATCTCCAGGCAAAAAGTAGGTACAATGGAGGGATGTTTAGTTATGAGTATCCAATTACATTAATTGTTATCCTGGTTATTTTTCTCCTCATTGATCTTTTTGAACAGTTCTTCCATCTTAAATACATGTTCCAGGGTATCATCGGCAAAAAACTTCAATTCCGGTATACGACGCAGCTGATGTTTAACACGGCTTGAAAGTTCCTTTTTTATTTCCCAGGCCCTGTCTTCTATTTTCTTTAATGCTACGGCAGCGTCATTTACTTTAAAAAAACTAAGATATATTCTTGCTTCCAGTAAGTCGGGGGTGACTTTTACAGATGAAATAGACACCATGCCACCGTCTACCATGCTGAGCCCCAAACGTTGAAAAATTTCGTTAAACTCCTCTGATAATAGTCCTGCTACCTGTTTTTGACGTTTTCCTTCCTCCATAATATCAAGTTTATTGGGTGTAAATTTAGTTACTTTGCCGTTTAAAATTTGATTTTGCTTTCATGAATAAATATTCGAGGATATTTAGTTATCTAAAACTTTATAAGGGGAACATTGTTCTTTATTTTATATGTATACTATTGTCGGTGGTTTTTTCAGTAGTTTCTATGGGGATGCTGGCTCCTTTTTTTGATATTATATTCCTGGGTGGAGATGGTGGCAGTATTAAAGGAGTCGATAATCCTATAACGGACATTGTCAGTAAAGTAATGTTGTATTTTTCCAGTGATCTTACGCCGTTGTATGCGCTTGGGTTTATATGCGTTGTCATCATCATCACTATTTTTTTCAAGAATTTATTTCTATACCTGTCTTTCACCATTTTGAACCCAATAAAAAACAGTATTGTTACCCGTTTGCGGGCGGAGTTGTACGATAAAATCCTTCATTTACCCATTGGGTATTTTACAGAAAAAAGAAAGGGCGACCTCATCAGCCGTATTACCAATGACGTGCAGGAGGTGGAAGGCTCGATGGTAGGGGCGCTGGAAGGGTGGGTACGGGATCCTATAACTATCCTGATCAATTTTACGGTGTTATTCATTATGAGCCCACAGCTCACCATTGCGATTCTTATCTGCATACCCGCTGTCGGTTTTGTGCTGGGACGAATATCCCGGTCACTCAAACGGCAATCCAACGCAGCGGCAATAAAGTTGGGAGAATCGCTCTCTGTATTAGATGAAACGCTGAACGGATTGCGTGTGATAAAAGCCTTTAATATTGAAGGACTCTTGGGGGATAGATATAATACCCTCAATGATGAGTTGTACCGGACAAAAAACAAAATCAGTAAAAGAAGAGACCTGGCAGCCCCAACTTCCGAAGTGCTGGGGGTGTTGGTATTTGTCGGCATTTTGTGGTTTGGCGGACGCCAGGTATTGAACGCCGAATTATTGGCACCTTCTATGTTCCTGGCTTATCTTGCCATGTTCTACAATGTAATAAACCCGGTAAAATCGCTGTCGACGTCTTTCAGCAATATGCAGAAAGGTTCCGCTGCCATCGTTCGGATAGATGAAATTCTAAAGACGGCTATAACGGTAGATGAAAACCCCAACGGCAAAAAGCTGGCTTCGTTTACACAAAACATACAATTCAAAAATGCCGGATTTGCCTATGACGAAAGGGTCATTTTGAATGATGTTAATCTTACCGTTGAACGTGGAAAAACGATTGCATTGGTCGGGTCGTCTGGTGCCGGTAAATCTACGCTGGCAGACCTGGTGCCCAGGTTTCATGATGTGACAGCCGGCGAAGTACTGATAGACGGAGTTAATATAAAAGACTATCAGCTTACCAGTGTAAGAGACCATATCAGCATAGTCACCCAGGAGCCAATATTGTTTAATGACACAATTGCCGCCAACATAGCCTTGGGGGACCCGGGTGCCAGTCGCGAACAAATAATAGCGGCAGCCAAAATAGCCAATGCCCATAATTTCATTATGTCTAAAGAGGAGGGCTATGATAGCAACATAGGGGACCGGGGCTCCAAATTAAGTGGTGGAGAACGACAACGGTTGACCATTGCCAGAGCTGTTTTAAAAAATCCGCCTATTCTTATACTGGATGAGGCTACTTCGTCGTTGGATACAGAAAGTGAGATGCTGGTGCAGGAAGCCATTAATAATCTGATGACGGACAGAACTTCTATTGTGATAGCGCATCGACTGTCTACCGTACGGCATGCAGACGAAATAATCGTTCTTCAAAAGGGTACGATAGTAGAAAGAGGAACCCACGACGAATTGATGGAAACTGATGGTATGTATAAAAAGCTGGTGACGATGCAGGAAGTAAAGTAGCGGTTACCGGGTAAAATGGCGAAGTCCATTATTAACGATCAATAGACTATGCCCAAAGACTCTCTAATCATAGTAAACATACATGAGAATGGCGACACTGCCCGATACGCAGTTATAAACCCCGGTGAATCGAAAGAAAAATATAATGAGTCCCCCGTTTTTTTTTATGGCGTAGCCGTTATCGTCGCTTTGGTTTTTACCATTCGTTTGATTACCCAATGGATGGGTAGGCGCAATGTTGCAAGCCAGAATGCAGCCAGACAGGAAATTGCAGCAACAGAACCTGAGGCCCTGGTATATGATGGAAATGAGTTGAATTTCTCGTCGGTAGAAGTTGATAATATTTTGTCAAAACATCTTCCTTACTATCAGCAATTGTCGGATAATGAAAAAGAGAGATTTCGCTATCGTGTGCAGCTATTTATGCGATCAAAGCTTTTTGTGATTCACGATAAAAGGGGATTTAAAGAAATGCCCATTCTATTGAGTGCAAGTGCCGTAAAACTGAGCTTTGGATTGAAGAATTATTTGTTGCCTTTTTATAAATCCATTCATATTTTTCCTGAAGAATTTATAGGAACCCAACCATCAATACGTGTTTTAGCAGGTAACGTGTCGGGTAATAGGATTCACGTTTCCTGGAAACATTTTCTGGAGGGTATACGGGAACCAGAGGATGGATCCAACCTGGGTTTGCACGAAATGGCACATGCTTATTATTTCCAGAATTTTGAAACCGGTCAGCCGGAAGACGCTTCATTTATCGATCATTTTCATGCGTTTAATACTTACGGCAATCAGGTTTTCGAAGAAAAGCGGATAACAGGCAATGTGTTGTACTCCAAATATGCAATGACGAATTTTCAAGAATTTTGGGCCGAGAGTATTGAGCTCTTTTTCGAAAAACCTGTTAGTTTTAGAGCAACATACCCGGAATTGTATGGTATTATAGCTAAGATACTCAATCAGGATCCGGCGAAATCTTCCAATACTATTGCATAGGGTTACTTTGGTTTAACTTACAGTGCAAACCACCACCATGAATTATGTAGCCCATCTAAAAAAAGACAAGAAGCTGACAAAATTGTTAGATGCTGCCACTCCTTTCCAATTGAAAAAGAAAAGGAATATTTGTAATTATCTCTGTGCTTCCATTATCAGTCAGCAACTGTCTGTGAAAGTGGCAGATACGATTTATAATCGGTTTCTGCTATTATTTGATGGCAAACAACCTACCGCAAAACAAATTCTAGAAATGGCGCCTGAAACGCTGCGGAGCATTGGCTTGAGTAATGCCAAAGTACAATATGTAAAGAATGTAGCCGCATTCGATCTGGAAAAAGGAATGGAATGGAAGAAACTGAATAAGATGAGTGACGATGAAGTGATATCCTATCTTACTGAAATCAAGGGCGTCGGAACCTGGACAGTAGAAATGCTGCTCATGTTTGCATTAGGGCGGGAAGATGTATTTTCTCCGGGTGATTTGGGATTACAAAATGCAATGATGGCAATTTATAAACTCGACAAAGCGGACAAAAAGAAGTTCATGCAGGATATATTAAAAATATCGGCAAAGTGGAGCCCTTATCGTACGTACGCAAGTATTCATTTATGGAGATGGAAAGATCTTAGCCGTTTAGTTGTTTAGGTAAATCGTTAAGTTGTTTATCCGACGTGTTTTTGGTAAAAATGTTTTTTACGATTGATTGTTTTAGTTTCACTTTTGGTATATAGTTCTTTTGAGGGATAGTGTCAGGAGGAAAGTTTATATTGGGTTTAATTTTTTATTAGCACTCAACCCAAAAATAGCATGGAATCCGGAACTTTTCCTACAAAAGCGGTTGCAAAGAGTATTGCCTACACAATTTTATTAGCAATTGTTTTTCTTCTTTTTACATGGCAAACAAATACAGCTATAGATCTATTGATTGCACTACCCTTTTTCATACTCTTATACTTTTTCTTTTTCACCATAGACAAACCTACAGTGGGAGATTGGATACGGCATAAGACAAAGTCGGATATCAGGAGGTTGATCGTTTTTCCATTGTTGTTATTGGTATTGTTTTACAGTTATATCGCATTTAATGGTGAAAATCCGCTGAAGGGAACACTCTTTCTGGTGCCTTATCTTTTATTTTTTCCCATATTAGCATTTGCAGCCCGCCATGGCAAAGAGAGAATTGATTGGTTTGATTTTCTTATTTTGTTTCTTTTCATTTTTCCGGTTACGCTCGTAAAGGTAGACCCATCCGGCAATTTGCCTTTTAATAGTGGCGGTTTCGATTCTGTATATAGAATAACGGTAATGCTCGCTGCCATTTTTGCTTTTTCAATTGTTAGAAACATAAGTGACGTAGGCGCATACCCGGTGTTTAAATGGAGGTTTTTATTTACGGTATTATGGGTATGGGCCGTTTTTTATATCTGTGTATTTGTTATAGGGTATAGTGTAGATTTTATTAAAGCAGGTAATGGAAAAGGCTGGGATTTTGTACGGATAGAGGCTATTACCCGAAAGATATTATCTATTTTTTTACACACGGCTTTATTTGAAGAATTGGTTTTCCGGGGTTTGCTTCAAAATATGCTGCAAAAAAGAGTAGCGCAAGCCCGCACATGGAAATCATTTTGGAAATGGGGACTGGCGACACTATTGGTTATTTCGATACTTACAGGCTACAGTATGAAAGGCACTTTGCAATGGTTTCCCGCATTGATCACTCTTTTGCTTTTTGGCATTGCCTGGTATATTGAAAATAGGCAAAAGCAAACAGTTGGAGTTTATACCGCATTGGCTATTACGAGTGTGATTTTTGGTTTGGTGCATTTTCACTCCGGGTCTATTATTTTTACCGGTTTGGCTAGCATCGGCGGTTGGGCTTATGGCTATGCGTATCTCAAAACAAGGAATGTATTCTATGCAGCGTTGTTACATGCATTGGTCAATGCTACTCCTTTGATATTTGGGTTGGAACTGGCAAAATAGATAAATATTAGAAACTTCCAAGGTTTCTAAAACCTTGGAGGGCTATTCAGGCTGCTGTATATTTGCCCTATGCCCCGAATATTAGCCATTGACTATGGACTTAAAAGAACCGGAATAGCGGTAACCGATCCGTTGCAAATCATCGCTTCTGCACTGACAACTATAGAGTCAACACAACTCATTACTTTTTTAAAAGAGTACTTTTCAAAGGAGGCGGTGGAGCGTATTGTGATAGGGGAGCCCAAAAACCTGGATGACTCAGATACCCATGCCACAGAACCTGTACGAAGAATAATAAAAAAACTCAATAAGGAGTTTCCGGCCATTCCTATTACTACGGTAGATGAGCGATATACCTCCAGTATGGCTAAACAGGCAATGTTGGATATGGGCATGAAAAAAAAGCAACGCCAGAATAAGGCAATGGTAGATCAGATTGCAGCTACTATTATTCTGCAGGAATACCTCAACACTCAGCCGGGTACCTAGGAGTTTTTAACATCGGATTAACGTAAAGCCTTTATTGAGGTTTTCGAAATACTACAATACACGGGTAACAAATTCCGGTTTGCTTGGTTTTATTTACCGATTACTAAATACATTTAATTTCAGGAGAGTTGCTTCAGTATCTTTCCTGTCTGAACAAGTTAAACCGAATCAATATGGCTGTTAAGAAAAAGGTGGCTGCAAAGGCGGTTAAGACTGCATCGAAAAAAGTGCCGACAAAGTCGAAAACAACGAAAACAACGGTGCCGCAAAAGAAACCGGTGAGTAAGACACCTGTACCATTAAAGCCCGTACGATTGAAGGCAAAAAGCCTTTATATTCATACTTGCTTCTTTTTTCCATTGGGAGGTGATACGTACACAGATAATTACCAGGGTGGGAGAGTAGCTGGCAATGGTACGTTGCAGGCCCCTATTCTTTTACCGGTTGGGTCGACAATAAAATCTGTAACGGTATATTATAAGAATAACACGCAAGAGGATTTAATGGTGTTGATTTTAAAACATCATATTGATCATCATGCTTATTCCGGAGAAATAGAAGTGTCGCTGGATAGTTGCCCTCCGGGTACGCTGCCCCCCGATGATTTTCTGGAAAAATTCATTAATCATTTTGATGCCGGTGGTAAGATACTCGATAAGTATCTCTACTTTATTCAGATTGCCGGTACTTACGAGACGGCGTCTGAAGTAAGAGCATTGCGGGGCATCAAAATAGTATACACAGAACCTGCTTAATTTGGATTGGACGGATGCATAAATGGGTACCTTAGGGTACCTTTTTTTATGCACAGTGGATTACAACTGTTAACTGGTAACTAAATTGCGGTAAATAATAACAACACTATGTCTTATTGCCTGGCAATAGAAAATATGCAACCGGCGGAACGAAAAAAGTTACATAAGAACTATCATGATAATCATTACGGTTTTCCCATACTTGATGATGATGAATTGTTTGGAAGATTGATAATGGAGATTAACCAGGCAGGGCTGAGTTGGGAAACAATACTCAAAAAAGAAGCTTCATTTAGGAAAGCCTATAACAACTTTAGCATAAAAAAGGTGGCAGGATATAAAGACAAGGATATAGAGCGGTTGTTGAATGATGCCGGTATCATCCGGAACCGCTTGAAAATAAATGCAGCGGTAGAAAATGCCAAAGTTATTCTAACATTTCAGAAGGAGTTTGGTTCTTTTGAAAAATGGCTGGAACATCATCATCCGAAAACCAAAGATGAATGGGTGAAGTTGTTTAAAAAAACTTTTCGGTTTACGGGCGGTGAAATTGTAAGCGAGTTTTTGATGAGTATCGGTTATTTACCCGGTGCACACACTTCAGATTGTAAAATCTACAAGAAAATACTGAAGCAAAAGCCAAAATGGCACTCTATTCAACAATAAGTTTTACAATTTCTTTTTTCGATATCTTTGATCTATCATCCACAGATATGTTTCGATAGGATATATTTTTTTTATGTTTAGTAACATAGTAAGAAAACAGAATTCAACGACATACCAAAAAAGGATAGACATTATCCGAATATGCAAAGAAAAGAAATGGGAATCCCTAAATCTTTCCTCCTCCCTGTTAAGCCATTTCTAAAGCCTTGAACGGATCGCTTTTTTACTCAAAATAAAAGTTTCTATCGCTACCACTTTAAAATCCTTCGCCTCAATAGATTTTCACATTTGAGGATTTTACATATCTTTGCGACTGAATTGCGAAGTAGAATATCAATTGCCTATTTTTACTGAATACATTCCTAGCTGATTGTTATTTCCTGAATAGTCCTCCCTTTGGATAGATTGTCAAGCCATTTTATTGAACCTTATTATTCATTTTTTAAAACAGAAGAAAAAATGGTACAGAAAACCTATTACAAAACCAAAGATTATTGCAAAGTAAAGTTTTTAGTAAAACCCGGAGAAGCAGAGACTGTCGAAATACTGGGATTGAACAGCGACTGGAATAACGCAGTAACAATGAGTAGGAAAAAAGATGGCAGCTTTTCAGTGGATGTAAACCTCCCCAAGGACTCCAGGCACGAATTTAAATACCTGGTAGATCATCGGGAATGGATAAACGACCCCGAAGCCGATAGCGAGGCTCCTAATATTTTTGGAGGTACCAATAGTATCCTCAGTTTATAAAACCCGTCTTTGCTCCCTTTAGTAAATAGTAGAAAGTACTTCATGCACTTGCAATGCTTTCTGAGTGAATGGGGCTGCCGATTGGTAGTCCCATTGTATTTACGGTCGGCTCTACTTCTTGCTGGGAATGTTATCTCCAGAACGCTTTCTGGTAAAACTTGGTCGTTTACTTTTTCCTATTCTGATTTCTGTCAATCGGAATTGCTGTAGTTCTAAAAAGTATAGTGAACTCCGAGTAAAGAGATATATAGCTGTCAATGCTGTTATTAAGCAAATTAGATAATACTCTTTTGGGGTTTCCTAAAACGCTTGGATAATTGATATTTTTTCATCCATGATGCCACAGGTTAATCCCCTGCTGAATAAATAAAGACATCGTATTAATCGAAGAGTTGTAACCTTTCGCGAAAAGTCAATTCTGAAAAATTGTTTAAAAACTTTTCAAAGGTAGTACTCGTAGTTAATGTAGTTGCTCTACGTACTCACCAGACCACTTTTTGCAGTAGTGGCAGAAATCTGTATTGAGAAGTTTTCTTCATATTCAGTTAACATTGGAACCCGAACTTGCGCCTGTTACAACACTTCCGCATGAGGAATTTTCTTATTTTGTTTATATTCTATTTGGTGGCGTGCAGCGACGCCCATCGGGTAATAAAGATAAAAGGCTCAGATACAGAAGTGAATCTGGCTGTTAATCTTGCAGAGCGCTTTCATGAGGTGGATCCTGCTTTTACTGTATCTATCTCAGGGGGCGGATCGGGACTTGGGATAGCCTCTATCTTGAATGGTCAGGCTGATATAGCCAACTCTTCGCGGCCGCTGACAAATGAAGAAACTGAGTTGTTTACAAAAGCCGGAATCGAAATAAAATCCATCGCGTTTGCAGAGGATGCAACAGCTTTTATTGTACATAAAGATTGCCCGCTGGATAGCATTACTGTTCCGGTACTTGCGTCCCTTCTCAGTGGGAAGCTTTCGTCCTGGAAATCTCTTACAGGCAGTGAATTGCCGATCACTATATATGGTAGGCAAAGTAACTCTGGCACCCATTCTTTTGTGAAAAAAAAGTTGAAGATCGAATTCAGTAGAAATGCTAAAGAGATGAATGGGAATGCGCAGATTATTGAAAGTATAAAGCAAGACGCGTCTGGAATTGGCTATGTAGGGGCCGGCTATGTTTCCATGAACAGCCAGGGGGTAAAGGTGCTGAAAATATTAGAAGAAGCTGGTTCTGAAGCGATTTCACCATTGGATAAATTGGCAATTACTTCTCATCGATATTTTTTTCAACGTCCCTTATATCAATTTATTCCGGCAAATTCCTGGGAAAAAGTGCAAGGTTTTTTGAATTTCGAGAACAGTGAGGAAGGTAGAACATTGATTGAAAATGAGGGATACTACATCCTGCAATAACTATCCGTAGCATGAGTACTATAGCAAGAGAGCGTTATGACAGTATTTTTAAACTTATTTTCCGGACAACGGGTTTTATGGTAATCGCTATTCTGGGGGGGATTTTTTTAATGTTGCTTTGGAATACGATCGCTTTTTTTCTACATGTCAGTCCCTGGGATTTCATCACAGGCACTCAATGGAAACCATCGGGCAATACAGCTTCTTATGGCATTCTTCCATTAGTAATCAGTACATCAATAGTAACATTGGGCGCTATGTTAATAGCAGTACCGTTGGGCATAGGCACTGCTGCCTTTATTTCTGAATATGCAGGTAAGTCGTTGAAAAACTTTCTAAAACCGGCTATAGAAATGTTGGCTGCTGTACCATCAGTGGCTATCGGCTTTCTTGGTATCGTGATCGTCGGTCCTGGTATTGCCAAACTTACCGGACAATCAAATGGACTCAATGCCTTGAATGGAGCCATTTTGCTGGCGGTAATGGCATTACCAACAATAATCACTGTTGCAGAAGATGCTATCAATGCTGTTCCCAAATCATACCGGGAGGCCAGCTATGGTGTAGGCGCCAATCGTTGGCAAACTCTGATTCACGTTACCGTACCGGCTGCGGCTCCGGGCATTATAGCTGCCGTTATGCTGGGTGTTGGACGGGCCATTGGTGAAACAATGACGGTGTTAATGGCAACCGGAAATGTCTCTGCATTTCCAAAAGGTTTTTTCGATTCAGTGCGTACTATTACAGCTACGATTGCCATCGAAATGGGAGAAGTGCCCTACCAAACCACTCACTACTTTGCTTTGTTTGCAATTGCATCGGTATTGTTTATTATGACCTTGGTAGCCAATATTGTTGGAGAATATTTTGTAAACCGGTTTAGAAAATACCACGCAGTTTAATGAAAAAGTTGACACCGATTCTGGAATGGTTTGTCTTGATTTTTTGTACAGTTACCGTTTGCTTTTTTTTAGGAGTAATTCTAACAGATCTTATCACCAAAGGCTGGTCAGCACTGTCCTGGGAGTTTTTTACCAGTCGCCCATCCGAGGGCATGACCAAAGGCGGCATATTACCAGCTATTCTGGGCACCATACTCATTACCGTTATTACCGCTTTGTTTGCAGTACCATTCGGCATTTGTTGTGCTATTTACCTGAACGAATATGCCCAGGATACCTGGCTCACCCGTCTTATAAGAGCCTGTATACGCAATTTGTCTGGTGTGCCTTCTATTATATATGGGTTGTTTGGTTTAGCCTTATTTGTACAAGGACTGCAGTTTGGCACCTCTGTACTATCAGCAGGACTAACATTGGGATTACTTTCGTTGCCTTATGTAATTACTACCACCGAAGAAGCCTTGCGCCGTATTCCTGCCAGCACTCGTGAGGCGGCTTTAGGTGTTGGCGCCACGCAGTTTGAATCCATCAGAGATGTGGTACTTCCATCGGCATTGCCAGGCATACTCACGGGTGTGGTGCTTACATTATCAAGAGCTGCCGGAGAAACAGCGCCCATACTATTTACCGGCGCTGCCTTTTATATCAATGGCACATCAGGTTATCTCAACCAGGAGTTTATGGCATTGCCGTATCATTTGTATATGTTATCCACCCAACACCAGGCTATAGAAGCGGTAAGACCATTAGCCTATGGTACGGCACTCGTATTATTAATTGTAATTTTTTTTCTGAACCTGACTGCATTTTATATCAGGTATAAGCATAGAAACAATGACTAAAGAAAAACTCAGTACCCGAAACTTAAATCTTTGGTTTGGTCAAAAGCATGTGTTGAAAAATATTAATGTGTCTTTTGAAGAAAATAAAGTAACGGCACTTATTGGTCCCTCTGGCTGCGGAAAAAGCACGTTGTTACGTAGTTTCAACAGGATGCACGAACTGAATACGGAGGCAAGAATTGAAGGAAAACTGATGCTGGAGAGCGAGGATATTTATGATAAAAACGCTTCTGTGACACAGGTTCGAAAACGAATTGGTATGGTTTTTCAAAAAGCAAATCCTTTTCCGAAGAGTATTTACGAAAACATCAACTACGGATTAAAAATAAATGAAGTTCCCAAAAATAGCAGAGCCGAAATTATAGAAAGCGCTTTGAAAGAAAGCTTTTTGTGGGACGAAGTAAAAGACGAGCTCAGCAAACCGGCTACCCGATTATCAGGAGGACAACAACAACGTTTGTGTATCGCCAGAACAGTAGCATTGCGACCTGAGGTAATCCTGATGGACGAACCCTGTTCGGCACTGGATCCTATCAGTACACTAAAAATAGAAGAACTGATTAACAAATTGAAAGACCGTTATACTATTGTAATAGTAACCCACAACATGCAGCAAGCGCAACGAGTAGCTGATAAAACAGTGTTTATGTATTTAGGAGATGTAATAGAAGAAGCTCCTACCTACGATATTTTCAATAATCCCAAAAACGAACTTACGCAGAATTATATCAACGGACATTTTGGATAGATTGCCAGATTTATTCTAATACAATTATTTTTTGTTACTTTGGTTAAAACTGCTTGCAAAAATTCTCAACCCTGATATGAGTTGGCGAAAGGAACATACAGAAGAAGAATGGGTAAATTTGCTCTCCGAGGGCAGTGAATTGGCGTTTGAGAAACTTTTTCATATACATCATCAGCGAATTGGCGCATTTGTCTCTCGCATTACTGGTCCGGGACCAATAACGGAAGAATTGGTGCAGGATATTTTTTTTAAGTTATGGACAAATAGAGCAAAATTGGCTTCAGTAAACAATTTCAGAGCCTATCTTCATACCATAGCCCGCAACCATATGTATAGCTTCTTGAGAAAGCAGGGCCGCGACCTCAAAAAGAAAAGTCAATGGGAAGCGCATCAATATAATCAGCCAGCACCTACAGAGGAGGTGTACGACTTCAAACACTTACTCGAAGAAGCAATTAACCAGTTACCCGCACAACAACAGAAGGCCTACCTGCTCAGCCGGGATGAGGGTTTGCCCAATACAGGCATCGCAAAAGAAATGGGGATTTCTATAGAAACGGTGAAAAAACACATCGTACTGGCACTAAGCAGTATCCGCAAACAAGTGTTACGGAATAAAGAAAAGGTGCTTTACTTTTTTTATATTTTTTCCAATTCTTATTACCTCTTTTAGAGTATTTGGTAGTCATACTGGTATCATAGTACTATTTTATGGATACCAAACGACTCAATTATCTCATTAGCAAATACTTACAGAAAGACTTAACAGCAATAGAGGCGAAAGAGCTGGAAGCTGTTTTAGCGTCAACTGATGATATTACTTTAAATACTCTTATAGAGGAGGCGTGGATATTGTCCGGCGAAGAGGAACAACCCGCATTTTCAGAAGATACAAGCAAAAGAATACTCCAGGGTTTGAAGGGGACTATCGATAGTGCTCCAGTTTCTGCCCGAAAGTTTGTGAACAAAAAAAAATGGTATTGGATTGCAGCAGCTGTTGTTCTGACGCTAAGTCTTTTTTGGTATGAATCTCCGGAGGTTCAAAAAGAAACGCCGGAAATATCATCTTTGCAACCTGTCTCTGCCGTTAAACCTGGGACAGATGGGGCTCTACTAATATTGGATGATGGAACAGAGTTAGTGCTGGATAGCTTAACACCGGGTGCCATAACAGGCAGAACTAGTGTAATATTAACAGCAGGCAAATTGGAATACAAAGACGTTGCCAGTGAAAGTGAAACAGCTTTCCATACGGTTAAAACGCCAAGAGGAAGGCAGTTTAAAATACAATTGCCCGATGGCTCACAAGTATGGCTGAACGCAGCCTCATCCATCCGTTATCCCCTTCATTTTTCAGGATCAGAAAGAGTAGTCCAAGTTACAGGGGAAGTTTATTTTGACATTGTATCGAATAAACAGATGCCATTTGTTGTGGAGAAAGATGACTTAAGCGTACTCGTTACCGGTACCGAGTTTAATATCAATACCTACAACGACGAATCCAGTGAAAGAATAACGCTTGTTGAAGGCGCTGTTAGGGTGCGCCACAAAGGTGCAAGTCAGGATTTACAATCTGGGCAGCAGGCGATTCTTATAAATGATAAAATAGCAATAGATGCTAATGTAGATATAGAGAAAGTTACTGCCTGGAAGAACGGCTTCTTTTCATTTAATAGTACTTATCTGGAGTCTTTGATGCGTATGCTAAGCAGGTGGTATGACGTAGAGATTGTATATGAAGGAGAAGTACCTAAGATGAAGTTTGGCGGAGAAATTAGCCGAAACACCGAATTGCAGCAAGTGCTGGATATCCTCAAGGAAAGCAAAATCAATTTCAGAATAGAAGTGCCCTCTTCACCGGGAGCTAAACCGAACATTATTGTTTCACCATAAAACCATTGTATGCGCCATTAAAAATTGACGTTCAGATTTTTATTACTCCTAATTCTATCATTTTTTTCATTCCAAACTAGCAAAAATTATGTTTGTAACTGGTAAAAACAATCCAGATATCAGAAATGTTGGAGCGTGCGATAAGGTGCCCTGCACAACATCTCAGCCTATCTCTGTTCACAAAAAACATTTATTGAAAATGAAACTGCTTGCACTGTTGATTTTCGCTGGGTGTTTGCAATTGCGTGCAGGACATGCACAAAATATGAGTCTCCATGCAAAAAATATTTCCTTAAAAGAAGTATTTGCAAAAATTAAAAAGCAAACCGGCTATGTTGTTTTCTACAATGAGGCATTGCTTCCGGCTAAGTCCTCTGTAAGTATCAATGTTAATGATGTTCCGGTTGCCCAACTGTTGGATCAATGTCTCAGCGATTTTGATTTAGCGTATTCCTTTGTGGGCAACAATATTGTACTCAAGAAAACTGCCCCTGCAAAAAGAACTGCTGCTACAGAAGAAATGGAAATTCAGCAGGTCAAAATAACGGGAACTGTTCAGGACGAAGACGGTAATCCATTGGGGGGCGCCACTATTCAGGTGAAAGGAAGTAATACGACTGTTACGTCGGAACAGGATGGCTCTTTCTCAATTGACATACCTGGTCAGTCGGCTATCTTGGTTATTTCATTTGTGGGAATGGATACAAAGGAAGTAACTGCTACTACAGGGAATGCTGTATTGGTTCGGTTATCGGCGGCCGTTACTACTCAAGATGAAGTAGTCGTAATCGGTTACGGCAACACGCGTCGTCAGGATTTGTTGGGTGCCGTATCTACCGTGAAATTGACCGATAATTTTAAAGGGCGTCCCGCTTCTCTGGGTAATATTTTGCAGGGACAAATGCCTGGTGTAAATATCACACAAAGTGGCGATCCTACCTCTAGCGGAATTATCAATATACGAGGCAAAGGAAATAGAAATGGGGATGGAGTATTGATAGTGGTAGATGGTGTGCCTAATGCGCCATATAACCCTGCTGATATTGAGACGGTAACGGTATTGAAAGATGCTTCCTCTGCAGCCATTTATGGAGCTTTTGCAGGCTCTGGCGGCGTAGTATTGATTACCACTAAACAGGCTAAAGCTGGTAAAATGACGGTAGATGCCAATGTGTGGCAAGGAACACAGTCTGCCTGGCGTACACCAAAAGTATTGACAGCCGAACAATTTAACATGGTTTGGAAAGATGCCAGTACTGCTGCGGGTACCAATCTTCCCGAGGCCTACGATCCCGCTAAATTTCCCTACGGTAACGTTACCCGTACAGATTGGGTGAATGAAATATTCCGTGCCGGAAAATTACAACATTACGATGTTACAATACGTGGTGGTACAGATGCTATTAAAGCACTGGCTTCTGTGAGCTACGATGATGTACAAGGCACGTTGCGCAATACCTTTAATAAAAAACTAACAACTCGCCTGAACGTAGATTTTAAACTATCAGATTATGTTGAAATAGGTCAGCACATCCTGTACGAAACCAGCAATGGGCAAAGTGCAGTTGGTGATGGGCACACCGGAACAATATTTGGTGCCATGGCATATCCACGCTTCAACAATGTATATGAAACTGATGACGACGGAAATGTATTGTATAGTGGTACTGTACCCCGTTGGGCATTAGCCGACGGCATTAGCGTGGAAGCCGACCTTAGAAACCCGGTGGCTATGTTGGAGAAAGTAAAACAGTACAACCCGGGACAGAATGTTTTTTCCAGAACCTCCCTTCGAATCAAGCCTATGAAGGGACTCACTTTTCGTTCGGAATTTGCCATTACTGGTGGCAATGGGCGGCGCGAATCATTTCAGCAGCGATTTTTGGAGCCTGGAAGAACCATCGATATGAATTATAGAATTATCCAGGACAGTATGTCAACACGCTGGACATGGGATAATATTCTGACTTATAATAAGCTAATTGGCAAACATGATATCACGGGCATGGCAGGTTTCATACTTAACCGTGGCTTAAAAAGGTGGAACCGTACAGAAGTTAGAAACTTCGATTCAGAAGACCCTCATTATACTTTATTCGGAAATGGGCTTGATTGGACGTCAATCCGACCAGCGGAAACTATTGGAGAAGAAACGGTTGCCTCAACCTTGGCAAGAGTTTCCTACTCATATGATGATCGGTATTTTATGTCTGCCAGCCTACGTCGGGATGCATCATCTAAACTGAGTCCCACTAACAATTCAGACGTGTTTCCTGCAGTATCTGCTTCCTGGAAATTGTCTTCAGAGCGTTTTATGGAATCGCTGGAGGCTATTGATTTATTAAAAGTTCGTGCTAGTTGGGGGCAGGTGGGAAATGTCGGCTCTGTTCGTCCTTTCATTTATGCACCCCCTTATCAAATGACAGGTTGGCCGTTATTTATGGGCACCAATGGAGAAATTCAGGCCTTTGGAATTTTTCAACCGACGATTGCAAATCCGAACCTGAAATGGGAACGTACCGAACAAATCAACATTGGTATTGATGTTAGTTTATTCAAAAAGTTAAATGCAACACTCGACTATTTCTCCAAACTAACAAAAGATCTTATTGAGACCTTGCCCATGCCTTCCGTTGCTGGTGTTGCCTCTCCTCCTGAATTTAATATAGGACAGGTTGAAAACAAAGGTTGGGAATTTAGTTTGAATTATAACAACAAAGTAGGTGCTGTAGACTTTAATATAGGCGGCAACATCGGCACTTACAAAAATAAAGTACTGGATATCGGTCCAAGAGACTTTCTACCACATGATGAGTTGAGTGTGAACTCTATGTTGCCCTTGCGTTCAAAAGTGGGACAACCCTGGCATTCCTTTTATCTCATCGAGGCAGAAGGCATCTTCCGTTCGCAAAGAGAAATTGATGAATATACCTGGACAAATCCAGCGGGTGACGCGGTTAAGATACAGCCATTTGCGCGCCCGGGAGACCTGAAGTTCAGAGATGCCAATAATGACGGCAGTATAAACGAAGGCGACAGAGTGTATATGGGCTCCTATGATATGCCCAAATTCAGTTATGGTTTCAATTTAGGTGCTAATTGGAAGGGCTTTAGTCTATCTGTTTTCTTTCAGGGTGTTTCCGGTATAAAAATATACAATGGTGTAAAGGCCATGACCTATACCGGATCCAAAGGATGGAATATGAGTACGGACGTATTGGATTCCTACAATTACAATCCTACTTCCAATATTCCCAACCTGGCTATTGTTGAAGATCCTAATGGTAATTATTCCAAGGCATCCAGTTACTTTTTAGACAAAGCTGATTATATGCGCTTGAAGAATCTACACCTTTCGTATACATTACCAACACAGTTAATGTCTGGATCCTTCCTGCACGGAAAAACAGTAAGAATATATGCCAACGGAGAGAACCTGCTTACATTCACTGGTTACAAAGCATTTGATCCGGAGGTGGGTAATTTCGGTATTGATCGCGGGCAATTCCCGGTTTCAAGAATGTTTAGTGTGGGTATGAATGTAACATTCTAACCCGGAATAACTATAATTAGATTTTATGAAAGTATTTAAAAGTATAGGGATGAAATCAAAAATTCTTTTTTTGGCGCTTTTACTTGTTGGGAGTACACTTAGCTCCTGCAAGAAGTTTCTGGAGCTGCAGCCTTATGGTCAGCTCACGGAGCTAAGCAATATGTCTGACGAGCAGGCAATGCAGGCAGTATATGCGTTGTTCTATTGGCAGTACCGCGAAGGAACTACCGGCCGTGGATTTATGTGGTACGAAAACTGCAGTGACAACTTTGTAACTGGCAGAACGCAGGCCGAGGCACAGAATATTAAAAATTTTGTAGACGAAGGTTCTCACGGAAGAGATGCCCGGGACAACTGGCCGCGTATGTACGAAACAATCAATTATTCAAATAATCTCATAAGGTCTGCTCCTTCCGCCAGCAAATTGTCAGACAAAGTAAGGAATAGTGTACTCGCACATTCCTATTTTATGCGTGGATTTTCTTACCTCTGGCTGGCACCATGGTATGGTGATAACGGACCGAACGGTGGTATTCCTATCGTTACGGAAGAGACTCCAATCGATGAGATGGACGTAGTACGCCCGGCCTCCGTATTAGAAAACTACAAGTTTATATTAGAGGACTTGCAAAAAGCGGCTGATTTGCTACCTTACTTTGACGAGTTGAAGGATAGTGAACGTGGTTTAATGCACAAAACGGCTGCCTGGTCATTGATGGCTCGTGCTGCCCTGTATGCGGCTCAGTATGACGAATCTTACTACGACAAAGTAATCACCTATACAGATCTGGTAATCAACTCTGGTAAACACAGTTTGGTGCCGACCTATAAAGGTGTGTTCGAAATAGAAAACAACTGGAGTTCCGAATACATTATGAGCGTAACCGGTACTGCGGTAGATGGCTCCAAGCTGCCGGGGGTAATTTTCCAAAATGGTGGTTTTGGTATCTATAATACCTGGGGGTATTTTCAGCCAACGCTAGAACTGTTGAAAGCGTTTGAACCAGGTGATACACGCAAGAAAGTCTCTGTAGTGGTACCCGGTGATACAATCCAATTTGTAGGTAATCAACTGGTGTGGGCAGTAAATCCATCTTCTGTTTCCAGCCCTACTGCTATGACGATCGGTAAATACCTGGCACCATTTAGGGAGGCTGATGCTGTTGGGAAAACCGTAAATCCTGATTCGGATAACGGTACCACGGCATTGAGTATACCTATAGTACGTTATTCCGACGTACTGTTGATGAAAGCGGAAGCTTTAATCTGGAAAGGACAAAACGGTGATGCTCCTTTAAACCTGGTAAGGGCTCGTGCTGGACTGTCAGCAAAAACCAATGCTACCAAGGCGGACCTAAAAAACGAACGTCGCGTGGAATTCGTTTTGGAATACGGTGTTTTCCGTCATCTGGATCTGGTACGTTGGGGTGATGCTCAAGCTATTTATGCACAACCATTACATGGTTATAAAGTAAACCTGTCGGGCACTACTATCACTTCATTGGATGAAATAGAAGTATGGCCTGCCAGAAACTTTAATCCTGCAGTACATCATGTATTTCCGATACCCAATAGGGAAATCGCCAAAGGAGTAAACCTGAAGCAGAATAAGGGTTACTAAAACGTTGAATCATTTAAAATAGGCTATACCAACCGGTATAGCCTATTTTATTTACGGTGGGATTATCACAAAATTGTTGAGTTGAAAATGTAAAAGACAGTGGGAAAAAAATGGTGCTAAAATGATCAAAAGAGTACCATATTCCTGATTGCACATTAATTTGCATCTATAACTAACAAAGGGTAAATGGATCACCGATCGAAGCACTCGAAAAACCCATATGTTTTTATGCTGCAGGTATGCTGGCAATACGCCGGCAGGATGCGCCTGCCATACATTGTGATATATACGGCCTTTGCGTTAAGCAATCTTACGCAGGCGGCACTACCGCTACTTTGGGGTACTTATATTAATGATTTGCAGCAAAACGGTACGGATGCTTTACAGCGTACCTGGATATATGGATTGGTGTACCTGTCGGTAAAACTGATAGATTGGGGCTTACATGGTCCTGCGAGAATAGTGGAAAGAAAGCTGGCTTTTTTCATTGCAAAAAACTTTATGGATGAATATTATCATAAGGTTTTGCAACTGCCGGTAAAATGGCAACAGGACCACCATTCAGGAGAGATCATTAACAGGATTCGAAAGGCCTATGAATCGATCAGGAACTTTTATGAACGCGGATTTGAATATGTGCATACTGTTTCAAAATTTGTTTTTTCATTTGCAGCGATGCTCTATTTTTCACCGGTATTCGGCGGCGTTGCTTTAGGATTGGGAATGCTGGTGGTCATTACCATTCTGCAGTTTGATAAACCTTATATTAAAACCCTGGAAGATGTGAATGAAAAAGAGCACGGGGTGTCTGCAGCACTTTTCGATAGTTTGTCTAATGTGATCACTGTAATAACCCTTCGATTGCAGGCGAGATTACAGAATACCCTGGCTGCTCGTATTATGACGGTTTGGCCACCGTTCCGGCGGAACGTAGCCATCAACGAATGGAAATGGTTTGTTGTAGATATGCTGGTTGCATTAATTTATGTGGTGATTTTAGTGGGGTATGTATGGCAAAACTGGACACCGGGAGAAGTATTATTGTTAGGTGGCCTGGTGACATTAATGGGATATGTGGAGCGTTTTACCAGCGTGTTTCACAATGTTGCCTATCTCTATACGGATGTGGTAAAAGATGCGACTAATGTACGCACCGCCTTTATAATATCCGAGTCCTATGAACAGCATCACCTTCCGGACACTGACCAAAAGCTACCAGCGCACTGGCAGGAAATCACTATTGCCAACCTCAACTTTTCCCATAAAGGAAATGAAGATTATATTCCTTCCGATGAGTTTGCTCCGGCGGGATTAAAGCAATTAAAAATAAGTTTGCACCGGGGTCGCCGGATTGCGCTGGTAGGAGCCAGTGGAAGCGGAAAGAGTACATTGCTGGCTCTTTTGAGGGGATTGTATCCCGCAACAGAAGGTACAGCAGTAAGCGTAGATGGCATTTTGCTAACCGATGGTTTACATCGTATCGCCGCCACTGTTACACTCTTTCCACAGGAGCCCGAAATCTTTGAAAACACCATAGAGTACAATATAACCCTTGGTTTGCCTTACACGAAAGAAGATATTGAAAAAATTTGTGGTCAGGTTCGTTTTGATGAAGTACTCCGACAGTTACCAAAGGGATTGGAAAGTAATATCGCCGAAAAAGGAGTAAACCTTTCTGGCGGACAAAAGCAACGCTTAGCATTGGCAAGAGGTGTATTGGCAGCCAGAGATAGCGAAATAGTGTTGCTTGATGAACCCACCAGCAGCATTGACCCTAAAACAGAAATATTGATCTACAAACAACTTTTTGAAGAAAGCAAAAATAAAGTTGTCGTCTCTGCTTTGCACAGACTTCATTTGTTACGCTATTTCGATTATATATACGTAATGGACCAGGGAAGAGTATTAGAAGAAGGATCGCTCGATCATCTTTTACAACATAGTCCTTATTTCATTGAGATGTGGAAACATCAACAAATTTCCTGAGCGATGCGTTTAAGTTATCCTGTTAAATAAGCGGGTTAATTCTATGGATAAAGCCGTTCTAATAGTAAATCGATTGATATATAAAGTCAATCGTTAACACCTACTTATATATTAATATCACTTACTTATATTTTTTTTAACAACCCAATTACCATGCAATGGCATGTTAATTGGAAAGTATATCATCAGGCTATTAAAGCTTTATAATTTAAACGTAAAATATAAGTTATGAGACTAACAACAGAACACTTCGAAATTTTATCCGGTAGCAATATTTACAAAGTGAAAGCCACGAGATATTTAAATGGTATTGAAGAAAAAAGATACCGCGTATGCTTTGACGAAAGTCCGGTGTGCATGTTTGGATGGGATCCGGAAACAAATAGTTACAAACTGATGTTCGACTTGCGTAATCCTCAACTGCCGGAAGGTTTAGAAACAGCCATAGGCAATAGGCTAACTGATATAGAACCTGTGAAAAGAGCTGCCTAAAAACACTCAAAAGGGCAATTAGTTAGAACAAATTGTCCTGCAAAAAGTACACTGCAACAGCAGTGTGCTTTTGTTTTATAGCTAATTACAGTCTTTAGTAAATGCGACTAAAGATTTTTTTAAGTTTATCCTTCCCGAACACTTACTCGATAAAGCTACAGATGTAATCATTTAGGATAAAAGCCATCAATAGCACGCAACTTTTTCAAAGCATAACAAAGCGATGTTGACCTGGCCTGTATCAAAAGACAACATTGTGTTTGTTTTTTATTTCTGCCATTACGAATGTACTCTGTGTGCTACCGATACTTTCAACCGATCCTAATTTATTAAAAACAAACTCCTGGTAGTGTTTCATATCCCTGGCTAATACTTTCAATATAAAATCATAATCTCCCGACACATTGTAACATTCCACCACTTCATCAATTTTCATGATATCGGCAACGAACTTATGTCCGATAGTTCTATCATGTTGTTTCAGTTTGATATTGCAAAAAACAATGAATCCCTGGTTAAACTTTTCCGGATTGAGAATGGCAATATATTTTTCAATGTATCCATTGCTCTCCAGTTTTTTGATACGTTGTACCACAGGTGAAGCGGACAGGTTCACCTGTTTTGCTAATTCTTTTACGGTATAACTGGAATTATTGCTGAGTATTTTCAAGAGTTTTAAGTCGATCTGATCCAGTTCTTCCATATAATATTTGGTTTAGCACGTAAAAAAAGAGGCGAAAAAGTTATTTTAACTGAAATAGATACAAATTAAGGTGTTTTTTGCTTAAATATTACATATTTATCAGTTGTAATAACTTCAATTTAACTTAGCGGCGAAATTTAAAGTTCTTAACATATTCAACAATCGGATCAGGTTCTTCTTAACAGAGGATCAAAAGGGAATCGTGTGTAAATCACGAGCTGTCGCGCAACTGTAAGTAACGTGGTAGGTTTTTATCGATAGTATATCCACTGTTTCGCCTTTGGCGAGATGGGAAGGGTGATAAAAGCTGTTACAAGTCAGGATACCTGCCTCTTCTAGAATGTACGATGTTTTCGCGAAGTGAAACGTTGGGCAGATTGATATATAGGAGTAAAACGAGTGAGACAATAAAGGTCCTCCGCATCCCTATGTCTGAATCTTTTCTTCATCATTTTATTCGTGTGAAATATCCGGAATTGTTCAGGCACTTTTTATAATGATCATCACGCATTTAAAAAGTTTTACAACATGCAAACGCACATCCTCGGTTACCCGCGTATTGGTAGCCAAAGACAATTGAAAAAAGCCTCCGAACAATATTGGGCAGGCAAAATCGACCTGAAGGAATTAAATCAGGTGGCACAGCAAATCAGGGAAGAAAACTGGAAACTACAAGCAGATGCAGGCATTGACCTGATTCCTTGTAATGATTTCAGTTTCTATGATCAAACCCTGGACACGAGCTTGCTACTCGGCGTTATCCCTCAACGGTATGAGCCTGTATTGCAAAAAGTAAAAACCAACCAGGAAATTGACCTTTATTTTGCTATGGCAAGAGGTTATCAAAAAGACGGATTGGATATTACCGCCATGGAAATGACCAAGTGGCTGGATACTAATTACCACTACATCGTTCCTGAATTCACAGCCAATCAATCGTTTAAAATAAATTCAGAAAAAGTATTTACTGAATATAATGATGCCAGGCAATTATTAGGAGCAAAAGCCAAACCAGTATTACTCGGTCCTGTGAGCTACCTGTTGTTGGGTAAAGAAAAAGAACAGGGATTTGAGCGGATTGACCTCATCAAAAAGTTAGTACCGGTATATATCGAAATCATCAACCGCCTGAAGCAGCAAGGGGCTGAGTGGATCCAGATTGATGAACCAGCCTTGGTATTGGATATTTCTAAAAAAGATAAAGAAGCTTTTGAATATGCTTACCAGGAACTGGCAAAACATACCCGCGGCGTGAAGCTGTTGGTGGCTACTTATTTTGAAGCCTTACTGGATAATACACAATTGGCGGTTAACCTGCCGGTGGCTGCACTACATATTGATCTTGTACGGGCACCCGAACAATTAGATGAAGTTCTGACACTGATACCCGATACGCTGCAGCTTTCAATAGGCGTGGTAGATGGTAGAAATGTCTGGAAGAACGATTATGAAAAATCTTTGCAACAAATTCGCAAAGCTGTGGCCAAGTTGGGAGCAGACAGGGTATTGATAGCACCATCCTGTTCGTTGCTGCATAGCCCTATTGACCTGGCACTTGAAACAGCCATTGATCCGGAAATTAAAAACTGGATGGCTTTTGCTAAACAAAAACTCAGTGAAGTAAGCGATTTAAAACAAATAGCGGCAGGCAACGAAGTCTTGCTGGAGCCTAACAAAAAAGCGATCGCAGAAAGACGTGCTTCTGCAAAAGTACACAAACAAGCGGTGAAAGATCGTGTAGCAGCCATCACCGATGCAGATGCATCACGCAAAAGTGCTTTCCCTGTCCGGCAGCAATTACATCGCGAAAGGTTTAAACTGCCTGCATTTCCTACCACAACCATTGGTTCCTTTCCTCAAACAGATGATATCCGCCAATTGCGGGCTAAGTTGAAAAAAGGAGCATTAACCAGCGAACAGTATGAGCAGGCAATTGAAAAAGCAACGATCGAGTCTATCCGCTGGCAGGAAGAACTGGGTATAGATGTATTAGTACATGGTGAGTTTGAGCGCAACGATATGGTCGAATATTTTGGCGAGCAGTTAGACGGATTTTTATTTACTAAAAATGGTTGGGTACAAAGCTATGGCAGTCGCTGTGTGAAACCTCCGGTAATTTTTGGAGATGTGAGTCGTCCGAATGATATGACGGTGCGCTGGAGTAAATTTGCTGCGGCCCAAACCACTAAACTCATGAAGGGTATGTTGACGGGGCCGGTTACCATCCTACAATGGTCGTTTGTAAGAGACGATCAGCCTCGGGAAATTACTACCAACCAGATAGCACTTGGCATTCGTGATGAAGTGGTAGCGTTAGAAAAAGCAGGCATTGGTATCATCCAGATAGATGAAGCGGCTATCCGTGAAGGTTTGCCTTTGCGTAAATCAAAAAGGCCGCACTACCTGGACTGGGCAGTACGTGCCTTCCGCATTGCTGCCGGCGGTGTACAGGATAAAACACAGGTTCATACGCATATGTGTTACAGTGAGTTTAACGACATCATTGAACATATTGCTGCCATGGATGCAGATGTTATCACCATTGAAACGTCAAGATCGCAAATGGAATTACTGCAAGCCTTTGCACATTTTGAATACCCCAACGAGATAGGACCAGGTGTATACGACATTCATTCTCCAAGGGTGCCCAGCACCGAGGAAATGGTAGCCTTGTTGGCTAAAGCTGCAGACCTGTTGCCTGCACAACATTTATGGGTAAACCCCGACTGTGGTTTAAAGACCCGGAAATGGCCGGAAACAAAAGTCGCTTTAGAAAATATGGTGGCTGCGGCTAAACAGGCAAGACAACAAATTAAAGTAGAAGGTACAGTATAGATTTCGAGAACACTGCGAATAATTTAGTTCGCAGTGTTCTAAATGATTGCTGATTTTTGATCGTGAAATTTTTTGACATTAAAAATCCGAAATCATACATCAACACTCAAAAAGATGTTTTTAGAAAAGATTAAATCCGGACAAACCGGTCTCCTGCTATACGGAATTACTCCACCCAAGTCGGAAACGGGCTCCATACAAGTGGGCATCATCGCAGATAAAACAATTCAACGGCTAATTTCATTAGACATAGATGCGTTGATTGTATACGATGTTCAGGATGAATCGGGAAGAACACCCGTCAAAAGGCCGTTTCCATTTATCAAAGCCCATGACCCGTTCTGGTTTGCAAGCACCTATCTTCGGGATATAAAAATTCCTAAAATCATTTATCGTCCGGCTGGAAAGTATTCAAAGCAGGAATTAACACCTTGGTTGCAGGATCTTCGGGATCACCAGTTTTATCCAGTGTTTGTGGGCGTTCCTACGCCTGATTGTCCAATTAAAACAAGCTTACCGGAAGCATACCAGTTATGGAGTGAGTATGCTGCAGATTCGGTACTGGGTGCCGTTACCATTCCAGAAAGACATTCGGTTTTAAATGACGAAGTGAAGCGGATGAGTAACAAGATGGAAGGCGGAGTTTCTTACTTTATATCGCAGTGTGTGTTTAACTGGCAGTATGCAAAAAAACTGGTGGAAGATTTGCGGGAAGGATGTGAGCAACACAATACAAAGGCGCCGGCTGTTATTTTTACGTTGACGGCCTGTGGATCCCAAAAAACACTCGAATTTTTGGAATGGTTGGGCGTACATATCCCCGATCAGTTAAAAGAAGAATTTAGAAATGCAGACAATATGCTTGAAAGATCTGTGGAAGTCTGCCTCGATATAGCGTCAAAACTTACAGATCTCTGCACTAACCTTTCTATTCCATTTGGATTTAATATAGAAAGTGTTGCCATCAAAAAAGAGGAGATAGAAGCCTCGGTGTATATGCTACAGGAAATTTCGGAAATGCTGTATAGAAAAGAGATCCGAAAAAATTCGAGAGCGCTGTCGGCAGTCGTATAAAATCGGATAGCCTACAATAAGGCTACCTAAAAATGAATTAAATTCAATGGAGGTATATCTTACAAGAAAAGAACATTTTAACGCTGCACACCGCATGTTTAACCCAGAGTGGAGCACTGAAAAAAACCTGGCGTTTTTTGGGAAATGCGCCAACCCCAACTATCACGGTCATAATTATACGCTTTTAGTAACCGTAAAAGGAGAAGTAAATGCTTCCAAGCCGTATTTAATCGACCTGAAAATACTCAAAGTAATTATTCAGGATTATGTAATAGAAAAACTGGATCATAAAAACCTGAACCTTGATGTAGATTTTATGCAGGACAAAATGGCTACTACAGAGCTGTTGTGCATGGAAATATTCAACCTTCTAAAAACGCCCATCGAATCTCATTCCGGTGTCTTTCTACATTCCGTGAGGTTATATGAAACAGAGAATAATTCAGCGGAATGTTTTGGATAGATGCCGTTTAGTTAAGGCAAAAAAAGTTATTAGATATATCCAATCTGGCTGTAGGTTTGTTCTCACTGCTATTTCTTTTTTACTTTTTTGTGGAAAAAAGTAAAGCAAAAAGCCACCCGAAAACTTGTCTCGCCTCAGGCGTAGACGATTACAGCCGATTTCGGGAAAGCCTTGATAGAACTGCAGCATTACTGTAAACTCAACTATAGTTCCTTGATATCAGTAGCGGACAAGTTAATCAATTAATCAGGGGTGTTTAGCTGAGTACACAGTAGCACAAAAGTTACATCAGGGCGTTCCGGGGAATTGGGTGTAATAATTCCCCGGTGACTTTTGGGTCAGCTCATTTTAAAGGTTAGTTTTTAGGATCAGGCGTATATCTTAAATATGTTTTCACTTCCCTTAGCCCTTTCGGAAACTGGACTACAGCATCCTCTGATTTAATTGCATTGGATACAATAACATCTTCACCGGGGTTCCAATCTGCTGGTGTTGCCACTTTATAGTTGTCAACCAATTGCAAAGAATCTATAACGCGTAATATTTCGTTGAAATTTCTACCGGTAGATGCTGGATACGTTAGCATTAGCCTAACTTTCTTACCAGGATCTATCACAAAAACCGAGCGTACTGTTAAGGTTCCTGAGGCATTCGGATGAATCATATTGTAGAGGGTAGAAACCAACCGGTCCTTGTCTGCTATCAATGGAAAATCGATCGCCGTATTGTGTATTTCATTGATGTCTTTTGACCATCCATGATGATCTTCCACACCATCTACACTTACAACAAGCGTTTTTACATTTCTCTTATTAAATTCTTCCTGCAATTGCGATGTGCGCCCAATTTCCGTAGTACATACTGGTGTGTAATCGGCTGGATGAGAAAGTAACAATCCCCAATTATCTCCCAGGTATTTGTGAAAATCAATTTGCCCAATAGTAGTTTCTGCCTGAAAGTTTGGCGCGATATCGCCTAGTTGTAAACTCATGATATTTATTATTTTATGATTTGTTTGATATAAGATGTCCACCTGTTTGTGGCATGAGAATATGCTCAATATCCTCAATAGGGTTGTGTTTAACACTTTTTACTTTACAATATCAAAACGAAGGTATTAAAGCATTCATGTTCGGAAATTGTAATAGATATGGGAAATATGGTACTTTTTAAGCATTAGGCTCTTAAATGAAGCCGCCTGTTTGTCCAAATTATCATCCGCATGGGGAGTAAATGAAATGCTCTAACGCTTCGCTCAGCAAAAAGGGGTGAAAATTAGCAATCAATAACTGCTTTATTTTTTACAAAAATGCATTCTACAAACTTCTTAACCGGATAAGCAAAGACGATACTTCCAGTCAGAATCATTAGATCAATAATCAGAAATTACCCTCTGGTGGTGGCTTGTGAATCCTGGTAAGATTCAGGTTTTTAAAAGGTGCTACAATCAGCGGGAATTTTTCTACGGTCACATAACTGGCATCCAAACCAAACCCACGCTCTTCCGACAAACTGACTTCCTTAATACCAAAATAACCTTTCATAATGAGCTTTTCCCAAAAAGGCAATTCGTTATCGAGGCTGAGGAATTTTTCAATTACAATAAATTGAAAATCGCCCACTACATTGTTGCGCTGTAAGCTTTCGTAACGACTGGTAATATTCACTTCTTTGTTGGACACCATGTCTTCTACCACTTTGCGGAACATAATATTAATCCTGGGTTCCACGCGGAAGCCTAACCGAAATTCCACCCTGATGACCTCGTTAGGTATAATGGTTTCCACTTCATATTCGCAGGTATAGGGATTGTCCAGCGTATCTACATGCACAAACCAATAAATATCAGCCCGTTTGGGTTTTCTGTTAAGAATAGAATAGATAATCTTATGTTCTATCTCTTTGTGATTATTGGCACTGGTGAGGTATACCAGGTGGGTGGCGTATTTGGCAACACTCTGGTCGTTGCTTAGTTCCTGCAGCATGGGGAGGTAATCTTCCAGGCGGACAAACTCCACGTACCGGTTCTTTATTTTCCGGCTGCGATACCAGATATACATGATCAGGAACATCAATCCGCCGATCATCACTGATATATAACCCCCATGTGCAAACTTTTGCATAAGCGCCACCAGGTAGGTGCCTTCAATCAACAAATAACCCATCAGAAAAATCCAAATAAAAACCGGCTTTACGCGATGGCTTACAAGATAGTTGGCAAACAATAGGGTGGTCATCAGCATGGTAACAATGATAGCCAATCCGTAGGCTGCTTCCATATTAGCCGAGGTTCGGAAATACAATACCACGCCCACACAGCCTAAAAACATCATATTATTCAACCAGGGAATAAATAGCTGTCCTTTTTCTACGGACGGATACCGGATCTTAAGGCGGGGCCAGAGATTCAACCGCATGGCCTCACCTATCAGCGTATAAGAACCTGAGATCATCGCCTGGCTGGCAATAACTGCTGCCGTAGTTGCCAGCAATACTCCTGGAATAAGCAGAAAGTCTGGCACCAAATCAAAAAATGGGTTGATATCGGCATGTAAACCGGCGGGAAGATCTTTGTGATTTTTGAGGAGGCTGGCACCTTGTCCCATATAGTTGAGTAAGAGACAGGTTTTTACAAATGCCCAGGTAATCCGAATATTTTCTTTACCACAATGCCCCAGGTCACTATACAACGCCTCGGCTCCGGTAGTACACAAAAAAACAGCCCCTAATATCCAGAGTGCCCCGGGATTGGACCAAAGTAATTCTATCGCATACCAGGGGTTAAAAGCTTTCAGAATCGAAAGGTCGTCGAAAATATGCCAGGCGCCCAACACGGCTAGCGCTGAAAACCAAAGTGTCATAATAGGTCCAAAAAAGCGACCAATGGAATAAGTACCAAACTGTTGCAAAAAAAAGAACAGAAACAGAATTCCAATAACAATATAGATTATGTACTCATGCAGATTGTGAAATGAGGGGTTCTTCTGCAGACCCTCCACTGCGGAAGTGATGGTGATCGGTGGAGTGATCATGCCATCAGCCAGCAAAGCGGCTCCGCCGATCATAGCCGGTAGTACCAGCCATTTTTTTCTGCGCCGCACTAAAGCATAGAGCGCAAATATTCCTCCCTCTCCTTTATTATCTGCCTGCAGCACCAGTATCACATATTTTACGGTGGTTTGCAGGGTCAGTGTCCAGATAATACAAGACAAGCTGCCTATAATCAGGTTTTCGGTAATAGCTCTATTGGTAATAATGGCATTAAAAACATACAACGGGGAGGTGCCGATATCTCCGTAAATAATTCCTAAGGCGATAATAAGGCCAGCCATACTGGCCTTGCTGGTGTGTTTGCCCACTGTTATTGCAGGTTAATTTGTCTATATATGTAATAAACAAACGCCAAAGTTATGAGCATAATTACAATAGAAACAAATTGTTTTTCTGCCCGGGGTATATTGGGTGAAATTTTGAAGCGTTTTACCTTCCTTATCGTAAATAAAGCACATATTGCTACCTTTGCGCGCTCATGAAATATACAGCGGAAATAAACAAGCGGAAGACATTTGCTATTATATCGCACCCGGATGCGGGTAAAACTACCCTTACGGAAAAACTATTGTTGTTTGGAGGCGCTATCCAAACGGCAGGGGCGGTAAAAAGCAATAAGATCAAAAAGCACGCTACGAGTGATTTCATGGAAATTGAAAAACAGCGTGGTATCTCCGTGGCTACCAGTGTAATGACCTTTGAATACAGGGATCTGCTGATTAACCTGCTGGATACTCCTGGTCACAAGGACTTTGCTGAAGATACCTACAGAACGCTTACCGCCGTAGACAGTGTTGTGTTGGTGATAGACAGTGTTAACGGGGTGGAAGAGCAAACCCGTCGTTTGATGGAGGTTTGCCGCATGCGGGATACACCGGTGATTGTGTTCGTAAATAAAATGGACCGCGACGGTAAACTGCCGTTTGACCTGCTGGAGGAAATAGAAAAAGAACTGCATATTCAATTGCACCCGATGAGTTGGCCGATCAATAGTGGTAAGGATTTTAAAGGCGTGTACAACCTGTTTGATAAAAACCTGGTGCTGTTTTCTGCTAACACCAAAGCGAATGATGAAGATGTGGTGGCTATAGAAAACCTGGCAGATGATATACTGGTGGAAAGATTGGGCGGAAAAGATGCTGCCCAGCTACGGGAAGACATAGAACTGATTGATGGCGTTTACGGGCAACTAAATGTAAACGATTATCTGCAAGGAGCAACCGCTCCCGTTTTCTTTGGCAGTGCTGTTAATAATTTTGGGGTAAAAGAAATGCTGGATACGTTTGTACAAATAGCTCCTTCTCCGCTATGTCGTCCTACATCAGAAAGGGAAGTATGCCCCGGGGAGGAAAAGTTCAGTGGGTTTATTTTTAAAATTCACGCTAACCTCGATCCACGCCATCGTGATCGTATTGCTTTTTTAAGGGTATGTTCAGGGCGTTTTGAGCGAAATAAGTACTATAATCATGTTCGGCTGGAAAAAGATGTACGGTTCAGTAACCCCTATTCATTTTTAGCGCGTCAGAAAGATGTGATCGAGGAAGCTTATCCTGGGGATGTGGTTGGTTTGTTTGATACCGGAAACTTTAAGATAGGTGACACACTTACCGAAGGGGCAAAATTCTTCTTCACCGGAATACCGAGTTTTTCACCGGAACTTTTCAAAGAGGTAATCAACAAAGATCCTATGAAAACCAAGCAATTAGAAAAAGGATTGCTACAATTAACAGACGAAGGGGTCGCCCAGTTATTTACCCAACATGGTGGTAACAGGAAGATAATAGGCTGTGTGGGCGATCTGCAGTTTGAAGTAATTCAGTATCGCTTACTGCAAGAGTACGGTGCTTCCGTTCAGTTTAATACCCTTCCGTTTTACAAAGCCTGCTGGATCACATCTGCCGATCCTAAAAAATTGGAAGACTTCATCAGATTTAAAACGGCCAATATCGTACTGGATAAAGACGGCTATTATGTATACCTGGCACAAAGTGAGTGGTTCCTTAATACCGAAATATCCAACAACCCGGATATCAAGTTTCATTTTACCAGTGAGATTCATAAGGGGTAAGCATTGAGAAATTAGCTATGCCAATAGACTGTGCAGTTATCGTTTTTTACTATAACTACTGCTAAACAAAGACTTCGTGCGGTGGTGTAGTTTAGGCTTACGTTGACGTATATCTCAGGAATGATACCAATCTTCATTCACAGTTTAACCATTTTAAGTTCGAAAAACGGAATGATTCTCTAATTCTGTAAATTGTGTTAGTAATGAATGAAAATAACCCATGCCGGAATCAACTATAATGTACACTTTTATCAACGAAGAATTTCTACCAGCAGAGAAGGCATTTTTACATGTGACTGATCTGTCCATACAAAGGGGATATGGCATATTCGATTTTCTTAAACTCGTTAATGGGAAAACTCCTTTCATCGAAGATTATATTACCCGCTTCTTTAATTCTGCCAATTTGCTTTCTTTAACAGTGCCGTACACCCGCAATCAGCTAAAGCAGGTTATTCTGGAACTATTGCAAAGAAACGGAATGACAAATGCAGGGGTGAAACTCTTGTTAACCGGTGGATATTCTCCGGACGGTTACTCTATTAGCAAACCCAATTTGATTATTACTCAACATGAACTTTTGGAAGTTCCTCAAAAAATAATAGAGGAAGGGGTAAAAATTATTACGCATAACTTCAGGAGAGAGATGCCGGCAGCAAAGTCGATCAACTATATTACTGGCATCTGTTTGGAGCAAAAAGTACAGGAAGCCGGCGCATATGATGTGTTGTATCAATTAGACGGAGAGATAAGTGAGTTTCCTCGTAGTAATATATTTATTGTCACAAACAGTGGAGACGTAATAACACCGGCAGCGCATGTGCTGGAAGGAATTACAAGAAAGCAGGTATTACTGATGAACGGAGAAGTCCGCATAAAAACCGGAACAGTAAAGATGGTGGATTTATTACAAGCCCGGGAGGCATTTATTACCAGCACCACTAAACGGGTGCTGCCTATTGTTGCCGTAGACGGACATATCATTGGCGATGGTAAGCCCGGCACCACCACCATGATGTTGCTAGACAAGCTCAGAAAATCAGAAATGCTGGATTTGTAACGCTATTTTGTAATGAAAATACGCCTATTGTTATCATTGTCTATATACCTAACTGTGCAGAACCCTATTGTCTGCTTTTGATACTACCGTAATTACTACCACTACTTGTACCAGGTTTCAGATTGTATAATTAATTATATAGGATATCGGAACGCAACTAAACAAACCCTAAATAAAAAAAGGATAAACCGGTCAAAATCGATTTATCCTTCAGTGCCCGAGACTGGATTTGAACCAGCACGCCGTTTCCAGCGCTACCACCTCAAGGTAGTGCGTCTACCAATTTCGCCACCCGGGCATTTGAGGGCAACAAAGGTAATTTTTTTTGGAATAAGAAGTGTAGTGTTCATCGGAAAATTAGAAATTACCCAAATCAGAAAATGGGGCAAACGTTTGATATGAATAAAACCAGGGGTATATTAGCTAGAATAATTAATTTCGGAAAAATTCACGGGGATGTTTTTTATTACGGAGAAACAAGAGAATGGCTTTTATAAAATAGCATTGGAGCACCGGGAAAACTGCATCGTGGAAGTGGTACCAGACTGTGGTGCTATGCTGCATGCTATGAAAATTTACAAACAGGATGGGTGTTTTGACGTAATAGACAGTTATGCAGATAGGACGATTTTTTCGGATGTGGAAGCAACTGGTTTCAAAGGGGTGAAACTATCTCCTTTTCCTTGCAGAATCAAAAATGCCACTTACCAGTTTGAAGGGGTACAGTATCAGTTGGGTTCTTTTGCGAAAGGGGGGGACGCCATACATGGTTTTTTATACAACCAGGCTTTTACCGTTGTTGATAAATCAGTTGATGATAAAAAGGCATCTGTAACCTTGGAACATGCTTACGGTGCATCTGATGCGGGCTACCCATTTGCCTACCTGTGCCGCGTAACATATACGCTCGAAAAAGGAAATCATCTTACTATAACAACAGCAATTATCAATACCGGTAAAACAAATCTTCCGGTGGCAGATGGCTGGCATCCTTATTTTACATTGGGGGGTAAGGTAGATGATCTGCACCTGCAGTTCAGGGCAGACAAAATGTTGGAATTTGATAATCTTTTGCCCACGGGCAAAGTATTGGAGAATACGACTTTCAAAGATGGAGCCCAAATCGGCACTGCAGAAATTGACAATTCTTTCCTGTTGGATTTTGATGAGCCACAGCCTATGTGTATACTTCGGAATGATGACTGGCAGATTGAATTTTATCCCGATAGAACCTATCCTTATCTGCAAATCTATATTCCTCCCCACCGGGATAGTATTGCTATTGAAAACCTGAGTGCCCCCCCGGATGCGTTTAATAATAAGATGTCGCTGACGGTATTGCTTGCCGGTGAAGAAGCCGTTTTCACCACCGGGTTTGCAGTAAAGAAACGCTGACTAGTTTTTTATGAATCTGCCGGATAATATTCCCCGACTGGTATAGACCTGGAGAAAATAAATCCCTGTCTGAAGTTTTTGTACGGATATTATTGTACTTGCTTTTCCCTGCAATACCTTTTGCCCGACCGCATTAAAAACCATATACTCTTCAGCAAACAATTTATTGCCTTGTTTGTCACTCAACATTATTTCGAAAGACGCGGGATTGGGATAAGTGTGTAATACCAGCCTGTTGTCGGGGATAGGTGTGTGGTTCCAGGCTTCTCCCAGTGCCGGAGATTGCAGTATAGATGCCCGTGACCCGGAGGATTCAAAAAGTTGTTGCATTCGTTTGGACTGTCCTTTGGTGAACATCAGTGCACAGGCATCGTCAGAAAAGTCCATAAAATTCATAAACATGTCTCCGCTGGGGTCATCATTACAGGCAGGTTTTACCACCGGAAAACTACTGCAACCACTGTTGTAGTTGCTTTGTGGTGGCGTATCATCTACTTCATCATCACCACAGAATTTGTCACCCCAAAGGTGTTTGAGGTTGAGCCAGTGACCAACTTCATGCGTAGCTGTTCTGCCCCTGTTGTATACCGGATGATGAACATTAACTGTTCCAAAAATATCAGTTCTTATCACAACGCCGTCTTTTTCCGGAGCACTGCCAGGAAAAGATGCATAACCTAACATGCCATTACCCAACCTGCATACCCAAATATTCAGATAATACCGGCTATCCCATGCATCCGCTCCGCCATTCTCAGAAAACTTCATTCGGTCATCCTGTTTCCAACTGGTCTGAATGGTTTTCTTTCGGTTGATACCATCAGTCGTTCTTCCCTCCGGGTCCACTTTTGCCAGTGCAAATCTGATTTTTGTGTCGGCAATAAATGGTTTGAAAGCGTGGGGAACACCAGCAATATCGGCGTTCTTACCAGCAAAATCCTGATTCAATACCTCCAGTTGTGATAGCACCTGCTCTCTTGAAATATTGTCCTGGTTGTTATTGTAAAGAACATGAACAACTACCGGTATGGTGATGGTTGCGGGTAAAGCTTTTTCCGTCATTTGCTTTTTGACAGATCCGGGAGCTGCCGGTAGATCTTGCCGGTATTCAATTGTTTGACAACGAACCTGTGCGGCAGTAATATAGTAGCTAAATGACAATACGATTGTGATAAAAATCCTCATGGCTGATACATTGATCAGCTTTTCAAGGCGATATTAAATTCAGTGATTATTAGTTGTTACAGAGGTATTGGCAGTGGAAGGCGGCTTTAAAAGCATTGTAAAATAAGGGAAATTACGGGAGCTGGACAACTTAAAGTCCTTTATACATCAACGTTTTAGCATATGTTAACAGGTCGAATATCCAACGCTCCAACAACTGCAGGTGGATGTTATTGTCCAATAGTGAGGATCAATATGGGGGGCGTTTTTTACAGGCCTTTTGCCCAGTCAATCAACCGGGGTACTTCCATGGGGATATTATTTACTTTTTCATCTCTTTTTTCTCCCAATCGTACTATTACCATGTTTTTTTCGGGTATACATATGATATACTGCCCCAGTATTCCACGGGCATAAAAAATGCCGGGATAGTCTGGTAAAAGCCACCATTGGTAGCCATAGTAGTTGCAAGGTTTGCCGGTATCATCAATGATATTGCAGGGTGTTATTGAAGCTGCAAAAAATGCGCTGTCTACGACCGGCGTTCCGTTTATCTTACCGCTGTCCAACATTAGCTGGCCCAGTCTTGCAAAATCGCGGGCATTGCTATTGAGGCAACAATATGCTTTCTCATTCCCGCCAGGTTTATCAACACTCCATAATGCCGGATGAACTGCTCCCAATGGCTTCCATAGTTTTTCAGATGTGTAGGCGCTCAGGGATTTGCCAGTTGCTTTTTCTATTATCAGCCCCAACAGTTGAGTGTCTCCACTTTTATAAAAATGATAAGTGCCGGGCTCTTTTACAATGTCGACGGAGGTGGCTACACGGTAAAGATCAGAACCGTAGTAGGCTTCGGTAGTAACGGATAAGGGATTTGCATAACTTTCATCCCAATTACTGCCGCTGCTCATAGTAAGCAAATGAACGATTTTCAGTTTTGCTTTTTCACCTTTTGTAAATTCAGGAAGATATTTTCCCACAGCATCATCCACCGATCCGATTTTTCCTTCTCTAATAGCAATGCCTGTTAATAAACTAACCACACTTTTTGCCATCGAAAAAGAGTTTACAATAGAGCTGTCAGAATACCCCGACCAATATTTTTCATGCGTAATTTTCCCGTTCTGCACTACCAGCAATGCAGCCGACCGGATTTGTTCAAGATACTTATTGAGGTCATCGGGGATAGTACCGGGATAGTTTTCTGCTTCAGTCCAGTTGATGGGTGTTGATGCGGCTTCAACAATATTGTTATCAAAAATTTTATAATCGTCGATATCCGCAAAATTATAAGCTATCGCTTTATAAATATAGGGTTTGCCGATAATAACGGGCAGCAGTGCTACCATTAGTATTAAAAAGATAATGACTCTAAATCTACCGGTGTTTTTTGCCATATGATATTTGGTTGACTTTTTTGGGAAAACCTGCTTACTTTCACACAGCTAAGATAAAAGAATTTGAATATGGAGATTGTAATTTTAGACGGCTTTACATTAAATCCTGGTGATTTAAGTTGGCATCCATTTGAAGAATTAGGAAAACTAACGGTATACGAAAGAACGGCTCCTTCGGAGGTGATTGAAAGAATCGGTACTGCAACGGTTGTGTTGACCAATAAAACTAAAGTATTGTCCGAGGCAATAGAGCGGGTGAAAGACTTACAGTATATAGGATTACTCGCTACGGGTTTTGATAATGTTGACATAAAGGCAGCGGCAGCCAAAAACATCCCGGTTTGTAATGTTCCCGGATACAGCACGCACTCGGTAGCGCAACTCACCTGGGCATTTATGCTTGAATTGACCTATCATACAGCCAGGAGATCAGCAGAAGTGAGTAATGGTGCATGGAGTAACAGTAAGGATTTTTGTTTCGGCCATGAAGGCTTGTTTGAGTTGCAGGGAAAAACCTTAGGGTTGATCGGGCTTGGCCAGATTGGGTTGGCCGTAGCCAATATTGGGCTGGCTTTTGGTATGAAAGTATTGGCTGTAGTAAGAGACCCCGCTAAATATAGCAATGTGTATGGCATCGATTTTGTCAGTAGAGAAGAATGTTTCAGAGAGGCGGATTTTGTGAGTTTGCATTGTCCTCTTACCGATGATACGCGGCAGATGGTAAATGCAGCATTGATATCACAAATGAAACCTTCAGCATTTATAGTCAACACCGCCCGTGGAGCCCTCATTCAGGAGGAAGACCTTGCCATAGCATTGAAAGAAAATAAAATTGCTGGGGCAGCTTTGGATGTATTGTCTGCTGAGCCCCCACCGGCCGGCCATCCTTTAATAGGTATTCCTAATTGTATTATTACACCGCATATAGCCTGGGCTACCAAAGAAGCAAGACAACGTCTATTAGCTGAATCGGTAGAAAATATTAAAGCTTTTCTGAAAGGAAAACCAAGAAATGTGGTCAACGGCGTGAAATTGTAATTGCTCAGGAGACCTATTTACAGGTTGCGTTTTTGTCCATATACGGTTGCGCTTTTCCACACCGCTATTTTGTCTATTTTTAAGGGTACTTAAAATTCTTAGCTTAATGAAATACTCGCTGACATGTTTATCTCTTTTTCTTTTGTTGCAACTAACCGCACAAAATACGATCAGCATTATACCGGAGCCGGTATCTGTTAATATAGGGAATGGCTCATTTTCATTGAAAAATAAGGCAGTAGTCCAATCTGTTAGTTTTGATGGTGCTGCAGACGCTGTTGCAGATTTACTGATCAATTCTTTGAAAGCAACAGGCTATTCCTTCGGTAAAGATGCCAATGCGGTCAATCCCGATATCCGGCTGGCCATTTTGAGTACACCGGATGCCGAAATAGGAAAAGAGGGGTATAAACTTTCTGTTAGGACGTCGGGGGTGACGATAGAAGCCAACGAAGCTGCCGGTTTGTTTTATGGTGTTCAAACTTTATTGCAATTACTGCCTAAAGAAATAGAAAGCAAACAGGTAGTTAATGGTCTCACCTGGAGTATGCCGGTTGTAAACATAAAAGATTATCCCCGGTTTGGGTGGCGGGGGTTGATGTTTGATGTATCAAGGCATTTCTTTACTAAAGAAGAAGTAAAGCGATTTATTGATGATATGGTGAAGTATAAATACAACCTGTTGCATTTGCACCTCACCGATGACCAGGGATGGCGGTTGGAAATAAAAACATATCCCAAACTCACAACGGTAGGGGCCTGGAATGTAAAAAAAGAAGGCCGGTTTAATACATTTTCTAAACCCGCAGCTGATGAACCGAGAAACTATGGAGGTTTTTACACGCATGAAGACATAAAAGAAATAGTGGCTTATGCCGCCAGCCGGTATGTAAACGTATTACCTGAAATTGACGTACCGGGACATAGCCTTGCCGCTATTGCTTCCTATCCGGAGCTTTCTTGTACGCCTGGTGCTGATAAATATCTAGTAAATTCCGGTGAGCCGGTAATGGTATGGCCGCCCGGACGTCATTTTTACGCACTGGTGGATAATAATCTTTGCCCGGCAAATGAAAAAGTCTACACTTTCCTTGATAAGGTTTTCACGGAAGTGGCTGAATTGTTTCCTTTTGAGTATATCCACATGGGCGGAGACGAAGCAGCCAGAAATTTTTGGGAGAAGAGTGTCGCCATAAAAACATGGATGCAAAAGGAGAAACTCAAAAATATGGACGAGGTACAGAGTTATTTCGTTAAAAGAGTTTCAAAGATCATAGAGTCGAAAGGGAAAAAGATGATTGGATGGGACGAAATATTACAGGGTGGCATAGCCGCCAATGCGGCAGTAATGAGTTGGCAGGGAATGAAAGGTGGAATTGAGGCTGCAAAGCAAAAACATGAAGTGGTTATGAGTCCAACTACTCACGTGTACATTGATTATATGCAAGGGGATGCAGCGATAGAGCCACCAGTATACGCAACCCTTCGTCTGAATAAAACGTATGAATTTGATCCGCTGCCTAAAGGGGTAGATCCCAAATTTATTAAAGGAGGCCAGGCTAATTTGTGGACAGAACAGGTTTATAATATGCGGCATGCGCAATATATGATATGGCCCAGGGCTTTTGCTGTATCTGAATCAGTTTGGTCGCAGGCGGACAAAAAGAACTGGGATGCATTTGTACAGAAAGTAGAGCATCAGTTCGGACGCCTTGATGTGGCCGAAACCAAATACGCTCCTTCATTATATGACCCTATTTTTAAGGTAACCAAAAACAGCAAGAACCAGCCTGTAGTAGAGTTGAGTACAGAAATTAAAGGATTGGATATCCACTACAGCTTTGACAATTCCTTTCCTGATAGTTTTTATCCCAAATACCAATCGCCGCTGCAGGTGCCTGCAGATGCGCAAAATATAAAAGTGATTACTTATAGAAATGGTAAAGTTTTGGGGAGAATGATCACTATTACCGCAGCCGAGTTGAAGAAGCGGGCGAAAATACAATAGTTCATTTTGGGTAGGTATTGCAAAAGCGGGGTTAAAACTTTAGCAATTTATCAACACCAAAAGTAATTAAACTTACGTTTATAATACCAGTCTTATGACTGGTATTATTTTTGAACCAATACATGATAATTTTAAGGTATGTGCTGTAATCAACAGCATTACATTGTCAACCATCTAATAAATATTTACCGATGAAAAAAATTGCTACCGTTTTCCTTCTTCTTGCTGCTGGTATTTCTTTTTCCACAACTGCAGAAGCACAATTGCTTAAAAATGTTTTAGGGGGAAATAAAAGCGGTGAGAGTAACAATATTGCTGCCGGGTTAAAAGAAGCATTGTCTATCGGTGCGGAAAAAGCCGCCAGCAATCTTTCTTCCGTAGATGGATATTTTGCGAATGCCGCCATAAAAATATTAATGCCGGAAGAGGCTAAAAAAGCAGAGGAGAAGTTGAGGGCTATAGGCTTGGGTAAACAAGTTGATGAAGCAATATTGAGTATGAACCGTGCAGCGGAAGATGCCGCTAAATCGGCTACTCCCATTTTCGTAAATGCCATCAAACAGATGAGCATTCAAGATGCAGCCGGCATTTTGAAAGGGGGAGATCACGCAGCTACAGACTATCTAAAGTCGAAAACTGCCGCTCAACTTACAGAAGCATTCCGACCTGTTATTGAAAAATCATTAGAGAAAGTAGATGCTACAAAATACTGGGATGCTGTATTCACAGCCTATAATAAGTTTACCATTAAAAAAGTGAATCCTGACCTGAGTGCATACGTCACAGAGAGAGCACTGTCCGGCATTTTTTTCCAGGTAGCAGCAGAAGAACAAAAAATCCGTAAAGACCCTTTGGCAAGAACGACGGATTTGTTGAAAAGTGTCTTTAATTAATCGCGGTAAACATTCTCCCCAATTAGGCATAGATAACTACTACATTTTGGTCGGAAAAAAAATTACTTTTCTTTGACAGAAAAGGTAGTTGTATTGATGTATATTACATAACCTTACTGTTTTACCTCTCTTCTGCTCATGAGTTTAAACCATTAATTTTACTATTATGACGGAGATTGTATCGTTTGAATTTGAACAAACTTTTTATCAGGCTGTAGTACTTGCCAAACATGATGGAAATAGCCGTCAATACAGGATTACCATCATGAACGGAGACCTCGAAAAAATGCTGTTCGGATGCCATACCATACTGGAAAAAGCAGGTAATTTTTTATTTGCTAATACACACGCAGGGGTTGAGAAACTTCAGCTGGCTATCAGCAAAGCTTTAAAAAAACATTTCAGCAAAAAAACAGCAAAAGATTGAAGACTTTCTCCCGGCTACTTTAATCTGTAAGTAGTTTAACTGGTCCACACAGTAGTCTTTTTACCCAACGGTAACTCCATTTTGTGCAGTTTGCTTTATCTTCGATAAAAGAGGATATATGAGTATTACACTTGTCATCATTATCATGACCTGTATTGTTTCATTTACAGCTTTCAACAACCAGAAAGTAATGGATGATCTCATATTTTATCCGCCTGCTGTTAAAGAACAAAACCAGTACTATCGTTTTATTACCTGTGGTTTTATTCATGCCAATATCCCTCACTTACTATTTAACATGTATTCGTTTTGGATATTTGGCGAGTATGTAGAAGTGCGGTTTATGACCATCTTTGGTACCGGTGGCAAATGGTTGTACCTGCTGATGTATGTTACAGCACTGGTGGCCTGTTTACTACCCACCTATGTTAAGAATACCAACAATTACTATTATAGAAGCTTAGGGGCTTCCGGAGCCGTATCTGCCGTCATCTTTGCGTTTATTTTCCTGGAACCGGTACGGGGTATCGGCTTGATTTTCCTGCCTGGATTAAACATACCTGGCTTTATTTTTGGCGCATTATTCATAGGCATTTCTTCCTACCTGGATAAAAAAGGTGGCGGAAATATTAATCATTCCGCACATATTTGGGGTGCTATGTATGGTATTTTATTTTTGGTGATAGCAGGAATAGCCGACGGGCACAATCTGTTTCAGAGCTTTACGAGGCAAATCCAAAGTTATATTTCAAGCTTTTAGCCCACAGTTTAGCAAGTCAAAAACCATTTCACCCAGTTAGTTCAAAAATAACGTGTCAGCATTTTAATTTCGTGTAACATGAAAATACCTGAAATGCTATGACGGTAATTTCTGATAACAATGAAGTCTGTTGTGATAACAAATGCAGGGAACAACCGAATGTATAGCCTTTAAAACCAGGAGAGAAATCGGGGATAGTAGTAATTATTATAAAAAAAAATGCCGGCAGTTGCCGACATTTTTCAACATTGAAATTCTTCTTATGATGCTGTACGCAAGTACGAGTTGTTCAGACCAAAGTTGTTGTCCCTGTTTCTGAAACCAGAACGGATACGACTCAAACTTTCTTTTGTAATACCCAGGAAAGATGCCAGGTAAGTTAAAGGAATGCGTTGCAACGCTTCTGGTTGTTTCTGCGTAAAGTAATGATACCTGTCTGCAGCTTCCATAAAACGGGTAGCAAAAAGATTCTCCTGCATCTCCATAATAAACGTACTCATAATCGTACGATGCAATTTGTCGATATCTGCGTACTGGCGACTTAATTCCAGCAAAGCGTTATAAGGGATAACCCCTATTACAGATTCTTCCAGAATGTGCATGGTTTCCTTTGCCGGTGTATTAAACAGAATGCTGTGCAAGGAGGAAATGATATGATCATCATATCCTAACCAGGTAGTGTGTTCCTTTTGCGTCGCTTTGTGAAAAAGTCTGTAAGAGCCTTTAACAATTACAAAGATATCACCGCAAAACTCACCTTGCTCAAAGACGTGTTCATTCTTTTTGAATTCCTTTAATGTAATAACACTTTCTAAAGCTTTCTGGCTCTCTTCATTCAATGTGGAGTACTGCTGGCATATGGAAATGACTTTCTCCATTGTTTGGGGTTCGATTAATGAGATTTTTTTCACGGGGGTAGAAATTAAAATTCGATAAAATTTTGGATTATCATACATTAAACGGGAGCTATGTTGCGATTATTATAACGCTTATCGAAATTCCATCGTGGATTATCGAATGCTAATCGAAAACTTTTATCAAATGCTAATAGGCTTTGAAAGACAAGGTGTTACAGATGTTTCAGATTGTGTATGACACCCGTAGGATTGGCAGCACCAAACACAGAAGTACCGGCTACCAGCGCATGTGCCCCCGCTTTCAGTACAGAAGGCGCCGTTTCTTCGGTAATGCCCCCGTCTACTTCTATTAATGTAGATAGCCCTAACTGATCAATGCGCTGGCGCAACATATTGATTTTTGTTAATGACTGAGGAATGAAATGCTGACCGCCAAAACCAGGGTTTACACTCATTACTAATACAATATCCAGGTCAGCCAAAATATCCTGCAACATTTGTACAGGCGTATGCGGATTAATGGCAACACCAGCCTTCATACCCAGGTTTTTGATCTGCTGTATATTACGATGAAGATGGGGGCATGCTTCCAAGTGAACGGTCAGGTGATCTGCTCCTGCCAATTTGAAGTCGGCCGCATATTTACCGGGTTCCTCTATCATCAGATGTACATCCAGCGGCTTTTGAGTAGCTTCTCTTATTTTGGCTATCACGGGCAAGCCAAAGCTGATATTGGGAACAAAACGCCCATCCATCACATCCAGGTGATACCAATCCGCCTCACTGGCATTTAGCATATCACACTCCTGTTGCAACTGCAGAAAATTACTGGCTAGTAAAGAAGGGGCTATTATCGGCATGCGACGAAGATAATAAGTTTTGCCATTCACAATTTATTTTTGCAGGAAATGATACTTACATTCAATCACTTAAATGACGCCCATTGCAAAATACATCCCGCGTATTAATGATCAGACCGTACCGGTTTGAGTTTAACAGCCAAACGGCTGTTAACAACAGCTTTCAGGTGGCAGACAATGACCACGATGTTTCTGCAAAGGCCCAGCGGGAGTTTGATGGGTTTGTCGCTGTTCTTAGAAGGGTAGGAGTAGAAGTGATTGTTATGGATGATACGCCTGATCCCCATACTCCCGATGCCATTTTTCCTAATAACTGGATCTCGTTTCATAAGGAACATACGATTTGTCTCTATCCCATGTTTGCTGAAAATAGGCGGCAGGAAAGAAAACCGGCATTAATAGAAGCCATTATTGCGCGGTTGGGTGTTAACAGGGTTGTCGATTTTTCACATTACGAAGCAGGGAATAGATTTTTGGAAGGTACGGGCAGTATGGTACTCGACAGGGACAATCATTTGGTCTATGCATGTTTGTCGCCACGAACTGATGAAACGCTGTTGAAAGCATGGTGTGACAAAATGGAGTATCAGCCTGTATTGTTTCACGCAACTGATACTAATGGCAAGTTCATATACCATACAAATGTTATGATGTGTGTGGCAGACCGTTATGCCATTGTTTGTCTGGACAGTATTTCTCCAACAGAGCGACAGATGTTGGTCGACAAGCTTGAACAATCCGGAAAGGCGGTTATTTCAATTTCGATGATGCAGGTTGAACATTTTGCGGGCAATATGCTGCAGGTGCAAAATAAGGATGGTGAAAAATTGCTGGTGATGTCCTCACAGGCTTTCCATTCCCTGTCTGTGGACCAGGTATATAAACTGAAAACATATAATGATATCATTCACGCATCCATCGACACTATCGAAACAAATGGTGGTGGCAGTGCTCGGTGTATGATTGCCGAGATCTTTATTTAAAACTTCGATCACTCCCCTCCGGAACTTTTTTAATTAGGAAGCCGTTCCGAAAAGATAATTACCCATAAGCCTTTTGTGAGTGCGTTTCTTGTTCAAATCCATATTTTCCCTTGTGTATTAATAATCAAAGTTGTAATTCTTTCAATTTATTTTAAAATACAAATAGAATATTTTAAAGCATTGTTTTTCATACAAATAGATAGTATTATCTAAACTTTTTCTGCTAATTTTTGCGCTTATTGGCTCAAAAGATTCATTTACAATTCCGATAATACGCACGAATGGAGGCTAGCCAAATTCTAAGATGGAATGTGATTTGTGGCGGCAGGCAAGAATTGTTTGACTTCTAAAGAGCAGTTTGGAGATTCAATTTAAACAAATAAAAATAGGCTTTGAAGTCCTTATCGTTTTCATTTTTACCGCCTGTAATTTAGAATCTTTAAAAGTCAAAGGAAGAATCATGAGGAAGGCGGTTGCCTGCCATCAAAGACAAGAATTCGTTAATACAAAACAAACAGATTACCTACAAATAAATTACTGTTATCTGTTTGCGCTTTGTTTCCCTGTTATAAGATTGGTTGATAATGGGTGCAGCTATCTTCCATTGGCTCGTAGTACCGTTATTTCTTTGGTCACCTGGTCATCGTAAGTTTTCTTTACAATGTAGTGCCACTCTTTTGATGGTACATCCACGAAAAAAATATCATCTTTTTTCTGCTTTTTTATCGCATCCTGGAATTCTTTTGGCATCATCTCCTCTCCAAAAAACCAGCCGGTATCCCCCTTTGTATTGTTGCCATCCATGGTGTACTCATCAGAAAGCTGCTCGAAGCTGACTCCCTGAGCGTGTTTGTCCAGTATCACTTTTTTCAACGCTTCCACTTCCGATGCAGACAAAGAACCCCCATCCAGGAATATATAATTAGCGCGGTAGTTTACCGACTCCTTACCCTCTATAACTTTATAGGTTACATAACCCACCGAAAACACATCACCGATATTCTGCCGAAGCAATCGTTTGTCGATCAATGTCGTATCCTTGTCTAACGACAAATGTAATAAAGTCGGCTTCAGATTAGCGTTGGCATCAATAAACTTTTGTGCCTGTTGTACCGTACTTATCTTTTCAAATTGCTCTCTTACGGTTAATTGAGCAAATAATGGTGTCACCGCTATCAAGCAAAGCCATGTAAAAACAGTTTTCATATTCTTCAATTTTACACTAATTAACAGTTGTGAAGATAGTAATTTTCCCAAAACAGAATTGGGACGGTGAGTTCTAAGATTCCGTTAAAAACGCCCGAATAAAAAGGAGGGACATAGTATGCCCCTCGTTATATTATGGTCCACTGAATTATTACTGTTTTACGTATTGTACTTCTGCCTGAATCCGCACTTCATCACTCACAACCACTCCACCAGCTTCCGTTACACCATTCCAGTTCAATCCAAAGTCTTTGCGGTTTATTTTACCACTCACAGAAAATCCGGCTTTTACCTGACCGTATGGATCTTTTACCACACCACCTGCTTCTACTGCCAGGGTTACAGGTTTAGTAACACCGCGCAGGGTAAGATTGCCGGTTAATTCATAATCATCTCCCTTTGCGGATAGTGACGTGCTTTTAAACACAAATTCAGGAAATTTTTCAGCCTCAAAGAAGTCTGCGCTTTTCAGGTGTCCGTCTCTCTGTTCATTACCGGTAGAGATAGAATTAACATCACCCGTAAATTCAATTTTGGCACTGGTAAAATCCTCTCCATCCGTTTCCACGGTAGAAGAAAATTTATCAAAACTGCCAGAAACATTGGTGATCATCAAGTGCCGTATTTTAAATTTTACTTCACTATGAGAAGGATCTAACACCCATTTAGTTGTTGCCATATGTTTATTGTTTTAGTTGACATGATTGAATACAAATTCATTAAGTTCTTTTCTAACACGGGGGGCTGTTTCCCGCTGCCTGAAAGGTTCAGGCAACTGATCTGCCGAGCCCGGATATCCTACAGCCATTATTATTACCGCTTTAATACCCGGAGCAAACTGTAACAGCTCCTCTATTCCGCTATGATCAAAACCACCCATCATATGCGCCTGTAGTCCTAAAGCTGTAGCTTGTAGAGCGATAGCATGGTTGGCCATGCCTGCATCGTGTAAGGCAGCGCCATTCGGTGTCCCATTTTCATGATTGGTTTTAACCATACTTACTATTAGCAGCGGTGCCTTGGCAGCCCATATCTTATTGCCCGGAGATAAAGTTTCAGCAATGCGATCGTGTAAGGGTTGGCCTGCACTTGCGTAAACATATAACCAGGGCTGGGCGTTCATCGCGCTGGGCGACCATCTTGCGGCTTCAAATAGTTGCTCTATTGTATCTTTTTCTATAGGTTTATCCAAAAAGGACCTGATACTCCGTCTATTAGATATCGTCTCTTTCATTGTACTAAATTTCGATGTTTAAACATTGAACAAATACTGTACCATACATTTTCACTGCCAAACTGCCATATAAAGCAATTAGTGTGCTATAAAATGCCTAACTTGACATTTTAAAACCATATAAAAGCAGATGCTATGATCAAGTTACAGGTAATTGGAAATTTGGGAAAAGACTGTATTACCAATACAGTGAATGGAAAATCAGTAATCAATTTTAATGTAGCGCACACAGAAAGATTTCGTGATTCTTCGGGACAACAAAAGGAAAAAACCACCTGGGTAGAATGTGCATACTGGACAGATAGAACGGGCATTGCTCCATACTTGAAAAAAGGAACACAGGTGTATGCAGAAGGAACACCGGAAATCAGAAGCTTTACCCGTAATGACGGAACCTATGGTGCTTCCCTCACTTTACGGGTTTTTAGTGTACAATTGCTTGGTAGTGGTGGCACCGGACGTAGTCAGGGAGAAGAGGGCGGTGCCATGGAACCTCAGATGAATACATCAGGAGGGTCAGATGATTTACCTTTTTAATAAGCTCCTAATCGTATCTATTATGCCGGTTTTCGACCGGCATATTTTTTTGTGGTGACTAATACCCTTTTTCCAGCAATTCACTTACTATCTGTTCCCACTCTTCGGACAGAGACACTTTGGGAAACGTCTTTCCCGCACGGCTATACCAATAGCGGGCATTTCCGTTATCTCCTTCTTTGCGATGGAGGTAAGCATGTATCCAGGACGCCTTGGCATCCGGCAAATCCTGCACTATATCATGACTGGCATCCCAATCACCTTTGGCATCATACCATAATGCCTGCAAATAAGCAGATATCGACACGGGAGGATGGGCTTCTGAAACAGAAGCAACAAAACTATTGTAATCCATAACAGTCAAAAATAGTGTAATCTGTATAAATTATTTTGCCGATTCTCATAATTTATTATGGTGATTAACCAGAGAAGATGTAATATTGCAACCCGATTTGAAGAGCCCAGATGGCGGAACTGGTAGACGCGCTAGACTCAAAATCTGGTTATCGCAAGGTAGTGCAGGTTCGATTCCTGTTCTGGGCACTAAAGCGGACAAGTTGAAATTTTCTTCGGCTTGTCCGTTTTTATTTTCGCTGAAACCCTTGTCTATAGCGTATATTAGCCGGGCAGCTTCATTCACTCTGACGGTTCGATATCGTTCTCCATCAAAAACGAGTTTTTCGGGATAGATCGAACCAACTATTTTCCTTTTTTGCATAACATCCCCATTCTCAAATAGTTGTTGCAAATTTGACAAATTCTCAATTGCTCCCCTCAGCACCCCATCAATTTTGATAATCTTACTTGCTAGCCCCATTGCCTTTGCTTCCAGTCTTGTTATTTCTGATTCGCATTCCTGCTTAAATTCCTTATAATCCTTTTCATCAATTTTATCTGTAAGATATTTTTTCCTGGCATTCCCTATATCCTCATGCATTCTTTCAATCTTGTCATTACAATCCTTAATATCTTGTCGTTGATCCAACTTTCCTGTCTTGTAAGTATGATTCAGTACTTTAAAAAACACTTCCTTCATACCTGGTCTAGGTATAAACTTCTTCAACTCTTTTGAAAATTCTGTATTTGCATTATCAGCTTTCGTTCTAAATCCACAGGGTGACTTACAATGGTAATAATAATATAGACTACTTCTGCCTTTAGATCCGCTTCCAGTTAATTGCCGCCCGCAAACAGGGCAGATGAGATAGCCCCGTAATTGTAAAACTTCTCTCCCCTTTACTGTAGTCTGCTGCTTTCTTTTTCTACCAGTCAATATATCCTGTACATCAAAAAATAAAGATTCTGATATTAGCGGTTGATGTTTGCCATCAACATTTTTTGCGACTTCATCCTTGTAAGCCGATAAGTATATTTTGCCGCAATAAACAGGGTTTTTAAGCAAATCGAAAAAGTACGAGCGGCTACACTTTAATCCCTTTGCAATAGCAATTCTGAATATCTCCATGATACGATATTCATTTTTGGCCATACTTTCGAACACCCATTTCATTATACCAGCTTCAGGTTCTTTGGGCGCAATATATTTTCTTCCATCTTCTGTTATTTTATTTACGTAGCCTACTGGTGCTGGCCCCATCCATCGCCCTTCTTTTTTGGCTCTTCTCATGCCGTGTAATGTATTCAATGCACGCCTATCATTCTCTACTTCCGGCGCAGCCAAATAAAAAGCCAACATCATTTTATTTTCTGGAACAGAAAGATCAAGTGGCTGTTCTATCGCCTGTGGTTCTACATTCAGTGTTCTTAATAAATTAATCATCTGATATGCATCACCCGCATTTCTACTAAAGCGGTCCCATTTTATAAATAAAACGGCGTCCACCTTATTTCGGTATCGTTTTAAATCGATCAGGTATTTCTGCCACTCAGGGCGGTTAAATGTTTTGGCGGAATGATCCTCATAAATAACCTTCCGGACGGTTATCTGCTTAATCTCGCAATACTTTCTCAATCGCTCTTCCTGATCTCTTTGAGAATAACCTTTTTCAGCCTGTTCATCAGTGCTTACACGCACATACAAATCTGCTATCATAATAGTTGATTTAAATTGATTAGACAATTCATTGAACTACCTATTCAGGGAATTTCAATGCATAGTATGTTATGATGTTTGATTGGGTAGAATGTTACCCTTGCAGACTGTATCCAAATTTAAGAAAAAAAACAATATAAAGCCGCATTCAAGAATATTGGCGGTGTGCTAGTCGTGTTCCAGTCTTGGGCACATTACGCAATTTAAGAAACCCTGTAAATCATTGATTTGCAGGGTTTCTCTTTTATACGAATAGATGTTTTGTTTCGCTTTTTTCCGCTTTTCACCGTTTTTTCTGGCGGATAAATGGCAGACGGTTGGCAGACGCCTGGCAGACGGGAGTCAGCTAAAAACATCTATTATGAATATTACATTAAGACCCGTGTTATCCAAAAACAAAAGTAAGATCTGGTAAACATTTGAATTGGGAAAAGCAGCCAACCAACGCAAAGCAAGTGGCATATTTACATATACAAAACCGCAAACCCAGATAGAGAAAAAACATAACTCGGAAGCACTAGCCCTACTAGAAGTAAAAAAATCCGAGTTGATCCTGGAAAGACAATCCATCGGAAGCGCTTACATTCCTTCGCATAAATTCCAGTCAAACTTTATCGACTTTTATGAACAGTATGTTACTGAAAACCGGATATATGGCAACCGGCATTTAGAAAACAGTCTAACGCAGTTTAAAGCATTTCTTGGCAAGGATATCCTTGCCCCTATTGATCTTAATGAATCGCTTGCGCTAAGATTTAGAAGGTATCTTTTGGACAGATTTAATGGTGATACCCCTGCCAATTATTTTGCAGGTTCAAAAAAGTCGTAAAAGCAGCTACCAAAGCTGGTTATTACCGGTACAGTCCTTCTGAAGATATTAAAGCGAAAGCCAATAAAAACAAAAAGCTCAAGGATCACCTGGAAGCACCGGAGTATATACAACTCATTCGCACGCCATGTTACCATGAAGAAATAAGGGAAGCCTTTATATTATGCTGCTATACCGGTCCCAGATGGTGTGATGTCAAACCCTTAGACTGGACAGATATAAAAGGCGATCAGTTGAAGACCCGGATTGTCCAGCACAAGACCGGAGAACCGTTAATGATCACCCTTCATCCAACAGCAAAGGCTATTCTTGAAAAAAGGCGAGCCAGACTTGAGGAAGGAATAAGCGAGGGTAAGGTGTTTCGGTTACCATCCCAGGACGGCAGCTACAAAATCCTGTCGCAATGGTGTAAAGACGCTGGTGTTGACAAACACATTACCTGGCATTGTGCTAGGCTAAGTTTTTCGATATTACTACAGGATAAAAATGTAGATACAGCAACCGTTGCCTTATTGTTGGGACAAACATCAACAAAACATGCATTAGAAACATACAAGAGGCACAGACCTAAAAATTTGATGGAAGTGAATTGGAAAATTACCAAATAATATTTCCGAAGAAGAAAACTTAAACTTCTACAGTCGAATCCATTAAATAATTTGTGTCAACGACATGTAAGTCCCAATGGTTTTGCCGCCATTCCTTAGAATACACAAAAGACTGCAAAATTATACTTAGTACTCCACAATTAGGAGGTATATAACTTCTTTATTTAGTACTTTATTTTGCCGTCTTCCAAAGAAGTTTAATTCTAATGAGAAGGCATGAAACTTATCAGCCTTCTCACTACAGAGGGAATGACTCTAAATCTTTTTTGCTAATTACTTTTGCACAAACCCCGTGACCCATTGCTTTCAGCCACTCTTCGCCTCGTTTTGAGGCTAACGCTTCAAAGACCATTGTCCTATATTCCTGAGGGACTCTTATTTTGTAAATACAATCTGAAATCAATACAGCACCTGATTTCACCATTGAGACTTTTCCGATGCAGCCCCTACCCACTCTTGCTAAGAGGATATCACCAGATTGAGTTTTCACATTGCCTGGAAAGTCCTTAGATAACTTAGAGGTAAATCTTAGATTGGGTTTTTTATCAACTAGGGTTGTAGTGTGTATATATGGAAGATCCTTGGATTTTAATTCCGCATGAGAAAATTTCCCCCTTTTAATTACAGGATTAAGATCCGATAATTTAACACTTTTGTTTAAATTCTTTGGTTTTGTTTTTTTTCTGTATTTATGGAATTTGAAATCCATTCTTTCTATTAAAGAATCCGACTTTATCGAAATTTGGTCAGTACAGTTTCCCCGAAAGTCCGCTTTGCAAAGGGACACCTCGGCGTTTGTTTCTTCTCCTTTTCTTAAAATTAGGATGTGCGTGAGAGCTTCCGTTTTAGCGAAAATTTTTTCAGGAAGTTCTATTACTGAAGATATACTGTGATTTTCGATAATAGATTTTCTGAGGTTTAAGAAATCATAACCAGTCAAAAGGCTGTCCGGCAGAATTATTCCAAGCTCTCCCTTTTCTTTAATTAAAGACAGGTTTTGTGCTAAAAAAACGATATCAGAAGTTATCATTCTTAATTCTTTACAATCATCAAGTTTTGATAACTCAAAGAGAGAATTATATTTTTCGTCTTTAGGGATTTTTAAATACGGAGGGTTGCAAATTGCAACATCAATGGATCCAACCTTTATCTTTAATTCGCTGGATAAGTTGGGATGTAAGGAATCTAGATGATGAATTTTTACGAAAGGTAATTCACGTGATATTTTCGAAATGCTTTTTTTGTCTATGTCCGCAGCAATTAAGGAAGCCTGTTCCCATTTTTTATGGGCCGATCTCAATAAGCCGCCGCCGCCGGCTCCTAATTCCAGAATTGTACTTGGATTTGAGGCAAAAATATTATTTACCAATAAATCAGAAAATGCTGGTTCAGTATAGTATCTACCTAAAGTATCCATTTTGCTACAAGGATCTAAACTTCTGCTTATAAGTATTATAAGCGTCTATTAAAGAATGTGTTACATTTAACGTTCGAGATGCAAAAATATCGTAATAAACCTTAAATTTCTTCTTATCACTGGAAAAAGTCCAAGTCCAAGGAATTAAATTGTTTTTCCTTTTCCAGTCGGTTGCATTAGTTGGATCAGCTATTAACCTCATCATGAGATAAGACCAAAGAAATTGATTCACCTCTTTTGCCACATTTGTACATATTTGAGAGACTGTTTGAAGTGAGTTATAGTTTAAGAGTATTGGTTTTTCAAGAAATTTACTGTGTATATCTAACCCGAGTTTTATAGCATTATTAGCACCCAATTTGCCAAACCTATGTACAATGCAGTGTCTCAATTGACAAACGTTTTCATATTCCATAAGTGCTTCATCAACTGTTGTCGGAAAAGCTGCGCCGCCTTTAATTCCTAAGAAGTCTTTTAGATCCTTTTTGATTTTATCCTTATCTATGAACGAAATTGTTTCCAATAAGGCTTCAGGCAGCATATTCTTCTTGTGATATATTGCGGCTCCATAAGCAACCGTACGAACTTCACATGCTTTTCCAGATTCAGGATCATTTAGCACAATTCTCCTGATTATTTCTCGAAAATAGCTCTCTACAGCCGAAATAAAACCTAATAAAATCAAATTTGCAAAGACTGGAGAAACCTGATTCGTGTTATTAATTGACAAGAGTAACTGCACTTCCGCAAAATTAGAAATTTTACGAATAGAAGACAAGCGAGCAATCTCAGACTTTGTGTCTCTTGGATCTAAAATTAATCTATTCAATTCTCCAATCTTGTCTAAAAAAGTATCCAAAGGTGATTGCCGTGGTTCTGAATAATTGATATCAAACAAATGCCCACTTTGCCAACCAGACGGCGAAGAGTAGTCATTAATCTGATAGTGAAAAATTGATTTGGGGTTTGTTGTTCCTGTACTCATGATAAAAATTCATCTACTAAATTGAGAGTTTTATTATAAATTTTCTCAGACGTGATGGGACCGATTCTGGGAATTTTCATTAATTCGTTACCGATACTTTGCAACCCCAATAATTCTCCAATTTTTGTGAAGCCCAAAACGCTTTTGATTCTGTCCTTTTGCATCTCCGTAATTGGGAGTATATCAATAGAAAGATTCATACAATTTTCGAAAGCTGATTTCAATACTAATTCGCTTCCACATTGATGACAAAATTTCTGAACTTCTGTCAACCTTGGAGTTCCGCATTTTTGACATGCAGGAAGATTTAATCGTAAGTTTTGAATTTCATCATTCGTAAGAACGCCATCGATAGCTCTTCTCAATGGATGTTTTTTATCTCTTTGTCTTATTGTGGCCAATACTTCGGCTGGACTAAAACCTCGACTACTTTTATTGAACACTCTGCTTTCAATCAAAAAGCCAAAATGTGGAATATATCTTTTATACACCCTAGGCTCACCTGTTTGTGTCATGCCATGCTTAACTGGAATATCTTCATACAGTAGTCCTGCTTCAATCAAAAACCTCAACATTCTATCGGCCAACTTGACCCCAGTAATGCTTGATTCGTCGATGCCAACGTATATGCACCGCTCATCAGAAAGCTTTTTGTTTTCGTTTTTTAATTCATCTACAAGTCTCATAAAGAAACTTAACCCCAATTCAATTATTTTAGAATATTGAGGCATTTTTTGTTGAATAGATAAATATTCAGTTTTCGTATAGCCCGTTTGACTATACAAAGCAGAGTTAAACTTTGTTTGAGTACTTTTATTGTCCGAACTTTTATAGTTCCTAAGAAGACTAATAAAAGCTCTTGGAATGCCAAAAGATGAAAGCTTGAACAACTCAATAATTTCTGAGGCGACGTCACTGGTGTAAGATGCGAATCTTTTATTTATTAGACTATCCATGAAGGTAGCATAGGTCGGATCTGATACATTTAACCAACAGTTCACCATCTCAGCATCTTGGCCTATATGAAAACTTGGTCCATATTGCGTTGTCCCTGGATACACCGATGCTTTTGGTGCGATAGAACTCGACTTTAGACTTCTAATAATTTCGAAGAATTCAATCAAGTAATCGGGAGTAAATTTTAAGGCTGCATCATCTAATAATAGAATTATTCTCTTTTTTTTACTTTTAAAAACGACACTTTGTAAAATTGAACTCACTTTTGTTATAGTCAAGTCACTTATCAATGGATGTGAAATAAGTTCTGCAGGCATTGCTTTTTCTGCCTTTTCTATAAAATCTAGAATATTGGTCTGCGATAAATTTGATGTTTCAAATTCATGCAATCCATAACTCATATCTTCAATCATCTGATAGAAGCCCGCTAAAATTTTGCATAGTACCCATGTATGAAAAATAGATATAGCATTAGGAGCCTTAGAAAGAAAAGGCTCCAATCTATAGTATTTACCAAAAGACGAAAAAATCGCCAATGGATACTTCAATGAGTTTTTTTCATCAATGCATTTTTTGTACGCAATTCTCATTTGATGAGTTTTTCCCGTACCTCGAGGTCCGCCAAATAATTTAATTCCCGGTCCCAATAATTTACTTTGAATCCTCTTAAAGTGAGAATTTTTAATATCCCAAAGTTCTAGATCGTTGACGTCTATATTATCAGATCTCTCTTCAAACTCCCTTTCTTCATAAAAATCTTCAGGACTACTGTTCATATTTAAATTCTTTTAGTCTGTAAAATCATCAATAGTTAATATAGTTGGATAAATGGAAAATGCTAGTTTTTAGTATTCCCTTGCTACGATATTTTTTTTCAAGTGGAAAATCGTAAATTAAATAGGTATTGGGATTATTAGCTGCAAACATTGCAATTCCTAGAGAATGAGGTCTTGTCCCTAGAGGACTTAATAGTATTTGAAACTTTTCACTATATTGATTGAAGAGTTTTTTTAGTATGTCATACAAATAAAATGGGCTAGCTGCTTCCACCTTGATGATTTCATATTGACTTTCAGACTGTCTAATAACCAAATGATTAACCTTTAGCGCAGTCTGATTCCATCCAGGAACGAATGATGGAAAACCTATAATGGGAATAAATTTTTTTGGTTTTATATTATCATATACTTTATATAACCTTTGGCTTTCAAAACCAATTGACGCAATCAAAAGATCATCTCTTTGAAAGTCCCTGTGTTTATTAAAACCAGGGACACCAACAGAAACTTCCATGAGCTTTTCATAAAGGTCGTATTCTTCCCCGCCAACTAAAACCTCATCAACTTTCTTAATATAAGATTCTGGCTCTGTATATGAAGCAAACAGTCTCTTTGGCTTATAAGTAGTAAAAAAAATCTTAATCAAAAGAAAGAGAATAGGTTGTTTCACAGATGTAATGTCAATGCAAACGCTTAAATTTTGAAATTCATTTTTTATTAAATTCTGTAAGCCCGGTATTAAGGTGGCACTAAAGTTCTCAGACAATAAATTCCCAGCATTATCTGAAATTCTATAAGAAAGTTTATCAATGTTTTCGCAAACAGATATTTCTAAAAAAGTTCCTCTATATTCCTTTAAATTGCTTTTAAAATACCCATTCCTTTCATTTGCATCAATATTCCAATCAGTTATTATTAAATCAAACTGATCAGAAAAAAAAGGAGCATTCGCATTATTTAACTCATATTTTTCTTGAAAAATCATAAGCTGCTAAATAAGTTTAATGGCTGAGAAGGGTTTTCGTAGTTACTCGAAACTGTTTTGATAGTTTGTTCTACTTGCTCCTGATTTCCTAATAACAAATTTGCCAGATCTTCAGTTTTCAAAAATATCTTTCTTTTCCGATTATGAGATATTCTAAATTGGGGACAGTATATATGGTTTAAATGATAATCCATGTTTTCCAAGGTGGTTTCAGGATTTTTGTTTTTTGTAGAAACTTCCTCTTGCAGCACACAATTCATAATCGCCTGTTCTATTAATTGTGCTGCTTTTGGGTATTGTTTTCTTAAATCTATAAAATTAGAATAGAAGTGGTTTTGTTCTGGTTCACCTAAAGTATTGTTTGAGTTAAGCTGAATGTTGCTAAAAATTTTCCCCAAAGCCAGAACAAATGTTTTTAATTGAAAACCATTGGGTTCGTAACTTTCAATTTCCGATATTTTAAACTGACTTACAAAATACACAGCACTTGTTTGCTCTTCTGGCGATATAGGCCGAGGTGAATTGAATGAGAATTCATTATTAAATGCAAAATCAAAAGCATATTCAACTAGCTCTAAAAAACTTCTCACTACACCAGATGATAGCAAGGAAAATATATTAAACCCAAAGTACGCCCTTCTAATATCTAGCTCTTTTGCTAGCAAAAAGTATATAGCATCTTGTGTATTATGTTGCCAATCCTTATATCTTGGAGTTTGATTATTCTTTTCGTTTAATAGTTCAGTAGGCAAAATTCCGTCTTTTCCACGTCTTAATAATATTGCCAAATGCATTCTTGTCTTAACAGGATCCGATTCATCAATCAATTCTCCTAACAACCTGTCCCTTTCCTCTTTATTATAATTGACAGAATATGCAGTATCTAACAGCTTCTCTATTTTTTCTTTTACTACATTTTTCTTTTTAAGCTTCTTCGCGAATCTTTGAAAATCATAATCCTTTGTAAACTTTCCTAGGTAGTACCTAATATCAGTAAAATCTTCATTTTCTAGTATAGATTCAAGCTTACCTTGATACGCAATTTCGAAGCGTTTTTTACAAATTTCTATTAGAAACTCGTTATACTCCTCTTTATTATTATAATTAAAAAATGTATCTGCATTAAACACCGTAAAGTCATCCTTTGGTTGAATACGTTGACCGGAAATCGTTTCGTAAGAATACAACCCCTTTGTTATTACACCAATGTCATAAACCAAGATGCTGTTACTTTGTTTTATTAAGGTATTAATTTGTATTTGTTGTTCTTTGGTTAACACTTCATATTCATCTATAAAGATATGAAATGTGGTATCAGTATGTATATCACACTCTTTCAAGGCCTGAGCAAACACTTCAATTAGTTGACCAGGATTTGTACCTACTGGTTTTGTATCTTCAGTATAATTCGTAAACTGTGATATTTGTATGATAACATAATCGAGTTGCATTTTTAATTCTGCAAGTGACTTGGGCTTTTCAATTTTTAAAGAAAAGGAAGAAAGACTGAGAATTTTTTCAATAGCACTATCAGGAAGACTAATATTATTACTGATTGCGGTTTCTATGAAACACAAAATTTCTTTAGCAATTACGACATTTATATAGGTATTAAAAATACCTATCCATATATTATCTTCAACATTTCTTTTACTCAAACTTTTGGTAAACCGGCCATCTGCTTTGTAGTAAAATCCTATATGAGGGTTGTTTTGAATAAATTGTCTAAAAAAAATATTTTGCTCTTCGCATTCCTTCCATTTCTCTCTCCAGGAATTACAGATAAAAAACATGGATTTGCCAGTGCCGCGACTACCTTCAAAAATTAATGGTTTTTCACTTATATAGTCTTTAAAAGGGTTTTTTACAAAATACTTCCAAGCAGAATTACCCATCTGCTCAGCTCTAATTTTAGAAAACGGATTTTTTATTTCTGACATAAAATTAATTAGATGATTTTCTTTGAAGAAGATTATCCCAATCTTGTGTTTTCTTCCAAATTATAGGCAACGACCAATTGGGCGTACGATTATGAAGTATTACTGCAAAATCCAATTTTTTGAATCCTACGTAACCAATGCCTCTATCTTTCTGCAACTTTTTAAAGTATGACAGGGCAGCTAACTTTTCGTCATTTTTTTTATTCCACACAATACTTTCGTCAGAGAAAATCCTGTGTTTTTCACTCAAAAGTTCACAGGTTATTAATTTGATTTTGTTTTTTTCCAACTTGTCCTTAAGAGAGAAATAGTTCTTTTTATACCCAATTAAGGCTAAGCAATAGATTTGAGTATTAAACTTTTTTGCAAGGGATAAAACATTTTTAATTTCTTCTGTATCAAAAAAATTTCTTAACTGACTTCCTGATCCAAAACAATCATCGACAAAAATTAAAAACTGGCATCTTTCTAATTTTTCTTCGGATAGATTCCAATGAAAATCTGCATTTGAGGCGGATATTTCAAGGTGGTGCACAATATTTGATATCATTACATTTCCACTTTCGTATGGCTTCTTACTATCCATAATCGGACAGAAAAGAGAAGAATCTCTATAACGCTGAATAGCTGATGTTTTTTCAGTGGCACTATTATAATAGCCTGTATGTTGGAGGAAAGTCTCTTTATAAACTTCACCGTAAATTTTTTCAAATATTCCAAACTTAAGTAGGGCAATAATATCTTGCTGTGTATAGTATATTAAGTTGGATAATATTTTCATTGCATAAAAACGTCCCTCAACGTCATTTTTGAAGTTTATGTCTAACCAATGCTGAACTTTTTGAAATGAAACAAAATCCCATTGGGTTTGTACAATTAGTTTTAGTACAGGAGTGGTTCTTTCAATGAACTCTTCCATTTCTTCAATAGAACTCATCTAAAAGGTGGAGTTGAAAAATTTATAATTTAATGGTGTTAAAGTTTAAATATATGTCATTTTAAGTTTATGGAAGCAGAGTAACACCTATTTTTAAGAAAATCAACCAGTTGCGATTTATTTTTTCACTATTAATAGTTTTAAAGACGAATCACCCATCATTCTCTCCAATTCTATATCCACTAATTCCTCCACATCCCGACTTACCTGTAAATAATTTTGTTGTATCATAATATTATCTAATTGCCTTACCACGGGGATTGGTTGGTAATTGTCCACCTCCGCTTTAAGTGCGGCATGGTCATTTAATATTTCAGCGTGGAAAGATTTCAGCTCAATCTTCTCTTCCGGGTTATCAGCGACCATGCCTACAAATTCACCAGAACTAAGAGCCGCTATTTTTGAAGCGGGGATGGCAGATTCCAACTGTTTAGAACGGCTAATAGACGTATCAGCACTATTAATAGAAAGGCTTTCCCTATCCTGCATGATCTTTCCGAACCGTTCTGATAATTGTTTGGCAGTATCCCCTGTCACTTGCCCGGAGATGATATTCCCCGTGATATTTACGATCACATCTGCTTGTTCTTTGCCATAATCCTTCCTAAGCTGGCTGAAGTCCTGGACACCTAGTGTCGTGGATACTTTGTTGCTTCTGGCTGTTGCTATAAGGCTGTCCATGTTGTTCAGGTAAATGGTAGGAAATTCGTCAAACACCAGGCTTGATTTTCTTTTACCTTTTTTATTGACCAACTTCACCAAGCGGGTAACATATAGGGATAATACAGCGCCATAGATCTGTATTTTCTGGGGGTTATTTCCCATACAGACCAGTTTCGGTTCATCCGGTTTATTAATATCCAAGGAAAAATCATTCCCCGACAACACGTAATACAACTGGGGTGATGCCAGACGGGCCATAGCCACTTTGGCTGAGGCTATTTGCCCCTCCAACTGCTCCATCACGTCATGGAGGAAAGCATTGACAAAGGGGTTAATCAGTACCTCAATTTCCTTTTCCAATCTTAATATCGAAAATAGCTTTGCATATTCCACCTGCATCAGCTCGATTACGTGCGGTAGTGTACAGTATTCGCCGTTCTGATATTTTTTTAAAAACCAGATAATCGCGGTTAAAAAGTTAATGGGAGATTCCACAAAAAAATCCCCTTGCTTTTTGATCCATTCCCTGTTTAGTCCCATCAAAATAGTTCGTGCTGATTCTGCGGCATCCGTTATATCAGTCATAGAACTTGGATCTAATGGGTTACACCGGTGGCTGCGTGTCAGGTCGTCAAAGTTGATCACATAGAATTTAGTGGATTCGGGGAACTTATGCCGATTTTTCAAAAAGTGGTTATAGACAATGACGGACAGATCATCGAACTTGAAATCATATACAAACATGGAAAAGCCCTTAGCAATATGTTGTGTAATGATATGCCGGATGACAAAATAGCTTTTGCCCGCTCCTGGACTTCCTAAGACTGCAATTCCCCTGAATGGATTTATAATGTTGATCCAGCTTTTCCTTACCTTACCCTTCAGATAATATTTTGCCGGGAGGTTGATACTGTATTCGTTTTCGAGTAGCTGCTCCTCTTGGGGGAAGGTTTCATTTTCCTTATTGAAAATATCCTTATTGTTTAATTTTTTGCTGATAATTCGAGTCAATAAGGTGCCTCCGGTAATGATCAGTACATACCCGAAAGTAGTTATGACCATGTATAAAGCGGCAGTCCCGGTTACAGTTGCAGGAGTATACAATGTTAAAAAGCTACACCAGTAAATCACCAGGCCGGTAATGAGGTAAGCTAAGGCTATCCTGAAATTTAGCTTCTCATTCTTTTTGCCCTTAGCGCCCAGTAGTGAAATTGACAATAAACCCAAGACCATTAGCTTGGATAACTGGAAGTTGTTTAAAAATCCTGTTTTTACAATATTTCCTAAAATACTATCCGTAAATCCGGCAGTAAGCTCCCACTCCTTAAACGCTGCATAACAAAAATAGTAGCAGTGGATCACCAGTAATACAAAACTCATCAGCCTGGTCATGTCCAGTATCTTTCTCAACCCTTCTATATTCTCCCCGGTTTGATGTGACATAACTATGTGTTTAAATTAATTATCGTTTTTTCTTTTTCTTCTTCTTTTTTCTATGAACATCTTTTGTCAGTTCACAAGGAACAAAACTTGGTGAGGGATTGGGGGCGGTTAAAAGCTCCAGTAAGCTGCGTTGGCTTGTATTGGATGTCGGTTCCGAACTCCAATGCCCTGAATGGTAATTTGATTCATGTGGAACAATATCGAGTTTTGTGCTTTTTACATCCTGGCGTTTTTGTTTAACAGTTTCTACATTCGTAGCTGGCTGGACGTATTGGCATCTTTCCAGTAACCCTTTAGCGCTGTAGTCTTTTCCTAAATCACTACCGTTAAACACTACCCTGTTTTTGTGATCGATATAGGTAATGCCATAAATCACACCTTCTTTATTTTCCCTAAGCATCATGTCAACACCTTCCTTCTTTAATGCCTCACCCAGTTTTTGTAAAGACAATTTTTCTTTATTGCCAGACAATATCCAATCAATCGCATTTTTTACATGCCGCTTATGCGGGGCTCTTAAATGTTCATTTTCGATAAACTTTTCTTCCAGGTATTTCAATCCTGGGTTATTGTACATAAGGCTGGCTTTAATAGGAACGCCCACTTTGTTTCCGGTTTCATCCAAAACCCTATAAACTAGTCCGCCCTTTTGAAAAGTTCGGGAGTCCTCCTTTCCCCTGTCAGCTACAACATTGTATTGTTTCAAAACAGCATTTAGCTCGGGAAGGGATGTGTACCTGTATTGGTTTAACACACCGTCCAGTACATTCGTAATTGTCCTGCGGGTATCAGATTTACCATACACGATTTGCTGCACATTGACCGGTTTTATTTGATAGGCTTGCTCCAACTTCTTACTGTCGGCCCGCACCAAATCAAAATCAATTTCTATTTCCTTTCTTGCTTTTTCAGATTGATTTCTACCCAGGTTGTGTAGTTCTATTCTTTTACCATCTGACTTTATATTGGTGGTCACAATATGCAAATGTTCGTGACCAGCATCTTTATGCTGGTAGACCAGATAGGGTTGTTTTCCAAAGCCAATTTTCTCCATATAGCTATCTGCAATTTTCTTCAGCATTGATTCTGGTATTTTCTCGGTCGTGTCAAAATTCAAACTGATATGCACGGCGTTTACTTTGGTTCTTTCATTGAGTGCCGCCTGGTGCGTTAGCCGGTTTACTTTCTGATGAAAATTGAGCTTATCGACTGACTTCGGGTAATTTGCGGCTGTTAAACAATTCGCTTTGCCTTGTTTCAATTTCTGTTCATTGTAGTTGAGCACATTTTTTAAACTCTTACTTTGGTGTATTACTGCAACCATTTATCGGAGATTGAACTGATCTTATTTTCTATTGTTTCTATCTTGTTTAACAAGACTAACCTGTCATTGTCATAGGCCGTTATCCAGCCCCGGAACTCGGCAACCTGTATTAATGTGTGGAGCTTTTTTACTGCCTGGTTGAAATTATTTCCGACATGATTGAGTTCAATTCTTAGCTGAATCATCTCTGTCATAAAGTCATCGAGTGATTGATTACGTTGTTTGACCGTAATTGGTTTTTCAAATAAAACCTTCCGAATAAATTCACTGATTCTGGGTGTGGTTGTTTGTAAACATTGTTTGTTTAACAATTCAAATTCCTGTTTTGTAAAACGAAGTCCTACTATGCGAGACCGGTTTTGTTTTTGTTCATTCATCACTGTATCATTTAATTGTTTAACAAATACACCTTTCTAAAACAGCTTCAGCCGCCCGCAACGACTCCGGAGTGTAGGGCCAAGATGACCGGTTGTGTTTAACAACCGTACATCTTGCCGATTTCCGAAACCGGGAAATCTACCGTATTGGAAAGATGGTTTTTAGTATTACCAAAACTCATTTGAATAGCTGGAGACATTGCTACTGCAAATACTTTTTATGAAAAATGTCTTCTGATTTTTTAGTTCCTGTAAAACAAAATTAGTGCTAAATGAAATTTTCGACCTGTAGAGAATACGGTCAGGATAAATCCGTAATCAGGGATTATAGTATCTAAGATGGAGGTTATGTGGGAGAGAATTTCTAACAGAACAACAACAATATAAGAGGCAAAATATTAAAGTAATGAATGCGACATTTTTTCAGTCTTACGATTTTCGATCTTAAAATAGCGTTCAGATATTTATCTTTATCAAAAAGAACATGTGGCTCTTTGGGCAACGTTGTATCTAGTGTAATTGCCTTGCCGTTCAACTCCAATAATTTCCATTCTTTCCCGGACAGATTTTCATCTGACACTAGCTGTAATTATTGCAATCCGGAGGCTGACCGGGCGTCAGCCACATGTTGAATTTTTTGCAGAAAAACTGACAAATTAACTTTTTAACAGCCATGATAATTTGGCTTGGCATAGCACTTGAGGACATTTTTTGAAGGGAGTGAGCAAACCCGTTATTTGGCTTTATATCCGTTCACAACCCATATAAGATTGTTTTTCATATTGTAAGCCGCTGCCAAGGAAAAACACCACCAGCATAGATGCATTTGTTTTAAAACTAAAAATATCACCTATGGGAAGAGTACTTGCAAAAATAATCATTACGGCATGGAATGAATGTCGTAAAAGGATCTAAGGGTTCTTCAATCGCGATGATAGCGATCCTTACGGCAACAATCAAAATGTCATTATTTAAGGAGTTTGTAAAACAAAAAGATGCTATTTCTTAACTGGGAAATCATGGACTAAATACAGTTCAACATGTATTATATTGTTGTACATATCAAAACGCCAAAGGGAATGATTGAAATCGGGCGATACCATTTAGGCGCAGATCAGTCTTTTGCCTTACAAACTTTCCAGGATCTACAAGGCGAAGAAGATAAACAGGGTCTCCTATGTATTCGTTTAGATTTGATCTATGAACCGACCCACACTTTACCGGTATGTGTGAAAAACATCGGTTGTAGTCTCCAAAAGTATACCCATAACTGCGCAGTCTTAACTAGGGAAATTTTCCGGCATTTTACGTTTGAGGATAGTACCCCATTGTGAAACAGCAAAAATTGTTTGACATTTTATGAAAGGAGGAAATCATATTTCTCATTTTTTGTTCAAACATGTATATCCTCAATCGAAAATTATAAAGCCTCTATAAATGTCGTCTTGTTTTAGATTCAGGATGAGGACATAAAAAAAGTGGTTAGAAAGCTTATTTAATAATAGTAACATTTCCTTTTCTGCGAACAGGGCTGCCTCTCTCATCCATTCCTTCTGCGATCCAGATGAACGTTGACGTATGTTGAGAAACATGATTAACCAATCCGTTCCATCCATTTTTGGGATTAGTAGTATAAAAAACCCGTTTACCCCAGCGATCGTAAATGGCAAAATATTTAAATTCCTTAATCCCCACAAGAGTGACTTTCAAAACATCATTCAACCCATCATTGTTAGGAGTAAAGGCGGATGGAACATATATTTCCGGTCCATGGTACACTTTAATACTTATATCATCAGTTGCTTCACAACCTGCCTGCGTAACTGCCCGAACGGAGTAAACTATATCCCGATCTAATCGTGCAATAGGTTGTTGACTGGTTTCGCTTGAGAGTCCGTAATTAGGAGACCAGACAAAAGTTTCAAATACACTGTTATTGACGTCTTGAGCAAAAAGTTTAAAGGGATGATTGATAATTATTGCTGTATCGTTACCGGCAAACACCGTTGCAGTTGGTGTGACGGTAACTTTCACTTTTGCCGGTAAAAGCGACGAGCAACCTTTAGTATCTTTCACTTTTAAACTATATTCAATAGATTGTTGGGGGGAAATGACGGAAGGATTAGCAGATTGATAATTGCTTAAAAAGGTAGCTGGTGACCACATATAGGTTTCTCCGCCGGAGCCAGTAAGCAACGTACTTTGTCCATAACATATAACAGTATCCTTCTCTGCTTTAGCAACAGGCGCCGGATTTACAAATATGGTAATGGAATCCTTTAATGAACAAACACCTAAAATTCCGTTAACAACATAGGTTGTTGTGGTTGCAGGAGTTGCGAGTGGTTGCTTAACCACATCAGAATTCAAGGATATTTTAGATGACCACTCGTGAAGCTGCGCATTTGACTCTACAGGTAATAAAACGCTTTCTCCCTCACAGATAATGATATCATCCCCTGTCTTTATTTCTATATTTTCAGTTAGTTCCACCGAAGCTGTTTGGGTTGTTATGCATCCTTTATCATCTTTCATGGAAATGGTATAGTCTCCACTTGCTAACCCTCTGAAACTGCTGTCACTGTAAAAAGCAGTGCCATCGGGGCTATACAGGTATGGTCTTTTTCCCCCCGTGACAAATATGGTTAATTGTCCATCATTGTCAAGGCAGGAGGCTGGTAATGTAGCAGCCTCGAGTTGCGGAGGAGGTAAATCCTCTAAAATTATATCTGTCTCGTTGATTAAGCCGTTAGCGTCTTTCACAACCACATGATATGAACCACTAAACAAGCCTGTAAATTTAGATCCCCCCTGGAAATCTACGCCGCCGATAGAATATGTATACGGGGCAATTCCGTTTGCTGCCGAAACATCAAATTCTCCATTTGAAAGACCACAGGAAGCATCTTCTTTGATAAAAGAAATGCTGATACAGGCATCTTCTACTATTACTCCTGTTTGCTTAAACTGTCCGTCAGATGCTCTCGTTGTGACCAAATATTCCCCGGGGATGAGATTGTTTATTGTTGAATCATTTTGGAAATTTATCCCATCAATAGAATATTGATAAGGGGCGATTCCGTCTTTAGCCTGTATGGAGATACTTCCATTGGCTGAACTGCAAACAGCATTTTTGGAGAGAACCTCCATGCTTAAACAATTTAGTGGAACAGAAATATCTGATTCAATTCTGCACCCATTGGCATCTGTAACTATAGCCTTATAATCACCAATACTCAAAGCAGAAAAATGCTGATCCGGCTGAAAATCATTACCATTCAAACTAAAGTTGAAGGGAGCAATTCCTTCTGAAACATTTAGCTGTATTTCTCCATCATTCCCGGAACAAGAAACCGGTGTTATGTCTGCAATAATAGAAGGTGCGGGTGCATCCTGAATGCTGACATCAATCGAGCCTGTATTATTGACGTTATCTATAACACGGATTGTATAATTGCCGGGTGCCAGGTTCTTAAAAGTATCCCCGAACTGATACCCACCATCATTAATGGCATAATAGTAAGGCGCTGTTCCTCCACCGGCGGTTATTTTAATCTCACCGGTATTCTCCGAACAGACTACATGTGTCGGTATAGCCGAGATGCTGATGCACCGTGTAACTTTTATTTCTGAAGAAGAAGTAAAACCCTGTGCATCGCGAATAGCAATGCTGTGTAAGCCCTCGCTCAGATTTTCAAAAATATTGCTATTTTGAAAACTGCCTCCATCTATGGAGAACTGATAGGGTTGTGTACCTTTGTGCCCTTCCACAGTTACAATACCATCATTTCCTAAACAAACCGGGTTGGTAAGAACTCCCGATACCGTAGGACAATGATCATAGACCCTTGCATCCAATGAGCTCAGGGTTCCGGAAGCATCCTTTACCGTAACAGAATATAATCCGGGAGAAAGCCCTGTAAACGTATTACTGCCCTGGTAGTTGATACCATCAATCGTATAGGTGTAAGGTTGCATTCCGTTTTCAGCAGTCACAGTTAAAGAGCCGTCATTTTCCCCACATGTAGCGTCTGTTGAAATATAGGTGAGTTTAACTGAACAATTTTGGGATATTGAAAATGCCATTGTATATAACTTCCCATTTTTATCCTTAACATAAACGATGCTGATTCCAACGCCCAGATTGTGAAACTCCCAAGTATCCTGGAAAGTTACGCCGTCAATAGAATACTGGTAGGGGCCTTCTTGCCCTTCCGCATGAACCGAAATCCTTCCTTCATTATTACAAACCGCTTGGGAATAAGTAATAGTGTATGGGAAATAGCACCCAGACAAAATAGGGCTTCTCGGATCATAGATATTTTTACATCCATTGGCATCTATTACAAAAAAACGATACCAGCCCATGCTCAGGCTTTCAAATGCATTACTGCTTTGATAATTCACGTCATCCATACTGTACAGGTAGGGCGGTGTTCCTCCGGAAGCTTGTAAATAGACAGCTCCTGAAGATTCCAGGCAAGGTGATGGCCTTGTTGACAATATTGACAGCTTCACCGGCTCCTTATCGTTTTCGATCAGTATTCTTTCTGTTGCAGTCTCTCCATTGCTGTCCTTAACAACCAGTGTGTATTCACGGGCAAAAACAAAGGGGAAGTTTCCTGTTTGTTTTGCGGCGTAGGTTTCGTATATATCGGACAGGATATAAGTATATGGGGCTGCACCACCTGAAGCGATGGCAAAAATGCTGCCGTTGCTATTGCCGCAGTTGGAATTAACGGTAGTAATGTCTAAAATTATCGGACCTGCCCGTCGTGTACCCGGTAAGCCTTCCTTAACGAATTTTGCGTGATAAGGCTTATGTAGAGAGTCTGTTAACGTATGATAATAAGCGGCATCTTCTAATCGAGATGGTTTAATATCCCTACCAATACCTGCCTGCACAAAAAATAAAAACAGGTATTTTAGTAGAGAACAACGTTGGCAGACAAGGTTCATGACAGGAAAGAGAAGTTTTATCTCAAAATATAACTAAAACGAATAAAATTTATAAAGATTTTTCTGAGCGTACATTCTTCGTTGAATTAAAACAACCTCTAATGTTAAAATAATACTTTATGAATAGTCAACACAAATAATTGATGTTGGGTTTCTCAAGTAAGTTAAAATAGTAGGCTATCAAACCATTAAGCAATCAGATGATAAAGATATCTCATCCAAAATTTTATTTTTTAGAACGACCACCCCTATGGTCTCCACCGAAAATAATAAACTCATTTGCAACCAGTATTAACAAAACTAATGTAAACAAGGAGATCCATATTAGGCCTATATCATTTTTCCTCCAATTGATATAAAAGTCGTAGAGAATAGAGATTAGGGTTACAATCGTGAGAAGTAAGCATATTTTACTAAAATAATACAGCAGAAGATTCCTAGAGGCGTTAGCAGGCTTATTTAGAATAATAATTCCTGACGCAATTAACGTCCAAGGGCCTATAATAGTTACAATTGAATTCCAATCTTTAATTTCAAGACTATGGCCTGATCCTACCCTAAATACAAAATTCATTATCCCGAACAGTAATAACAATACACCTAATACAATTTTAAATTTCATTTTAATCATCAATTGTTTTGTTGAAGATATCTTAAAGCTGCATCTAATACTTCTTTTACCTGATCAGTACTCATACCCGTTGTATTAATCTTAATGCTTCCATCTTCATTTTGAATACCCTTCCCATTTAATGTTTCGAAGTCTCCGGATATAAGCAGGTGGGTTAGTACTGCAGATTCGGTAATTCTAATAGCTTCGTCTCTATTTATCTCATTTTTGTCATCCCGTATATGCCCGTACCCAACATCATGCCTACCCTCATGCGCATATGCATCTTGCAATGCATGAATTCCTTGTCCAAATTGCAACATGCCCTGAGCGCCGATTTCCATATCTTTCAATTTACCTTTTCTCGCTGAATTAAAAATATTATCCCACCCAAATTTCATACCCCGGAGCATAGCTTGGTTATTAGAAACTCCCCCAGACTTCTTTTTGTCATATTGATCTTTTTCCCAACTAGAACGCATTGAATGCCAGACATTATAATTTATATTTTCTGGATTCTGAGGATCTTGTCCGCTGGGATCCCATCTAGTATTTTGAGAGTTTCTTGTTTCCCAATACAGTAGTTTATTAGGCCAATAGGTTAAGATTGTCCCATATGTAATATTACTGAATGCTAAAACAAAAGAAGAAGGATGATCAGCTACGACAGAAGCATAATGCGCCAATATATCGGAAGTGCCACTCCTTATGCCAAATTTCTGTAAGGCATTTTTTGTCCAAAGAAAATGTGCAGAAACGAAATACTTACCATCAATTTCGCGATTGATAATTGGATTATTACCTCCATATTGGTATGGAGATAATGAAAGATACTCAGCAGATAATGGATCTATAGTATTAAACCTTCCTATCTGGTTATCATACATCCTAGCCCCAAAGTCCAACCATTCCAGGCCACCTCGATCACTAAACTCAAATCTCTGTTCTTCTTTACCTAAGAATTTAAACTTATTTTCTACTGTGATGCCTCCCAAAACCTTACTATTAATTCCTGACATAATCAACCCGAACGGATAATAATGATTTTCTTCTATGATCTTTCCTTTTTTATGCTTCACTTTAAAATCATCAAAATACACATTCATCGGACTTTCATTGGAGACATATACATAAAGATAACCATTTGCATGCACAATCTGGCTATGCGCAAGAGGGTTGCCAACTGGTGAAACATCCACATCCAGATGCACCTGCCTGGTGCCACTGCTGCTGCTTACCAGGTTAAACTGTTCATCGAATAACAGCCAGTTCAAATATGCCTTTGGCCTGCCGCTAGTGGTATTAGGGTCATTATCTTTTAAATCGGTTATACCGGGGTAGATTCCTTCCGCAAAGGTTGCAGCATTTCTTTCTCCTATAGTATAATGCCCTCCCGGGTCGATAGTTCCTGAACTGCCTCCAAAGCTGCCTATCAGCGCAGCAATCATCTGTGCAGGCAAACTGCTATTACTATTGTTTTGCCCCACACTTTTATAAAACGGTAATACACTGATATCCACTGTATCCGTGGCCATCACTCTTAATAGAATATTCGGCCCAATCCTCCTATCGGCATCTGAATAATTCAACCTGGAAACCATATGATTATCAATATTACTGTCAAATCCTTCTGGCTTGTCTGCTTCAGTTTCATCCAGTCCGCCATAATAAAGATTTTCTACGGAACGCGTTGCAGTTTCGAAGGAGGCAATAGGGTAATCATCTACTTTAGCTTCCTCTGTAAGCACCATTCGCACATTACCCAGGTGATCTTTAATAAAATAATCGTAATAAAATCCATCCGGGTCAGGCATCAACGTATCAGGCCGTATTCTTCCTTCTTCATGCAGCACTAACTGAAGTGTGTCATTGCTGTATTGGAATATACCGTGATACAGGTGGGTTGTCACTTTAGCACCCTCAGTAACAACCTTGCTTAATTTGTTCCCGGTTGCATCGTAGGTATAATTTATCATTCCTTTTACTGCCCCGGAGGTGGTTCTTACCGTTATTGTCTGGGGCAAATTTAAATGGTTGTATATAATTCCGTCATAAGTGCCGTCCCCCAGATCTTTATTCCTGTCTTTGATCATATTGCCATTTCCGTCGTAGGTATAATCTACCGCCCCCGCCGTTTTATTGCCGCCGAGACTGGTCATATATAATTTTGATGACCTGAAATCTCCAAGCAATGTAGCTGTATCATTCTTTAAGTCGATTACATTTTTTAGCCTGTTGCTATTATCGTAATAAGTATAAATCAAGCTATCAATACGCTCGCTTGAGCTTAATTTAAGCCCGTCCTGATTCATTGCAAGGATATTCCCGTTAGCATCGTAAGACAAACCTGAAACCGAAAAATTAACCTTGGTATTATTCCAGCTTCCTCCACTAAACTGAAGGAATGCAGCATCAGTCAAACGGTTAATGTTATCGTAGGTAAAGTCATATTTACGATTAATTCCATTGCCCCGGCTTTTCCATGAGGTGCCTGCAATATTGCCATTGTATTGTGCGGAAGTAAAAGATGTGCCTGTAGCTGAGCTTACATTATCGTAAACCAGCTCCATTCCAAAATAATTGGTACCGGTGCCCGCAACATAATCAGCATTAATGCTCTTTAGCCAACCTCTTATGTTGTATTCATATTTGAGACTATCCAGTGCATTTCCTGCGGGGCCGCTGTTTGGCCCAACGACCTTCTTATTCAGCATTCCCAGCGCATTGTAATACTGCACAGAAACAGGTTTTTCTTCGGAATCATTAATTTTCTTTGTTGTGCTTAGTAATCGTCCGTGCGCATCATAGGTAGTTTTAGTAAGTACTAAAAATTGTTGCGAAGGCGTCTCATTCTTCTGATGATAAACCAGTGTTCTAAGAGGTTTACCATCAAAGCTGAATTGTGTAGTAGTTATATCTTTCCCATTATTAATATTGGTTGACTGGGTTTGTATCAATCTCTGTCTGTTATCATAGAACATAACAGTGTACAAAAAGTCGGATGTTCCTAATATTTTTATCTTACTGCCAGTAACAAGGTTCCTCGGAAACTTTGTTTGGATGATGGGCTGTGCAAATTCAGGGCTGGTGTTGTAGGAAGTTATGAAATTACTACCAGTTATATGAGTGTCAACTAACTCGTCAGAAAGACCACTTCCACTGGAAAATACCCAACTATAATCATCATAGTATGTTTCAGTCAGGATTTCCCATGTGCCGGATGGTTGAGGGTAGGCGATGCTTTGGCTTGCTTCGTTTTGATGATAAGCCCTGTCATGATTATCTTCCCATTTGCCTGTTTTGAAAGCCCTATTAAGGCTGTCATATTGCGTGTAGATCCAAATTCCATGTGAGCGTTGAACTGAGTCTCTGGTCATAACAAGCCTATTTCGGGCATCGTAAATCATCTCAAATAAACCACTTCCTGGAAGCTTTTTAGATATTATACGCCTTTTTTTGTCATAAAAATATTGAAAACAAAGTCCAAAAGCGATATCAGAAGAAACGATCCATGAACTCGTTATTAGTTCAACTGCCTTTGGTTGAAGTATAAACCGGAGATTGATAAAGTCATCATACACATAATAAGTACATAACCATCCTTGATGACCTGTACCAGGATAATTAGTAACCTGCACTTTTTTTAAAACAAGTTTTCCCAATTTGTCTTTATACTCAATTATTTGTTTTCCATGTTCATCGTTAGTAATATTTTTATATAGTTGTCCGCTCTCATAAGTATTATTAGATGTTGGAATACTTCCTGGTGCATTGCTAATTTTCCAAATACGTACACTATCTGCTTCGGTATTACTTAGATAGTCGTGACTGATGCCTCTGTTAGCCCCGGCCCAACTAGTTCCAGGAGTTGTCGAAAATAAATTCCGATTTAACGGGGAGGCCTCTAACTGAGCCTGCCCATAGTAAAAATGTTCATCAGGAAACATTCCCTCATTAAAACTATTTTGCTCCTGGAGTGGGTTGGGCTTATATAATCCCTCATCAGATGCTGAGACGAAGGGCATAAATTTAATAGTCTCCCTTCCTAAACCGTCATAAGTGTTTGGCATAACAACATCCTGAAGATCAGGGTTTGCTTTTTGGTTAACAGTCTGTACCAATCTTCCCAGTCCGTCAAAATATTGAGTCGTCTTTCTCACGTTAAGAGGATGGGAAGCCGTATCCGCAGTTTCCAGATCGGTAATCCCAGGTCTAACAAAAGTTCTGTCAATTATATAATTTAATTGATCTACAGTAAGAAGGTTACCGATATTTATAGTTATTGTAGTGGTATAAGCCGTATCTGTCCCACAAATGACGCGTCTTCTATAAAATCTTTTAGCCGTTAAGTTACCAGGATTATATACTTGAGCTTCACCTTCCGGACCGGCTATATCACCAAAGGAATTACCATTTGCACTAAATTGCCAGCGATAGGTATAGCTTCCACTACAACCGCCTCCGCTAGCTGCATTTGCTGTTAAAACTCCCGGGGCCGTGCCACTTTCAACGGTATAAGTATTAATTATAACCTGTCCCGCCATCAGCATTCCATTTACTGAAACGGTTATGACGTTGGTAAAGAAAGTTTCTGTTTCACACACTGCTTTTCGTCTAAAATTGGTAGTTGTTGTAAGATTACCCGGGGTATAATTTTGTAAAGTCGCATCAGTTATATCAACCCAGTTAATTCCGTCAGTTGACGATTGCCACTGATAACTATAGCCTTCGCAATTACCGCCGGTTGCTGCCGTTGCGGCAATTTCTCCGGGCGAAGTATTAAAACTTATTGTGGATCCCGTAGTGGTAATTTCCCCGGGGGCTAATTGTGTCGTGATCGTTATCACAGCAATATTGCTATATGCAGTATCATCACCACATCTCACTTCTCTTCTAAATGAGGTCGTTTCCTGCAGAAGCCCGGGAGTGTAGTTTTGGTTGTCGGCATCCATAACATAATTCCAACTTACTCCATCATGAGAGAACTGCCATAGATATTCATAACCTCCGCAGGTTCCGTTACTGGCGCTTGTTCCGGATAGCAGTCCTGGTGAAGTATTGTACGTAACTGTTAAGTCATAGGGGGTGATTTCTCCACCTGTTAAGCTTGTGGTTACAGTTATTGCAATAATATTGGTATACAAGGTTTCGATTCCGCACTGGGTTTGTCTTCTATAGCTACTATCTATTGTAAGTAAACCCGGAGTATAATTCTGATTAGTCGCCCCAGTAATATTTGACCAGGAAACTCCATCAGCAGAATACTGCCACTGATAATTGTAAATACTGCTACACCCTCCTCCCGTTGAAACTCCGGCACTTATTTGTCCAGGACTGGTATTGTATGCAATACTAGTTGATGCCACAGAGGCTGTTCCTGCTATCAGTTCAGGGTGTACTGTAAAATACACAGAACCTGTAAAGGCCGTCTCAACTCCGCAAACCGTCCTTCGCCTGAAGTAAGTGCTGGAAGTTAAATTACCAGGACTAAAATTTTGGCTATTAGAACTCCCTATACTATCCCAGGCAACTCCATCGGAAGAGGATTGCCACGTATAGGTGTAGCTACCTCCACAATTTCCTCCTGTAGCTGTAGAGGCGGAAATTGTTCCTGGATTTGTATTATAGTTAATAGAACTGGGGCTGGTGCTTATTGAACCGCCCTGTAGTTGACCCGCAACAGTTATCAGAACTGAGTTAGAAGTATAAACAGTTGATCCATTACAGGTTGTTTTCCGCCTAAAGTATAAGGAACTCGTCAAATTCGTGGTTGTATAATTTTGATTTCCTGCAGGAGTACCGCTTATATCTGTCCACGAACTTCCATTAGTTGATGACTGCCATCTATAAGTAAATACCAACCCACAAGTGCCTCCAGTGGCAGCAGTGGCATTGATAGTGGTTGAAGTATTATAAGTAATGGTATGGTTCGACGTGGAAACGCTCCCTCCCGCCAGTGTACCATAATAAAACGTAACAGTCGTTGTTCCAATAACAGAGCCTCCATTTTTAGCTGTTATAGTTCCGGTGGAACATCCTGAACTATTCCATGTAATAATCACTTTTTCGCCATCCCAGCTTGTTACGGTGCCACATGTCACCTCCCACGAAGTTGCTAACACACCTCCATCACAATCTAAATTATACCTGTTATTACTGGAACCCGGAGTTATAGTGGTTGCACCCCTGATATCACAAGAAAGTCTTACATCATTGCTTTCGTTATATTTATCGGATCTTTCCAGCTTTTCAGAAATTTTCGGCGTCCCTTCAAGAATACTATTCTCAAATCTAATACCTCTCTCATACATACTGCTTTTCCCAGTATATATGTTGTTTATTGCAAATAGTTGAACGATGGAAAAGATCAACACAAGGAACAAAAATGTTCTTGTCAATTTTTGACTTGTAAATATTTTTAGTTGCATATTTTTCCGTTTAGGCTCAAGAAGCAGGAATTGACTATAATGCGAATGTTCCTGAAATATGAATGACTTCACTTTCAACAGGCGATGTTCCACTATTTAATTTTAAGTATACATTACCTAACGTATTTATGTCTACTGTCCATGACCTGCCTGATTCCATAGATGTGAAAGTTCTGTTCGCTGTAGGGCGACACAACCCCATTATTTGTCCGACTCTTACGGGACTGGAGAAGTTAAAGGTTTCTCCATCCTGTTCAGTCGAATAATTCAAGGTGAATGTTGTATCGGATACCGTAATTGAAAATGCAGACGTTGTCCAATGAATGGCATCACTGTTATAACACTCAGATGCGCTTGTACATCCACCGGCCTCATTGGCATAATCCTGCCCGTTTTCATCTACATCCTGCTGGGCAAATATATTTGCTGCCTGAACACTTACTGCAGAACTGTATTTTTCAGCAGCTACGGTATACGTCACTAAGGAGCCGTATTTGTTTACTCCACAATTATTTTTCCGGAAATTGCCTGATTTGCTTTCGCTTAAATAGATTGGAGACCCAATACATGGTTGAGGAGAACCTGCAAAATTGTAACATAGTCTACGTACAATATTTTTATCCTGATCTCTTACTATTTCCAATCGGCCATTGACATCGTAGTAGTAGTAGGAAATATGATTCGTTGCGTCACATTGACTGGTAACGCCAATCAAAGGATCATAGGTAGAAGTGACCATTCTTGCATCCTTAGGATATAACCTCAGTTCGTCAATTATTTTATTTATACCATTGAGTGTAACCGAAGTAGTATTATCAGGCAGTTCATGCTCCCAATATGTCCACCCGTCCCGGGTCGGGCCGCTTACGCCTGTACTTGCATTTACATTAACTGCCCCATTCCTGGACCAGTAGGATACAAGGTATTTCTTCCCAACTGTTAGCCCGGATTTGCTGATCGAAGTTCCACTTACCATCTCGTAAGATTTCTTTCCCGTGATAGAGTGACTTATATTCCTGTCCTCGTCTTCAAGTTCCCAGTTGCCAATACCATCTGCTTCAAATGATGTATATGCTATCTCATTTACAAGCGCATTTTGAACAACCGCGATCGGATACCTTGAATAATAGTCCCAGACATGACTTGTAGCCGGACCGGAATACTCCCGTTTGTATTGAAGAAGATTTCCGTGTACATCATAACCATTTACGATAGAACGTATGTTATATAAATTGTCAGGAGAAAAGCCGCTAACAGTTCCCGACGGAGGCAACACACCCTGGCTCCTATTGCTAAATTTAAAGGATGATAGTGCGATGGGATCAGGTGTTTCGAGTTGGTGAAGAGATTCAATCTGACCCTGACCATCAGGATTATACTTTGTTATCATGCCCGATAATATGTGTATATCTGGACCTTGCTTTTTATACTGGACTCGCTCAATTGGATAGACAAGTAAATTGGAATCTACCATATCATCAATAAAGCCCGTACCGGTTGCATAATCTGTTGGATAGGCTGTTACAGAAATTAATGTATCGCCATCACTTTTCGTAACAGTATTTTTTAATGGGTATCCAAAAGAATTATAAACATATTCTGTTTCTGTGATAACCGGATTTCCCCCGTTTGTGTTATACACAATTTCCTGAGATTTTTTAGGTAAATAGGGATAATAGTATCTTTTATATGATTGCGCAATTCCTCCTGTGAGGTGTACACCAACAACGTAGGTGTCTGGAAAGTCGTCCAAGCCTGTAAATGAAAGCGTTTTGTTTTCCTTAATTAAAATTCCCTCTCCCAGTCCATTTTGTTTATAAAGTTTTGTATGATATGGTATGCCTCGTTCAAAGAATTTATCATTAAATTTGATTCCTACATAACTGTTCCATAAATGAACATTTGTAATAGTTGGATATATATCGTGGTCTAATGTATCAATGTGGTAGTCATTCTCGTCAGGGTTGGTATTATAGTCAGTAAATTTATTTACAACGTATCCATTCCCGGGCTGAACTTCTGTTACTTCGGAATATTGTATGAAATTTTCCAGTCCTGAGTAAGCATAGCTGGAACTTGTACTTCTTAGTTTCAGATGTTCTGCATTTACATATCCCGGGATATATTGTTCCCAATAAAATGCATAACGTGGGGTTTGCATGAGTACACCGCTAGAGACAGAGCCTGCCGGATAATTTTTTACATATTTAAATTCTCGAACTGTGTGTGTGTTCTGTCCATCATATTCTTCAATTTTGGATACTCTGGCGCCGCCTGCAGTTCCGTTCTCGTTATATAATTTAGGTAGAAAATTGAAATCATTTTTTCTGTCCAGTTTTTGTGCATATTGATGTGGTTCATAGTGATACCGCGTAAAACCTTTAGTGGGATAAATTATTTCCTTTAATAATGCTGTTTTGCATGAATAAATATTAGGATTACGCTGGTGGCCTGTAATCGTCACATCACCATTCCTTTGATAAGTTAAAGAAGGAATCGTAGCACCCTGATTTGATGTATTGGCATTCCAGAAACCCCAATGATCTATTGCTCCTGTCAATGGATCGGGAAGGTTGGCTGTTTCATAATAAGTAAACTTATATGGATTTGAACCAGTTTCCTTTAATTCAACTAAAAACAATCTTGAATGCTGACCACCATAATATTTCTGTGTAAAATCAAATTCCTTGATCGGATCTTGTCCAGGAATGGATATTGAGATCTTCTTTAATAGCAAATTCTTTTGATTAAAGTCGTTAATTAAATACTCCCCGGCTTGATAAAACGCTCTCACATTCTCCTCATAGTTAAATTTTATTGAAACTCTGCCATCTACTAAAATTTCCTCCAGATAGCTTGTTTTTGTGGCCGACAATTGGTCTATGACATTTGTTGTCGAAGAGTATTCAAATCCCCCCAAACCATATCCAACCGAATCACGATTTGCAGTCCTAACCTTATTAATAGTTAAGTAGTAATGAGAAGGATCGTCAGGATGTTCATCCTGATGAATTCCCGGATCAAAGCCTTTAAAATTAAACAGTACCGTTCGGCCATTAGGCGCTGTAATTTTAGTAAGATGCCATGCATTAATTATCGGATTACAAGCCTGCAATTGGGGGTTAATACCATAAGCGATGTCAAGATATTGCATACTTCCGCCAAAATTATATTTATACCCATCGTCAGTAGTAATTACAAATGAAGAGTTGGATACCATATCCTCAGGGTCTAGGCTATTATAGTAAATAGAAACACCAGAGAAATCGACTTTGTAAGGTTTACTTCCTATGCAACGAACCTCGCCATTATTTTCAAAATAAAACCTGCCACTTAATCCCGGAACATTAAAGCTAAACAAATCGGGATCGGTTTCACAAAATCCAACATGCCATTGCCAGTTTTGCGTTACAACGCCAGCATTAAAATTAAAAATGTCGTTTTTATTAGTTGACTTGACAGATAAGTTGTTCTTTATACCATGAAGTAAGCCATGTACTCCCGTTACTCCTGGTAACACCATCTGAGAATCATCAGGTTCCCTGTTAACGATCCTTGTAATACTCCCCCCTGCACTTAAAAACCACCCCAGCCCTATAATCCCTTCTCTTTGATTCGGAATAAACCCTGAAGAATTATATCCAATTGAAACGGGTATTTCAAAATCATTATCCTTATAAGTATACATAGGTATTTTTGTACCAGACTCTCCAGTCGATAGGGATACGGAATGTCCTGCGTATTTTGTGAAATTATACGCCTGAGGAGACATTAAATTCACTCTAAATAATCTTTCCTGCACTTCATCAAGTATTTCGTGTCCTGTTGTTGTCTGACCACGTAATTCAACTATCGCCAAGACAGGGAGAAAAAATAGTAGGCAATATTTCTTAAACAAGCAAAGATGTTTCATTTTCATAATAGACATTTTCCGTTTAGGTAGATATTGATTAGGTAATTTGTCGTATTCCTGAATTCAAGAGTATTTTCTTAGAAATTATATCCAACTCTCCATATAATGGGAGTAGTTCTTGGCACATTTCGGCTGTGTAATAGATTATAGAGTACCTGCATATTGCCGTTCACTTTTTTCCCAACCTTATATTTTCGGCTGATCCCTATAAGCGCTGATTTATTCCAACTGCTATAGTTTTTAAAATCCTCAAGTTGTCGAATAGGCTTATGATAATTCATTTCTGCCCCTCCCGTTAACCAAAAATTTCTTTTAGCTTTCCTGTCAACAAACAAGCGTAACCCCATACCTTCTCCTGTTATTTTTATATGCTTCCAGCTATTACCCCAACCCATTCTCCCGGAAATTCCAAGGCCTAGCACACTGGAAGGAGTTATCTTGTATCCTGCAGTAAATGCGAAATCCGTTGTAACCGGAAAATAATTTGTGGCTCTATTAGATTGAACGTTAGCTCCAAGCTCAATTCTTCTTAAAAAAGATTTTGTTTTTAAAGAGTTGGGCTTAAAGTCAGGCATATTCAAATCACCACCAGGTGAAATCCCGGCAGCTCCTAATTTATCTTTTAACTTTGCTAATTCACTTTGAGCTTCTTGCAGTTGCTGGCTAAATGCCTGCTGTCCTCCGGGGCCACCAGCGCCAACCCTTTGTTGCACCATTTGCATGACCTGGTTTCTTGTAGGTAGTGTAGGATCAATAACAGCAGCATTACCCGGTGTTACACCCGATCCAAACATACCGGAAAGAAAAGAATGCTTTGCCATAAACTGTTTAAATCCTGGTACTAGGTGAAGTGAGGAAAGCACTTTTTTTAACAGCTTATCAGGATCATTTAAGACTTCTTTAAATTCCTGAAGATGCCTTCCATAATAAAAAACATTTTGTTGGTATTTGCCAAAAGCCTTGGAAATATCCTTAGGTAGAGCTGTATATTTTGAAAGCAGATCCTTTAACTGTTGCTGTCTTTGCTGTACAAGGAATTTTATGTTGTCAGCTTCTTTTAGTTTATTCTGTAACTGTGTCACTCCCTCTAAGGAATTATCCACTTGTTGCTGAATATCTTTTGATTTTGACACAAGCGTTTTTGCTTCTTTTATAAATTTTAGTGAGCCCTGTAAAGAATCCAGGTTCGGAAGGTATTGACCTGAAAAACTCTGTGCAATTTTGCCATTTGTCTTTTTTATCTTTTCGGAAAGGTTGTTATAAGACTGATTCGTATTCTTCAGGAAGTGTATTGATGCTGAAGAATCAAACTCAGTTAATCGTTGAAGGATCTGATCTTCTTGCCTGGCAAGTTTATTCAAATATCGCTCGGACTGTTTTGTAAGTTCTTTATCTAAACCAGCCACTTTTTTATCTACATTTTGTAAATAATTACCGGGCAAAGATATCTTGCCATCCTCAGATTTGTTTTGAGCGAATAATGAGCAGTATAATAGCGAAGCTATTAGGGTTGAAGTTAGTTTCATTGCAAGGGATCAGAGGTGAAAAATGTTATTCCCGTCTAAAGATTCATATAAATCACCTAAAACAACACAACTAACTTAGAGCTATTTTTTTGAAATAATAACCACAGGTTAACAAAATAATTTTAAATAAATATTCACTAGTAATTATTTACTATTGACGAATAATGGTTTAATCTTATTTCATAGGTATTTTGTATTAGTTTAGTATGACTAATTAGTTTGAACCGAAGGGCTATGCTGCGACATTTCGTGTAGGTTACTATAGGATAAATAAATCAGTAACGAATAAATTAGATTTACGACGTGCTTTCAATTCATCAGTATCGCAACCAACTTTTAATGGTTACAAAAGGAGCAAAAATTGCGCATAATCAAGAGATATTTTATTTACAATACCGCAATTAATTAAATCAAGTTGCTAAATCTTTTTCATTGTATTTCAATAATCCTCATACTTTGAAATACCTTGTAACTGAAATAATTCATTTGAGTAACACTGTCTTCCCGGAAGTTTAGGGTGAAGAAAATTACCACCCTTTTTCAGAATGTGGACTCATAATAAAAAAAGGGGCTACAAGTCCCCTTCATCTGCCATGGAATAAAACCCTTCAATTGTTACGATGATATGATCTGCCACACGAATGTCATGATAGGCAGCCGCTGTTTTCAACTTCTGCGTAAGCAATAGGTCTGCGTGAGAAGGTTTTAAAGCTCCACTAGGATGGTTGTGCGACACCAGTACGGCAGAAGCCCCTGCTTTCATCGCAGCCGCCAATATCAAACCAGGATCAGCCACGGTACTGGTTTTACCTCCAGTTGATAAATTCAGTAAGCCTAATACTTTAGACGCCCTGTTTAGCAGTATTACCTTAAACTGCTCCTGTATCTCTATCAGATTGATGTCCCATTTGTTTATCAATAAAGCATAGGCTGCTTTTGAATTAGTTATCTGCGGTCTCTCAGACGGCTTCACTTTGGACTTGTAAACAATTTCTATCTCTGCTACTTTTGTCCAATCCTGTACAAGTGTTACATTTTCCATAACGAATGTTTTAATGATTTAAAAATTAATTATGGAGAAACAACCGGCTTTTGCCAGTAAGCCCATGAAGCAACGGAATAAATGGTGGGGTTGTGTGGTGGCAGTTGTGTTTATGCCGGAATTTCATTGGGCACCCCGCAGCAAAAGCCGAACTTTGCTTGAATGATTAATGTTAATCCCTATCCCATTTCAAACTATCCTTATCAATACAATTGGTTTTTAAAGCGAAGTATTTTCAAAAACATAGGTTGTCTTATAAAGCAGTCTTCCGCGGCAAAAAAGCATGCACTGCCTTTTACAGTATATTTCCTTTCTCCCTATTGTTGGAATATCTTATGCAGACCTTTGTCTTTGTTTGCCTATTTTTAATTGCACAGCTTTGCCTTTTGGGATGGATATTTTTAATGGCTGTGTCCTGAAATCTTTCAGGTTTAAAAAGAATCCCCTGTTAAACAACATACCTTCCCTGAATAACTGCCATAGGAGGGAAGCTCCCATGTTGGCAAGTGCAGAATTAATAAAAAGGTCTTGCTTAGTCAACGCTTCCGCTAAAGAACAGCTTGGGGTGTTGTCATTTTGTTTCGACTGCTGAAACAGGTCTTTAAATTCATCGGTTGCAAAAGGCAACCTGCTAATTGGTTTAAATCTTTTTGAAGCAGGTTGTTTAACATCGTTGATAGTTGATAATATTACCTGTCCTGTATCACGGCTGTTTCCAAAATCCATCCAATACAAAGGAGTATCACGGTAGTACCGACTACTTTTGCTTAGATGCTTTAATATATCGGCAATCTCAAATCTCGCTTGTACCGTATCAACACAAGATATAGTTAAAACACCCATGGCAAGTTCTGGATTTTCTGAAATGGTTTCTTTATTATACTGCTCCGTTATGGCTTTCCAATTCGTTCCAAAAAAGCGATTGATGCGGTTGATTAATGCGACTGATTTATACAAGCCAATTTCATCCGTTGTAAATAGTTGTCTTCCTAAATTCGCCAGCTCCACCTTATCGTTGTCAAATAAGCTAACTGTTATTCCCGGGTGTTGTAGTGCAACCAAGGAATGATTTATTCTTGCCAGTGCGGTTAATACTTGGCCGCCTGTTCCTCCTGCACCAATCAGGTTTACCCTGACAGGATTGTATGGTTGTAACAAATCAGGGGAAATAATGTGTATCGCTGGTTTTTCGATTTGTATCTCTTTCATGGTAACAAATTTTCTATCGTTTGGCGAGTGGGTTTCAAAACTGATACAGGAAAAGGTTCTTTTGTTTCTATAAGTTTTTTCCAGAGCAATACCATATTTCCCTTGACAGGAGTAAAGCCATCCATTAAATGGGAAAAATAGCTGTTCCAAAAAAAGCTTTCCCATTTTGTGATAAAACCTTCCAAACAGTTTTCTTGTTTAACAGTTACATCCACCGTTCCCATGCAAACATTACCGTTTTTATAAACATTGAAGAAAGGAGCGTGGAATAATTTTGTCTCGGTTGTTGGTTTTTTACTTCCTTTTAACGCGAACACAGATAAACTTTCACCGTCTGCTTTCCAAACCATTGCAGGTACACATGCTTTGGCATTGGGAATACCTAATGCCGGTGAAAAGAAAAGGTTTACTTCCTGTGCCGGTGTGTGCCAGATTATACTACCTCTTTCTGTTGCCTCAAGATGTAAAACATTTGTTGGCAGTATTCCCTTACTCGTAAAATAATTTGTTTGTAATTCCTTAGCGGATTGCAGCAAATCAGATAATAATAACATTTCCTTTATAGTCAAAGGGTGTGCATTAACAGGGTTACCGTTTTTACCTATATCATAACTTTCTACATAAATACTTTCATTTTGATGTAAACTATTTTCCTCACCCATGCTTGAATGATATATTAAAATGGCTTTCTGTGGAATATATTGTTCTTTAAATTGTTGTGTTATATTTTTCATGCTGTCGGATTTAAGATTGTTTCCTGAGATTGTGTTTTTTCCAATTTGTTTAACATTTCGGAAATACTCTCTACCAGTTCAAAGAATCTGTGTATAAAATCAAAATCGTGTTGTTCCTTTACTTGTGCCTTATCAAAACATTGTAGGGAAACTGGTTCCTGCTGATGGCTCATTTCCATCAGTTCATCGTTAATCATTTCCATGAGAGTATCATACAAATTGTCATAACTACTCCAAAAAAAAGAAAGGTAATTATCCAAGTAGATTATTTCCTCATGTTCAGAAATTGCCACATTACAATCTATGTTGTCAGACACAGAACGGTTAGGATAATCTGCCCAAAGCTGTAAACAATCCGTTATTATCTTTTCCATTTCTATCTCATAGTAACCTGATAGCCTGTATTGCTGTAACAATTGTTGTAACTGCTTTGCGCTAAAGCCCTGCTTTAAATAAGTAAAGAGTTTATCGCCTGCATCATGCATGTTGCACATTGTTTTCTGTTGCTCTTTTTTATATGCTTCATCTTCGCTGTCGCAATCATCATCTATCCAGTTTTGCAGTATTTCATACATACGGTACAAATAACTGTCTTGTTTATAATATGCTACACCTGTAATATGATACAGGTATCGGAATATCTCTAACCATATACCCGTTAAAATCGGTCGTGTTTGATTTCGCAGCAATAACCATACAGGTCGAACCGGAATATAATAAAGGGTATAACCGTTATCAAAGGTTTTAACTGTTGTAATGCTTGTTCCGTTTCTTTCATCCTTAGTAATGATGCAACTTAATTTTCGCTCTAAACACTTGTTCTTTACAATTTCAAATGCACTTGCCACATTTAAGGGATAATCCAAATCAGATGTATCAGGCTCATTCCATTTATATAACCCGCACAGGTTAGAAAGGGAGTAGAAAAACTCCCTTTCTGTTTTTTTCCAATTTGTTGACGGTATATTATAAAACGGCTTAAACACATGGTTTAAAAAACCATTGTAGTTAGCCCTCTTGGTGCAGCTCTTAACCTGTTTTGTTGAACGGCTGCCGCATCGGGCAGGCTGTTTAATGCTTCGGTTAAGCTGTTGAACTTTTGATATAGTTGCCATGTGCGTTGCTTTTTGGTGATGCGGATTTTTCGGATGATTTGTTTTGTTTTCATCGTATTTGTTTTATCCCTTTGTACCCATTACAGTTTCAAAACGATACTGTACTGTATCGTATTTAATTTCAGGGCCGATTATTTTGGCGGTGGTCAATACGGGATAGGTATTTGCATAAAAGTTCAGTACCGCTTCTACACTCAGTTTATCTGACGGGTCTGATAATTTTATTTCCTGTCCATCTTTTTTGAAAGAGAATACCCTTTCCAGTATAGTTGATGCTAACATGACTGCATAGTTTTATTGGTGAATAATATTACTCGTTATTTGCAAATAGTCCTGTCCGGTCAAATTTTTCCATGAGTTCGTCTTTCTTTTCCAAAATATCTTCTTCATGGTCGGGATAATCTGTGGCTTTCGGCAATTGTGCATAGGCTTCCCTGTATTTACCTGCCTGTTGTTTTTTATCCTGCTCCATTTTGGATTGCAGTTTGGCGGTTTCCTGTGCTTTTGTGTAAGCTTCCATGTTAACCAATAAAGAAGCTGTCCTTTTTATAGGGTTTTCAATGGCATCCATAAAACCATTGTCCAGTTCTTCGGCAGTTCCTTTCAATATCAGTGGTGGTATCAGGTTTTTAGCTTTATCACCTACGGTGTCGTTGGTATATAGGACAGATACCAACATCCTGTTTCCTGCGGCTTTAATGGTTAACTGCCAGTTACCTTCTACATTCAGTGTAGCCAGCGTTTGAAAAAATTGTATTGTTTTCATTTGAAATAATTTTGAATTGTTGAGATAGATTTTCTTTATTGCATATACATACTAATGGGAACAACATTCCTTCCCTGTCTTTTAAAAAATGTTGAGTAGCGAACAGTGTTCCCGAAATAAATTCGGGATGCTGCATTTTGGCCAATAGAATTAATGCAGCACAAGAGTGCGACGCAACCGGGTTTCATAGTAGTAATGCTGTTGGGTTCAAAAAAATACTGGTAAATACCGCCTTCTGAATTAAGTGCTTTTATACTAACAGTAATAATATACCCAACAGAATCGCTATCATTCCTATGAAGTTGAATAGCCATTCAATTGTCATTAATATTAAGGCTACGAGGTAAGAATTAAAATGTTGTAATCCTCCAATACCCCTGCGTTTAAACCTGCGTCTGCCTACAATAAAACGGATAACTATACCTGTTATCAGTAAATAAATACCATGTGTTTGCAGCCTTGTTAAGTCGTTAAGGATTTCCATTGCCACTTTTTTTAAGTTGATAATAATGCTTGTTAAAAATTGGGGCGGCTTACCGCCCCAATCGTTTAATTTAACTTCAGGCAGTCTGACCCGCGTTCTTCATAAATAGTGCATAAGTCAAAAGCCTTTTGGCTGCGGATTTGTGCCGTACCGCCAAACACGATTGATTTTAATTTTGCTTCGCTGTCGTTATAGTTGCGTACATTTTGAAAGTACCCTGTTACAGCATTGTAGCAACCATACAGTGTCCCCTTGGTAGTTTCCAATTGTTGGGTATCACTCATCATAGCATAAGCAAATACATCTTCGCTAGTGTTTTTAAAAACAGTAGATAGCTCCTCCTTGTTTCCTTTTTCCAGATTGCGAAGGGTTTCTTTATTGGGTGCCATTGCCAGCTCTATTAGCTTCTTCACTTCCTTGTCGGTAATAGTCACTTTCGCCCAACGGTTAAACACCTGTTCCATTTCTATACTTTGTGTATGAGCAATGCCCATTACTCTGTGGGCTTCTTCCAGTCTTTGTTTGGCATTAGCCGTATGACGAATTTTAATTACATTGCTCATGCTGCGCAGTGCTGCATTAAGGGTATTCTGGCAAACTATTCTTATGGGTGTAAATGCAGCCGTAATACAGCCGCTGCCATCGTGGGAAGTCGTGAGGAATAAATACTTTTCAATTACATCATCGCCATTTCCTACTCTTATATAGTCAGGCAATTTGGCGGTTATAAATGTTCTCTCGCCTTTTCCGAGTGCTCCTGCTGTTTCGTATAAAACGCCATCTCCACCACCTACTATGGCATCAAAAAAACTAAAGGCATATTTGTTTTGTACTATCTCATAATCTTTACCTACTACTCCTAATACGGTGTTGTTATCGGTGCGTAGCGTTGCATAATAATTGGGTACATGCAGGTTATCTCCCTCCACTATTTCACCGGCATTTCCAATCGTTATTGAACGGCCCTGTGTAAACAAGGGTGTTTTTATTACTTCGTAATCCAGTCCTGCAAATTGAATGGCTTCTGCACTATTTGGATAGTCCGTAACAACTTTGCCCAACCCATGCCATGCTTTTTCTTTCACACTGAAAAAACTGTATTGTCCTGTATAAGCGTTATAATTAAGATTATGTGCCATAATGATTTTGTTTTAAATTTTAAAATGGAGTAAATGGCAGGTAGTAACAATATTTTACTACCTGCACTGTTTAAAATGGAAGGTCATCGGTAACCGGTTCTGCTTGTTGGGGGGGCACTCTTTCGGTAATGGTTGGTTGCTGCCCTCTTTGTGATTTACCGCCATGCAGTTTTATTTGGTTTACATGTACGGTCAGGTTTGCCCTTGCTTCTCCTTGCATGTCCTTCCATGCACTTACACCTATGCGTCCTTCTACTTCTACCAAACTACCTTTGGTCAGGTACTGCGCAATGGTGCTGCTAATCCAGTAGGAACAATTAAAATAAGTAGTCTGTTCTACCCGTTCGCCTTGCTTGTTGCGGTAATGGTCGTTAGCGGCAATAGAAAAACTTACTACCTGTTTGTCCCGTGGCGTGGTGCGTACTTCCGCATCCTTTGTTAATCTTCCGATGATGTTCATAATCGTTTGATTTTAATGTTAAGAAATCCTGTTAGGTTTCTTTTACTCCGCTTCGCTTCCGTAAAAACATTTTTCCAAAAGAAAAAACGGAAAAAAAGAAAGCGGTTTAGAAGTGGAGACGTAGGTGCTTAGAGCTATAAGTCCCGAAGGGTGCAAGCGTTAGCGCAACATTATGCGCTCGCAGTACCGAAGGCTCTACTATCTTAGCTGCCTTTTTATCCGTTTCGCATTGGAAACGGGAACAATTACCCCTTTAAATTGATATATCCGGACAGATAGATTAACAAAAATTAGGTATGTAAAATGTGATGGTCTTTGTTGTAAGAGTATCTGAAAATGATTTTGCGGGAAGGAGTTGAGATTTTTCAAGTACGCTTCCACGGTTTATGCTCTCGAAGCAATTTTACGCAGCCTGGCGGTGGTGTGTTAGCAGGAAAAGGGCTTTGAGAGAGAACGTATAGAATGATGAGCAGGCTTCTTTTTTACGGATTCTACCTTCCATGCCCATGAACTGTAGCTTGTCTACGTAACCCAGTTCCGCGCTCAGGGTACTGTTGCTATATGTTATTCTTTAGATTTATTTCTATTATGTAGTCAGCTACATTACTACCAGCATCGTCTGTTGCCACGCTCGCTTGTGCACCTGTTCGCTATTGGGCATTGGGCAGGCTGTTGCCTTTTATTGTCGTTATCAAAATGTTCACGCCGAGTCCCTTAAAGGAGACTCGACTGGGAAGAAATGGTCTGTATATGTAATTTTTTATTATGTAGTCAACTACATTACTACTATCAACTTCCGTTGTCGCACTCTTCAACTTTCTGTTCGCTAATCAGCATCGGGTTAGCTGTTGCTTTTTTATTGTATTGTACATTAAGAAAAATCTGGCTTCCTATTTTGTTATTTATTTATATCGTAGACTACAAAAAACAAGGCTTTATTAACATGTTTGCAGTCTATTGTTGCAAACAATAGACAACTTTCCTATAACTTAAAATACTTTATTCGTTTGCAGACTAAGAAGAACGGGGAAGCAAGCCCGGCCGCAGAAGTACTTAAAAAATGGCTAATGCACTTAATGTTTCGACTGACTTTTTAATGAACGGGACTACCGCAGACCTTGCAGCAGAGAGCATCACCGACAAAACGTTGATTCATCAGTTCAACCGTATCACTGAACTATCAGAAGAAAATAAAATCGTTGTTTCTAAACTCATTGATACGTTCCTTTTCCAACAAGAGATGAAGCAAACATTTGCGCAATAAACCTTCAACAAGAGATGAAGCAAAAACTGGCACAATAAATAGTCGTCCCTCAAAAAGTCAATTTTTTATTTAGGGCATAAAAATTCCAAT
>CAZRYS010000004.1:0-146294 GCA_964604365.1 uncultured Terrimonas sp.
TTTCCGCAAAAAGTATCGAAGAAAAATTACTGAACGTTTTGAAATAAATCTCATCTCGTTTAAATAAAAACCTTAACTAAACGGCATTGTATCGGGATTATGCATTAGGATTTTTCTTGGCGTCTATTTTCATGTCAGTATTTTTGACATTCATCGCTGTAGATGTAATTACTATAGCTGAGTATACAGTAGTAATGTAGTTGATCGAAGCGGTCGCCAAACGGCCGTACATCGTCTACGCCTGAGGCGAGACAGGTTATGGCGTGTGCTTTTGGGTTCGTTTTGCACAAGCAAAAGGAACGAAAAAAATGGTAGAGAGCATAAGATTTATAGCAATTTGCAGGCTATGACTGACTTATGTTTTGTAACAACCAAACAGGTGACTATCAAAAACGGTGGTTATGCTTAAATAACTTTGTCTTGTGCTAACAATGAAAATGTCTACTGCATAAACCGGGTTTAAGAAAGTGTGGTGAAGAACAGTTACATGAAATCTGCCGGGAATTCTGCCCGGCAGAACATTGTTATATATATTTCGCCTTATCTGTCAAGATTGCCACTCGTAAAATCCTTTCCGAATTTTCTTTCCATTGTAATGCGGTATGCTTCAAGGCGGTTGAGCAGTTGTGCTTTTGAATACGTTTCCTGCTGGTAGATATTTGCATCGGGATAATCGGCTACCGGGTAATAACCTAAGCTGGCAGCAGTGCTGTCCCCAGTTTTTACTTCTACAAAACTCATTTCTAACCCCGGTACATCTATTATCCTCGAAACCCCGGTGCGTTGTTGCAAAACGGTCACATATTTTTTCATTCCAATTACGCTCTGTATCCACCTATTATTTTGCTTACGTACGCTAATACAAATCTTAGTTCCGTTGCTATCACCCAATCCGAATAAGACTGCTTCGTCGAAAAAGGCACTACTGCTATCTTTGAGTTTGTTTAAGTCCAGATAGGAAACCGGAATTTCGTTCGTTTTGCTCAACTGCCGGATAACTTCAGCTGATTCTAACCCAAAGGCTTTTTTTTGAGCATCGTTCAACAAGTCCGGCAGGCTCTTTTTTGCCTGTTCAAATGCCTCAGCGGGAGTACTGAAATCATTTTCTGACGGTGGCGTATTGCCATTGTTGCCCCCTTTTCTGTTGCAAGACATTAATGCTGTTGAAAAAATCAATATACAGATGATAATATTTTTCATGACTGCTAGTTTTTATCGATGATTTTATATAATGTCCTGCGGTGTACACGGCCCGGTCCAGAAGTGTTTGCATATTCCTCATAACTGATCAGATCGTCGCTACCGATGCAGGGGCTCCAGGGGTCAGACAACGATATCCAACGCTGGGCATTTACAGTTACATAGCCATAAATAACTCGTACATGCCCTACCCCGCCGCTGGCAGCACCATCGCCAAATACCATCGGCTTTTTGGAACAATAGATTTGTTTGCGCAGCACATCCCAATCAAGTGGCGTTGTAGACTCGGTTACTTCATAATTAAGCGATTCTATCGCACTTTTAGTATTACCCGGGGTGTTGCAATTATTTGTTTTCGGACAGGAAGCACCCCGGTTTTGAAAGTTACAACAATCTGTACGCCCCAACCGGTCGTTAGCCAAAGCACATTGCGTAATACTATGCCCAAAATAGGAATGGACCATTTGTGCACAGGCAATCCAGCACCAATTATTCGTTTCCTGTACCCGGATGGGTACAGAAACCGAACTCAGATTTTTGCAATCTCCGGGGCATTCGCAGCAACCGGAAATGCCCAGCAACAGTATTAAAATTGTGCCGGCTAGTAACCCCTTACTTTTCATGATCAAAAAGTTTGAAATATTATGGTTTAAATAAACAGTTTTATACTGTTCTGTCATTTATTGATAATAAATACGACAGCGATGTTACCTGTACGTGCGATATTTATTAGTGAACGGTAGTTTTAAATGTGTGGATAGCGACCAGGGTTTTGTAAAGACTTGTAAGCAGGTTTCTTGCAGTAATCTGTAAATGCAGGTGTTTTGTTTGGCTGCCAGGTTTCTGCCTGGTAGAAATTGTTTTTTGGTGGGCGAGAGATTGATTTATTGTCCTACTGCGATTATTTCAACAGTGGCTGCGACACGTCTTATTAGTTTGAGTCAAAATACAAAGTATGTATTTATCGAATTCTTTTCTCTCTGTATTCATTGGGTGATAGCCCCATTACTTTAGTAAACATTCTTGAAAAGTAGTACTGATCTTCTATTCCTACTTCCTGAGAAATCTCTTTAATTCGCAATTTGGTAAATATCAGATACTGACATGCTTTTTGTACTTTGAGGTGATTAAAATACTCCATAGGAGAGAATCCTGTCTTTTTCTTGAATAAATAAGAAAAATGAGAAGGAGATAAATTCACCTCAAGTGCGATGCTTTCGAGAGTCAGGGTTTTTTCTGTATGTTTACTTAAAAAGTCTATCGCAATATCAATAGCATCCTTATAGTTTAATTTACCTGAAGGTCCACATTTGTCATTAAATAGGAATGAAGAGAAAAAATGCCAAAGGCACATGTTGGCAAAAGCCAGATTGTCATTGGAATACCCCTTCTCCAATTGCTGGTAGATTTCATTAAACAATTCAATACTTTTCTCTTTAAATCGGAGAAACCGTTTCGTGCCTCCTTGCTGGAATAAGTGTGCCGCTATTTTTCCTGAAAGATTTCCCTTAAAATGTATCCAGTAAATACTCCAGGGCGCTTTTTCATCGGCTTGATAAGCGTGAGGACTTTTGGCCGGAATGATGATATATTCATCAGCCTCCATTTTGCTGACCTTATTATCTATAATAACCTGACCATTGCCTTCATGGCAGTAAATCAATATAAATTGATCCACTCCATTTTGCCGCTCCATAAAATGGAATTTTGCTTTTGGATAATATCCGATATCTGTTATATAAAGTGAGTTTATTAATTCATTGGTCGCACATCTGCTGTGTAAAATTTGTCTGGGAATGACAATCATTTTTTGCCCCTCAAAGCCGTCTTGCTTTTTAATGAACTGCGCCATATTTGAAATAGTTGCCATTCAAAAATAGTAAAAAAGTCCATCCAATCCCTTTGTTACTCCATCATGATTACTAAATCATGAGAATATCTTTGAAATCATTAATACTGTTTATAAATGAAGTATGGAGAAGTAAATGCATGGATTGAACCGATTGTAATACCTACTTATCCCACGGGTGCTGCGGAAAAAAATCCCCTTTTCCTGGAGAAACGGGTTTATCAGGGCAGCAGTGGTGCGGTGTATCCCTATCCCGTTATAGAGAAAATAGAAGACTACAAGATTAACCAAACCTACCAGGCGGTATTTCTCGAAAACGACTATCTAAAAATTATGATATTGCCGGAATTGGGTGGCAGGATACAAATGGCGTATGACAAAGTAATGAATCGAAATTTTGTTTATTATAATCAGGTTATAAAACCAGCACTCGTGGGACTAACAGGTCCATGGATCTCAGGAGGAATTGAATTTAATTGGCCGCAACATCACCGTCCGTCTACTTTTGACCCAGTTGACTTTATGATTTCTGAAAACAAAGATGGCAGCAAAACGGTATGGGTAAACGAAGTGGAACGTATGACCCGCACAAAAGGTATGGCAGGTTTCACGCTTTACCCGGGAAAGGCGTATCTTGAAGTAAGAGGCAGGCTCTATAACAGGACTCCTTTTCCCCAAACATTTTTATGGTGGGCTAATCCTGCGGTAAAAGTAAATGATCAATACCAATCAGTTTTTCCTCCCGATGTACATGCTGTTTTTGATCATGGCAAACGAGATGTTTCGTCTTTTCCCATTGCCACGGGCACTTACTATAAAGTCAATTATGCTCCCGGAACAGATATATCCCGATATAAAAATATCCCCGTACCAACATCTTATATGGCTGTCAGTTCCCGATACAATTTTGTGGGGGGGTATGAACACGAAACTAGAGGCGGGCTTTTACACGTTGCTAACCACCATATAGCTCCGGGAAAAAAGCAATGGACCTGGGGAAATGGTGAATTCGGATATACATGGGATAGAAATCTGACGGATGAAGATGGACCTTACATAGAGTTGATGGCGGGTGTTTATACTGACAATCAACCTGACTTTTCCTGGTTGCAGCCTTACGAAGAGAAGACTTTTGAGCAGTACTTTATGCCATATCATACAGTGGGAATGGTTAAAAACGCAACCAAGGAAGCAGTGGTCAACCTTACCGTTACAGAAGATCAGATAGCTATTATTTTATACGTAACCGCAGTGTACAATGAAGTAGCAATACGGGTTTTGTACGAAGGTGACCTCATATTCAGTGAAATAGTTCCAGTGTCACCAGATCGGCCATATCTCCACACGGTTCAATATTCGAAAGTTTTAAAACCGGAAAAAACGAAAGTGCTGGCAATTGATAACAGCACAGGAAAAGAACTGGTGCAATATCAACCGGAAAGTTTACACCAATATCCTATACCTCAACCAGCAGCGTATGCTAAGAAGCCAGAAGATGTGGAGAATAATGAACAGTTATATCTAACAGGGTTACATTTGGAGCAATATCGTCATGCTAATTATAATCCAATTGACTATTATCAGGAAGCCTTAAAAAGAGATGAGGGTGATACCCGCGTTAACAATGCAATTGGTTTATGGAATTTACGCAGAGGGCAATTCGAAAAAGCAGAGCACTATTTCAAGAGGTCTATCGATACGTTGGTCCAGCGTAACCCGAATCCATATGATGGAGAAGCCTTCTACAATCTGGGGTGGGCCTTACTGCTACAATATAAATACAATGACGCTTACAATGCCTTTTATAAAAGTGTCTGGAATGAATCCTGGCAGCATGCAGGCTTCCTCAATCTTGCCAGAATTTCCGTTCGAAAAGGAGATTACACCGAAGCATTATATTTAATCGAAAAATCAATTGTTAAAAATTATCATAGCCATAGTGCTCGGCACGCTAAGGTTTTCATTCTCCGGAAACTCAATCATTTACAAGAGGCGCATTCATGCATAAACGAATCGCTGGAAATAGACCCTTTTAATTTTGGATGTTATTTTGAAAGATATCTGTTGCAATCTGAGGAAGGAAATCCATTGGCAGAAGAAACACTGGAGTATCTTAATTCTATTGCACGAAAAAATGCCAATACTTTATCCGAGTACGCTTTCGACTATGCCCACGCTGGCTTGTATCAGGAAGCAATTGACTTTCTGTCGACTTGTATGTATTCAGACGGAGGTCACACAATGACAATGTATTACCTCGGCTGGTTTTCTTTTATGAACCATAAGACAGAACAGGCAAGGGAATATTTTAGTAAAGCTGCATCATTAAGTTCTGACTATATTTTCCCAAATAAACTAGAGGACTTGTTGACATTGCAGGTAGCTATCAAACAAAATTCTACAGATGCAAAAGCCCATTATTATTTGGGGAATTTCTGGTACGATAAACGTCAGTACACCGAAGCTGTTTCAGCCTGGGAAAAGTCAGCACAACACAATCCACAATTCCCAACAGTGCATCGAAATCTATCGATCGCTTACTATAATAAACAAAACGACGCTACAAAAGCACTACAACATATGGGAACTGCCTTCTCCCTCAATCCTTCTGATGCAAGAGTGTTGATGGAGCTAGATCAACTCCATAAGTTACAAAATAGGAATCCTGTTGAAAGACTATCGTTTTTAAACAACTATCTGCAGCTTGTAGATCAAAGAGATGATCTGTACCTTGAAAGGATAACGCTGTACAATCAATTGGGTGAGCATGAGTATGCTAAAGAATTATTAAACAGCCGGAAATTTCATCCGTGGGAAGGTGGAGAAGGAATGGTCATAAAGCAATATGTTTTATGCAGGCTAGCACTGGCAAAAAGAGCAATTTTTGAAGGAGACTATAAGAAATCTTTAAAATTACTAAAAGAAGCGGAAAGCTATCCACCCAACCTGGGTGAAGGAAAACTGATAGGTGCTCAGGAAAATGACATCCATTATTGGATCGGAGTAACATATGAAAATCTTGGTGACGAAGCAATGGCTACAGAATATTACCAGAAAGCAACCTGCGGAATAAATGAACCGACACTTGCTTTTTTTTATAATGATGCACAGCCCGACAAAATATATTATCAGGGACTGGCGTGGAAAAAGCTAAAGGATAGAAAAAAATCCAACGATATTTTTCAACGGTTGATAGATTTTGGAAAGAGTCATATTCATGACGATATTACTATTGACTACTTCGCAGTTTCGCTTCCGGGACTTAACGTTTTCGATGTAAACCTTCGACTTTATAATACTGTGAATTGTTACTATTTAATGTCGTTAGGATATTTAGGGTTGGGTGATAAAAATGCCAATATGTTTTTTAATAAGGTTTTGGAGCTGGATATTAATCATCAAGGGGCACGTTTTCATTTTTCTGACGATACATTAAGAAGTGTAGCGGCAGAGTAATTTTTGTTATAGTTAAATAATCCATCAAACACCAAAAATCATCCATCTGCTGGTAGAAAGCACCCTTTTATATTTGTATTTGATTATCATCATTATTAACTGATTGCTTAAACAATTGCTGTCATGAATAAAAAACTGGTTTACGATAAAGATTTTTCAACAACCATCAAATTGTTGACATTATCTTTCTTTTTTACTTTCTTCAGCTACCATGTTGTTGCTCAACAAAAAGTAGTTGTCACTGGTGTAGTAAAAACGCAAGACGATATTCCTTTACCCGGCGTATCGGTTTCAGCTCAGAGGGCAACTACAGCTGGTACTATAACCGATAATCAGGGCCACTTTTCTATTGAAACATTCCCCGATGATATGTTAGTATTTGAATTTGTAGGATACCAGAAGCAAGAGGTGGCGTTGGGCAAACAATCATGGCTAGATGTTACTTTATCGAGACTCGAAACAGAGCTCGATGAAGTTGTAGTTATCGGTTACGGAACAAAAGTGAAAGGAGAATTAACAGGAGCTGTATCAAAAGTAAACAGTAAAATTTTTGAAACAAGACCGCTCACCAATACCATGAATGCCTTGCAAGGTGCTATGCCGGGTGTTACGGTTACCCGTGGTAGTGGGCGACCGGGTGGAGAAAATTATAATCTGCAAATCAGGGGGGCTTCCTCTATGAGTGGTGGCAAAGTGCTGGTGTTAATAGATGGAATTCCCGGGGATCTTAATCTTATAAACCCTAATGATATAGCAGAGTTAACGGTGTTGAAAGACGCCGCAGCGTCTATATATGGTGCACGAGCAGCGGATGGAGTCGTAATAGTAACAACCAAGAAGGGGAAGAAAGGCGTTCCAACAGTGCAATACGCAGGAAATTATGGTATAAAAAAACCTCATTACTTAAAGAAACGTACAAATACACTACAACTGGCTGAGATGTATGATGAAGGTATGAGAAATATAAATCAACCGGGTGTTTCGGAAGATGTATTCAACAAAATAAGAAGTAATGCTGAACCTGATCCCAACGGCTGGTTGATATTTTTAGAGAACTTCCCCGGGTTTTATCAATCACATAATTGGATCGATGCCGTATTTGGGAACGGTTCTCAGCACATGCATAATGTCAATGTATCTGGCGGTAGCGATAACAATAATTACCTCTTCTCAGTAGGATATGCGCAAAATAATGGTGTTTTCAAACACGGCGAAAACCGTTCGGACCGGTACAATCTGCGTTTAAACTATGACTTCAAAGTTTCAAAACGATTGAGCTTTGAAACTCGTACCAGCTTTGAAAGCCAGCCTATAATTGAACCGACCGCATTGGGTAGTATTCTTTACTTCGTTAATCAAATGGGAAGTTATGTACCCATATATAATCCCTCGGGGCAACTCTATAAATACCAGGGCGGTTTCAGAAATCCTATTCAGTATTTGAAAGAAGCGGGTGTAGTAAGGTCAAATACTTACAGATTCTCAACCAACGTAAAAGGCAACTTGCAAATATTACCAGACTTAAAGCTGGTGGGGCAGGTAGGAGTGAATCTCGACTTTGCTGACGGCAAACGAACAAATCCTACATTCGCACAACACAATTGGGACGGATCTAACTTTGATATTGTGAATGTGCCCAATAATGCAGTATTCACGAATTCTAAAAACATCTATCAAAACTATACCGGTTACCTGGATTATAGTAAGACGATTAATAGGCATCGTATCAATGCAATGGCCGGCTCCTCCCGGGAAGGAAGCAATTATCAAGGGCAATCAATAACAGGCTATAATTTTGCGAGCAATGAAATTTTCTCTCTCAACCTCGCTGATAGAACTAAAACTCAATATGCCAACTTTACGGGTAATGCGTCCGATTGGGCATTACAATCCTATTTTGGCCGATTGAGCTATACGTTCGACAAGAAATATCTTCTAGACTTTACTACTCGGATGGATGGTAGTTCAAAATTTGCTAAAGATAAACGGTGGAGTGCTTTATTTCCCTCCGTTGCTTTAGCATGGAATTTATCTGAAGAAAACTTTGTTAACAGGTTGAACATGTTTGACAACCTGAAACTAAGGGCATCTTGGGGTAAGTCTGGTAATCAGGAATTAAGCTTTGGCAATTACGATTATATCTCACTTATCAATATTACTGGCAGCTATCCGATGGGGGTGCCGAATGTTGGGTTGCCTGGTGCAATCTCTAACATTGCTTCCGTGACGAGAACCTGGGAAACCATTGAAACAAGAAATATTGGCGTAGACTTTAGCATACTAAAGTCCCGCTTGAGTGGAACGTTGGACTATTATGTAAAGAGAAACAATAATATGCTGGTAAACGATCAACTTCCTGCCACATTAGGCGGATCGGCACCTACCCAAAACATAGGGAGGCTCGAAACAAAAGGATGGGATGTTTCATTGGCGTGGACAGACCGGATAGGAGAATTTACCTATAGCATTTCAGGTATTATTAGTGATGCAAAAAACAAATTACTTGAAATTAAAGGGAACAATAGCTATGGTGAAGGGCTGATATATGCCCGTGAAGGTTATTCGCTAAATTCTTATTTTGGCTACTATTACGATGGTATTATTAAGGATGCACGTCAATTAGAATCATATAAGCAGTTGGGAAATGTACCTGCAAACGTAAGCATAGGAGATGTTATGTATCGGGATATAGACGGGGACGGTAGAATTACCGCATTTGGTGATCCTGCGTCGGGAACAACCGGTGATATGGTATATCTTGGTAATCTGCTGCCACGCTATATTTATTCGTCCAATATAAATTTATCTTATAAAGGATTGGACCTTGGTATATTTCTGCAAGGAGTTGGAAAGCGACAAGGGATTCGGACAGGAGAATTCAGCTATCCATTCCCGGCAGTCTGGATGCAACCACTTGAGTACTTCTATGGTAAGAGTTGGACACCTGAAAATCCTGATGCGCAATTTCCCCGTATCATTCCAGGATTTGTAGGATACGACGATGTACGTAACTGGAACTGGAGGTACTCTTCTATGCGTATGAACAATCTTGCCTACCTGCGAATTAAAGTGCTGACAGTAGGTTACAATTTCCCCCAAACCATTGTAAATAGAGCAAAACTGCACAATGTACGTGTTTATGTAAGCGGGCAGGACCTATTTACATTCTCGAAGGGTACCTGGAACGGCTCGTTCGATCCAGAGGAAACCTGGGAGCGTTCTGACGAACAAACATACCCTTTTAACAAGGTAATATCTTTCGGTTTGGACATCAAATTCTAAAACAATTAATTATCACGATCATGGGCCATAATTTTTTAAAAGCGTGTTGCGTAGCCAGCTTACTGTTACTAGGGTGCTCTAAAGGATTAGATCTGATCCCTAAAGATTCAATTTCCGATGCTACTTTTTGGAAGACTAGTTCGGATTTTCAATTAGCAGCAAACAATCTCTACCACTCGCTGGAAACATTTAATACTTTTGATGTTTACACCGACCTGGCATTCGATGTACCGAATTCGATCAGCAATGGTACATTTCAGGCTACGGAAAACGATAGCAGGTGGACGAATGCTTATATTTATATAAGACGCTGCAATACGATTCTGGAAAAAGCAGCTTCATCATCAATCTCTAATGAGATAGGTAACTATGCGGCAGAAGCCAAGTTTTTTAGAGCCTACAACTATTGGAAAATATTCCGGCTATTTGGAGAGGTGCCATTGATCGAAAAAGAGTTGGCAGTTGACGATGCAGACTTATATGCTCCAAGAGCATCACGTAAAGAAGTGGTTGATTTCATTCTGAAAGATTTGGCAGAGGCTCTTGCAGATTTACCCAATCGGAGTGATTTGGCCAATGCAGATATAGGGCGAATTACGAAAGGAGCTGCAGATGGACTAAGAGCAAGAGTTGCGCTATTTGAAGCAAGTTGGGGAAAAAGTAGAGGGGACGCTGAAGCCAATACATATTTTGATATTGCTATCGACGCCGCACTGTCGGTAATGAATAGTGGACAGTATTCTTTGTTTACCGACAAAGGAGCACAGAGTTATCGCTACTTCTTTATTGAGGAAGGCGATGACGGATCCGAAGCAATCTTAGACCGACGCTATCAAATGCAGATTACTTCCTATAACATGCCGGGCGTGGTAGGAGAAGGACGAATGTTGCCTACCAAAAAGCTGGCAGATATGTATTTGTCCAAGGATGGATTGCCCATTAATAAATCTCCCCTCTTTCAGGGATATGACCAATTTACTTCAGAATTTCAGTATCGGGATCCGAGAATGTCCATGTCGCTTGTTATTCCGGGTACCCAAATTCCACAATGCTGGTATCCTCAACCTGCTGAAGCTTGGCCATTCTATCCTCAACGAAATGCAAATACCGGGTACACTACTTATAAGTTCTTGTCAGAAAATGCGGCATCTAATGAATCACCAGGTTTAGGTTATGGTTTCGATTGTCATTTGATTCGGTATGCTGAAATACTACTGATATATGCGGAGGCTAATTTCGAAAAAAATGAAAACATCAGTGATGACTACCTTGACAAATCCATAAATTTAATTCGCCAACGCGTGAACATGCCGAACCTCACGAACAGCTTCGTCGCAACGAATGGTTTGGATATGAGGACTGAGATTCGCCGTGAGCGAACTATTGAATTAGCATTTGAAGGGTTTCGCTACGACGATCTCCGGAGATGGAAGACTGCTGAAATTGAATTGCCTATGGACATTAAAGGTGCTAAAATAAAAGGCACCCCCTGGGCACTGCCGATTGTGGTGGAGGGACAAGATCGAAATCCATATTCAAATAGCAGTTGGCAGAACAAGACTGATATTAACGGTTTTCTAATTGTAGAAAGTGCTACCAACCGAAATTTCAATGCTGAAAAACACTATCTTATGCCTATACCTACAAAGGAAATTTTGATCAATCCTGCATTGAAACAAAATCCGAACTGGTGGTAATATCTTTATATCAGGCTTGTCAAATATTTTAATGGTAGTAAACTGAATTAAATGATTATTAAGAATGTTTTCCTGACACTGGTGTCTCTGGCTATGCTATTTGCAAAGTCCAACGCACAACAATACGATTTATATTCACCGGACAAGAAACTATCGGTGATAGTAGAGAATACCAAACAAGGATTGAGCGCAAAACTTCTTAAAGAGAATGAATTGATGGTTACACTGTGGGACCTGGGATTAATTACCAATAAGGCAAATCCCGGGATACAGCAGGTAAAAAAGACAAACAGGAAATCTGTCGACGAAGAAGTACATCCAGAAATCCGGGAGAAAGCAAGTGTGTACCGGAACAAATACAATGAATTGGTGCTGAATTTTAAAACCAGTCAGTCAATAATATTCCGCCTTTTTAATGAAGGGTTGGCCTATCGCTTTTCTACTGCCGCAACGGATAGCTTTACTGTTTTGAATGAAAGTCTTAACATTGATTTAAGCGAAGACGATGTCCTTCGGTTTCAATCTGAAAAAAGTTTCAATTCGGCTTATGAGGAACCCTACGAATTGAAAAAGGTAAAAGATGTTGATGCAACTAGACTTTTAAATCTTCCGGTTCTGGCAGAAAAGAAAAATGGCAGATTTTTAATGATAACGGAATCTGACTTGTACAACTATCCGGGATTGTGGGTAAAAAGTAAAAGCACTTCGCAATTAACAGTCACCCATCCCCCCTATCCTAAGCGTTACCGATACAGCAAGAATCGCTACATAAGCGAGCAGGTAGATGAAACATATGACTACATAGCAAGAGTAGCAGGAAGCAGAAATTATCCTTGGCGCATATTTGCTATTGCAGATGCAGAGGAAGGATTGATCGATAATCATATGGTATACCTGCTGGCATCGCCTACGGATATGACCGATATATCATGGATTAAACCTGGTGTGGTAATGTTTGACTGGTGGGCTAAGAATAATATATATGGGGTCGATTTTAAAGCAGGAGTAAATACTGAAACGGCAAAATACTTTATTGACTTTTGTGCAAAATACGGGTTTCGGTATTTCTTATTCGATGATGGTTGGAGTCCTAAGGACGATTTACTACAAACTGTGCCAGGACTGAATATGGAAGAAGTTGCGGCATATGCAAAAAGTAAAGGAGTAGACATAATGCTTTGGGTAATTTGGAATACTTTGAAAGACCAATGGGAAGCGGCATTTGATCAATTTGAAAAATGGGGCATCAAGGGGATCAAAACCGACTTTATGAATCGGGACGATCAACCCATGGTTGAGTTTTATGAGTCGCTCGCAAAAAAAGCGGCAGAAAAAAAAATGGTGCTGAATTTTCATGGCGCTTACAAACCGGATGGATTAGGCCGTAGGTACCCGAATGTACTTACGCGGGAAGCTTTGATAGAATTCGAGCAAAGTGGTGTTTCCGATAATGATAACCCAACACACCACAACTTATTGCCTTACATACGCATGTTCACTGGTGCGATGGATTATATCCCGGCAACCTTTCGTAATAGCAACAAAAATAATTTTCGGCATTTTGGAGACTATCCAATGGGATGGGGTACAAGAGCACATGCAATGGCGCTATTTATTATTTTGAATAGTCCCATGACCATGTTACCAGGGTCACCTACTGATTATGATCGGGAGAAAGACTGTATTGATTTTCTTGCAAAAATTCCGGTAGAATGGGACGAAACGAAACTTCTTACCGGAAAAATAAGTCAGTATACGGTATTGGCCCGAAGAAATAATGATGCGTGGCATATCGGCGCTATCACTAACGATGATGCACGTACACTTGTCATTGCAACTGATTTTCTGAAAAAGGGTAGATATCGGCTTGAGTATATAGAAGATGGTATCAATGCCGCCACGGCAGCCACAGATTACAAATTGATCCAGCGTAATTTAAATGCCGGTGAAAGTATAACGATCCGTATGGCACCCGGCGGAGGATGGCTAGCCAGGATAACACCGGAAGACTAAATGCCAGAAACGAAGAATATTTGGTTCTGCGTTGCGCAATAATGCAGCATCAGATAGCCTATTTAAAACCGGAGATTGAAATGCAGCTGTTAAGCGAAACGTCTTTCAAAAGAACCATTAAAGGAAAAGAAGTTAAGCTGTTTACTTTGTCTAACAAAAACGGGTGTGTAGCGCAATTTACTAATTATGGGGCGAGGTGGGTATCTATGTTTGTTCCTGATCGATATAATTGTTGGGATGATGTAGTGCTTGGCTTTAATAATTTGCAACAATACCTGGAAGCCGAAGACAAATATTATGGCGCTACTATAGGTCGCGTATGTGGGAGAATAAATCAAGGGCGTTTTGAATTGGAAGGGATACGATATCAACTTGCAAATAATGACGCTTTTGGCAAGCCCCAAAAAAATCATTTACACGGAGGACCCAGCGGATTTAGCTTCCAAGTATGGGATGGATGTGTTACGATGAATGAAACAGGGGAGAGCAGCGTTGAATTATACTTAGTTTCTCCTGATGGAGAAGAGGGGTATCCGGGAAATATCAAGGTGAAAATTTCGTATACCCTTTGTCATGATAATGCAGTAAGGATTGAGTATTATGCTTGTACCGACAGAACAACAATTCTTAATCTGACGAACCATGCGTATTTTAACCTTGGCGGTAAGGGGAGCAAAACAGTATTGGATCACATAGTTAAAATACCCGCTTTTAATGTCATAGAAACCAACGAAGAGTTAGTCCCTACAGGCATCCTCAGGTTCGTAAAAAACACGCCGCTGGATTTTACAAGGGGCAATACGGTTGGGAGCCGGATCCAACAGTCTGTACCCGGGCAGTTGTTTCCAAAGCAGGGATATGCAGTTTGTTATGTTTTTGATGAACCGGCACATCTTAAGCTAGCAGCTACGATAGAAGAGACAAACAGTGGAAGAATAATGGAAATGTATACCGATCAACCCTGCCTTCAGTTTTATAATGCCTGGTTGCTCGAAGGAAAAGATATAGGTAAAAACGGAGAAATATACGGTGCTGGTTGCGGCCTTGCATTGGAAGCAATGGGATACCCCGATGCTCCTAATCATCCTGAATTTAAACCAACAAATTTGTCTGTAAAGGAAGAATATCGACAAACAACGGTATATAAATTTTCTACAAAGTAATTTCTATGTTTGACGTGCCGATTTCTAAAAAATTGAACTGAATGCATAACGCTGGTGATTACAAAAATGCCCCACTGATAAAAGCACATGCGTACAATAATGCTTATATTTTACGTGTTTCGTTTATATCTGCACTAGGCGGCTACCTATTTGGATTTGACTTCGCTGTTATTGCCGGAGCATTGCCCTTTTTGCAGAAGCATTTTTCATTGGATGCGTACTGGGAAGGATTTGCGACGGGAAGCCTGGCTTTAGGTGCTATTATTGGCTGTTTGTTTGCCGGTTCAATATCGAATAGGTATGGCCGAAGACCAGGATTACTGGTAGCGGCTGCAATCTTTGCTCTATCTTCTCTGGCTATGGCGCTCTCCTTTTCAAGGGATTTTTTTATCGCCGCCAGATTTTGTGCAGGGATAGGGGTAGGGATGGCGTCTATGTTGTCCCCTATGTATATAGCTGAAATTTCTCCAGCGCATACACGAGGTCGTATGGTGGCAATAAATCAACTTACAATTGTATTGGGCATTCTTGTAACAAACCTGGCCAATTATGCGTTGCGTAACCAGGGAGAGGATGCCTGGCGGTGGATGTTTGGATTGGGAATTCTTCCGTCTGTCTTATTTTTTATCGGTGCATTATCGTTGCCCGAAAGTCCGCGTTGGTTAATTCAAAATGGGCAGACAGTGGCAGCAACTTCAGTATTAAAACGAATAGGAAATACAACGTTTGTAAATGAAGCGATGAATACCATTAATAGCTCACTCGAGGGCATCATAAAAAAAAGTTATGCAGATGTTTTTAAGAAAGGTATATTTTCTGCGATACTCCTGGGAATAGGTCTGGCCGTTTTTCAACAATTATGTGGCATAAACACTGTTTTCAATTATGCACCCAGGATATTTGAAAGTATTGGCGCTTCGCAAGATGACCAGTTGCTTCAAACAGTTTTTATAGGGGGAGTTAATCTGGTGTTCACGTTAATAGCCATGTTACTAGTTGACAGGATAGGAAGGAGACCATTGATGTTGATTGGTGCCGGCGGTTTGTTTGTTTGTTATATTGCAATTGTATTGTTGTTAGGGATACAATCTGCATATGTTTCATGGTTCTTATTGGCATCAATCGGTATTTATGCCATGACGCTGGCCCCTGTAACATGGGTATTAATTTCTGAAATATTTCCCACTAAGGTACGCAGTCAGGCAACTACTATTGCAGTAGTAAGTTTATGGGTGGCTTATTTCATTCTTGTATTCAGCTTTCCATTTCTGTTCGATTTAATGGGGCAACACTCTTTCTACATTTACGCCACTATCTGCGTATTAGGGTTTTTATTGATTTTTTGGAAAGTACCGGAAACGAAGGGAAAAACATTGGAAGAGCTGGAAAACAACCAGCTCGCTTCAAAAATCCCTTAGATGGGTTGTACTACGTAGGGTAAGACTTTTTTTAAAGTAGATTTCATCGAAAAAGTCCTGAAAGAGGCAGGTGTTAACTTTACCATGCCCGAAGGGACCTGGTGGATAAAACCTTATGGGCATTGGATGCATAGCAGCCACCCGATACCAATGCAAAAAATAATGATGCAAGCGCATCTGCCAATGAAACTCCGGGACAAAACAGGTAAAATGTACCGCATCTCCTTATAGAAATAGATACTAATACCATCCAGATTATTTTTTTCTACTGTTATATGGTTAATATTGCGATTGGAGCCATGAATATGGGTGCTGAGCCATTTTTCAATTAAACTTTTTCTTTTTTGAGAATCAGTTTGTAAACTTTGTAGCCATGTTTAATACCTATAAGTTTACCGTGACAGGGCGGTTTTGACAGGATGTTCAGATCGATACGCAATCAGGTCTGGCTTCTGCAAAAAAAATACTGAAATTGTGTTAATTACTCTAAGAAAAAAGCTGATATAATTTCCCCTTTTATAGAGGAGAATTATTTTAGCGGAACAGTGGATAGTTTACGTAGGGTGATGGAGAAGCAGACAAACAATAGGAAGAAAAAAGGTATTCAATCGTACATAAGAAATTCCCTGAAAGAACAAATATAAAAATGAGTAAAAAAATAAAACCTTCGGAAATAGAAACAGGCGTAGTAGGGCTGGGATTGATGGGCTGTAGTATCGCTACCTGCTTTTTAATAGCAGGACATCCCGTAATAGCGGTAGCTCCTATAGCCGCCGACATGAAACATGCAGCCAAAAGAATCAAAACCCATTTAAAGCGTTCGCTAAAGGAAGGGTTAATTAAACGAGAACCGGAATTCTATCTAAAACTATTAACTATAACCGAAGACTATGATAAGCTTGCGGGTTGCAATTTAGTGGTGGAATGTACGCTGGAGAATATGGACATAAAAAAAACGGTGTATGGTAAAATTGAATCTTTTATCAGCAAAAAAGCGATCTTAACCAGCAATACATCTGCCATCCCCATCAGTTTGTTACAACAACAGGTAAAACATCCCGATCGCTTTTTTGGATTGCATTGGGCAGAGCCGTCGCATACTACCCGTTTTCTTGAAATTATATGTGGCGATAAAAGTAATATCAAAAAAGGGGAATATCTCTATGAAGTCTCGCATTACTGGGGAAAAGAACCCACGCTGGTGCGTAAAGATATCAGGGGATTTATTACCAACCGCATTATGTATGCAGCCTACAGAGAAGCGATATACCTGGTGGAGAACGGTTATGCAACCGTAGAGGATGTGGATCGTGCCTGTCGCAATAATGCCGGGTATTGGATGACGTTAGCCGGTGTCTTTCGCTGGATGGATTTAACAGGTGTGCCTGCTTATCATTCTGTAATGAAGGAATTATTACCAACGCTGAACAATAGTACGACTGTTCCCAAGCTGATAGACGATATAGTGAAACGAGGAGGGAGAGGCACCGCCAATGCTGACGGATTTCATACCTATACAACAGAGGAGGCGGAAATGTGGGAAAAAACATTCACCGATTTTACATACGAAATCAGAAAATTGGCATTGAAGTATCCGGAAGATGTGGTAAAGAAAAGATTGAAGAAAAAGCACACCTGACCATATGATAGAAACCTTGCAACCTATTTGGGACTTCCTGCGGAATAATTATGGGGTCATCCTGACGATACTTGTTGTGTTGATAGACATCATTGCCGTGTATCGCATAATTATAGACACCCCAATACCAGAGAAGACACTGGCTTATTTGCTACTTGTTATAGTACTACCATTTATTGGTGCTGTTTTGTATTTTTCTATCGGCATCAATTACCGGAAGGAGAAACTTTACTCAAAAAAAATCATCGCGGATGACAATCTTTTTAGCAGAGTAGAAGCGCACGCTGTAAAGGAATCGCAGAAAATAGCTTCTGACAATAGTGAATTTCTGGAGGACATGAATGATATGATCCAGTTGTTGCTAAATGACTCCCGCTGTATGCTTACGTATAATAAGGCGGAGCTGCTCATAAACGGTGAAGAAAAATTTCCGAGACTATTTGCAGACCTCGAGCAGGCAGAACATTTCATTCACCTGGAATACTATATTGTAGAAGAAGGAATTATCCTGGATAGACTGATGGATATTCTTAAAAGAAAAGCGTCGGAAGGGGTCAAAGTTCGCTTCATTTACGACGACTTTGGCAGTCATAGAGTGAAAAGACGGAGACAGAAAGAACTTCGGGCAGCGGGCGTGGAAGCCTATCCGTTTTATGAAATCAGGATTTTTGCTTTAGCCAACCGGCTCAATTACCGGGACCACCGGAAGATCGTAATAGTGGATGGTAAAGTGGGATATGTTGGCGGTATCAATCTTTCCGACAAATATTCCAATGATATCCCCAACAAACTGTTTTGGAGGGATACACATATCAGGTTGGAGGGGGCGTCTACCAATAATTTACAGTACCATTTTGTTGCTAACTGGAACTTTTGTTCGCATCAGCAACTGGACATCGACAGATTCCTTTTCCCATTGGATTTTTCTGCGAAAACAGGTGACGATCTGGCGCAGATCGTTGCTTGTGGTCCGGACTATGATCGGCCTATTATTATGTTGTCTTATTTCACTGCTATCACCATGGCCAAAGAGAGGATATATATTACATCTCCCTATTTTATCCCCAATAGCCCAATTTTAAATGCACTCGTCAAAGCCGGATTAAGCGGAAAAGATGTTCGTTTGTTGCTACCCGGTATATCAGATTCCCGCATTGTAAATGCTGCAGGTATGTCTTATTTTTCGGAATTGCTTAGTTCCGGTGTGAAGATATATCTGTATAAAAAAGGGTTTGTACATGCAAAAACTATGCTGGTGGACAACACCTTAAGTATGGTAGGAACTTCCAACATGGATGTAAGAAGTTTTGATTTAAATTTTGAAATCAACGCAGTGTTATACAGCCGCCGAATCAATGATGAGTTGTGTGACGTATTTCTTCATGATCTGGAAAACAGTGAACAGGTAGACCCTGTTGAATGGGCACAGAGAGGTAAGGGCGCTGAATTTGTTGATTCCTGTGCACGCCTTCTATCTCCATTGTTGTAGGTAATTTTAGAATAGCCAAACACTCCATTCCCGCTCAAAAGCTTTTCTTCCGTCCAGTTTTTCTACGCCCTCCTTATCTGCGAGCTGCTGATTGGCGGCAATGCTGTCTGCAATACCGCACCAGGGCTCTATGCATACAAAATCAGCATCTTTCGCTGCCCATATGCCCAGGTAGGGAAATCCGGTAAAATTGACCTCCAATCCGTGTGGTGTTTTAGAGGATTCCAGGTTTACGGAAGTAGATTCCAGGTTTTTCAGTACGATAGCGTCGGTATAAAACAGGGATTTGTCAAGGGGCAATACGTCCTGGCCATCCAGCAGCGGTAACGGCTCTTCCAATATCAGTCCATCGGAAGAAAGCGGCCACCTGCCTGCCTGCTCTTTTCTGTTAAACGTTAACCGGTAGTCCGTATAAGTGGTGTTGGCAGTAAGCGGAATTTTAAATGCAGGATGACCGCCTACCGAAAAATACATTGCTTCATTCCCTTTGTTATGTACAATATATTTTACACTGACTTTATTTTCTTGCAAGGTGTATTGTATGGAAAATAAGAACTCGAATGGAAAGACGGTAAGTGTTGTGGTATCACTTTTCAGACTAAGCGTTACGCTATGGCTATTTTGCTCGGCTATTTCAAATAGCATGTCCCTTGCAAAACCATGGCGGCTGAGTTTATAACTTTTTTCTTTATAGAAATAGGTATTATTTTTTAAGGTACCAACAATCGGAAACAATACGGGAGAATGTTTGCCCCAGAAGGCAGAATCACCACTCCACATATATTCTATTTCGTTTTGTTTATGAAAAATGCTTTGTAGCTCCGCGCCTTTTTCTGTAATCTGTACCCGTAGTATTTCGTTTTCGATAGATATCATGTTCTTTTTTCCAAAATTAGGTAATAAGTCTGTTTCATTCTTAAATCCGCTTTCAATGCCGTTTAGATAAGGTTTTTATTTAAACCACGGACAGGATCTATTTTAAAACTTTCAATCATGCTTCTTCGATACTTTTTGCGGAAAAAGTATCCAAAAGCCGCCGGGGAATTATTACACCCAATTCCCCGGAACGCCCTGATTAAGCTTTTGCACTACTGTAGCCTCAACTATAAACCTCTGAATAAAAAAGATTTGCAAAACTTCATAAGACTGATATTTCCCTACTTATTTTTGGATAATTGTTCAGCACGAAGCTATTTGTGCTTAACTAAACGGCATTGAATCCGCTTTATGCATTGGGACTTTTTTGAACTGTATTTATTTGTCAGCGTTTCTGATGGTCATCGATGTAGATACGATTACTATAGCTGAGTATACAATAGCAAGGCAGTTGAACGAAGTGGTCGCCAAATGGCCGTACATCGTCTACGCTTGAGGCGAGGCAGGTTATGGCGTGTGCTTTTGGGTTCGTTTTGCACAGCGACTCCTATATCAAATACCCAAACAATTTATCATCCTTATTGATTTCGGAGAAATTCACACCATATCGCTTCATGCGTTCAAGTAAAGTAGTATAGTCTCCCGCATTCTGCAATTCCACCCCCACCAGTGCTGGTCCGGCTTCTTTATTGGTTTTTTGCATATACTCAAAACGAGTGATATCATCTTTTTCTCCCAGTACATGCGTTACAAACTCTTTCAATGCTCCCGGACGTTGGGCAAAGTTGACCAGAAAATAACGTTTAAGACCTTCATATTGTAAGGATCTTTCTTTAATCTCGGGCATGCGGTCTATATCATTATTACTACCGCTTACAACACAAACTATTTTCTTACCCTTAATGTCAGCTGCATATAAATCTAACGCGGCTATTGACAGAGCGCCAGCTGGTTCTACCACAATAGCGTCTTCATTATAGAGTTTTAAAATGGTGGTACACACTTTTCCTTCAGGCACCAAAATCATATCATCCAATACTTGTCTGCAAATATCGAATGTAAGATCACCTATTTTTTTTACCGCAGCACCATCTACAAAACGATCTATATCATCAAGTGTTACCGGATGCCCCGCATTTAATGCAGACTTCATAGAAGGAGCTCCCTCTGGTTCTACACCAATTACTTTTGTGGTTGGACTATGTTGTTTAAAGTAAGCACCAACACCAGATGCTAAGCCGCCACCCCCGATCGGTAAAAAAATATAATCTACCGCTTCTTGATCCTTGTGCTTTTCTACATCTTCCAGTATCTCCACGCCTACTGTTCCTTGTCCTTCAATAATACTGTAATCATCAAAGGGTGGAATAAACACCATATTGTTTTCAGCGGTGTATGCTTTAGCAGCTATTGCACAGTCGTCGAAAGTATCTCCTACCAGTTTAATTTCGATATTATCCTCACCAAACATTTTTGTTTGATTGAGTTTTTGTCGAGGTGTAATCACCGGCATAAATACAACTCCTTTTATATTGAGCTGTTTACAACTATATGCAAAACCCTGCGCATGATTGCCCGCGCTGGCACATACCACGCCCCTACTTTTTTGCTCTGCATCCAAAGTAGAGATCATGTTATAAGCGCCTCTCAACTTATAGGATCGTACTAATTGTAGATCTTCTCTCTTAAGATATACTTTGCAATTATATCTTCTGGAGAGCGAAACACTATAAGAGAGTGGTGTGCGGATAACCACTTTTTCCAACCTTTTTGCTGCCTCTTCAAAAGAAAGCCTCCCTGCCAGGGCAGGAAGGCTATTCATATTACTCTCTTTTGCTACGCTGTTATTATCAACATCATTCATCTCAAACGACTTCATTTATTTCTGATTTTCAGGACGGAGACTTCTTACAGTCTTACCAGCCTGCCACATTTCGCTTTCCCGCAATTCTTTCAATTCTTCTTCCAGTTTCTCGCGGTAGTCTGTTTTGCTATTGCTATCGATAGAACGCTGAGATTCTTTACCAGTAGCTACGCTCTCATACAATTCTTTAAATACAGGCGCTGTAGCATCACGGAATTTTTTCCACCAATCCAATGCGCCGCGTTGTGCAGTAGTAGAACAGTTGGCATACATCCAGTCCATTCCGTTTTCTGCTACCAATGGCATCAAAGATTGTGTCAACTCTTCTACTGTTTCGTTAAAGGCTTCAGAAGGAGAGTGTCCTTTGTCGCGCAGTACCTGAAACTGAGCAGCGAAGATACCCTGAATAGCCCCCATCAAAGTACCTCTTTCTCCTGTAAGGTCAGAGAATACTTCTTTTTTGAAATCAGTTTCAAAAAGGTAACCACTGCCTACAGCTATACCCAATGCTACTACTCTTTCTTTAGCTTTACCTGTTGCATCCTGGAAAATAGCATAAGAACTGTTTAAACCTCTTCCCTGAAGAAACATTCTTCTTAATGAAGTACCAGAACCTTTTGGCGCTACCAAAAATACATCCACGTCAGCAGGAGGAATGATACCAGTTTGCTCGTTGAAAGTGATACCGAAGCCATGTGAAAAGTATAATGCTTTACCCGCAGTTAAATGCTTTTTAACTGTTGGCCATAATTCTATTTGTGCAGCATCGCTCAAAAGGTAACAAATGATAGTACCTTTCTCTAACGCTTCTTCAATTTCAAATAATGTTTCACCTGGTACAAAGCCGTCTTTTATTGCTTTGTCCCATGTTTTTGAATTTTTTCTTTGTCCTACGATTACATTAATACCATTATCTCTTTGGTTCAAAGCCTGACCAGGTCCCTGAACGCCATAGCCGATGACAGCAATCGTTTCATTTTTTAAAACCTCTTGTGCTTTGCTGAGTGGAAACTCATCTCTCGTAACTACATTTTCTTCTACACCACCAAAATTTAATTTTGCCATTTTGTAAATTTTAAATTTGTATTGTTATTGTTGTTGGTTTTGCGGTAAATGAATGGGCGAAGTTAAGATTGCCCGTTGCAATGCCTTCACATATCCGAAATGAAAGTTGTCATGCGCCAGCGTACAGGTAATCACTTCTTCAATTGTATTCATCGTTTTGCCATAAGTATCAGTAGCAAATGGTTCAATTTTCGAAAACAGATTGTTCTTATAGTCAGTCTCCAATGCATCTATGGATGATAAAACCTGCTCTTTAAGAAAGGTGATTTCGTCGCTATGGATATAGAAGTCCGGTTTAGCCCCTTTGGTATACTTCTTCCCATAAGGAATTTCCTTCCCCTTATCTACCCCGGTACGTAAATAGGTTAAGCCTAATGTAGCCACATAAATATGTCCAAAATTCCAGATAATATTATTATTGAAACCTTCGGGTATGCTATTTAAGGTGTCAGTACTTAGCCCTTCAACAATTGTCTTCAGCGCTTTTCTCGTTTCTCTTATATAGGTAAATACGTTGTCCATACTTTTAAAATTCAATAAAAATTACATGCTAAAAACTTGTTCCTGTTTATCCAGAAACTCGTTTTCAACCAATTCAGTTGCTTTAGGCTCCTCGTATTCAAACTCCCGTAATTTTTCGTGGAAGCCTTTACTGTCATTGATAATGGCTACACGGGCACTCCGTACAAATTCTATTAATCCCTGTTTGCCTAATACCTCTGTGAGTCTGTCTATTTCCTCACGGTGCCCCGAAGTTTCAAATACCGTATAGTCCTTTCTGATCACAACGGCCCTTGCACCATACTGGCGTAACAAACGTTCTACCTTTACGTTCTCTATCACTTTATCTGTAGATACCTTGTATAAAGCGAGTTCCTGCCATACTATTTCGTCATTGGTATTATAATAAGATTTTAATACCTCTACTTGTTTTTCTATTTGACGGACCAGCTTTTTTACCACATCTTCCACCTCGTTAATTACAATTGTAAACCGGTGAATACCTTCTACTTCAGAAGGAGATGTATTCAGGCTCTCAATATTAATTTTTCTGCGTGAAAACATAATGGCAATGCGATTAAGCAAACCAATATGGTTTTCCGTGTACACCGTAATGGTAAATTCCTGTTTCATTGTATTGTTACTTTTTAACTGCTATAATAATTCCGGACGCCCAATCTTGTTTTGTCACCACCAGATCCTCTCTTTCGATGAGCGTACGTTCAAAATCTTTGGCTTTTTCGGCATGTCCTTCCGGCCAATTCAGCTGGGGCAACATATCATCTACTATATATAAACCACCTTTGTCCAACAATTCCAACGTTTCATCTAAAAGCAAATATTTTCCATGCCAGGTATCGGCAAATATATAGTCATATTTTTCATCGGCTATGGACAAAAGAAATGCCTCCCCATCTTCATGTACCAGTTGCAATCTATCGTCCTTACCCAAATGTTCTTCGGCTACCGACAGCAGCTCCCGATCGTTGTCAACAGTTGTCAATGTTGAGTCTTTATCCATACCATCCAGTATCCACGCTGTTGCCAAACCGGTACCGGTTCCCAGCTCCAAAAATCTTCCCGCCGGTTTTGTTACTGCCAATGTGCGCAACAAAGAGCCGGTTTGCATATCTGAAGCCATTTTAAAACCAAACGCCCGGGTGGCAGCATCAATTGCCGGATAGGCCGCAGGGATATTTTCGATGTTTGTTTTCATTAATTTTCTTACGCTATTTTATACCACCATATGCAGCAAAGCACATGTTTTTATGCAAAATATCTGTTGAACGGAAGCCGACCTTCTTCATCAACTCCAGCTGATAGGTAACAGACCGGGGGCTATCCTCTTTCTCTATATACGCTATCACATTCTCTCTATATAACCTTCCATTGACAGACTCTAAATAGTCTCCGTATTTTTCCCAAATACATTCGCTTATGCTTTCGGATTCGTGGCTTACCAGATCCGAAATCATCAAACATCCGCCACCGCTTAGTAACTTATACAGTTTTTTAAAAGTAAGTTCCCAATCCTCGTCATCTCTAAGGTGATGTAATACCGCACCAGCCAATATAATATCAAAGTGACCTTCTGGCAACAATACTTCACGGATATCACCTTGTATTACCTCTACCTGCCCACTGGTTTCCGGCACCACTCGCTGATACGCCCTTGCCAACATTGGTTCACTCAAGTCTACCAGCGTGCAATTCAAACCGGGAAGCTTCTCCAACATTTTTAGTGTATAGTTCCCGGCACCGCAACCGATATCCAACACATTTAACGCCTTCGGATTGATTCGCCTGGCTGCCTCCGTTATGATATCAAGAGAAATGGTGGCGTCAATAGTAGATACCTGCCCTGTATCCAGGTTTGAAAACCGATCTACATCGTTATCAAATCGTTTGCGTATATCTTCTACCGTCGATTTTTGTTCCATCACCTATAAAAAGTTATTTCAACCTGATTTCTGCCACGCCGCAACCTTGTGGTACCATTGGGAATACATTGTTCTCTTTTCCAACCATTACTTCCAACAGGAAAGCGCCATCGTTCTCTAACATTGCTTTTAAGGATGATCTGAGATCATCGCGTTTTTTTATGCTTTTGCCTGCTATTCCATATCCTTGAGCTACTGTTACAAAGTTGGGACTGGTGATATTGACAAATGAATATCGTTTGTCGTGAAAAAGTTGTTGCCACTGACGTACCATTCCCAAAAACTCGTTGTTCATGATAATGATTTTTACGTTGATGCCAAACTGCATGATTGTTCCCAACTCCTGTAATGTCATTTGAAATCCACCATCACCGATGATAGCTACTACCGTTCTTTCTTTGGCACCTACTTTAGCTCCTATTGCTGCTGGCAGCGCAAAGCCCATCGTACCCAATCCACCTGAAGTGACATTACTACGGGTACTATTGAGTTTGGCATACCGGCAGGCAATCATCTGGTGTTGCCCCACATCTGTTACTATTACGGCATCGCCGCCTGTTAACTCATTTAAAACATTCACCACTTCTCCCATTGTCATCACCTCAGATGTTGGATGCAATTCATTTTGAATAACAGCCTCCTCTTCTTGCCGCTTCATATCTCTAAACTTATTTACCCAGTCTGTGTGCACTTTCTCTTCTACTGCCTGTTTCAATAAAGGCAGGGTTTCTTTACAGTCGCCCCAAACAGGTACCGCTGCTAATACGTTTTTATCAATTTCTGCCGGATCTATATCAAGGTGAATTACTTTCGCCTGTTTGGCATATTTATCAAGCCGTCCTGTTACGCGATCATCGAAGCGCATACCAATCGCGATTAACACATCACATTCGTTGGTTAACACATTGGGACCGTAATTACCATGCATACCCAACATGCCAGTATACAAGGGATGATCAGTGGGCAGTGCCCCCAATCCCAGGGCTGTAGCAGCCGCAGGTATCCCCGATTTTTCTATAAATTCCTTGAACTCATTTTCTGCTCGTCCAAGTATAATCCCCTGTCCAAATAATACGAATGGCTTTTTTGCCTCATTAATCAATTTTGCGGCTTCCGCAATATACTCTTTACGCACAATTGGTTTTGGACGATAACTACGGATATGGGTACACGGAGTATACCCTTCGTAATTAAACTTCTGCAACTGTGCATTTTTGGTAATATCAATCAAAACCGGACCTGGGCGACCGGAACGGGCTATATAAAAAGCCTTTGCCAATACGCCAGGAATTTCGGTTGCGTCCGTTACCTGATAATTCCATTTCGTTACGGGTGTAGTAATATTGATTACATCCGTTTCCTGAAAAGCATCTGTACCCAGCAAATGCGCAAACACTTGTCCGGTTATACATACTAAAGGTGTACTGTCGATCTGTGCATCTGCCAAACCTGTCACCAGATTGGTGGCTCCAGGACCACTGGTGGCAAATACCACCCCAACCTCTCCGGAGGTACGGGCAAAACCCTGAGCAGCATGAATACCACCCTGTTCGTGACGGACAAGGATATGATTAAGTTTATCTGAATAATCATATAATGCATCATAAATAGGCATTATCGCACCGCCGGGGTAACCAAAAAAATCAGTTACGCCTTCGGATATCAACGCTTCCAACACTGCTTGAGAACCGGTTACTTCCATACCGGCAGTAAATTTCCCCAATGGAGCTGCGTCTTTTTTTTCAGTTGCCTTTTTTGCCTTTGCAGACAGTGTATCAGTACTCATAATATCTGTATAATTAAAAACAGGATTAACAATTATCAGGCTTCGTCTGTAACGCAGCCCTGGCTTGCATCTTTAACGGACAATGCATATTTAAACAACAAACCTTTATTTACTTTCAGTGCCGGTTGTTGCCAGCCAGCCCTTCTTTGTGTTATTTCTTCTTCGCTCACTTTTAAGGTAAGGCTGTTGTTCACAGCATCAATTTCTATGATGTCGCCGTCCTTTACCAGTCCAATTAAACCACCTTCATAAGACTCCGGAGTAATGTGTCCGACCACGAAACCATGTGTTCCACCACTAAATCTTCCATCAGTAATCAACGCTACTGTTTTACCGAGTCCAGCGCCAATGATAGCACCTGTAGGCTTCAGCATTTCCGGCATACCGGGAGCTCCCTTAGGACCTTCGTTTTTAATTACCACCACATTACCATGTTTCACACGTCCACTTGATAACCCGGCTATCAGGTCTTTTTCGCCATCAAAAACAATGGCCGGACCTTCAAAGCGCTCCCCTTCTTTACCACTAATTTTTGCAACAGAACCTTTTTCGGCAAGGTTGCCATATAATATTTGTAAGTGACCAGTAGCTTTAATAGGGTTTTCCAACGGATAAATAATATCCTGGGTTTCAAAGCTGATTGCAGGGATATCTGCCAGGTTTTCTGCCAACGTTTTACCGGTTACCGTCATACAATCACCATGTAACAATCCTTGTTCCAGCAAATATTTCATTACTGCAGGTATACCCCCATGGTTATGCAAGTCCTGCATCAGGTATTTACCGGATGGTTTAAAATCTGCCAACACCGGAATACGATCACTGATTGCCTGAAAATCATCTTGTGTAATAGAAACACCTACACTTTTAGCCATTGCAATAAAATGCAATACAGCATTGGTGCTACCGCCCGTTACCATGATCACTGTTATCGCATTCTCAAATGCTTCACGTGTCATGATATCAGAAGGTTTGATATCTTTTTCGAGTAAGTTTCTGATAGCTTTTCCGGCTTCCTGACATTCTTTCTTTTTTTCTTCGCTCAATGCAGGATTAGAAGAAGAATATGGAAGACTCATGCCCAATGCCTCAATAGCGGAAGCCATTGTATTGGCAGTGTACATTCCACCACAAGCTCCGGCACCCGGACAACTGTTTTTTACGATTCCTTTAAAATCTGCTTCATCAAGATTGCCAGCAATTTTTTGTCCAAGCGCTTCAAAGGAAGAAACGATATTCAGATCCTGTCCTTTGTAATGACCAGGTGCAATAGTACCACCGTATACCATTATGGAAGGGCGATTGAGACGGCCCATAGCGATTATACTACCGGGCATATTTTTATCGCAACCTGGTAACGTAATCACGGCGTCATAGTATTGTGCACCACAAACAGCTTCAATACTGTCTGCAATAATATCTCTGCTCACCAAAGAATATCGCATTCCATCCGTACCATTGCTGATACCATCACTCACCCCAATAGTATTAAAAATCAATCCCACCAGATCATTGTCCCACACACCCTGCTTCACCACTTTTGCCAGTTCGTTCAGGTGCATATTGCAGGTATTACCGTCCCAACCCATGCTGGCTACGCCCACTTGTGCTTTCTTAAGATCTTCATCTGTTAACCCTATTCCATAAAGCATAGCCTGAGCTGCCGGTTGTGTAGGATCTTGTGTAATCGTTTTTGAATACTTGTTTAATTCTTGCATTTTTTAAAATTGTCTTTTCAAACATTCTGTTGTCTGATATCATCAGACATTTCTTATTATTTAAACTACTACTGTAGTGTTCCTTCCTTTTCGATAATCAGATCCTTATAAGCTGATTGAATCTTCTTGCTCACTGTGTCATTCCAATTTTTCTTAAACTTCACATCGTCCAAACTATCCCAACCAATTACTTCGGCAGCCGTTCCACAGAAAAAAGCTGCATCTGCATTTTTCAATTCTTCCGCTTTGAATAATCGCTCCTCTACTTCAACTCCTAGCTTTTTACAAATACTCAAAACCGTTGCTCTGGTAATACCTGGTAAGATATTTCCGAGTGAAGGGGTTACGAGCTTGCCGTCTTTTTCAAAAAACATGTTGGCGCCCGGTCCCTCCGCAATGTTGTCGTTCATATCTGTCAGCAGTGCTTCGTCAAACCCTTTCGCTTTAGCCTCCTGACTCGCCAGTATAGAATTTACATAATGGCCGGCTGCTTTTGCTTCAATCTTAAACCCTTTCGGATTGGGACGTTGAAAAGAAGATGTCATTACTCGTAACAACTTGTCTCCCAGAAAAGGTGCCATTTCCCAAACCTCAATAAAAAGCATGGATTCGGTGTTCACTACAAAACTCATATTTGCTGGCGCATATACTACAGGTCGTATGTAAGCGTCCTGAATATTGTTGCGTTTTAGCAGTTCATAGGTAGCACTGATCAACTCCGCCGTATCCCAGTGATAAGGTAGATTCACCGCCAGTGCTGAATTTCTAAGACGATCGTAATGCTCTACGGCCTTGAAAATTTTTGTATCTCCGTTTTCAGTCTTGTAGGAGCGAATGCCCTCAAAAACAGAGTAGCCGTAATGAAGCGATTGACTATAGAAGTCCATTTTCGCTTCAGCAGCTTTTACAAAAGAACCGTTCAAATACATTACTGTAGCGTCATTGTAGTAGGAAGCCATTGTATGATTTTTAAAGTGTTGAAATTATTATTCCATAAAAAAACCCGCCTCTGGGAGGCGGGTTTATATATTTTTTATTATTTATTCTATATACAAATTACACCTCCCTGAGTTGCAGGAATAATAATGACAAGCACCACAATGACTGCGTTGCTAACAATACTATATATTCTGCTCTTCAACATAAATGAAATGTAATGGTCACAAATATACATTTCACCAACAAAAAAACAAAGAACTAATTTTTATTTCTGATGTATAACTGAGTTATTACTGATTTTTAGATCACTACATCCAATTTGCCCGATCAATAATTATCTCAGAAATTCCAATATCTGCGTCCCATTTCCATTGCTTATTTCTCATTTAGAGATTTTTGATTGGTGTTTTCGTCATCAATCAAAAATCAACATATCAGCCATTATATTATGGTTGATTTCCTCAACTCCATATTAGTTTCATGTACCTGTCCCGGAACTTTATTAGCCACATACTCGCACAACAACTCACCTATAACGGTGGTGGCATAATAATTTACCGGATCGATATCTTTGGTAACGAAATTATGTTTCAGCGTCCAATCAACAGCTTCTCTCACCAGGTTAGCTTCTGCAGATAACCCAAAATGGTCCAGCAACATAGCCGCAGACAATACCGAACCCAGCGGATTGGCTATATCTTTACCAGCCGCCTGGGGGTAAGAACCATGAATGGGTTCGAACAAAGCAGCACCATTACCGATAGAAGCCGAAGGCAATAGTCCTAAAGAACCGGCAATCACACTGGCTTCGTCACTAATGATATCGCCAAACATATTTTCGGTAAGTACTACATCAAATTGTTTAGGGTTGAGAATAATCTGCATAGCAGCATTGTCTACAAACATATAGTCAACTGCCACCTCACGGTATTGGTCTGCCAGGTCCTGCACCACCCTACGCCACAGGCGGGATGTTTCCAGCACGTTGGCTTTGTCCACTAGTGTTAGTTTTTTGCGTCGCTGCATAGCATATTGAAATGCCAGGTGCGATACTCTTTCTATTTCAGCTTCTGAATAGGTACATTCATCCAGCGCTACCGATTTATCGGCACTCAGTTCTTTTTTACCGAAATAAATGCCTCCCGTTAATTCGCGGAAGATAATAAAGTCGACGCCTTCGATATTTTTGGATTTAAGCGGGGAAAGATGTTGCAAAGAAGGATAAGTAGTAACCGGGCGAATATTAGCAAATAACTGCAACGCTTTGCGCAGTTTCAACAATCCCTGCTCCGGCCGAACCTTTGCTGTTGGGTCGTTGTCATACTTCGGATGTCCTATAGCGCCAAATAGCACACCATCACTATTCAGGCAAGCTTCAATGGTTTCATCCGGTAGCGGATTGCCGGTTTTATCAATCGCATCAGCGCCCATCAAACTGTAAGTGTATTCAAACTCATGGTTGAAGGTTTTTGCAATTGTATTCAATACATTGATAGATTGCTGTGTAACTTCTGGCCCGATGCCGTCTCCAAATATGACCGCGATATTCTTTTTCATCCCTCTTTTATTTTTTCCGGATTTTTTACCGGATTTGTAATGGTGTATTTAAAACGTTCTTTGTTGCTCGTATGCCTCAATTTCCGGCTTCATGCTCAACAGATAGTCTATATCATCGTAACCGTTCAGCAAGCAGGTTTTCTTATAAGAATTTATTTCAAATTCAGCCTGTTCGGCGGTAGACAAAATTTTAATATACTGTTGTTCAAGATTCACTTCCAGTTCACTTGCCGGATCTTTCTCTATCGCATCAAAAATCTTTTGAAGAAATTCTTCCGATACCAACACCGGCAACAGGAAATTGTTCAGTGCGTTATTTTTAAATATATCTGCGAAAAAGCTACTCACCACTACATCAAAGCCGTAGTCTTTGATTGCCCAGGCCGCGTGCTCTCTGCTGGAACCACAACCAAAATTTTTTCCGGCCACCAAAAACTTTCCGGTATATCTGGAATCATTTAATGCAAAATCTGATTTGGGTTGATTTTCATCATCATTGAAAAAACGCCAGTCGCGGAACAAATTTTTACCAAATCCATCGCGGCTGGTAGCTTTTAAAAACCGGGCAGGAATGATCTGATCGGTATCTACATTTTCTATATCCACTGGTACCGCCCTGCTCTTTACTATATTAATTGCTTTACTCATCCTGGTGATTGTTGGTCTTTGATATTAAATTAGTTCCCGCACATCTGCCACTTCCCCGGTAATAGCTGCCGCTGCAGCAGTTAACGGACTTGCCAACAATGTACGGGCATTGGGTCCCTGCCGGCCTTCAAAATTTCTATTGGAGGTAGAGATACAATATTTACCAGCTGGTATTTTGTCTTCATTCATGCCGAGACATGCAGAACACCCAGGTTGTCTAAGAATAAATCCGGCGTCTTCAAACACCTGGTTGATACCCTCTTCTATTGCCTGCTTTTCCACCTGTTTGCTACCGGGCACCACCCACACCTCTACACTGTCGGCTTTTTTCTTACCTTTTACAAAAGAGGCCACCATCCGCAAATCTTCTATACGGCTATTGGTGCAACTACCAATAAACACATAATCTACTTTTTTGCCTTTGATATTATCTCCAGGCTCCAGCCCCATATACTTAAGAGATTTCTCGAAAGAAGGTTTCTCTTTCTCGTCAATTTCAGTAAGCGTTGGCACATGACCACTTACTCCCACACCCATACCAGGGTTGGTGCCGTAAGTAATCATGGGTTCAATATCTTCTGCCTTAATGTTGAGTTCTGTATCAAAAGAGGCGCCTTCATCGCTAAACAAAGTGCTCCAGTATTCCATTTTCTTGTCCCACTCAGCTCCCTTGGGTGCAAACTCACGGCCCTTCATATACGAATAAGTGATCTCATCTGGCGCTATCATACCGCAGCGGGCACCCATTTCTATACTCATATTACAAATGGTCATCCGTGCTTCCATAGATAATTCACGAATAGCAGAACCAGCATATTCTACTGCATAACCAGTAGCACCACTCGCAGAAATCTGTGCTATAATGTAGAGGATAATATCCTTGGATACCACGCCCTTGTTTAGCTTACCTTCTACGTTGATGCGCATCAGTTTAGGTTTGCTTTGCATCAGACATTGTGTAGCCATCACCATTTCTACCTCACTGGTACCTATACCAAAGGCAATAGTGCCAAAAGCACCGTGAGTAGAGGTGTGACTATCCCCGCACACCATGGTCATACCCGGTTGTGTAATGCCTAATTCTGGTCCGATTACGTGTACGATACCCTGGTAAGGATGTCCAAGACCATACAGTTCTACACCAAATTCGGCGCAGTTTTTCTTCAACTGCTCTACTTGCAAGCGTGAAAGTTCTTCTTTAATGGGAAGATGTTGATCCAGCGTGGGTACATTGTGATCAGCCGTTGCTACTATCTGTTTGGGGCGAAACAACCCAATTCCTCTTTTTTTTAATCCTTCAAAAGCCTGGGGGCTGGTAACTTCATGAATCAGGTGTTTGTCGATATACAATACCGAAGGACCACCCTCAATCGTTTTTACCACGTGCCTTTCCCAGATTTTTTCAAATAATGTCTTTGCCATTCAATGTTTTTTAAATGAAGCGTGACGCCGGAGCGCCACGCCAACCAGAGTGCTTAACGCAACATGAGAAAACATCTGCTTATTATGCAAGTGCTACTTCCGGATGACTGTCGGCAACCAATGTCTTCAAATCTTCATCTCCTACTTCTTTTTTATCATCGGCTACCTTTAAAAAAGCCTCGTACAGTACATCTATTTCGTTACGGTTGAAATTGAACCCTAACTTTTGTAAGCGATGTGCGAGTGCAGAGCGGCCGCTTCTGGCCGTTAATACAATTTTTGAACTGTCTGCACCTACCTGTTCCGGGCGGATAATTTCATAGTTTTCGGCATTTTTCAAAAACCCATCCTGGTGAATGCCAGAAGAGTGGGCAAAAGCATTGCTGCCAACAATGGCTTTATTGGGCTGCACCGGCATGCGCATAGTTTCGGATACCAGCCGGCTCATAGGATTTAATAATTCTGTTTTTATATTAGTATATAAACCAAGTGATTCATGTTGATTGATGACCATCACTACTTCTTCCAGGGAAGTATTGCCAGCTCTTTCTCCCAATCCGTTAATCGTACACTCTATCTGGCGGGCACCATTAATGGCTCCAGCAATAGAATTGGCTGTAGCCAGTCCCAGGTCATTGTGGCAATGGCAGGAAAGAATAGCTTTATCTATATTAGGTACATTATTGATCAGGTAGGCAATTTTCTCTCCATACTGATGTGGCAGGCAATAACCAGTTGTATCCGGAATATTAACCACAGTAGCACCAGCGGCTATCACGGTTTCTACCACTTTCGCCAGAAACTCCAGGTCGGCTCTTCCTGCATCTTCTCCATAAAATTCTACATCATCCACAAACTGGCGGGCATATTTTACCGCCTCTGCAGCTCTTACCAATATATCTTCGCGGGTAGTATTAAATTTTGTCCGGATATGCATATCAGACACTCCGATCCCTGTGTGTATACGAGGGCGTTTTGCACCTTTTAGTGCTTCACCGGCTACTTCAATATCCCTTTTTACTGCTCTTGTAAGCCCACAAACAGTGGCGTTCTTAATTACAGCAGCAATTTGTTGTACAGATTCAAAATCTCCGGGACTGGAAATGGGGAAACCCGCTTCAATAATGTCTACCCCCAGATTTTCAAGTGCGAGGGCCAGCTCTACCTTTTCTTTGGTATTCAGTTTGCATCCGGGCACCTGCTCACCATCCCGCAGGGTAGTATCGAAAATATGAATCTTTTGTTTGGCCATGGCTAAAGTTTATGTGAATAATGGCAGCGTTTGGTAACAAAATCGTTCTTTCAATCCTTTAAAGTTGGAAATTTGCTTCCTGTGAGCGAATTTACCGGTTAATAACAGCCCGTTAAAGCCAAAATGGACAGTTTATTACGCTGCGTAAAGGCTGCCATTTTAAGTGAAACCCTTTATCAATGAGGGTTTAGCAGAAATAACATTACGATGCCCAAAAGATCAACAGACGAACTTTTTCAGCTCATAAAATCGCTGGAAAAAGCCGAAAAGAGGAATTTTAAGCTTTTTGTTCAACGAAACGCCGGTGGGACAGACATGAAAACCGTCCAGTTGTTTGACGCGCTGGATAAACTGGAGGATTATGACGAAGACGTCCTGCTGCGTAAAAATAAAGACATCAAAAAGCAACAGCTTTCCAACCTGAAAGCCGCTTTATACCGTCAAATCTTGTCCAGTATTCGCATATTAAAGGATGATAATACAATCCAGCTTCAGTTGAACGAAATGATGGACTATGCCCGGATATTGTTCAACAAGGGGTTGTATCTGCAATCGCTCAAAACTCTGGGCAGAATCAAAGAAGAAGCCCGTATCAACCACCAGCTGACCTACGTGCTTCAGTCGCTGCTTTTTGAAAAGAAAATAGAGGCACTGTATATAACGCGCAGTATTGAAAACCGGGCCGAAGTATTGACAAAAGAGGTGGAAGCCACAGACGACCAGGTGTCGATGGTCAACCGGCTTTCTAATCTCTCCCTCCATTTATATAGTTGGTATATTCAGTTGGGGCATGCCCGCGACGAAAAAGATAGAATAGCTATTAAGGCTTTTTTTGACAGTAATCTACCTAAAAACAGCAATCTCTACAAAGGGTTTTATGAGCAGCATTATCTTTTTCAAAGCTATTGTTGGTATAGCTTTATCCTGCAGGATTTACTGATGTATTACCGTTACTGTCAGAAATGGGTAGACGCTTTTGAACGGGAACCACATATGAAAAATGTGGATACGCAAATGTACCTGAAAGGCATGCACAACCTGCTGAATGCCCATTTTATGCTGCTTAATTACGATAAATTTGACTCCGCCCTGAAAAAACTGGAGGAGTTCTACGAGTCGAGGGAGGCCAACAGCAACGACAACAATCGCATTCAAACTTTTATCTATCTCTATACAGCAAAAGTGAACCAACACTTTCTGGAAGGAAGTTTTACAGAGGGGTTAAAACTGGTACCGGAGATTGAGCATAAAATATATGAATTCCGTCAGAAGATGGATAGGCATCGTATTCTCGTATTCTACTATAAAATAGCCAGTCTGTACTTTGGAAGTGGCAATAATGAAAAAACAATTGAATACCTCAATCGTATTATCAATCTGAAAGTGGACCTGCGTACAGACCTGCAGTGTTATTCCAGATTGCTGCACCTGATAGCCCATTACGAATTGGGTAATTATGATCTTATAGAATATCTCATTAAATCGGTCTATCGTTTTATGGCAAAAATGCAGAACCTGAGTGTGGTGGAAGAAGAGATCTTCCGCTTTTTGCGCAAGTCTTTCCATCTTGATAAAAAGCAGGTTCGATCCGCATTTGTGGCATTAAAGAACAAGTTGGAAAAGTACAGAGACAATCCATTGGAAAGCCGATCTTTCATGTACCTCGATATCATCTCATGGCTGGAAAGCAAAATCAAAAATGTGCCGGTACAAGACATTATCCGGGAGAAATACCTACTGGTAATAGATAACAAGTTGAAACATGGGTGAGAAGCTGCTTATATAGCTTTAATCAGTATATCACTTGCCTACATCTCATAACACAGATGATTAGCAAATGGCACCAGAGTTCAACGTAGTAATATAGATGATCGAAGCGCTCGACAAACGGCCGTACATCGTTTGCCGAGCGCTTTTTGGTCCGTTTTGCACAGGCAAAAACAGGATAAGAAATAAAAAGTTCTAAGTACTGCAACCAGTTGCGACGTTGTGGACAGCCATTTTTTAAAACAATTGGGGATTATGTATCAAGATATATTTCTGTTTTCCTGAAAACGAGACTTTAGAGAAGGGATTAGCATTATGATGCTGTTTGCTCAATAACAAACTTCCCATTATTTTTGCCAGACCCGGGCTAAGCAATACTACTTCTCGGGGTAAACAAACTATTAATATATGAAACAAGCATACGTATTTCCGGGTCAAGGTGCACAGTTTTCCGGAATGGGAAAAGAGTTATACGAAACCAATGAGCTGGCAAAAGAACTTTTTGAAAAAGCCAATGAAATAGCACAATTCAGAATCTCTGATATTATGTTCAATGGCACCGATGAGGATCTGAAGCAAACCCGTGTAACACAACCAGCCGTGTTCTTGCATTCGGTGATACAGTACAAAACATTGACCGATGCCAGGCCTGATATGGTAGCCGGCCATTCCTTGGGAGAATTTTCAGCATTGGTTGCCAATGGCGTCTTGTCTTTTGAAGATGGATTGAAACTGGTAATGGTAAGAGCGCAGGCAATGCAGATGGCCTGTGAGCTCAATCCCTCATCAATGGCTGCAGTGCTTGGACTGGACGATGCCAAAGTGGAAGAAGTATGCAAAGCAATACAAAACGAATCAGGGGAAATAGTGGTGCCAGCTAACTATAACTGCCCCGGTCAGTTGGTGATCAGTGGGTCTACAAAAGGTATAGAAATAGCCGTTGTAAAAATGAAAGAAGCGGGTGCCAAAAGAGCCTTACCACTGCCAGTGGGCGGTGCCTTTCATTCGCCGCTGATGGAACCTGCCAAAGCAGAACTGGCTGCTGCTGTTCAGGCAACCGTATTTAATCCTTCTATCTGTCCGATTTATCAAAACTTCACCGCACAGTCTGTTACGGACCCCGAAGTCATTAAAAAGAACCTGGTGGATCAGTTAACCGGCGCCGTTAGATGGACACAAAGTGTTCAGCAAATGATCGCCGACGGTGCCACTCAGTTTACAGAAGTAGGCCCTGGAAAGGTTTTACAGGGGCTGATAGGAAAAATAGACAAAAATGTAAGTGCTGCCAGCGCATAATGGCACCGCCTTGGCGGTTTGCAGAACAAGATATCCGCCCTGCAAACCGCCACGGGTTACTTCTCACATCTCACCCACAGGTTGTACAACATACAAACGGCACTTCCGTAAGTGGTGATGTTCGCAGTATCCGGTAGTTACCGAGCTCTTCGTTTAACGCCTGTCGGTTTCGCCGCCGGCGATCCAACAAAGTTTGTGCAATCAACTGGGTGTTATCATTGTTACCCATTACAGTCAATTGTTCGTCAGACAAACTATACAAATGCTCGAAAACACTGGTGATATTGCCGAAAACTTCCACAGTTAACACACTCAGCGGTGCATCTTCGGGTAATCCTAACTGTCTTAATAATTCGGCTATTTCCTTATTACTCCAAACGGCGGTCGCTGTTTTAGGAAGGTCTTTGTATATCGCAATGGCAGCACCTGCTACCAGGGTGGCATCCGTAAATTTAGCTGCTGCCACTGGCTGTACCAATTCGGGTTCTTTCAGCTTTTCAAACGCATTCAAAATGGTAGTAGCCGTTCCTTTATCCAGCTTCACAGTCTTACCGGAGGTATAGTCCTTTATTGCTTTGTCCACCTTTTTCTGATAGTTTGTTTCCACTTTAAGTTTGGACACTTCATTCACCAGTGCCAAATTACTTAACACAACATTCGCCCGTGCTATATCATCTACCTGGTCTACATGCCACATGGAAGACATACCCGCAACGGGAGCCACCATTTGTTGCGCAGAAACGTTGATACGGTCTGGCAATACACGCGTGGGTTTTACCAACGCCATCAATTTTTCATCCAACAATATATTGCGAAACTCAAGTCCGTCTGCTTGTGGTACCTGGGCATACAATACACAATGCAATTGTGTACGGGGTATATCACTGGTTACATTTTTGCCTTTCCATACTGCTTTCGCGTAAGGTGCCGTCACAGATACCTGTTCTGTATCCCTATTTACATTACATAGTAAAGTGGGGGCTGGATGCTGCATACCAGCTACCGTCAACGGCCTTCCGAAACGTCCCTGCGCAGTGCTCCATAAATTTTCTTTGCCTGCTTCGTCATTACTCCAATGCCCGTGCCCTATCCTGAATTCATATTTAAAAAAGCCAAACAACTCCGGACTTTCCGGGTGCAGGCCTGGCGGCAACGGCAGCAAATAGTGGAGGTTATCGTTACCGCTTGCTTTTTCCATTGCCTGCATGCTTCCCAACCCTGCCATATCATCGGTTTGTCCAGGCGTAATCATCCTTACATACTCAGGGTCTATGGGTAGTGGTGGGTCTTCTTGCGTATCCTGCATCAGTTCTGGCAACTGTTTATTATTACCAATCAACTGATCAGGCGCATACTGCAGCACCCGGCAAAACAGCGTATCTGCAGGGTTTTCTACCGGCTCTTCTAATTCCACCCATAAGTAGCGTTGCCGTGCTTCAGTAGATGCATATTTTTCACCCTTGATGTAAGGCGAGAAAGCCAATCCAACGCTGGTGATTTTTGGCACCTGGGCAGGAATAACGGTAGTGGGTAGGCTAATCAAATCCGGCTCTATTACCGCAGGACTACCATGCCCCGGTTTAAAATTAGCTGTTATCTTATATTGTACTTCTATAGAATCAGGAAAACGCAAAGGACCATTGGGACTACGCCGTAAGTTGGATTTGGGCTCTATCGCATCTATAAAAATAAGCGTCGTACTGCTTCTATTCACATTCCCTCTTATATCGCTTTGCAGCGACTCAAAGGAAGCTGTATGTTTCAGTTCTATGTCACCAATATTTGCAAGCTTTTCGGTTTCATTCACCGCATCTCTACTAAATTTCTTTTCTCTCGAAAAAGTAAATGCGGTGTCTTCAAGGGCATCCCAACACCAATCCCTGTTAAGTCTGTATACCAGGCAACCCAGCCATACATTACACAAATCACCTTTGGATGCAAAAGTAATACTACTGCCATCCGGTGCCAGGTGGTGTCTTATCCGGTTGTTACAACCAAATACAATACGTTCTCCTTTCTCCGCCACCAATGTCATCCCATTCACCCGTACCCCCAGTTGTTGCGCCAAACGTTGCATAATATCCGGCTGCACGCTGGTTTCCGCGTTAAAAAAGAAAAACTTGTTCAAAATACCCTTCCTTACAAATTCCGGATCGGGCTGAAGGTACACCCCCTGCAGTTCAGGCACATTGGCTTTAGGCAACAACAGGTTTGTTTCTTCTCCGGATTCTTTATAAAAACAAAACTGAGTGGCTTTGCCATACCGGCTATCGAAGTCCAGGTTTTGCTTATTGATAAATCCGTAATAGACACTATCCTCACCTTTACAAACAGCACGAACGGTCAAACGAATCTTCCTGGCGGTAGGCAATGGAATATCCTGCATTGCATTAATAGCAGCACTATTGAGTGTGGGGTCGTTAAAGGGGTCTTCCTTACTGTCCAGGTTAAGTGTTGCCACATCGTGGAAAACAATATTCAATGGCAATGCAGTATCATAATCAGCCGCAGCAGCTACTGCGGGAAAAGATCTTTCTGTCGTATACAGGGTTATATAATTTTCTTCGCCAGTGTCGCTGGCGCGATTATCAAGCCTTAGTGTTTCCACTTCTACTTTTACTTCTACCCGATCCACATCAGGATCGGCTATAGCCGGATGTACGCTTTTAGGTTTAGCGATGGTTCCACCTTGTTTTTGTTGTTGAACCGATTGAATCAACAATTGCACAGGATTGCTGCCCAACTCCTGGTATTTATTGGTAAATACTACTGCAGGATAGCCCAGCAGCGGTCGTTGCACGGTGATAACCGGACTGTCGTCGAAGCTGTGCTCACCACCCTCAATCACCTCGTTATAAAACTCTGTTATCACCTGGCGCAATGCCTCCGGCTTTTCGATGCGGCATTGTGCCGGTGCCACATAGCGCTTGAAGCTCCATTCGGAGGTCGGTGCAGCAGCATTGTTATACACATCTTCCCCTATTCCCGGTCCGCCGCCACTAATATCCATCATGCGTACCCTAAACTGGTAGCGGTGTCCGTAACGAAGTTGCGTATCGGCTGCCACCTCATCAAACATATTACTCCCTTCCACCGACCTGCTTTCGCCTGGCTTGGCAGGGTTTATATTAGCTTCGTCGTTCTGGTAAACAGCGATCGCATCCAGATCTTTCAACACCATACTCTTCCCGATCCAGCTACCAAAATACATGGGTAACCAATAGGGTGCTTTCGTATTATTATCCAATTGCGTAGGAAATACCTGAAATGGCAGTTCCAATTGATCGTTGGTTGCATTCCCCAGGGATACACCTCCAAAATCATATGCCTGGCGGCAACTCACTAAGTTAAGGCTGCTCCAGTTTGCATTCACTGCGTCTTCTTTTACATCAATGCTATAGCCAAATACACCCAGCGGAGCATCAATTCGATTTCTATTGGTCGGATCAGGTCCGGGACCATCCGGGTTGGCTTCCAACTGCCGCATATACCAGATCAGAATTTGTTCGTCGTCCCAGGCAAGTCGGATTCCTTCGTCTTTCACCGGATGGCTTCCATCCTGTTTTTCGCTGGTTAATATCCTGCTCTTGGGTTGCGTGGCATGTACAATCTTAGCAAAGCCATCATTGTATTCATTTAACTCTTTAAAAATTTTATCCCATGGTGCTTTAGGTGGCTCGGGATCTACCACTTCGCCATTCTTTACATACAACACCGGAAACAGGATCGGCGCAAATAGGGGACGCTTGTTTTCCGCTCCCATTTTTAGCTTAGGCAACCTTGCCGCATAGGGTTTAATGAATGGTCCCTTAACATCCTTCTCCAATACTGTTTGAATATTAACAAACTCCGGAGTAGTAATATCCGCATAGATATAACAACCTTTTTCAAACAACGCTTCGTTACCGTTATTAATAACAATTTCCGTTTCGTACAACATGCCACAGGCTTTTGATAACAACGGCTGCCGCAGGATATAGGCAAACACCTGCCCCCAACTCAGGCTGTCATCCGTTTTCCAACCTGCCACCTTTTTTGTATCCTTCTTGATGGCACAATGGTAACTATCGTCTGTCTTAGCGTTAGGTACACGGGGAGAAGTAAAATTAAATGCTTCCCGATAGGTTTCAGGAAGATACTTATTAACAGAAGGAGAATCTGCCGTTATCTTTTCTGCCGAATCCTGTGCTGCGGTTACATTTATTCTCGCACCCAGGTTGTCCGCAATGGCTTTTAGTAAGTCCTTTTTGTTAGGCGCTGTGGTTACATTAGCTGGTAACGGCAGCGGAATACGGGAAGCGCCCAATGCATTTCCTATCGGCCATTCATCCAGTCCTTTTACAATTTTCAAATCAAATTGCGGGTTAAGATCTGCAAATGCTGTTGCCGTTGCATGTGGTGCTGGCAATCCTGTGGCGCTATCAAAAGGATCGCGGTTTCTTGGTATCAATACAATGTTGAGTTTGAGGGTGGTTCCGTCAAATCCTTGTGGAAATACCATTGTCGTATATCTTCTGTAATCTTCCATAATGATAAATATTATCTGTTGGAAATTTTATTTTGTCGGCTGTCGTAATGCTATTCAACTTTTGTTGCGTCGCACCCTGCAACTTTCTGTTCACAATTCTTCATTCCTCTTTTTCTTATTGCTTTATTGGCTTATGCTACTTGCCTGTCTTCTCCCCAGGTTTTAGAAAAACTGATATCAATAATCAGGAAGATGCTGATATCAATCGCAAAAGTCACCTGCGCACTGCAGTCCGTTGTCTTTTTTACATTGTCTCTTACCACAATGCCTTTCGCTTCAATAGTAATCGTTACACACACCAGTCCGCCTAATAAGTTCGCTTGTCCTTTGAACAGCATCAGTGCAGCGATGATCACCTTGTCTTTATCCGCATACATTTCAGCCCCTACCATGAAAGTAACACTGGCATTACCGACAACTGGCAGACTCACGACAATGGATACCCCAAAACCAAACTTCAGATACAAACTAGGCCCCACTTTAGTATCCGCAGCAATTTTCACTTCCACCGCTCCGATGGCATAAATAGAACCCACGCCCACAGAGGTACACATCACCTGCAATCCACCATTAAACTTCAGAAAAGCACCGGCAGTAGGCAACAATTGCGTTGGATCCGTAGTTACTTTCAGTGCAGCATTGAAATATACGCCTGCACTCAAAGAAGCTTCCAGCTTTAAGGGTGTTTGTGCGCTATTATACAATTCATCCGTTGGTGGGAAACGAATGGTCGCAATTTCTTTTTGGGCTTCGAACTTATATTGCCATATTTCGCCACTGTTACTCATGGCAATTTTCAGTCCTTTCTTCATGGTCTCTCCATAGTCTCCAGTACTCAGTGCCGCCAGCATCTGTAATATGTCTATCACAGGTTGCAAGGCGTCGCTAAATTCAAGCTCAGGCACAGGTAGTCCTTCAGTCCCATTGGTCGGACCACCTTCATAATTACTCTCTTTTCCTTTTTTGGCATCAAAGTTTCCTTTGATGGTCATCAATCGTTTCATTTCTCCCAAATCCACCACCATCGCTACATTGTTCAAACGGCTTTTCCATTGTTCCGCGGCATTATTGGCAAAAGAAGTAACATCAAAATCAAGTTTACTATCTTTTGGTGCCTCGCCTTTTTTGCCGGCTTTGTATTCAATGTAGATCTTCAGCTCTTTTGTACTTACCAATGGTATTGAAAACGGATCCGGCAATGGGGGCACTACAAACTGCAGTGCTTTATCCAGCAAACCACCAGCCCCTTTTTTCAAAAGGCTCATCCCCTGGTCAATAACTGCATCGCCCGCTTTTTTTGCTTCAATCTGCATCAGCTCCAGCACCTTACCGCCACCATCCTCCAATGCATTTTCCACAAAAGCCTTAAATGTATTGCCATTGCCATCTTTACTATTGAGTAGTGGCATAGCCTTACCAAAATTATCTATCGCATTTCCTATGTTGGGAAAAATACTTTCGCCTGTCATTAACCGATAGGCATCTGCAAATACGGGTGGTGTTTTGCTCAAAAGTTTGTCTATACCAGATCCGTATGCCGGTGTCAGGAACAAAGCTTTTTGTGTGGCTGTAGACTGGAGATATCCAAAATTGACCGTATCGGTTTTCGGATCACGCAGTATTTCCATCGGGTGTGCCACCCGAACCAGTTTTGACGTTAGTGTGTTGTTATCCACCAGTTTTCCATTCATCCACATTCCTTCTCGTATAAGCGGAATCATTGTGTCTTTTGATAGTGGTGTCACTTCTCCACTGCCTACATTGTGCTGAACCAGTGACCAACTGCCATCCTTCGGCAAGAAAACGGGACCTCGCAAAGCTGCGACAAATACCGGGTTTGTACCGCCTTTGTTGATTGAAACATTCATATCAAAACGGGCTCCCTGCATTTGTTGCCCACTTTTGTTAACATCCACCACGCAATCCAAATCGCCACCGATGCTGCCATTCTGCAATGCCAGCAAGCCTGCCAGTTGTTCGGCCGTCAATGGTTTGCCAGCTGGTGATACCTGCACATAACCGAGGATTTTTTTGGAGACTACCCTTTTGTTGACATGACCTTGTACTACATTTTCTATCTCTACATCTGCATCAAAATATACACCCCCACATTTTACATCTTCTGTCCGGATATTTGGTCCATTTATCAACCACTCTCCTTTCACTCCGTTCAGATATCCGGTATTGGGTTGGATGGTGTTTTTGCCAAAATATTCGGTTACAGAAGGAGCGTCTTTAATGTTTCTCACATTAAACAACCCCTTTATTATACCAGGATGTATTTCGTACGCATCGTCTACATCTACATCCTGACCAGTCTTTTTATAACTGTAGGAGAAGTTGAACAATCCGTCACTTTCAGCTTTCCATCCGCTATCTGTACGATATACAATGGCAGCCCCTGTTCTAAATACAGTGATGGTACGAACCACACGGATACCCCAGGGATACAAAATGCTCTTTACCTGTATCACTTCATGGCTCGTTCTTCCCAGCAAAACATCAAATCTCGCCTGGCTGGTTTGGGCCAGAAAAGCACGTTCGCTTACCCAGTTACTAAACATATTGGCACCATAACCAGTAATGTCCATTCGTTTCACAGGCACTCCTCTCGAAAGTTCTAAAAGATTGGAGTTGAGCGGTTCAAAAAGAAATTCGTTGTTGAAAATTTCTGTCACCCGGTGTCCAAGGTTGCTGGCGTAGGACGCTATGCCTAACCAATTCAACAGGTTATTCGCCTGCATTGTATACCCGGGAAACATGTTGTCATCAGCAGCTAAACCCTTAGATGGCATAGCCGGCTTACCATAATTGCCCGCTTGCAAACTCAACTGCAGTCCGCCTGTCAACTTATATTTATCAGTTTCAGTTTCATCTTTTCGAAACTTCGGCTGTATATTTTCAATAGTTGGTTTATTTGTTTCTATAAAGTTTTTGGAGATATAGCTTATTGCTTTCAACCCGAATGGTAATGTGAAAGCAGCCAATGTATAATTATCCGGTTGTGACTTAAAGTGCTCAATTAATGCATTGGTAAGCGGCAAAGGTGCCAATGGAACAGGTACTGTATTATTGTTCCATATATGAGCGGGTCCGCCATCATTTGCATAATACATTGGTCCCGCTTCCGGATCCATAATCAGCTTAGGAGAATTGGGAGTATCCGGATTATCCGGATCATCTCTATCGGGTGGCGTTTGGTTAATTTCCGGCTCCCATGCCATTAGTGGCAATGTAAAAGCCCGTACCCTGTTGGATGGCAACTTTACCTGCATGCCATCTACCAGTAATGGAAATACATTGTAGTTTACCCGTTGTTCCTCCCCTTCCCGACCACGTACTTTACCGGTTCTGATAACTTGCCATTCAGCCCCAAAACTTACCCCCATCTGGTTAGCATTGCTACTCACGTCCAACAATGAAAAGAAATCATTTTTAACCCCCAAACCGGCATCCCAGGCATCTTCCATATTTCTTTTCAACTTCACCCATTCCTCCGGTTTGTATACTTCACCCTTTCCATTTTTAAATCCACCCAGCAAATCAATATTCAGTTCAGGCTTTTGTTTGGGCTTCAGTTCCGGTATCCGCGTGTCTACTATTTCAGGAATAAAATGTTCTGTTGTCAATTTTACAGCACTACCCAGGTTACCGAAAACAACAGCCTGCTGTCTGGCCTTTTTTCGAAGTGGCGTAATAACAGTTTTTCGTTTAGCCGCAGTTATTACCCGATCCGGTTTTTTTGCTTTTGTTACCGGCTGTGTTTCCGGCAGTTCCCATATAGCTGGAAGATTAGCCCCACCAAAATAGAAGTTTACTTTTACATCATCTGTACCGCCATTTTCTGCAAATGTGATGAAACAAATCAACAGACCGTTGAACGCCGACGCCGCTACCGAATCCGAAAGTTTTCCACCCCGCCGGGCAGAGCCTAGTTTGGCTACATAGGGATCAGGCAAGGTAGGAATATACCGTAAAAGTGCAAACGCCAGGATAAGATTCCCTCGTTTCACATTCACCATCGCATCATCACATTCGCCTATTAAAATAAATGTTTTCACCGGCGAAACCGTAAACAGTGCGTTTTCCAGCACTATAGATTGCGGTTTGATCGGCGGTGGTGCCACTACAGATGGGGGCGAAGCGAGGGCATCGTCTTCCATCAATATAACACGTCGACCATTTTTACCCGCAGATAATGCAAAGTTGCTGGAGGAAGAAGTGACAGGAAAGGGTGCGCCATCTACCTTTACAGGTCTGTCGGCAAAAATGGTAGCAGCGCAAAATGTACTTATCATTTCTATTGCGCTGCTACTGGTAACAAGAATAAACGGAGTCTTTTTTTGTAAGCTGACATCAGCCGTAGTGCCATGCGGATTTTGCTTGTCGGCCCACAATTCGAAATGGTGTGATGCACCCAATCCATCTGATTCCTGGTCTGTAATACTTATATCGCCCGGCTTACCAATAATCGTAGGTTGCGTCAATCGGACATCTTCGTTTTCCAACCCACTCCATCGAACTCTTAAACCATTGCCGCACTGCAGCATGATCATACCATTACCGGTAACCGCTACCGGGCTGCTGATATTAAGAGCTGTGGTGGGCAGCGCCCAAAATGATTTTTGAATATTTGCACCATCGGCCAATGTAAGCCAGGGACTGAAGTTGGCACTCACCTGGAACTGCGATATGTTTGCCTTCCAGGGAATCAGCAAAGCACCGTTCATGTAAGAGACGGCGAGGTTAGCGGCAGGCGTAAAATCAAACGCCATATCCTGCCCATATATGACGCAGGATGCGGGTCCTACCTGTGTAATAGCAGCCTTATTTTGCTGCCACGAAAAAGCCCAGGTTTCTGGTAGAAAATACTTCGCTTCCCGGGCATCTTTACCATAAGGAGAAGTTTCGCCGGTATTCGCATCTTCGTGCGGCACCAATTGCAATGATATATCAAACCGGGTAGCAGCATTGATCGTGATATTACCATTCTGAAGGGTAGGTTTTATGCTGAGGTTGAGCGTTCCACTTTTTGCCTGCACGCCCACAAAGTGACCAGCCGGCGCAGCGGCAGAAAATAGCTGCGCATATATCCAAACACTTCCGGCATTAATTCTGTAACTGGTATTCAATTGCGAAGCCTGTTGCAGCCCCCTCAAAGTTGTCTTGAACATCAGGATAGGTTGTGCACCAAGGTAAATGGTGACCAACTTTTCTACTCTGTAAATATCTATCCATATCTCCCGCCCCTCATTATTTAAAAAAGGACCCAAGCTTTGGCTTGGAGCCACCGAAGCCGCCCAATCCGGTTTACTACCGGCGATGGCTGCGTTCAACACGGGCACACTGCGCACAAAAACATTTTCTTCGGTGTTGGCTTCAGGTGTAATATTTCCTATTGCTTTCGCCGAAATAGTTTCAATATTTTTTATTGTTTCTGTGTCTATCAACTCCCGGTCGTACAAATTGGCTTTATAAAAAAGCTGCTCGGCACCTGTATTTTCTATTTTCTGACTAATCAGAGAGGACGCCACCACTTTCCTTGCCTGTTGCAATTGTTTTTTTTGTATTTCATCTTGCGCTACTAAATGCCCTGTCATGCTTTCCAGCATGGCAGCCAACTGTTCCTGTGTCATTAAACAAAATTTAATGCGTGAATAATAACTTTCCAATCAGGTACGGAGCTGTAACTTTTCCAGTGCTTTTTAAGGAAGCCTTATCGGGAGAAGGGTGATTCAGGTAATCACTTACTCAAGGAGACTGTAATGTTAGAAATAACCGTCTTGCTTTTTATATTATTTCTAGTATTCGGTTAAAACAGGTGATTAAATGGCTTACAACCAACTATAAACTAACAGCATACCGTCAAAAATGTTACCTACTTTTTTGTAAGAAATAGCTATAATTCGTTCTGATTTATAACTGGAAATTATAAAATGCCCGGATCAGCAATCAACACCCGAAAAGCAGCAGAATTAATATTCCAGGCTGCGGAGCTTTTTTGCTTTAAACCAAGTGGTGGTGGCTACCAGAAATGTCATACAGCCGCCAAAAATAACAGAGGGGATGACACCCATCAGTTTAGCCATCAATCCACTTTCAAATTGCCCTAATTCATTGCTGGAGTTTACAAACATAAAATTGACACTCATGACCCGTCCCTTCATTTCGTTGGGTGTTTTCAATTGCATAATGGTTCCTCGTATCACCATGCTGATGCCGTCCAGGATACCTGCCGCCATCAGTGCAAAAAAAGATACCCAAAACCATTCAGAAACAGCAAAAACAATAATACAGATACCGAAGCCAGCCACTGCAGCAATCATACGTTTGCCCTGTTGTTGTTTCATGGGAAAGAATGTGAGCAATAATACGCTGCAAATTGCTCCGATATCGGCGGCCGCATTTAGTATGCCAAATCCTTGCGGACCTACTTTTAGAATATCACTAGCAAATACAGGAACCATCGCCACAGCACCACCAAAAAATACGGCAAACATATCAAGAGATATCGCTCCCAACAGGTCTTTTGTCTTAAATACAAACTGCAGCCCTTCTTTCACACTTTCCCAACTACGTTTTTCAACCTGTCTTTTTTCCGGACTATGTTTGTTTAATCTGAAAAGTGCTACCAACGATAGTAAAAAGCTGACACATATAACAGTCAGTGTTCCGGTATTTCCTACCTGAGCAATACACAACCCGCCTATGGCATGTCCTGTAACGGACGCCGTCAGCCAGGTTCCCTGGTTCCAGGTGGTAGCATTGGGTAATACAGCCCGCGGCACTACCACTGCCAGGATAACATTAAAAGTCGGTCCGGTAAAAGCACGGATGATGCCTGTACAGAAGATGACTCCATATATTGTATAAGCGACGGACATATTAGCCATTGTGCCATTGCTATGTTGTACAGATAGCATTAATAGCAGGATAGCCGTAAAACTATACAATGTCACACCCCTCAATATCAGTTTTCGTTTTTCGCTGATGTCGATAATATGTCCGGCGTACAATGCCAGGGACAGCGCCGGAATTACTTCCGACAATCCTATCAAACCAATGGCAAAGGGGGCAGAGGTAAGTTTATAGATCCACCAGCCAACCAGGGTACTCATCATCCGTAATGAAAAAATAAAAAAGAATCTGCCGGTAATCAGGTTCCTGAATTCCGGAATTTTAACGGCTGCCAGTGGACTGGATACCAGGTATTTTGCTTCGTCCATTATCAAATCTTTTCCAGATGCCTTTTATAACCTTCCGTTTTAGACCCCACTCTTAGCTCTGATGGGATGCCAGGCAATCCACCATGAGCAACAATCTTATGGCAAAGTAATAAAACGTTGCCCTGTTTCAAATTCTGTTTCAAGGGCTTTTACAATCGTTTGGAGATGCGCATCGTTACCCAAAAAATCAGCATTGGACGCATCCACGAAAAGGGTCTTTATATTGCGCTGTTTAATGTAGTGCGTATAGGATTCCTGTATCTTAAAAAGATAATCATCTTCAATCTTCTGCTCATACTGGCGGCCTCTTTTCCTTATATTAGACTGTAAATGTCTAACCGGTGCATGAAGATAGATCAGAATGTCTGGCTGTACCAATTGCTGATAGATAATGTCGAACAATCTCTGGTACAACAGGTATTCTTCCTCGGGAAGATTAATTTTAGCAAACAACAAACACTTGGTAAAAAGGTAATCAGAAATAGTGATATGTTGAAAGAGATCATGCGTATGTACCAGATCTTTTAATTGCTTGTATCGCTCCGCCATAAAAAACAATTCCAGCGGAAAGGCATTCTGATGCGGGTTTTCGTAAAATTTAGCCAAAAACGGATTATCAGCAAATTGCTCCAACACCAATCGTGCGTCGTAATGTTTTGACAATAAATGCGCCAGGGTTGTTTTACCAACACCAATATTTCCCTCGATGGTTACAAAATGATAATGCATACGCCGGTCAAACTTACTCCACACCTACCTAAAGAAAAAAAAGGGTTATGCACAATCAAAAAAAACAGACAAAAAAACTATTCGTCAGCGAATGGAGATGATAAGTAGGGCACAACAGGAAGAGAATCCTTACAACGAATCAGCAGCGTATTGACCGTTTGCTTCAATACAGGATGCTCGTACCCCGGAGCAATGTCATTTAACGGCAGCAGTACAAATCTGCGTTCAGGAATTGCAGGATGCGGAATGGCTAATTTTGCAATATCGATTACTTCGTTATTAAAAAAAATTATATCTATATCGATTACCCTGGGTCCATACTTTTCAGCCCGTTTTCTACCCATTTTACGTTCGATATCCAATACAATGTCCAGCAATTGTTCCGGAGAAACGGTAGTATTAATTTCGAGTGCCTGGTTTAAAAACGGATGCTGATTGGTATTACCCCATGCAGCCGTTTCGTATACAGGCGATATAGAAGAAATTTCAATCTCTGCATGTTCACCAATCAGGCGCAATGCTTCTTCCAGGTTTTTATCCCGATCGCCCATATTACCGCCTATCAGCAAATATGCAATATTCATAGATAGTATGTAAATTACCGCGGCAAATATCCCTAATTTTAAGCTTAAATTCTATAATGTGAGAAGCTTCTTTAAATTTTTCTTCGCCTCGTTGCTAGCGCTGATTGTTTTTACCTTTTTAGGATTTATCATTTTTTCTGCTATCATTGGTGGACTGGCAAGTAGTTTCAGTTCAGAAAAAGTAGTTATCGATGCTAAATCTGTGCTGTATATCGATCTTACAAAAGCCATTACCGATAGAAAATCGGATATCACCCTGACCCAGTTGATTGAAGGTGAAGATGCCGTGACACCTCCGCTGTATGATGTTGTACGTCTTATCGAGCATGCCAAAAATGATGAGTCGATTAAGGGTATTTATATTAAATGTATTGGCAATCCCAATGGTTTTGCCACCAGCGAAGAGTTGAGAGCGGCGCTGGCGGATTTTAAAGAAAGCGATAAATTCGTTATTGCCTATGGAGATTATATTACCCAAAAAGCTTATTACGTTGCTAATATAGCCGATAAAGTATATTGTAATCCCAAAGGAATGCTGGAATGGAATGGATATGCAAGTCAGCTTTTTTTTCTGAAAAATGCGCTAAAAAAACTGGAGATAGAACCACAGATTTTTTATGCAGGGAAATTTAAAAGTGCCACCGAACCACTCCGTGAAGAAAAAATGACGGATGCCAACCGGTTGCAGACTATGGTGTGGCTAGGCGACTTATACAGCCAGCTATTACTGACTACTTCGCAAAGTCGTGGTATAGACACCGCCCAACTACAGGAATATGCTGACCAAAACCTGCTGCAAACAGCCACCGATGCAGTTAAATACAACCTTATTGATGGTATGCGCTATGACGATGAAGTTAAAGCAGAAATCAGGGAATTACTGGAGATTGAGGCAGATGCAAAGATCAAATTTGTGCAACTGGGCAGTTATGCCAAAGCAGTATCATTGAGTACTTATGAAAAAGACAAAATAGCGATCGTATACGCAGAAGGAGATATTGTGTATGGAAAAGGGGAAATGGGACAGGTAGGATCAGACGAATTTCGTAGCATCTTTGCTAAACTGCGTACAGACAAAAACACTAAAGCGGTAGTATTACGTATTAACTCACCAGGCGGAAGTTCGCTGGCAAGCGAAATTATCTGGCGCGAGGCGGAAATGCTGAAAAAGGAAGGGAAACCGGTAGTGGTATCGATGGGAGATCTTGCTGCATCCGGTGGATACTATATCGCAGCTCCCGCCGACAGCATTTTCACCAGGAGCAATACCCTTACCGGCTCTATCGGGGTATTCGGTATTTTACCCAATATGGAAGGATTGTTTAAGAATAAACTGGGCATCACGTTTGATGAAGTAAAAACAGCCCAACATGCTACACTCGGGTCCATCACCCGTCCGCTGACCGAAGTAGAAAAACGTTTTATACAAGCATCGGTAGATAGTGTATACCTCGACTTTAAAACCAGGGTATCAGAAGGACGAAAAAAGGATATTGAGTATGTTGACAGCATCGCCCAGGGGCGCGTATGGACTGGAAAAAGAGCAGTGGAAATAGGACTGGCGGACAGAATTGGCGGTTTAAATGATGCAATCTCCTGCGCGGCAGGGCTGGCTGATATTGAAAAATACAGCATCCGGGAATATCCTGAACCAGTGAGTTTGCTCGATATGCTGAAGGGGGGATACAGCAAGAATATCAAAGCCAAAAGTATTAAAGAAGAATTTGGCGAAACGGGCTTTGAAATATTCAAACAACTAAAAAGGGTCCAACAGGCGACAGAAGGTGTGCAGGCAAGATTGCCATTTGATATTACGGTAAACTGATAGCTTACCGTTACCTTTGCTGCGCAAAAAAAAGTTGATGCCGAAACCATATAGCCAGTTAAAGGCGATGTTTGCTATTACCCGTTCGGGGTTGATATCCATATTCAGAAGCCCTTCTGCTGTAGCATTCAGCTTTGGTTTTCCGCTGGTATTTATTCTCGTATTTGGTTTTTTGGGGTCGGGCAACAGAATTGCTTTACGCGTAGCCATGGCTGAAAGTGCAGATACTACCGGGTACCTGTACAAAGCCATCAAAAACGTACCGGGTATTATTTATATACATAAAGATTGGAAAGAACTGAATAAGGACCTGGAAAAAGGACGACTCACTGCCATCATCAATATTCAGAAAAACAATACAGACAGTTTCCCTGAATACCATATTCAACTAAAAAGTTCGGAAGCGGTCAATCCACAGAATGTCGACATATTACGATCGATTTTGCGCTCTCAAATAGAAAATATCAATCAGCAAAAGTTTCCGGAAGCGCCCACCGTGGCCGACATTAGCGAACATGTAGAAAAAGTAGCTGGAAGAAAATACAGCACAATAGATTTTATTCTGCCCGGGCAACTTGGGTTTTCGCTCTTAAGTGCCGGCGTATTTGGCGTTGCATTTCTGTTTTACCATTTACGACAAACATTGGTGCTGAAACGCTTTTTTGCTACCCCCATCAGTAAAACACATATCATTTTGGGTGAGGGCCTGAGCCGTGTAATCTTTCAAATGATCACCGCGGTAGTGATCCTGGGTATCGGATATTTCTTTTTCAATTTTACGCTGGTAAACGGATGGTTGACATTCCTGGAATTATTGATACTGAGTTTTGTTGGACTGATCGTATTTATGTCGTTTGGATTTGTAGTAAGCGGACTTGCCAGAAACGATAGTGCCATTCCACCGCTTGCCAACATAGTGACGCTACCGCAGTTTTTATTGGCAGGCACTTTTTTTCCTATAGATAATTTTCCGTCCTGGCTGCAACCTATATGTAAAATATTGCCGCTCACACACCTGAATGATGCCATGCGAAATATTGCATTCGAAGGTGCCCATATAACAGATTGTTATAAACAACTTGCGGTATTGGCAATATGGGGATTTATAGGCTACCTGCTTGCGGTAAAATTATTTAAATGGGAATAGACTATGCATTTGATTAAACAATTTATAATAGGCTTTATAGGCATCGGGCTTGTATTGTTGTTACTCTCCCTGCCCTTACCCTCCACTGTAAATGTTTCAAAATCTGTATTAGTATCTACACCCAAAGAAACAGTATTGGCATCGGTGCTAAACCTTCATGAGTGGAACAAATGGAACCCACTGCTGCAGGATAGTAGTATAGAGTATAGGTTTAATGGCGACCAGCAGGTACAATGGACGGCCCGCGATGGAAAAACCAACCAAATAATACTAAGCCAGTTTGCTGCGGACAGCGCTTTTGCTATCATTACTACCAACAATAAAAAAGCTTTCGAATCCGGATTCTCAATTACTAAAAATGAGGGTTCCAATAATGTTACGAAAATTGACTGGTGGATTCATGAAGAACTTGGCTGGCTACCCTGGAACAAGTTCTACGGATTATTTACAGAAAGCCTGAAGGAAGAATACCTGGACAACAGCATGCAATTGTTGAAAAGGCATCTTGAAAAAAACAATTAACGCAATCTTCTCTCTATAGCAGTGACGAAAAAAACTGAGATATGTATTACATTTGGTAAAGGGACGCATGACTCAAACGCACAAACAAATCCCGACTCTGCTTATGCGATACATAATTTTTTTCTTATACTTATTTGTTTTGATCGGTTGTAATAATGCCGATAAAAGCAACGAAAATACAAAAGACAGCAGCCCGGAATGGATATCTCTTTTTAACGGAGCAGATATCAATGACTGGTATGTGAAAATACACCATCATGCGGTGGGAGAGAATTTCGGAAATACATTTCGTGTTGAAGACAGTATGATCAAGGTCCGGTATGATCAATACGGGGATTTCAACGAGCAATACGGACATCTCTATTACAAAACACCTTATTCGTATTACCATCTATCTCTCGAATATCGCTTTACCGGCGAATGGTTAGAAACGGCGCCTTCTTATACAATACTTAATTCAGGGGTTATGTTTCACTCCCAGGATCCGCATACCATGCCTAAAGAACAGGATTGGCCCATTTCTGTGGAAATGCAGTTTTTAGCCGGGCTGGGAGATGGTAAACCTCGGCCGACAGGCAATATGTGTTCGCCGGGGACGGATGTGGTATACGAAGGCAAGATAGATCCCCGACATTGTATCAATTCAACATCCCAAACCTATCCGAAAGAGGAATGGGTGAAAGCTGATCTTATAGTACTGGGTGACTCATTGGTAACGCATATGATCAATGGCGATACGGTATTACAATATAGTCAGCCGCAGATAGGTGGCGGTGTTGCTAATCGGTATGATCCGGCAATAAAGATCGATGGAAAGTTGCTCAATAAAGGGTTTATTGCATTGCAAAGTGAAGGGCAGGAAATAGATTTCCGCAACATAAAACTGCTGAACCTGGAAGGTTGCCTGGATCCTGCGTCTACAAATTATAAAAGCTACTATATTAAAAGCAACGCAGATTTGTGCCGATAGCTTACAAAGTGTAGCGGTTAGGACCCGGTGTTACAATACACTGTACAACGAGACTAATATTACACCTGAAATACCCCTCTGCTAAATCCGTCTTTTACGGGCGCATGATTGGATGCCGCTATTCCTTCTGAAATATGCAAACGGGTTTGCGCAGGATCTATAATATCGTCTACCCATAAGCGTGCGGCTGCATAGTATGGTGTAGTTTGTTTTTCGTACCGTCCCTTTATTTCATCTAAGAGTTGCTGTTCTGCAGCCGGGTCTATTTCCTGTCCTTTTGCCTTTAAAGCACCCACTTGTATTTGCAGCAGGGTTTTGGCGGCCTGTTCACCTCCCATCACCGCTATTTTGGCTGAAGGCCAGGCGTATATAAACCGGGGGTCGTACGCTTTGCCGCACATAGCATAATTTCCTGCTCCGTAAGAGTTGCCTATAACGATGGTTATTTTGGGCACTATCGAGTTGGCCACAGCATTCACCATTTTGGCACCGTCTTTAATTATGCCGGCGTGTTCGCTGCGACTCCCTACCATAAAGCCGGTAACATCCTGTAAAAAAACCAGCGGTATCTTTTTTTGATTGCAATTCATAATAAAGCGTGCCGCCTTATCGGCACTATCATTATAAATTACTCCGCCCATTTGCACTTCTCCTTTTTTGCTTTTTACCACTTTTCGCTGGTTGGCTACTATCCCTACTGCCCAGCCGTCTATTCTTGCATACCCGCATAATATTGTTTGTCCATAGTCCTTTTTAAACTGGTCAAATTCGGAATTATCGACTATGTGCTCAATAATATCCAACATATCATAGGGCTTGGATGCATCAACCGGCATCACTCCGTAGATATCCTTGATTTCTTTTGCCGGCAACCTGGTTTTAATCCTGTCAAAGCCAGCCGTTGGTTGATGTCCCAACTTGCTAACCAGTTTTTTTATTTCGTCCAGACATTCCTTCTCCGTCTTGAATTTATAGTCTGCAATTCCACTGATTTCTGTATGAGTAGCCGCCCCGCCCAGTGTTTCCATATCCACTTCTTCGCCTATTGCCGCCTTCACCAGGTAAGGTCCGGCAAGAAAGATGGACCCATTTCCTTCTACCATCAGGGTTTCATCGCTCATGATGGGCAGGTAAGCCCCGCCCGCCACGCATGCGCCCATTACAGCGGCTATTTGTGTTATACCCATGGCACTCATTCGGGCATTGTTTCTGAAAATTCTCCCAAAATGCTCTTTATCAGGAAATATTTCATCTTGCATGGGCAGAAATACACCGGCGCTATCTACAAGGTATATTACCGGCAGGTTGTTCTCCATTGCTATTTCCTGCATCCGCAGGTTTTTCTTTCCGGTAATCGGAAACCAGGCACCAGCTTTCACTGTCTGGTCGTTGGCGATAATCACACATTGTCTTCCACGTATATATCCTATGCCGGCTACGGTTCCTCCCGCCGGGCATCCCCCCTGTTCTTCATACATTTCATGTCCGGCAAAAACACCTATTTCTACAAAAGGTTTATCCGGATCGCAGAGATATTCGATCCGTTCTCTGGGTGTGAGCTTATTACGTTCCCGCTGTTTATCAATTGCTTTTTTTCCGCCACCCATATATATTTTCGCCAGTTTCATTTTTACCTGGCTATAAGCAAGCTTCAATGCATCTTCGTTCTTATTTTTTTCTATATCCATAAGGCTGCTTTTTAAATCAATCCGGCTAGATTTTATATAAATCTATTGATTTAAATCGAAAGACATGTAGGCCGGAAAACGGAAGTACATTGTTTGCCTGAAAAAATATCTATCCTGGCACAATAACATTTACTTTAGAATACGTTTTCTAGCTTTATTACTAAATAAAAGCAAGGTGGCAATCAATAGAAATAGCTTCTTCTTCGGTATATTACTCTTAATAACGGCACCGGTATTAGGTTACAAAGTATTGTGGTTGTTGCGTGCAAAGAAAAGTACCGCCACATTTGCTTTTCATGGTAAGGAAATCAGTGGACAATTGGAGAGCAAGCATGCCGTTATGTTTTTTACGGCCGACAACGATACTGTATTCTTCAACGCAGTTGATAATCCCACCTACTCAAAGGGTGATCAATTTCCTATTCTTTATCAGCCAACAAACCCACAACAGGCCAGTCTCATCAACTTTGATGATCTCTGGATGCAAACCGTCATATTGTGGGGTGTTCCTTTTATTTTCCTGCTGATTGTTTTTCTACACCGGGAAATCGTCCCTTATAACAGTAAAATTGAGCTATCGACCAAGGCTCCCTGGATAAAAGTTGTTATATCAAATTCCCGGCAATAAAAATCCCCTGCCATCCGCGAGAATGACAAGGGATGACTATTAAAAAAACTTATTTCTGTGCCCAATAATCTACCACCGTTACCTTGTCCAACACCGGACTCAACACTTCCACAAAGGCTTTGTGATCAGGGTGCGGCAGGTATACTTCCCTGTCAGCTTCGCTGGCAAAACTTACAAAAAAACAATGGGTTAGTCCCTGGTTCAATCCTTCCGGACTGTTGTTGGTTCCCCATTCAAAATCTTTAATTTCTTTAATCTTGGAGGGGAGTGCTCCGAAAGCATCTTCGACGGCTTTTACCTGCTCTGCGGTGGCTGAGTCTTTAAATTTGAAAAGTACAACGTGTCTTAACATTTTTTCTGGTTTGGTTTCTGTGTCTGTTTTGGCTGCTGTTTCCTTGGACTGTTCGCTATTACAAGAAACAATAGCAGCAGAACTGGCAACTATTAAAGCAGCAGCTAAGAAAAACTTTTTCATGTTATTCTGTTTATTTGATAGATATTTTTGCAAAGCAAACAAGATACATCAAAAACGGTAACGATAAAAAGCAATCAGAAAAATCTGAACTAAACAAAAGGTCTGCCGGCGGCAGACCTTTTACATCAAATTTATCGATTTGAACTAGAAAATGTATCTAACCCCCAATTGCATGGACCATGTTGAGGCGGTAGAAACATTATCAATAAAGGTTTGGTTTATGGGTATATTATTGCTTGGCGAAATAGAAAAACCGGGAACGCCATCTACTACGTTTTCCACCCGCAGCGGATTGTTTAACACATATAATTTACGAACGCCCCAATTTTTATTCAACAGATTGGATATATTGTATACGTCAGCAGTCACCTGAAGCGTATGTCTGCGACCACCTACTTTTACAAAAATATCCTGAATCAATTTAGCATCAAACCTATTATACCAGGGCATTAATGCACCAAATCTCTCTGCCACCTGTCCTCTGTGTTTTCTCAAGTAAGGATCCTGCTCTATGAATGCTTCAAATATAGAAGCTTGCTGTGCCGCAGTATACAGTGCAGTGCCATACATTTTATCAACAAACCGGATTTCATTTACGTCTCTCGCATCTGTAGGTATATACATAAGATCCTGGGAGTATCCGTCCCAATTCAGATCACCATTATAGATATAGCTATACCTTCCCAGGCTCGAGCCCTCGTAAAACAATGAAAAAGTAGTAGCAAGGTGTTTAGCATATTCAATTCTGTAGGATATATTACCTACTACCCTGTGTGGTATTGCAAAAGAAGAATTATATAAATCCAATGCATTTAAGGTACCAAAATTGGGATTCGCGTTCCATACAGAACTGGCCTGGCTGCCTGGGTTGGCAGTAACATCCTGCGAGAAACTATAATTATACGCTAACGATCCATATAAACCATTAGAAAAAGCTTTGGCTACCTGTGTAGTAAATATAAAGGATTGCCCCTTATTCGTATTGTCCAGTACTATTGCATTGGTAATGCCCGGATTTAACCTTCTGGCAGCATTGCTATTGGCACTATACGCCGGACGTATAATACCACCTGTTCTCACCGTGCCTGTCGGTTGCGGCTGATTAGCATTATACATTGTGGTTGCATTGATATCTTTTGTATACATAAAATCTGCAGACAACGACCATCCATAACCGAACTGCTGATCAAAGCCAATACTTGTTCTCCATATTTGCGGAAACCTGAAGTTTCGGTCTGTAACGGCAAAATCCTGAGAAGCGGTAGATCCGGCAGTAGTTGGAAAATAAAAGGAGTTCAGTCCTTTATTGTAAAAAGGATTATAAGCCGTCGGATCGGGATTGAACGTAAAATCGTTCATATCTACCGGCTGAGCGGGATTATTGAGCGATACGTTCACGTTAGAGGAATATTGATACATTCCGCTATTGGTAGGAATATTGGTAAGATACACAAATGGGATACGCCCGGTGAATATTCCTGTACCACCTCTAATAATCAAAGACTTGTCTCCTTCGGGATCCCAACGGAAACCTGCTCTTGGAGAAAACAATGGAACTGCCTTGGGGAAACTACCGGTATTTATATGCATATTCTTGCCTTCCCTATCCTGGAAGGTAAGCGCACTATTGGCTGGATTTTCCAATGGTTGCTCGGGATAGATAGGCTGATCGATCCGTACACCCAGCGTCAACTTAAATTTGGGATTGATATTAATTTCATCCTGTACATAAGCTGCTAATTGTCCTATTTTTAGTTCTGCGGAATAAACAGCATCCTTTCCCGGAATCAATGAGTAGGTTTGCGCAAACTTAGCAGGTGCCTTATTCGTCAAGAAATCGTCCAGGCTATTGAACAAATAATATCCGGTGGCGCCTCTCATAAACATATTACCTACTTCCTGGTATTCATAACTTACCCCGGCTGTCAGGGTATGTTTTCCGGCATAGTAAGTAAGGTTGTTGGTGATGGTATATATGTCGTTAACCACACTATTGTTATTACCGTTAAAGGGCTCATTACCCACGCTGATATAGTTTTGTGCGCCTTTTAATATATCAATGGAAGGAAAAGCTCCTCCTATATGTATTTTGTCGCTGGAAGTTTTGGTGATTGTTGCCAACAACTGATTAGATAACCGGGAATTGAAGTTACTATTCAACTCCAATGATCCGGATCTTACAATGTCTTTCTGTTGGTAGCTAAATCCCGAAAAAGCCATGGCTGTCTGAGAGTACTTTGGACCATAGGTTACACCCGATTGCGTCCCTCCGATGTTCCCACTCTGCGAAGGTTGAAAATCCTGCGTACCAGAGAAGTCACTATATTTCGCAGTGAGTTTATGCTTATTGCTGATGTTCCAATCAATTTTAGCCAAAAACTTGCGGTTGTCATTCTTAAAGGCAGGGAAATTATCGTACACGCCCGGATCGTAGCCAAAGCTTTTTACATGATCGGATACTTTTTGCAGATCTGTTGCTGTTACATCCGATACGTTTCCACTTCCCGAACCGCCGGTTGGAGACCAGGTAATACCCGCTGCCGGGGGCTTGCTCTCCTGTTCGGCATTTACGAAGAAAAACAACTTGTTTTTAATAATGGGACCGCCCACACTCAAACCATAAATGGTTGTTTTAGCATCAGGATTGGGGGCCTTCTCCCCTTTCACATTTTCACCGACAAATTTCTGATTCCTGAAATACCCGTACGCTGTTCCATGGAAGGTATTGGTACCGCTTTTGGTGATGGCAGCAATATTACCACCGGTAAAGTTTCCTTGTTTTACATCAAAAGGAGATAGGTTTACAGATATTTCCTCAAATGCATCTAGTGAAACGGGACTATTTCCTGCGCCGGGAAGCGGATCTGAGTTTAATCCAAAATTATTATTCAGGTTAGCGCCGTCTACGGTAATATTGTTTAACCTGTTATCCCGTCCGCCAAAACTGTTTCCATTTGCCTGCGGCGTAAGGCGTGTAAAGTCTGTAATACTACGACTGATCGTAGGCATTGTTGCAAGTACCCTGTTGTTAATCACCGTACTTACCCCGGTTTTATCCGAAGCGGAAGTTCGTTTTTTACTACCAGTTATCACTACTGTAGATAGTTCTTTAGCCGCTGAAGCCAACACTTCATTTATCCTAAAGGGCTCCCCTAAAGAAAGTGTAACATTTTCTACTGTTTTTGATTCCAGTCCTACAAAATCGATTTTTACCGTGTACGGTCCGCCAGGACGAAGCCCGGCCAATACGAAAGTGCCACCAGACTTGGCAACAGTAGTGTAAACACTTCCGGAAGGAATATGAGTAGCCGTGATACTGGCCCCCTGTAGTGCCTCTCCGGATTCGTTAAAAATGGTCCCATCAATACTACTGGTAGTCACCTGGCTGAAAGCCATGACCGATCCCATTACTGCCATAGCAGTAAAAAATACTCTAATAAATTGTTGCATAACAGATGTTTTGTTTCTCACTACAAAGAAAAACCAAAGAACAGGAAATCCGCCCCTATAGGATTAACATATTATTATGATTTTCGACACATTACAACAGATTATATATATTCGCATGCAGCAATTTTGCATCGGTCAAAAATGATCTTCCAAGCTTCCAATTTTCACATAGGGCTTACTTTCCTAACTTTGCAAAAAAAATTACATGTTCAACTCTATTGTGAGCGCAATTGAAGACATCCGAAAGGGGAAGTTAGTAATAGTAGTAGATGATGAGGATCGTGAAAATGAGGGAGATTTTATCACGGCCGCGCAGAATGCTACCCCGGAAGTGATCAACTTTATGGTGAAACACGGTAGAGGACTGGTTTGTGCGCCACTGACAGAAGAAAGATGTAAAGAATTGAACCTTGATATGATGGTCAGCAGCAATACTTCTCTGCACGAAACACCTTTTACGGTTTCTGTAGACTTGCTGGGGCACGGTTGTACTACTGGCGTATCCGCACAGGATCGGTCAAAAACCATACAAGCCCTTATTCATCCTGATACCCAGCCGTCGGATCTTGGCAGACCGGGCCATATTTTTCCGCTCAAGGCAAAAACAGGTGGTGTGTTGCGAAGAAGCGGGCACACTGAAGCCGCCATCGACCTTTCTCGCCTGGCAGGGTTCAGTGCCCCACACGGAGGGGTGCTGGTAGAAATCATGAACGATGATGGCACTATGGCAAGACTTCCCGAATTGCTGGAAATAGCCAAGAAGTTCGACCTTAAAATAATCTGCATCAGGGACCTTATAGAATACCGGTTGAAAGCAGATTCATTAATTGAAGAGATTGTGCGGGTGGATATGCCCACGCAATACGGACATTTTAAACTCGTTATTTTCCGGGAACGGAACAACCCCTCCAGTGGCGAACATATGGCTTTAATAAAAGGAGAGTGGAAAAATGATGAGCCGGTGCTTGTAAGAGTACATTCTTCCTGTTTTACTGGAGACATACTGGGCTCGCTGCGATGCGACTGTGGAGAACAATTACATGCTGCGATGCAGATGGTAGAGAAAGAGGGAAAGGGCATCGTACTTTACATGAACCAGGAAGGAAGAGGTATAGGACTGGTGAATAAATTAAAAGCATATAAACTACAGGAAGAAGGAATGGATACCGTGGAAGCAAACCTTCACCTTGGTTTTAAGATGGACGAAAGGGATTATGGCGTGGGAGCACAGATATTACGTTACCTGGGGGTAATTAATATGAAGCTGATCAGCAACAACCCGCGCAAACGGGTGGGATTAGAAGCATACGGACTGAATATTGTAGACAATGTTCCCATTCAGATCAACCCGAATCCCTATAACGAAAAATACCTGACAACGAAACGGGATAAATTAGGACATAACATTTTGAAAGAAAATAAATAGATTCTTCTATTTACGTCAACCCTTCGCATGGATAAGAAAAAAGGCTGGAATATTGTAAAGCTCCTCCTAAAAATAGCTTTTACTTCTTTAGGCTTATATATTGTTTACAACAATATCGACCTGAAGGTTATAACGGGTATTCTGCGGAATGTAACCCCGGGCTACCTCGTAGCAGCCTTTATCCTGCTCATCTTATCACAAGTGGTAGGTTCTTACCGGCTGTTAGGGTTTTTCAAAAATATCCAATTGCCCGTTTCAGTAAAATACAACCTGCACCTGTATGCGCAGGGCTTGTTTTATAATCTTTTTCTGCCGGGTGGCATAGGTGGTGATGGTTATAAAATCATTGCCCTTAACCAAAAGTTTAAAGAAAAGCCTAAAATCATTTTTGGAGCTCTGTTTTTCGATCGGCTGAGCGGTTTATGGGCATTGGGGCTCCTCTGTGTACTCATGTCATTATTTGTGAATATTTTCCAGGAGTACACCGTATATATCGCACTGGCTTATTTGGTCGGCACCCTTGTGTATTACTTTGTGATGCGCCGCTTTTTTTCTACTCATATTCAGCGCTTTTTTCGTGCACATGCACTGGCTCTGTTAACACAAGGCATACAGGTGGGGTGCGCTTTCTTTATTTTACTGGCACTGGGGCATAGTGGCAGCTTCCTGCCTTATCTTGTAATTTTCTTACTGTCTGCCTTATCTACATTATTTCCATTTACTATTGGTGGACTGGGTGCCAGGGAAATGGCTATTATGTATGGCGCTACTACGTTAGGACTCGACAAAGACCTTTCTGTATCGCTGAGCATTTGCTTTTATATCCTCTCGGCAATCGTTTCACTTTCCGGATCAGCTTCATTATTCTCAAGAAATACGGACTAACCTACCACTTATTGGTACATTTCCTGAACGCCTGACACGAATTTCCTTTTACCTTATTGTTTTTGTAATCCACACAACTGGAATTTGCCAGCGTTTTTTTTTTGAGGTACATTGGGAATAGCATTCATAACCATAGAAATTGAAACATGGAAGAAAAACACATCATTAAAATAATTTCGGTCACCCAGATAACTCCCGATGTAAAATGTTTTAAAGTGACAAAACCGAAGGGCTACTCATTTATTCCCGGACAGGCAACTGAAATCAGCATCAATCAGGAAGGATGGAAGACAAAACGAAATCCATTTACTTTTACCTCACTCAATGAATGGGATCACCTGGAATTTACGATCAAAATATATAAAGGACATGACGGTGTTACAAAACAACTCGACCTGCTGCAACCCGGGGATGAACTTATCATACATGATGTATGGGGAGCTATTCAGTATAAAGGCGCTGGGGTTTTTATAGCGGGCGGGGCTGGTATCACTCCTTTTATAGCTATTTTCCGGCAACTATATAAAGATGGAAAGATTGACAATAACACATTATTATTTTCAAATAAAACGGCGGCAGACATTGTACTAAAGCAAGAGTTTACCCAAATGTTAGGGGATCATTTTATTAATATACTAACAAAGGAAAAACTTACCGGATATGAACATACACGCATAGACGAACACTTTTTAGCCAGAACTATTAAAAATTTCCACCAACAGTTTTACATCTGTGGGCCAGACGAAATGATACAGTCCGTGAAAGTGGCTTTACAAAAACTGGGAGGCAACAGCACTCCTGTTACGATTGAATTATAATTGGTGGAAATACGGGAAATTCATTCGTACTCTTTGCTGTTTGAAATATATACCCTATCGCAATTACACAACTCCAAAGACAACTAGCATTGTTATAAAAACCGACTATTTATGAAAAAAATACTTTCCTTAATAATTTTCATTTTCACTGTTCTTGTAATTAACGCACAAGTTAAATTGGGGATCAATGCCGTTTAGTTAAGATTTTTATTTAAACGGGATGAGATTTATTTCAAAACGTTCAGTAATTTTTCTTCGATACTTTTTGCGGAAAAAGTATCCAAAAGCCGCCGGGGAATTATTACACCCAATTCCCCGGAACGCCCTGATTAGGCTTTTGCACTACTGTAGCCTCAACTATAAACCTCTGAATAAAAAAGATTTGCAAAACTTCATAAGACTGATATTTCCATACTTATTTTTGGATAATTGTTCAGCACAAAGCTATTTGTGCTGAACTAAACGGCATTAAATTGGGGATTAAAGCCGGAGCAGGTATGACTTGGCTTTGCAGCCGGAGCCTTTGCCAACTACCAGCTAAGTGAAATGTTTAGCCTGCAGGGTGAGGTACTGTATTCCCTCGAAGGTACATCGTATAAATTTGACGGGGAAAAAGTGAACTATAATTTGAATTATGTAAATATCCCTATACTTGCGCAGTATAACCACAGCGCTGGTTTTTATGCTGAAACAGGTCCGCAGTTTGGTATTCTTACAACAGCTAAAATTTCATACGACGGAGATTCACAGGATGTGAAGGAAGGACATAAGACCTTAAATTTCGGTTGGGGCTTAGGTGCAGGATACAAATTGTCTAACGGTTTAGGAGTTGGAGCCAGGTATAATTTGGGGCTATCATCTCTTGACGAGGATGGAAACGCTAAAATAAAGACTGGTGGATTCCATCTGGGCATTTCTTATACTTTTGGTGCCGGAAATTAATCTACAATAAAAATAACTAGGCGGTTGTCTGCAAAGGCAATCGCTTTTTTTATATCAATACTAATACTAAGCTCGTTGTTTAACAGCGTGTCGTAATCGGCTCGAATTAATAAAAAACCGCCTCAATAAATGAGACGGTTCGTTAATCTTCTTCTTTGATGTATATAGAAAGTAATTAAAATTGTCTTTGAAATCATTTTTAATTACAAGGCAACATCCTATTCATAATCATAATTATTCCAATAGAGGTTTGCATTTCTATCTGCCGGCACCCAGAATATTTTGGATGTCATGTTATTTTGGTCCGACACTTTGGAGAGATTTTCTGCATTGTTGATAATCTCGTCGGAAGGATAGCGAACCCTTTCCGGAAACGGCGTCCAAACATTTCCACTCCAGGTAAACGGCTCAAGCCGTGGATGTCCGGTTCTTCTCAATTCTGCCCAGCACTCATAGGGATGAAGTATATTGAGGTGGATATACTTTTGTTGCATCAGAATTTCCATTTTATCATCGGTAGAAGCGGCGCTGGTAAATCTGCCTTTTACAACATCTCCCCAGGCAGCGATCACTCCAACACCGGGTTTATTTGGATATAAAGGTGCGGCTTTTCCATGTGCATCAGCATTATCTTTGAAAGCGCTTGCCTGGTTGAGTGCGTAATAAAAATCTGTAGAATGAATCACAGCATCTTTAATATGCTCCTCCGCTGATCTACCGGTGTTTCCAAGGTCCTTCAAAGCAATTTCCGCCAGCAAAAGATCCAGTTCTGCCAGTGTAAACATATAGGCTGGCATCTTATCGTTTCTGTGGTAGGTGGCGAAATTGTACAACGAGAATGCATTTTGTTCGAGACTGCTGGTAAGATTGTCTGCATACGGATAATACCTATCGCCGGCAGTATAGATGGGCTTTAATGCATCTGTATTATAGGATATGCCTTTGTAGTCGCCATATCGGGTAGGCATTGCGATTACAGGCAGTCGAGGATCATCAATACCTTCATTGTATGTACTATCTCCATAATTCATTCTTTTGAGAATAATATTGGGAATAAAAGAAGCATACGTATTTTCAAAGAGACCACGCATCCAGAACCCTCCGCCATTTTTTTGATCGGTGTTATACCAGAGTGGAAAAGTGAGGTCGGTGGCGGGCAACTGCCGCCCAAGGGTTTCCTGGATCAGGGGTTTGGCATAAGCTTCCTCAACGCCGGCAATACGTACCAATAACTTAAGACGCGTGGCATTGGCAAACTGAACCCACTTATCTATGTTTCCGCGAAAAACAACATCTTGCTGTGCAAAAATCTGCTTTGCGGTAGAAGACATTTGATCAAACTGCACCTGGAACGAATCAGCTAAATTGCCTAAGTCGGCTATAAGAGCCTTGTAAATTTCTTTAGGATCATCGTACACCGGATACCAATATTCAGTACTGTTGTTTCCAGCCTGAAAGGCCTTGAAATAAGGAATAGCATTAAAAAGATCGACCAATTTACCCGTTTGATACACTTTAACGAGTCCTACCAGTTTAAAATAAAGTTCTGCATCCAACTTTTCCTGACCGGTTCTTGCCTCCCATTGAGTTTTCAACGTTTCCCAGGTCTTCAATCGGCGATAACTTCCCTCAAAATAACCCTGACCGGTAATGGGGAAATCATCAAAACCGTTGCCAGTTGTTAAATCGTTGTAAGTACCAAACCAGGCATACCGGTCAGTAACATATCGCTGGGCTAATTGTGCATACCCTGTAATGCTGGTGCCACCACTCATCAGGTAATACCATTCTCCATAATCCTGTACGAAAATCTTGTTTTCGCTGATCGTCCGGGTAAACAAACCCGGTACTATATCCGTAACTCCATCACTCAACTGATCCAGATTATAAAATCGCTTCTCCAGGTCTTTCTGACAGGAAATTAATCCCACAACAATGATCAGCGTGATATATATATTGATACGTTTCATTTCAATTCGTTTAAGCGTTAAAAACTAACATTTATCCCAAAAGAAAATGTTTGTTGTCCGGGAAATACCGTGTTTTCTACAAAGCCATCAGAGCCGAGCGCACCTTCCACATCTATATTTGGAATTGACTTATACAGAAAAAAGAGATTACGACCCGCGGCAGTGAAGGATAGTCCCTGCAATTTCAACATCTGAGCAAAACTTCTCGGCAAAGTATAAGTAAGTGCTATTTCCCTCAATTTGATGTAATCATTTTTGCGGATATTATCCGGTGGAAAGTTGGTAGCAAGATCATTTACGTACGTTTGGTAATAGGCGGATGCAGCTATTATCTGGTCGTTAGGTACGTATTTATCATCAGCACCTAATTTAACACCCGGCAAAATCATCCCGTCGTGATATACCCTGCCATCAATTGATTCCGCCGGAGCGGCCTGACCGTGTTGCCACGCAATTTTCTTATTTCCATCGCCTATATAATAAGCCATTCCACCGCTTTCTTCATCCCTATATGCCAGTGTATTTTTCAATTGACCTATACCATACAAGCGTTGATTGGTATAAGAGAATATCGTACCTCCATATTTATAATCGAGTGCCACTCTGAATGTTATGTTCTTGTACCGGAGGTCAGATAAAAAACCGCCAAACAAATTCGGATTCACATTCCCCTTGGAGATCATTTTAAGCGGATCGGTTTCCAGTGAATACACGCCATTTGAATTCACAACTTTATTACCATTTTCGTCTCGCAGATAATCAAAGGCCATTATCTCACCCACTGGCTGTCCTATATGGGCTCCCACGTAAGCCGAGCTACCGTTTAACAGGTTTCCACGATTGTAGCGTTGCAGATCACCATACAGGTCAATGGTTTTTGAACCACGCCGGGATCCATTGAATGTGAGATCCCACCGCCAGTCTTTCGTTAAAACAGGCGTTCCGGAAATCGAAAACTCTATTCCATAATCGCGGGTATTGCCGGCGTTAATCAGCAGTCCGCTTGAACTGGATGATTGAGAAACAGGTAAGCTAATGATCTGATCGTACCGGTTGTAGAAATAATAAGATAAATCAATAGTCAAGCGGCTGTTCTCAAAAAAACTATTATTGATCCCAAATTCAAATTCTCTCTTTCTCTCAGGTTTCAGTGCCAGCGGCATCATCCTTCCCGGAGGTCCAACAACCACCGCCTGTGCACCTGTTCCGGATAAGTATCCAAGATCATATTGATTATTGGCAAAATATCTTCCGGTACCATTGCCCACATCGGCCCAGGCTACCCGCACCTGCCCGCGGTTCATCCATGGAATCGTAAACCGATCTGTATAATTCCAGGTCAGCGAAGCACCAGGGAAAAAGTATTTGTTGTTACCGGGCGGAAGGGTAGAGTTCCAGTCTTGGCGTGCCTGCAGATCTAAATAAAATTCGTTCTTCCAGGAGAGCGTAGCGGAACCCACCATGCTGTAAAGCACATCACTACCACGTCCATAGTTTCTTAACAGGTAAGCATTTCCTGCATCTGGTATGCCTGATTGATTTAGAAACGAATACCAGCCTGGGAAATTAAGCCCACCAATCGTATTAGTTCCGAGCGACTCAGAAGTTCTTAACCTATAGATGAATCCACCGAATCCGGATAACCGAAAATCGCCATTCAAAAACTCATTGTCATAGTTCAATAACCCCTGATAGGTTTGCACCATATTATTCTCCTTACGAACACTAAAACCTCCACCTTGCACAACCGGCAAAATTCTGTTTACACTTACCTCAGACTTATAGTCTGTATTGTCATAATCCAACCCAAACTGTCCGGTAAAAAACACGTGTTTACTGAAATTCAACGTTGTTTTTGCAGAGGTAACCAGATGGAACTTGTTATCATTTTGCCTGTTTCTATCCAATGCCCATAGATAGTTACCAATCAGGTTACTAGCATCCGTAACACCATATGTATCCAAAATTCTTTTGTAGCCTGTTTCATCTACAAACAGATCGTTGTACATACTACGATAATCGTAGTCGACCGGAAATCCCCATGCAACACTTCCGCCATTGGCCTCCCTCCTGTTTTGAGAAGCTATATTGTATATGTTAGACACCAATTCGAATGAAGCAAACTTGGAGGCTTTAAAATTCCCATTAAAACTAAAGGTGTTCCTTTTTTGCCAGGCATTAGGACTAATAATATCATTATACCTGTAGTTTGTATAGGATATACGCATGCTTCCTTTCTCGCTAGAACCTGCGACAGCAACATTGGAGGTAAACGAATTACCCATACCGAATAAATTGCGATAGCTATCCTTCGGACTATTTTTTACCATTGAACTATCATAAAACATTACATCAGCTCCATCGAAAGCGGGTCCAAAACTATACCGCTTGTTAGGTATCTTCCTTACCCGTTGTCCGTCTCTCGTGGTATATACCGTATCGTAAATATTATCGCCTAAACCATATTTATCCTGCAGTTCCAAAAAAGACAGTGGCTTTTCAACCGAGTACTGGAATGCTCCAGACATACCAAATCCTTTAGCGCTTTTGCCACTTTTAGTAGTGATTAATACAACACCATTTGCAGCATCCGTACCATACAACACAGTTGCTTTCGACCCTTTAAGTATATCTATAGACTCTATATCCAAAGAGTTGATGTCGTTTATGTTAGCACCATAGTCATACCCCGCTCCTACAGTACCCCCAATAGAAGTAGACCTGTCTGATAAGATAACTCCATCTACCACGAAAAGAGGACGAATGTTTTGCTCTCCATTTAAACTGAAAGCTCCCCGTACATTTATTTTTAGACCGCCCATCGGTCCTGCAACGCCAGTGTTTACACCCACACCCGCTGCTTTTCCATACAGTGCGAGAAAAGGGTTCATAGTAACGCCCGCCTTCGTAAGCTCTTCGGCTTTTACCGTGCTTACTGCATAACCAATAGACTTACGTTCGCGTTTAATGCCCAGAGCAGTCACCACCACGTCATCCATATCAGTAGTACTCACTATTAATTTGGCCGTAACCAAGGTGCCTGCGGTGGCTCGTATTTCTATGGTTTCAAAACCAATGCTACTGATTATCAGTGTTACGTTGGCGTCGGTACTCGTCAGGGAAAACTGCCCTGTAGCATCCGTTGCCATTGAATTTTTCGTACCCTTAATGGTTACAGTAGCACCTAACACAGGATCCCCGTTCTCATCTACCACTCTGCCCCTGATTTCCTCCTGCAATAATGCATCCTCTATGTTGCCGTTTACTGGTTCAAGTTCCCTTACAACTATGATTTTGTCCTGTATATCATAGGTAAATGGTTGTGTCTTAAAACAGAATTCCAGTACTTCCTCCAGGCTGTTCTGCCTAAAGTTTACGTCAATACGTTTGCTTTTACGCAATGTTTTGTCGTTGTAAAAAAAACTGTACCCCGTCTGTTGCTTGACAGCCTTGAAAACTTCAGTCAATGCTGCATTTTTTTTGTTGTAGGTGACAAGTTGTGCGTGTCCCTTCGCATTTACCTGCAGACAACCGACAATCATAAGGAAAATAGTAAGCTTCATACTAAGCGCTAGTTTTGATCTGAAAAAGCACCTTAAATAATCCAAAGGCACTTTGACGTTTGCAGTCAATTGCATAGATTTGAAATGATTTGGTTAAACAATAAATAATCGCATGGTTATACAACAGTTTGACACAATCGTTCACCGGGAGTGGTCGTAACACTTCCGGTTTTTTTTGTCAAACTGTTATTTCTTTATAGACGTTATAGTCACTTTTTTGTCATTGGTTGTAAATTTTAGCGTTTTTGTTAGTTCCAATAATTTAAATACCTCTGAAGCATATTGTGCTCTTGGAATGTCGCCTGAAAAAGTTTCGTCTTGCACATCCCCTTCATATACCGTTTCTACATCATACCAACGAGATACCTGGCGCATGATCGTTTGTAAATCGGTACTATTAAATTTAAAAAATCCGTTCTTCCATGCTAATGCCTGCTCCACATCAGGATTATCATTCCTCTGTAATATATTCGTTCCAACATTCCAGGTAGTCTGCTGCCCGGGCGACAAAGACAAGCTGTTGGCAATGTCGTTGGGAGAATAAACCAGCACGTTTCCTTCCACCAACGTAGTTGTTATATGAGATTCATCGGCGTAGGCATTCACATTAAATTGGGTACCCAATACTTTGATATCCAGATTATCCGTACTAACAATAAAGGGTTGCTTTCCACCCTCTGTATAATTCCCGGATACTTCAAAATATGCCTCTCCATTAAGTTGCACATTTCTCGTTGCACCGGTAAAGAAGGCAGGATATTTCAAGACAGTTTCTGCATTCAACCATACCCGGGTACCATCAGGTAGTACCAATCTGTATTGCCCACCCCTTGGCGTGCGTATCGTATTATAGACAGTTTCTGTATTAATATTGCCGTATCGTACGTACTCAATCTGTCCGCCGTCTTTCTTTAAAATATTCACACCGGGCTGGTGTGCCAGTGTACCTGTTCTGGCACTATCCAATACGATAGTAGTTCCATCAGAAAGAGTCAGAAGCGCTCTGTCTCCTCCAGGTGCAAGATCCTGTACCCGTGATTCTTGTTGTTTCGCTACTGGTTTATCATTCCCTTTTTGAAAGAAAAGCACAACCAAAGTCATTAAAACAAGCACAGATGCGGCAGCAACGTAACGCATTAATTTAAAATACCCTGGTCTCCTGCTGTCGGACAGTGAAGGTTGCAAATTAGATAAAATTTTCCTCCGGATATCCTCTTTAGACATGGCTTCGCCCAGAGATACATGTTCTTCGCTATCCTGCCAGTTATCATACCAACTATGTAATAACGCCTCTTCTTGGGGAGTAGCCTCGCCTTTTAAATATTTCTCTGCCAGGGCTATCAGCCGGGATTTCTCCATACAAACAGTTAGTTATTTGTATAGATAGAGTATAAAAATTAGAAGTTTCCCTTAGTTATCCTAAAAAAAAAGAAATGAACGGAGTAGTGTCTTTTTTAGGTTGCCCCGAATGATTTTCAGCGCTTTTGTCAGGTGCGCCTCAGCAGTTTTAGAAGAAATTTCCATTTCAGCAGCAACAACATCCAATGATTTGTCCAACAATTTATTATGTACGAAAACCAGCCTGCATTTTTCCGGAAGCCGATGGGAAAGCTTTTCTACTATCTCTAACAGCATTTTTTGGTCAAAATGCTCAAAACTATTTGGAGAACTTTCGGAAAGATCATCATTAGATACATATTTCTTTTGCTTTGCCAGATGGCGATACACCTCGTAACGCGTCATAGAAGCAAGGTAAGCAGGTAGATTATCTATTGCGATAGATTCGCGCAAGCGCCAGATATTCAAGAAAACATCCTGAACGATCTCCTCTGCACTCGGTGCACTTTTAGTATGTTTATGAGCAATAAAATACAATCTATCCCAATACGCATTGTATATTTCAGTAAAAGCCTGAGCATCTCCCTGAGATAAACGCTTCAACAAATTTTTCTCTGTATGTTCAAAATGAGAATTCACCCCAACGCCTGTATTACTATGAAATTACAGCAAAATCATGGCTAAATAAACTAAAATGAATTTTACCAGAAAAGCGCCTCGCCGGAGACGCTTTTCTGTGCTTAACTTCTATTGTCGTATCCTATACAGACAATGACAATAGGGAGGCGTCTTTCGTTTCGAGCAAAGAGCTACCCATCAGGAATTCATCTACCTTACGGGCACATTCTCTTCCTTCGCTAATAGCCCATACAACCAGGGATTGCCCCCGACGCATGTCACCCGCTGTAAATATCTTAGAAATATTGGTTTGGTATGACTTTTCAGCCGCCTTCACATTACCACGCTCATCATACTCTATTTCTATTTCATCCAGCATGCCTTCGTGTTGGGGATGCACAAAACCCATTGCCAGCAGTGCCAGCTCACAAGGCATTTCTCTCTCACTACCTTCAATTTCAGTAAACTGAGCAGGTCTTCCATCTTTAGCCGTTGTCCATTCGAGGTCTACCACTTTTAAAGCCCGCAGGTTACCATTTTCATCACCCAGGAAAGCTTTGGTAGCTACGGCCCAATGCCTTTGACAACCCTCTTCATGCGAAGTAGATGTTTTTAACACCATTGGATAAGTAGGCCAAGGCATAAAGGCAGTTCTTGCTTCTGGTGGTTTTGGCATCAGCTCAAACTGTGTGACAGATTTTGCCTTATGCCTGTTGGAAGTACCCACACAGTCGCTTCCGGTATCTCCCCCACCTATCACTATCACATTTTTGCCAGTTGCCAATACATCCTCAGGCAATATATTACTTTCAATATTGGGTTTAGCTAAAGGATCTCTCCCGGCATTTCTTTTATTCTGCTGTTTCAAAAATTGCATTGCAAAATATACCCCTTTAAGGTTTCTGCCTGGTACAGGCAAATCACGGGGATGAGTAGAACCTCCGCTTAACACGATTGCATTATACTCACGCAAAACATCATTGATACTTACATTTACGCCCACATTCGCATTGTACCGAAATTCCACCCCTTCTTTTTCCATCAACTCCACACGACGATCTATGATCCACTTCTCCAGCTTAAAATCAGGTATACCATACCGTAATAATCCGCCAGCAGCATCATCTCTTTCAAAAACAGTTACCTGGTGTCCGGCATAATTCAACTGCATGGCAGCAGCCAAACCAGCGGGTCCAGCACCAATCACCGCTACTTTTTTACCGGTTCTGAGGTTAGGCTTACGGGGTTGCACAAAGCCCTTCTCGAAAGCAATCTCAATAATATTCTTTTCAATTTCCTCTATCGCAACGGGCGGTTGGTTGATGCCCAATACACAGGCGCTTTCACAAGGAGCCGGACATATCCGCCCGGTGAACTCAGGAAAATTATTAGTTGAAGTAAGGATATCATAGGCCTCTCTCCAGCTCTTTCTATATACAGCGTCGTTAAATTCCGGGATCACATTGCCCAGAGGACATCCGCTACCGCTGTGACAAAACGGAACGCCGCAGTTCATACACCTGGACGCCTGTTTGGTTAATTTCTCCTCCGGAAAACGTTCAACAAATTCGTTGTAGTTGTCCAGGCGTTCCTCTATCTTTTTTTTGCCGGGCAGCTCCCGTGTAAACTCTAAAAATCCTGTAGGTTTTCCCATTTGTTTATCTTACACACTTAACAATTAAAGAATATTTTTTGTGTAACGCAGTTACTTCCCTTCCATCTGCAATTTCTTTTTCGCCATTGCCCGTTTGTAGTCTCTCGGGTATACTTTTACAAAATTGCGCAGTTGATTTTCGAAATCATCCAATACAAATCTGGCAACACTACTGGCAGTAAAAGCATAGTGCCTGGTAATCAGGTCATGTAACTCTTCGCTCTCGCCATTTACGACCGGATCCAAATCTACCATTTCCCGGTTGCAGTTCTCAGCGAATTTTCCACTAGTGTCGTACACATACGCTATACCACCGCTCATACCGGCAGCAAAGTTTCTGCCTGTATCTCCTAAAATCACTACACGGCCGCCTGTCATATACTCACAACCATGATCACCCACACCCTCCACTACTGCCACTACTCCCGAATTTCTCACACAGAAACGCTCACCCGCTTTTCCCCGGATAAAAGCCTCACCGGAGGTAGCGCCATAAAAAGCAACGTTTCCGATAATACTATTCTCCTCGGGTACAAAACCGGCTTCTTTAGAAGGATAAATAATCAGTCTGGCCCCGCTTAATCCTTTTCCGAAATAGTCATTGGCATCTCCTTCCAACTCCAGCGTTACACCTGTTGTATTAAATGCGCCAAAACTTTGGCCTGCCGTGCCTTGAAATTTCAAATGGATGGTATCATCCGGCAATCCGGCCGCTTTGTATATTTTGGTAATCTCATTGGAGAGAATCGTTCCTGCTGTTCTGTCGGTATTTTTAATCGCAAATTCTCCGTATACTCTTTCTTTGGTTTCCAGTGCCGGCTTTGCTACTTCGAGCAATTTCCAGTCGAGTACCTCCTCCAAATCATGATCCTGGCTCTCCTGGTTAAACAAACCTGTAACCTCAGACAATGGCTCTTTATATAAAACAGGAGAAAGGTCCAGCTTGCCGTATTTCCAATGGTTGATACCTTCTCTTCTTTCCAGACAATCTACCTGACCTACCATTTCCTCTACTGTTCTAAAGCCCAGTTCCGCCATTATCTCACGCAATTCCTGTGTAATAAACTTGAAAAAGTTTACTACATGGTCAGGGTCACCCGTGAAACGCTTTCTTAATTCCGGATCCTGTGTAGCTACACCAACAGGGCAGGTATTCATGTGGCATTTACGCATCATGATACATCCCTCTACCACCAGGGCAGCAGTGGCTACCCCCCACTCTTCCGCCCCCAACAATGTGGCTATTGCTATATCACGGCCGGTCTTCATTTGGCCATCGGCCTGTAATACTATACGGCTTCTTAATTTATTTCTTACCAGCGTCTGATGACTTTCTGCCAATCCCAACTCCCAGGGTAAGCCGGCATGTTTGATAGAACTAACCGGAGATGCTCCTGTACCACCATCAAAACCTGCTATCAGAATAACATCTGCTTTGGCTTTGGCTACGCCCGCCGCAATAGTGCCCACCCCTGCTTTCGATACCAGTTTCACATTGATACGAGCTGCCCTGTTGGCATTTTTTAAATCGTATATCAACTGGGCCAGGTCTTCAATAGAATAAATATCGTGGTGCGGTGGTGGTGAAATTAACCCAACACCCGGTGTAGAATGTCTCACTCTTCCGATCCAATCGTCCACTTTGTCGCCCGGTAACTGTCCGCCTTCACCCGGCTTGGCCCCCTGAGCCATTTTAATCTGCAATTCATCTGCTTCTGTAAGGTACTGGCTGGTTACCCCAAACCTTGCTGACGCTACCTGCTTGATGGCGGAACGCATGGAATCGCCGTTGGGCAATTTCTCATAACGCTTCTCATCTTCTCCTCCCTCACCGGTATTGCTTTTGCCACCCAGGCGATTCATCGCTATTGCCAGGGTAGTATGTGCCTCCCAGGAAATAGAACCGAAAGACATAGCACCTGTAGCAAATCTTTTATAAATATTTTCTGCCGGCTCCACTTCATCTATGGAAACAGACGGTCTTTTTCTCTTAAACTCAAACAAACTCCGCAACGTACAAGCCTTTTCGCCCTGATCGTTCACCGCCTTACTATACTTCTTAAAAGTAGCATAGTCGTTCATTTTGGTTGAATGCTGAAGCAAATGTATGGTCTGCGGGTTGAACAAATGTTGCTCGCCCTTACGCTTCCATTGGTATATACCCCCTACGGATAAACGATCTACCGGAATATTTTTAGGGTTAAATGCCAACACATGTTTTGCCAATGCTTCCTTCGCTAACTCATCAAGTCCAAGCCCTTCAATGCGACTTACGGCACCGGTGAAACATTTATTAACTACTTCTTTATTTAAACCCAGTATCTCGAAAATTTGAGCTCCCTGGTAAGATTGCAGGGTAGAAATTCCCATTTTGGAGAATACCTTCAACAATCCGTCACATACCGCCTTTACGTAGTTTTTACGCAGTGTTTCCCACTCCAGTTCTGTTTCCCATCTTCCTATAGACTTCATGGTTCTGATGGTAGCCAGTGCCAGATAAGGATTGATAGCGGTAGCACCAAATCCTATCAAACAAGCAAAGTGATGCACTTCCCAAACATCCCCGGCTTCTACTACGATACCCACTTGTCCACGAAGTCCTTTACGGATAAGGTGGTGGTGTACAGATGCCACTGCCAACAGCGATGGAATAGCCGCATGGTCAGAATCGATTGCCCGATCGGACAAAATAATTACCTCAAAACCATCTTCTGCTGCATCCACTGCGTACCTGCATAGTCTGTCGATACCATCTTTTAGGGATCCCGGTTTTCCGTCAGAACGGAAATAACATTGTAGTGTTTTTGCCTGGAAGATGCCGGTATCTATACTCCGCAAACGCTCCAGTTCGGTACTGGTTAAAATGGGTTGTGGTAATGAAACGGCATGGCAATGGCGCGGATCTTCCGCTAAAAGATTACCATTGTTTCCCACATAAGATGCAAGACTCATCACCAGGCGCTCCCTGATAGGATCGATCGGTGGGTTGGTTACCTGTGCAAACAGTTGCTTAAAATAACTGCTGATATGCTGGGGTTGCTCGGACAATACCGCCAATGGGACATCTGTACCCATGGAACCCACGGGCTCTTTGCCGTCGATTGCCATTGGCTTTATCAATGTTTCAATATCTTCTGTACTATATCCAAATGCCTTTTGATATTTGAATACCGATTCTTCAGACAAATGTGTAAAAGTTACGCGAGGGGCATCCAACTCTTCCATTCGGATTTTGTGCTGATTCAGCCAGTCTGCATATGGTTTGCGGGAACAGAGATCCTGCTTTAACTCTTCATCGCTGATAATTCGGCCTTGTTCCATATCCACCACAAACATCTTTCCGGGCTGCAGGCGACCGTAACTTTTTACAATTTTGGGATCCACTGGCAGCGCACCTGTTTCAGATGCCATAATTACCCTTTCATCGTGTGTCACACAAAAGCGAGAAGGGCGAAGACCGTTTCTATCCAATGTAGCACCAATCATTTTACCGTCGGTAAAAGATATAGATGCCGGTCCATCCCAGGGTTCCATTACCGCAGCATGGTATTCGTAAAATGCTCTTTTTACAGGATCCATTTTGTCGTTACCATCCCATGCTTCGGGTATCAACATCATCATCACATGTGGAAGAGAACGGCCAGACAGCGACAGCAACTCTACCATATTATCCAAACAGGCAGAGTCTGAAGAACCCGGCATGATAATAGGCAACAACATATCCATCTCTTCTTTAGAAAAATAAGGAGATGAAAACCCTCTTTCGCTGGTCTTTAACCAATTCAGATTCCCCTGTAATGTATTGATTTCTCCATTGTGCGCTATAAAGCGGAACGGCTGTGCCAGTTTCCAGGAAGGGAATGTGTTGGTAGCGAAGCGGGAATGCACCAATCCGAAGGCGCTCACCACTCTTTTGTTGGTAAGGTCGGTAAAATAGCGACGAACCTGTTTACTGGTCAGTTGCCCTTTGTAAATAACCGTTTTGTAAGAAAGAGAAGGCACATAAAACCCGATATTATCTTTCTTGACAGTACTATTAATAGTATGTGCTGCATAATTGCGAAGCACAAATAGCTTTCTTTCGAAATCTTCAGGATCCTGGATATGGTCTGGACAGGCAATAAACACATGTTCCATTTCCGGCTCTACCGACAGTGCTGTTGGACCAATATCACTGGTATTAACAGGCACTTTTCTGTAGGTGAGAATTTCCAGCCCAAGGCGTTCTGCAGCGGCAGCAAAAATCTCTCTGCATTCTTCGCGCAGGCGAACTTCTTTTGGAAAAAACAAAACCCCTACGCCATAACGGCCAAAGGCGGGCAGGTGTACCCCTAGTTTTACACATTCAGCAAAAAAGAACTCATGTGGTATCTGGATCATCAATCCGGCGCCATCTCCGGAATTTTTTTCAGAGCCAACTGCGCCCCTGTGTTCCATGTTCTCAAGCACCGTTAACGCATCGGAGATTATCTGGTGTGACTTATTTCCTTTGATGCTGGCAACAAATCCTACACCACAGGCATCGCGCTCAAACTCCTCTCTATACAAGCCTTTGCAATCCATAAATCGGGAGGTTTAATAAAAATCAATAAAAATGGAAAAATCTGAATACTTTTTAATCCAAATAGCAAACAAGCGAATAAAAGTACAAAAAAACTGAATAAAGTCAAAAAACTTTCAATTTCAATTCTTTTTTTTAGAAGGCATCCGGGAATTTCAATAACCTATGTACTTTCATCAAAAATAATGAGACAATCATTAATACCGTCCTGCTGCATGCGGTTTTTTTTTACCGAAAAAGCGTAATAAATTAGTTTTCAAACAGTTATAAGCTTATTTTTTTTGTTAATTTCTTTAGAATTTGTTAACAATTGGGAATGCGAATAACAATATGGGCATAAAAAAGCTTTTACTACCAGCAATGGCAACTATCACTTTGAAGAGCAGGATAAATGCAAAAAGGCCCGTCACCCAAATTTGACCGATGTCATATTGAGTGAACCAGCCACCAATTTGTCGTTGAAGAATGAGATATCATCTTTACTATCTTTCAGTCCCAGGGTATACAATAACGGGTAATAGTGATCTGGTGTTGGAATAGCCAGTTTTGCGGATTTGCTAAGCGATTCGTAATGTATCAACGCTTTATCATCGCCGTCTTCTATTTTGTTTTTAAAAAGCTCATGCATTTCTATTGCCCAATCGTATCCATAGTTGGGTACATCAAACTTATCCCAGGCAATCATACGCAGATTGTGTACCATATTACCACTGCCAATAATCAATACCCCTTTTTTACGCAAGGCTATCAATTCCCTGGAAAGATTATAATGATACTCAGCCGGCTTAGAATAGTCTATGCTCAACTGCAACACAGGTATATTGGCATTTGGATACATCCATTTTACGACAGTCCAGGCCCCATGATCCAACCCCCAGTCGTGGTTTAAACCAATATTGGTTGATTTTATGAGCTCGGCTGTTTCCGAAGCCAACACCGGATTGCCCGGAGCCGGGTATTGCACCTGGTATAACTCGTCCGGGAAGCCACCAAAGTCATGAATCGTTTTAGGGCTATTCATGGCTGTGATCTGTGTATCACGGGTGAGCCAGTGGGCAGACACCACCAACACAGCTTGGGGAATGGGTAGTTGCTTCCCCAACTTCTGCCAATAATTACTGAATTCGTTATTTTGTATTCCGTTCATAGGAGAACCGTGCCCGATAAATAATACCGGCATCCGGTTATCCTGTTCCCCAAGATCTCTTGTAAATGCATTAAAGGCGGCGATACTGCTCATAGCTAATACTCCTGTTTTTAGAAATTCTTTTCTCTTCATTACAGTTCAAAATCTCAACAAAAGTACGGGGAGGAAAATGGGCGGGCATTGATGCAGGGTAAGAAAACAGGGTAGAGAATAAGCAGAAATAGCTATTTTTTTTCACATGTTACCGCATTTTAGCGATCTATGCTGAAAATGGCAAGCAGTATACTTTATCCATCGTGTAGACGTTCTAACAAAAAGTATAATATGACTGAAACACCCAACTTGCTTGATATTGAACCCCATCTTGTAAAGGCATCGCATGGCAAACGACTTGCCAATTATTTAATCGATCTTATCGCCTTTTTTGTACTTGTATTTATCCTATCATTGATCTATTTCTCAATATTCCCGGCTTCATTAGATATACCGGAAAGTAATAATCCGGTAGACAAATTACTGGAGCAAATCATTTGGGCAATTGTACTTGCCTTATATTATGGTCTTTCTGAAACGCTCCTGAAAGGCAGAACTATTGGTAAGTACCTAACCGGTACCCAAACTGTTAACATGGATGGAACTCCCATATCTGCCGGTACGGCTTTCAGCAGAGGCCTTTTCCGGATAGTTCCTTTTGACGCGTTGAGTGCCTTAGGATCGCCATGCTTTCCCTGGCACGACAAATGGTCAAAAACCTATGTAATAGATATCCATTCGTCAACCCTCCCGGAATAAGAATATAGTTTTATGCAGTTTTCCATTTCCGTAAATTTGCCGCATGTCTCTGTATGTTGCTTCTTTGAATTCGGGTAGTAATGGCAATTGTTACTATGTTGGTTCCGATACCGATGCAATATTGGTAGATGCAGGTATCTCTGCCCGGGAAACAGAGAAAAGAATGCTTCGATCGGGATTGTCTATGGACAAAGTACGAGCCTTGTTTATCTCTCATGAACATGCCGACCATGTTACCGGCATTGTAGCCCTTTCCAGAAAACATAATATCCCCGTTTATATCAGTCCGGCTACTTTACAGGCAACCCGTTTGCCAGTTAACCCGGAGTTGGTACGTTCTTTTTCAAAAGACGATTACTTCGATATCGGCGATTTACACGTACAACCATTTACGAAACGACATGACGCCGCAGACCCTTACAGCTTTGTGATTTCGCACCAGGATATCAATGTGGGGGTGTTTACGGATATTGGTAAAGCCTGTGATAATGTTGTGCATCATTTTTCCCTCTGCCATTGTGTTTTCCTGGAATCTAATTATTGCACCGATATGCTGATGAAAGGAGCTTATCCATGGCCGTTAAAAAAAAGGATCAGCGGAGGAAACGGACATCTCTCAAATGATGAAGCGCTTAATCTTTTCACAGCACACCGTGCTGTTTTTTTGAGTCACCTGATTCTTTCACATTTATCGAAGAATAACAATCGCCCGGAGTTGGTGGAGGAATTATTTTCAGAACATGCAGGCGGCACACAAATAATTGTGGCTTCGCGTTACCAGGAAACGCCTGTTTTCTGCATCGACGGAAAAACGGCAAACACGGCACCGGCACCAACACCTTCACTCAGAATGAGTAAGCCACAGGTGCAACAATTGAGCCTGTTTTAACTCAATCCGGGTTCTGCAGCATGCACAACAGCGGGTATTGGCGCAGCAGCAAGCGATTTCTCATGCTTCTTTACAATCAGTCGCCAACAGATAAATGTACCTATAGAAACCGTCAGCCAAAAAATATCTACTAATAAAATATCATGATACCCATTCCGCCAGGTATTCCATATCCAGTTATCGGAAACAATACCGTTCACCACGGGTATGCATATACCGATCAGGCTACCGGCAAGCATGCTATCTCTGTTGGTTTTATAAATATTTCTCCTGGCTATAAAAATAATACTAACAGCCAGCCAGGAAAGAAAATAAAAGGAATAGATAAAATCCATCCCACCATCCGGATTGAATTTGACAGCAATAAATGCGGCAGCCGTCACGGGAAACATACTCAGGCAAATACCCAGGTATATATTAGCGAGCCAGAAATTAAATTTCCGCTTCTTTTCCGGAATATTCTTTTTGTCCCGAGCTACCAGCCATATTAACACACCGGAAATAATAACCACACAACCGGATATGCCCAGCAAAAAATACAGGACTTTAGTAGCATAACCGCCATAACTACCAAAGTGTAGCGTGTACACGAGGTTTTCTGCTACATCCGAATAAGACGAAGGTCGCTGAGGATCTTTATGCTTCAAAATATTACCGCCTGCATCAAAAACTAATTCGCCGCCCCCTGTAAATTTTTGAGACAAGTTTGTAACACCACCCACATGCACTTGCATACTCTTATCTCCATAATTGATTGCTTCTACATGGTTGATAGTTACCTCCTCGCCCCATTTCTGCTGTGCAGTGGATACAAAATCACTCAGCTTTATCGTATTCTCCAACTGCTTATTCTCCAGGGCAAAATCATGCCCGCCATATCCCAGCGCGGCATACAACGAGTCCTGCACACCATCGAAATGTGTAGCAACTACCGGTTTTGTAAATAATGGATAACTAATTAAAAAATAGGCACCCGTAACCGCAAACAAAAACATATAAGGAAAACTGATTACCCCCAATGCCGTATGTAAATCTGTCCATATCGTTTTTAGTTTTTCCCAAGGTCGAAAAATATAAAAATTGGAAACGATTTTTTGCCAGTGTACCAGCAAGCCTGTTATGAGCGCAAACAAAAAAATAAATGCCACGCTACCGGCAAGATAGTAGCCTACCGGGTATTTTATTTGGGCCAAAAAGTGTAAACGATAAAGGAACTCTCCCAGATCATAAGACGCTTCGTAGTCTTTTGATTCAAATGTCTTTGTATCCAAATAAAAGAAAGAACCTTTTTCTTTGTTATTAAGAGAATCTTTGGAATCTGAAACATACACTCCCACTTTGGACGAGTGCTCGGGAGTATAGAGAGAGATTTCTCTTCCGTACAAATTATACCGCTTGCCGACAGAATCAAAAACCTGATCGTAATTCAAATTCTTTTGTGCAACCGGGCTATTATGCTGCCAGTTGGAAATCTCCTGTTTAAAAAAAGAAAAAGAACCCGCAAAAAAAATTACAAATAGCACGACGGTGATGATAATGCCACTGATGGTATGTGTATGAAAATAGATATTATAGTTCCGGAGATTCATTGTTACGGTTTAAGGAAATACTGGTAAAGAAAAGGCGAAAAAAAAGCCAGGCTTACAAGCAGATACAAAGTCCATATTTTCCAGCCACTTTTAGCCAAAAAGGCTATGATCATAAGTACCGCCCATAGGATATAGGTAGAAAAATGCATCGTGATAAACACGTCTTTTTTGTTTGCAAATTGCATCAGGAATAAGTGAAAACTGGCAGTAACAAGGTATCCGCCTAACAAGGCAGCGGAAACTTTCAACACACGCTGGCCGGGAGAACTTAAGTACTTCTTATTTGCAGGCATAGATTTAAAATATTATCAGTTCCAGTACCAGGCTCAAGCTAATCAGCAATGCCACCGTCCTGAGGTTTATATAATAAAGAGGAGCAATAGCTACTACCAGGCTGCTAATAGTCATTATTAACAGTACCGCAGAAAACCCACCAACACCCCAGCCATTCTTCCAAATGAATGCCACCATACTTACAACCATTAACAAAACACCTATTTGTTTTGCAGTGCGTGGATGTGTTTGCAACCATTGTTCCACTTTACCGGATTTGGACAGTTTGGCCTTTTTTGACGTATTGTACAAAGCAAAAAAACCAAGAAAGCAACAAGTAACTATTAACGTGTACATATTTACTAAAAGGAAACAAAAGTAAATTACACAATGGCACCAAAAGTTACGCAAAGAGGAAACGCGTTTACGCAAAAGGGAAACTTAATCCTGAAGTAAAGAAAAGACAGCGGATTCATCAATCTGTTCCTGCCTTTTTAAAAAGGAAATCATCCCCGTTGTACCCGGTAGACGCTCCAAAAATGGCTATGTTTCCGCCCGACCCGGCCCTCCTGAAAAACAACAGATCGCCATCCGGTTTTTTTGCGAGGTAAAAATTCAACTTAGATTAATCGAAATATATCAATGGCACGCCGGAGGTTTTCCCAGACACCTTAACACGAAAATAGCCCCGCCAAATCACTCCCTGAAGCAACACGCTATCCCGCACATTTCCATTTTCCCAAAGCAGGACAAGGAGAGTAGATGGATCCCGGACCGTTACCTGCACCCGCAAATCTTTGCCGATACCGTTCCGGTATCGTGCGCCATAAGTACTGAACTGATTCCAGAAGAAACCAAATGTATCATCCTTTTCCCGGGTTGACGACAGGTTATTCGCCTTCGCAAAATCATTGTAACTGGCAATAGCACTATCCCGCTTTTTTATGGCACTTGTATCCATATTTTCGAAAAAACCGTTCAGCAAATACAAATCTGATTTCTTCATTTTCACCCGATTAACTCCTGCCGTCGGACGCATCCTCTTATTGCAGGACTGTCCCCATATCGCTAAACCGACCAATATGGTTAATGTGTTGCGCATATTATTCTGATACCCCATTGACGGCTCCTGTAAGTGTGTGGCATTGCATAACTTTGTGGATTTGTTTGTTTTTTATTTCATACGATAGAAGTTTTATCATCATATCTCTGCCAGTACCATTATTTTCCTTCCAGGTAAAAGTCTTCTTGCCTTTTTTCTATGCTTTTTTATTTCAAGAGTACTGCATTGTGAATTTCCGGGATATTCTATTACCCATCATCACTTTAGATATTGAAGATGACAAAAAAGCTGAAAAGTATAAATACTGCATTGGTAGTAGCCAGACTTAAGGTATACTTAAAATTCAACCTTAGGTATTACAGCAGTGGGATATCTATTAAATTTTCAGCCAATTTTTAGAATCACATTTCCCTTCTTTCTTTCTGTATCAACATATCTATGGGCTTCTACCACTTCACTCATCGGAAAAATCTTATCGATGACGGCTGCCCATGCTCCTTTTTCAAATAACTCTTTCAGCAGTTGCAATTGTTGTTTGGTTTCTGATGCATAGCCCGAACCGCTTACACTTTTGTACACGCCACGCGCCTTCAAAAGGTGCTTACATTGTTGCCGGGTCGATTTACCGACGGCATCAAAGATTATGTCAAAATTCACAGCCTGTTTAGTAAAATCCTCTTTATCGTAAAGGATCACTTTGTAAATGCCCAAATCATTTACAAGCCATTGCCCATCAGAACTGCATACTGCCGTAATATCCGCTTTATAATACTTTGCCAATTGGATTGCCGCTGTTCCCACAGATCCCGTTGCGCCTATAATCAAAACTTTCGGATCAGACTTTTCGCCTAAGCCCGCCTTCTCTAAAAAATGAATGGCTGTTTGTCCCCCGAAAATAACCGCAACCGCCTCCTCATAACTTGCATTACCTGGCATAGTAATGACGTTACTGCTCTCATGGACAGTTATATATTCTGCATAAGTACCGAATTTAAACCCGGTCATACCAAATACCTTATCTCCTACTTTGAATGTAGACACTTTATCCCCCATACTTTCAATTACACCCGCAAACACCGTTCCCAGGATAGGTTTTCTTGGTTTTGAAATTCCTAAAAATAATCGCATCCCCACTCTCACAAGGCCTTTGGCGTCAAGACCTCTTACCCTAACATCACCCGAGTTTACGGCCGTTGCAACGACCTTCACCAATATTTGATAGCTGTCAGGAACAGGCGCAGGGATTTGCCGAATTTGCAAAACTTCGGGAGGTCCATATTTTGTACAAAAAACCGCTTTCATCTTTTACTATATATATTGAAAGTAAAATACAGCGTAACCGGCATTCGGTTCTCCTCTTTCAAGAACGCTATCAATACAAAAATAAACGGGGAACTACCGAAAAACGTTCACAAAAGTTAAGAAATAAAGCTCATCCCCTACTTTTTTTTGAACCCTGGATAATATAAATATGAGGGAATACACCCTTTTAAAACGAAGTAGCAGCCTTTGGATTTCTGTCTCTCTTTGAGAGTAGCAGGAGGTCTTCTATTGCTTTAGTCATCTGTTATATAGCATTTTTTGAGTACCCCATCATCAAATTCTTTAACATTCTACCGGGACGCTTGGAGCTATTAAAGGTATGCAATGATAACACAGTCTTCCGGCGGAAAAGGTGAGCTGCAACAATAGCCCCAAAAAGAAAAAGAAGCCATTTTTTAATCCAGCGTTGTTAACACCGTCAAAAACAGCTTCTTGATTTCTTATGTTCAGAACCATCTACAATTTGATGTTTAAACCAACTGTAAAATTGGTTCCTGCCATTGGAAAATAGAAGTTTTCCGTAACCATCGCACCACCTGCTACATAACTGAACGTATACCCGTTGGGTTCGTACCGTTTATTGAAAACATTATTCACCTGCAAAACGAAATTCGTTTCCCGGAACACTAGATTGTTCAGCGTATAAATAGTCCGAAAATTCTGTACATAGAAGGCGTTGAGTGACCTTGCTTTGTCGCCTGTGTTATCAAGGTATTGGCGACTAACATATTTGCCGGGAAAACTAATCTCCCAATTTTTAAGCGGAATAAAATTGATCTCTGCACCACCTACTACCTCGGGCGAAAAAGAGATATTGGTTTCCTTATAGGTTTCTTCCTTCTGTCCACCATCATCATAATCATCATACCATGTGGTATAGTTTTTTATTTTGTTGCGGCTGAAAGCAAGGTTACCATTCATATTGAACCAGGATACCGGTTGCCATTTTGCCTGTAGTTCTATACCGGCTCTATAGCTCTCAGGAATATTGGTGCGGGCATAAGCACCCACATCGTTTATTTTACCCGTCAGCACCAACTGATTGGTATACTTCATATAGTAAAATGTAGCAGCCCAATTGAATATATTATTGCGACGTTCTATTCCCAACTCAAAGTCATGCAATGTTTCATGTTTCGGCTGCGTGGTAGCGCCGGCTTCAAAATCGTCCCGATTCGGCTCTTTGTTAGCTAAAGCATAGGAAAAGTATCCATTCCACCCCTGGCGACTATAGCTGATTCCCGCTTTGGGATTCACAAAATGAAACTGTTGATTCACCTTGATATGCGGATTGTCTCTGAATCCATCCATGTCATAATTTACATTGCGGTATTGAATATCTCCAAATACTTCCCAATAGGCGGCAATCCTTTGTTGCAGTTTTGTATAGAAGTTCAAATCTGTTTTATATGCATCCAGGTTATACCATTCGTGGTATACAGGAATACCCACTTGCGCCCACGGCAATCGTCCAAAATGTTTCCCGTCATACCTGTTCCAACCACCTCCGGATATCCATTGCGTGCCGGCACTTTTGTATTGCAGCGAGAAGATGCCACCGTAATAGTAATTATCCAGATGCAACTGCCTTACTACATCGGTTTTGGTAATTACAGAATCTCCAATAGTAACATCCGGCAGTCCGAAGCTGGAAAACCTTCTGCCTGCTTTGTACTGTTCGTAATACCCTTTTCCCCTTGTCAGAAACAATGCAGTATTGAAACTGAACTTATCATTGAGCCCCTGGTTGTAAAAAAACTGGTAATGATCTTGTTGATAATTATCTGTTTCATTTTCGTAGGGCATACCGGGCTTTTCAGTCCCTGCAGAATTGTAGGTTCTATTTGTTTCCAACATGCTTTCAGGTATTCCATTCCAGGCATGATAGGTTCTTTCCTTTCCAGAAAAAACGTTCAACCGAAAAGAAGCATTGCCGGTGAAATAGGCACCAGATAAGTAGAAAGATTTGAGATTGCTGGTAGCCCTGTCTATATACCCGTCGCTGGTAATGGAAGACAAACGGGCGTCCACGGTAAATTTTCCGTCAATCAAACCGGTTCCGGCTTTCACTGTATTTTTCCAGGTATTAAAAGAGCCATAGCTGTTGTTGAGTTCTCCATATGGTTTTTCAACAAACTCATTCGTACTCATGTTAATAGTGGCACCAAACGCCCCTGCCCCGTTACTGCTGGTGCCCACACCCCGTTGCACCTGGATGCTGCCAACGGAGGAAGCAAAGTCCGGCATGTTTACGAAAAAACTACCTTGCGATTCCGCATCATTATACGGAATACCATTCAATGTAACATTGATTCTGGTAGCATCAGTACCACGGATACGCATACCCGTATATCCAACACCGTTACCGGCGTCTGAACTAGCCACCACCGAGGGCAATGTATTCAGCAACATGGGCAGATCCTGCCCGGTATTGAGCTTTTCAATTTCCTGCCTGCTGATATTGGTTTTGGTAAACGGGCTTCGTTCGCCGGCTCTAACCGTTTTGATTTCTATCGGCTGCAACAGCAGGTGAATTTTCTCCAACTGCACTACCAGGTTGCCAGGCTCTATTGCTATGCTGGCAGCTTTGTACCCTACAGCCGATACCTGTAAAAAAGCATTCTTTTTTGTAAAAGGAAGCTGAAAGCTGCCATTTTCATCGGTAATGGCATGTTGTGTTTTCGAAATAGAGACAGATGCATTGGAGATAGGAAGACCGTTTTCTTTTTCTACGACCTTACCACTGATTACTTGCTGGGCAAATACGCCCACATGAAAAAGACATGCTAATACAATAGCATACAATTGCTTCATACTGTTTTTGTTGTCAGTTCAAACGTGTATCATCTACACTCACTTGTTTGAAACCGGATTTACAAAAACAGGAAAGGTGAGATTGTGAGGACTCATCCTTCCCTGCGCAGGTATTACCCTGATCAGGTTCTACGGGTTTGATCTCAGCCCTCGATTAAATCGGAGAGCACCCCGGGAATCACTGAGGTTAAAATAACATTAACCGCGGTTATTGTGTTGCAAAGGTAAGGGAGTTTTAAAATAATTTCCAAATGCTGTAACTTTTCGGTCCCTTATCCGTATCACTTCAATAGACCATAGAACATTTATAATAACCTGCAAATGAAAAAGTTAGTATTATTTTTAGCCATAGCATTTTTATCTTCCGGGTTGAAAGCCCAGGACGAGACGGTTGTAATACGGGATAACAACGCACAACAGCGAAATTTAAACACTTCGTTTTCTGCTATTTCCGTTTCAGGTGCGATTGATATCTATATTTCCCAGAGCAATGAAGAGGTGCTGGCGGTAAGTGCATCGGACCCTAAGTACAGAGATAGAATTATTGCCGAGGTAATCGATGGGGTACTGAGGATTTACTACAATGAAAAAGGACTCAACTTTACGTCCGGAAACAAAAAATTGAAAGCCTATATTTCTTTTAAAAACATCAACTCTATAAAAGCATCGGGTTCGTCTGATGTATATGCCAATGGTGTTATCCAGGCTGAAAACCTCAAACTGGTCCTAAGCGGCAGCAGCGATTTTAAAGGAGCAGTTGATGTTGGAGAATTGAAACTGGATCAAAGTGGAAGTTCAGACGCTAACATCAGTGGCAGAGCGGAAAAAGCAATTATTGAGGCGAGTGGGGCCAGCGATGTAAAAGGATACAATTTGCAGGTAAATTATTGTATCGCCTCCGCCAGTGGTGCCAGCGATATACAGATTACCGTTAATAAAGAAATTACTGCCACAGCCAGCGGTGCCAGCGATATCTACTACAAAGGATCGCCCACGCAGAAAGATATTAAGAGTAGTGGTGCCAGTTCTATTTCCAGAAGAAATTAGAAGACGACCTTTCGAATACTACAAGCAAAAATTTACCACTGAAGAATATATTTCACTGGAAGAATTTGCCATTGAAAAGCATAGAGATTACAAAGCGCAGCTCCTCGTAATTTTCAATACAAAACTGCCGCAGAAAACCATTTTCCCGAACCGGTTCGGAGAGCTGTCCATTGAATTAAAGGACAAAAATTGCCGACTGCCGGTAACGATATGCCCACATTGACGCACCCCGGTATTTCCCTTATTTGCAGCGAGCAATACAAGAAACGGGGCAGTGAAACGGCATACCGTTTCACTGCCCCGTTTAATCGCGATCTTATTCAATTAATAACCGTTATTCTGCGGAAAGGAAGCTTCACCATTTTCCGACCGATCGATCTGTGTTTGCGGAATTGGTCGCACTAAATGTATGGCAGCTACATTGGCTGCAGCTTGTGGATTGTGTGCTTTTACACGCTCCACCAGGTTGCGCCAGCGTTTAAGGTCTAGCCAACGCGTTTGCTCACCTGCCAACTCCCTGGCACGCTCTTCCATCAGGAAATCGAAAGTCATTTGTGCCGCTGTAATTTTCATATCCTCTTTCTTGTCTGCCCAACCTGCTCTTTCTCTTACCATGTTTATGGCTGCAACGGCTTCATCCACTTTCTCAGCACCCAGCTGTGCTTCAGCCAGCATCAGGTAAGTATCCGCCAAACGGAAAACAAAATAATCACGGCTACCCGATTCGTATGTCATGTCCGGTCGCTTCGTATCAAAGAATTTGATAAGCGTTGGAAACAAAGCTTCATCATATCGGCTTGGTACCAATACCTGGTAAGGCTTTGCAGCTCTTTCGGCAGGTGTCATTTCATACCCCGGAATAAAAATAGCGGTATCTCCGGCAGCAAATGTAACAGTGGCTTTCGAATTGTCGAAGGAGGTAGGATAAGTGCCCGGCTTATTGGACAACCACGTATCCTTAAACGTTTTTTTATACCGGGAATCATTCACCCGATCTCCAAATACCACATTCAGGCAGTATGGTGTAGGTCTTAATCTTTTAAACGGTCTTCCGTTCAATATATCCCGTTGCATCCCCGCCTGTACATCATACTGCATGCCGAAAAACAAGTGCAGGTTATTTCCGCCGTTGGTATTACCAATACCATTGGTAATGTTGGTAAGCAGCTCAGAAGTATATTGAACAGCAAATACAATTTCATTGTTCTTTTGATTGTTTTCATCGAATACACTGGCAAAATCGGGCAACAAACTGAAGCTATAGTTGTTAATTACATTTTCGCAAAGTGTCGCTGCCTTCTTAAAGTCGTCCGGATCTTTCAGGGATGAATAAGCTCTTGCCAGGTATACTTTTGCCAATCCCATTTCAGCCGCTGCCTTGGTGGCTCGGCCATATTGGGGCTGTGTATCGGGCAACTCTGCTATGGCTTCTGTATAATCCTTAATAATGGCATTAAATATGTCAGCCTCCGACGCTCTTGATGTTTCTTTTGATGGCAACACACTTTCTGTAAGTCTCAGATCTATTGGACCCCATTGCTGAAATAACATAAAGTGATAATGAGCCCGCAGGAACTTCATTTCCGCTACTCTTCTTACTTTGGTGGCGTCCGGTACCGATGATTGTGGCGCCCGTTCTATCACCGCATTACAAGTATTAATGCCCCGATAGATTTCATCCCAGGTATTGGCCAGGTAATCTACTGTGGGGTTTAATTGGGTATCATAAAAATGAAACCCTTTGTATCCTCCATCTGCCCCCGTGGCATAGATGTCAGTGCCGTATTCCGTCATGGTAAGCCCCTGTTGGGTGCCATAAAAATACCTTAATGAAGAATAAGCAGCGTTGACGGCATCTTCAAATCCCTTTGCCGTATTCATATAATCATTGCCGATATCGGATACTACTTCTTCTTGCAGCAATTTTTTACACGAAGGCCCGGCAATCATCAGTAGCGCAAGAATATACCAACCCGTTTTCTTATATATTTTGAGTGTCATACTATTCATTTTTTGTTGACTAAAATTTTGCATTGATACCAATGGTAAATATCCTTGTAGCCGGTGTAATACCATTATTAACGGCCGTAATTGGGTTGCTGGTAGCAGAAGAAATAGCCGCCTCCGGATCAACGCCATTGTATTTGCTCCTAAACTTCGCCCAGATAAAAGGCTGTTGGATACTTCCGAAAATACGGAACGATTCCATCCTTAACCTCGAAGCAAAAGACTCTTTAAAGCTGTATCCAAAATTTACATTTCTCAACTTTAGAAATGAACCGTCAAAATATATCAGCGTACCGCGGTATTGGGGAAACTCCTGCGTACTAAACGGTCGCGGAAATTCTGCATCGGGATTATTGGGTGTCCAGTAGTCTACTTTTATTTGTTGATATCGTCCTGCCAATGCATTGTTGTTTTCGTGAAAGCCACTCACTATCGTGTTCCCAAACCTTCCAAAGAAAAAGAAAGACAAATCGAAGTTTTTATAGCTGAAGCGATTGGTAAGTCCTGCAGAAAAATCCGGTACATCCGATCCAATCAACACCCTATCGTTGGCGTTAATCACGCCATTTCCATCCGTATCCTGCACTTTCACTTGTCCAACACCTGCTCCCAAAGCATTGTTATTATCACCTGGGTAGAACTTCTTAGCTTCTTCTGCTTCATGCAACTGCCAGATACCTACTTTTCTATAATCGAAATAACTATTCAGCGGATGCCCGATGAACCAACGGTTACCAATATCGTCTACTTTTCCATTGTACAACTCCAGTATAGCTTCATTGTTTCTGGCAAATTGAAAATCGGTAGACCACCTGAATCCGGATTGGCTGCTGATATTAACGGTAGTGAAGTTAAATTCAATACCCCTGTTCCTGGTTTCTCCCACATTGCGGGTAACCGAACTGAAGCCTGTTGAACCCGGCAGTTGATCTGCCAGCAACAATGCACTCGTATTGGTTTGATAAAGCTCCAGCGATCCCTGGAACCTACCTCTAAACAAACTAAAATCTAGTCCTACGTTGGTGGTGGCACTGCTTTCCCATCTCAAGTCCGGATTGCCGATAGTATTCGGCCGATAACCAAAGGCTGCTGTATTATCCCAGGCATACACCGTTCTGGCCAATAGGGGTTGTGTTTGATAAGGGGATACTGCCTGATTGCCCACTTTACCCCATCCTGCTCTTATCTTCAACTGGTCTAACCAGGTCACATTTCTCAGAAAGTTTTCATTGCTGATATTCCAGCCTACAGCTATCCCGGGAAAGTTTCCGTATTTCGTGTTTTCTCCAAACCTGCTGGAACCATCGCGGCGCATGGTTAAAGTGAGCAGGTATTTATCCATAAAATCATAGTTTACACGCCCCATATAGGAGTTAATGGTCCACTGTATCAGGTTCGATGAAACGCCGGTAACAGATCCTGCATTTCCTAAATTGTAAAACTGTTGGCTTTCATCGGGTATACCCTGCACGTTGATGCCATACTGTTCGTAGTTGTCTTTTTGAATAGAGTGTAATAAGGTAAGGTTCAGATTATGCTTGTCGTTAAAGGACTTATTGTAGTTAAGGATATTCTCGAGTGTCCAGTTGAAGCCGAAACGGTTCGTATTGGATGCCTGGGGGTCGGCTCCTTTTCGGGCATTTGTCATAGCACCGATAAATCTTCCCGACCTTGACAACGTAAAATCGGGACCGAAGTTCAGCCTGTAAGTAAGTCCCTCCGCCAGCTTTATGGAAGTATATATGCTTCCGAATATCCTGTACCGTTTTGTATTGTCTATCTGCGCTCCCGGAACAATCTCCGCCAAAGGATTGGTCAGCAAGGCATCATTGGTAGGCATAAAGTTGATCGACCCATCTTCCTGGTAAGGGGCCCCCAAAGGGTTTTGAGTGATGGTAAAGCTATAAGGATTCAGGTTTTCTCCATTCCTGTCGGAATACATAAGGTAGGTAGCCAGTCCAATTTTTATGCGGCTATTTATGGCATGGTCGATATTCGTTCGCACGGAGTAACGACTGTAATCAAGTCCCCGGGTTACTCCCTTATCCAAAAAATAATTTCCGGAAACGTAAAACTGGGTTCTGTCATTTCCTCCCTGCACGCCGATGGATTGGTTTTGTATAAACCCATCTCTTAAAATCATGTCCTGGTAATTCGTATTTCTGCCGGCAGCAATTCCCGCCATCACATTGGGGTCACTACCCAAAACGGCTACTTTTGCATCCGCATCCGGATCCGACTGACCAGTAGGTACTATTTCTCCGGCAGCATTCTTGTAAATACCTGTTGCCCGATAAGCTTCTCTTACATACTCGGCAAATTCTGCCCCGGAGAAAAGTTGTATTTTATCAAGTGCCTGCGACTTTCCAAAATAATTATCGTAAGTAACCACTGTTTTACCTCTTACCGCTCCCTTTTTTGTGGTGATGATGATGACTCCATTGGCACCACGGGCACCATAGATAGCGGTTGCTGTAGCATCCTTCAACACTTCCATGGAATGGACATCATTGGGATTAAAGTCCTCATATCCCGCAGAAAGGGGTATACCATCTACCACGTACAGCGGATCATTCGACGCTCTGAACGAACGCCGTCCCCTGATTAAAATTTTGGGTGCCGATCCGGGTTTACTACCAGACTGAGATACATCTACCCCGGCGGCACGTCCTTGCAAGGCCTGTCCCAGATTGGTAATCGGCATCTCCTGAATCTCTTTGGCTGAAACACTGGAAATAGCCCCGGTTAATTGGCTTTTCTTTTGCGTACCGTAGCCTACTACAATTACTTCACCAAGGTCTGTGGCACCTTCCTGCAATACTACGTTTACGGTATTACCGGAGACGGCCTGTTCTAATGTGGTAAAACCTACGTTGCTGAATACAAGCACCGGTTTATCACCGGAGACATTAATGGTGAAGTTTCCTTCTGCATCGGTAATGCTACCCTGGGTAGAACCTTTCACGGTAACATTTACCCCTCCGAGAGCAAGACCTGATGCGTCTTTTACGGTACCGCTCACCTGCCGGGTTTGAGCGGTTCCATAGAGCACATGAAATGAGAATAGAATAAACAGCAGTTTTTTCATCTGGCAATTAGTTTGGTGAATTAATAATCGTTACTACCTTTTAAGAAGGCTTTAACAAATTTATAAGATTTTTATCCGAACTGAATTATAAATAATTTTTGTTTATAAAATAAAAACAACAAAAGCTACATCAACAGGGAAGTACAGGACATAACACGCCAATAGGTAATAGTTATTTACCAAAACAAGTGCTTACTATTAGTGAGTATTAAGGAGATTTAATTTTAAGAGTAACTGGATATTGATCAGCGTTCAGCAAAGCAAACTTTCTCTTCAGTGTACTGTCCTACTATATTGATAGAATTTGCTTCAACACAATAATGAAAATAACAAATTTTATGAATATATAGTAAACGTAATTAAAATTTCACGAATATATTTTTTCCTTCGGGATTTTGCCGCGCGTTATGCCTACATCATCATTGGTAGAATAGTGATGGAAATCATATTTGATCCAGCATTGGTGGCAATATTTTCCCGAGCCAAAAAGATTGGAGGTGACTATAGAATTACCGTACACTCAACGATAGTTTCCATTTTCTTCAAAAGAGTAAATACCTAATATATTTATACTTTCTCCGCCATTAATTGTTTTATAAAAGATTCCAGCTCCTTGATTCTCTTTTCCAGTTCGGGCAGTTTACGGGATAGAGCCTGGCTTCTTAAAGCACTTGTATAGTCGTGCGCAGGGGAACCTGTGACGGCAGTATTAGGTAGTTTGATGGATTTACTAACGCCACTTTGTGCGTTAATTTTGGCTCCGTCTGCAATAGTGAGGTGCCCTACAATGCCTGCCTGACCGCCTATCATCACATTTTTACCCAACTTAGTGCTACCGCTTACACCAGCCTGAGCGGCTATTACGGTATTATTACCTACCTCCACGTTGTGCGCCACCTGTATCAGGTTGTCCAATTTGGCACCCGATCTGATGATAGTAGAACCAATGGTTGCCCGATCAATGGTTGCGTTGGCCCCAATTTCTACATTGTCTTCCACAATTACATTGCCTATCTGGGGAACCTTGGTAAAACTACCGTTTTCCTGCGGTGCAAATCCGAACCCGTCGCCGCCAACAACGGTGCCGGCATGGATAATCACACTCTTGCCGATAATGCAATTGTGATAGATGCTGACAGCGGGATGTATTACAGAATTATCACCAATACTTACATTGTTACCAATATAAGCATTGGGGTATATCTTCACATTATTACCAATAACAGCTTTCTCCCCAATGTAGGCAAATGCACCTATATACACCTTATCGCCCACTTGAGCGGATTCGGCAATGTATGATGGTTGCTGTATACCCGTTAGTTGCTGACTCATAATTTCCTGGTACTTTGTCAGCAGGGTAGCAAAAGCGGAATAGGCATCCGGCACGCGAAGCAATGTACCTTGTACCGGCTCTTTGAGTTCCAGCTTTTCATTTACAATTATCACAGAGGCACCTGTTGTATATAGATAATCTTCGTATTTGGGATTTGCCAAAAATGCTAAATCTCCTTCATTCGCCTGTTCTATTCTGCTGAACGATTTTACTTTTGCTTCGGGGTCTCCTTCTACTTTTGCTTGAATCAATAAGGCTATTTGAGAGGCTGTAAACGTCATAGAGGTTATTTATAATAGCAAATGTAGAATTTTTTTACAGGGCTATTCATGTTATGCTGTATCAAAGCATTGTCCACCTCAGAAATATCTTTTACCTGCCCGTCTTTAAAAAAGATGTTAATTTTTTCGTTGTTGGGATTGTACGTTCTGTTAACAGCTTCACCGGTAAATACGAGATAAGAGGTTTCCTCAGGCGAAAGAGAAAGCTGTTGGGCTACCGATACAGATTTCTCCTCCAATACCGCTGTCTCAATCGGTGTATTTTGAAGTGTAAGCTTGAGCAAACGCCTGTTTAATATGCCATTGCAAAGTAAAGACAATACACGGTCCTTGTGGTAACTCCATTGTTTAATAGCAAATAAAATGTCGGTATCATCCAATGCACAAAACGCATCAAGATTATCCCTCATACGGGAATACCGACCGGATAAAAAGTCCTTTACCGTACTCTCCTGCAAGCTATCCGGATCCACTTCTTTTGCCCTTTGTAAAATTTTAACCAGCATTACTTCTGCACTTAAAACAGCTTTATGCAAATAAACCTGCCAGTACATCAGCCGCCGGGCCACCAAAAACTTCTCTATGGAATAAATCGCTTTCTCTTCTACCACCAATTCTCCCTGGTGGACAGCCAGCATTTTTATAATTCTGTCGTAACCTATAACCCCTTCATTTACTCCCGTAAAAAAACTATCCCGGTTCAGGTAGTCCATACGATCCACATCCAGTTGCCCGCTCACCAATTGATGTAGGAATTTCTTATGATATTTTCCTGTAAAAATATCGATGGCCGTAGACAGTTTACCCTGAAATTGTCGGTTGAGTTCTTCCATCAATAACAGCGATATCTCCTCATGGTGTACATTTTCTGCCAGCACATTTTCCAGTGCATGAGAGAAAGGTCCATGCCCGATATCATGCAGCAAAATAGCTATTTTGGCACTTATATCTTCTTCTTCCGTTATCTCCGTTCCTTTCTCCCGCAGTTCGTGCAGAGCATTACACATCAGGTGATAGGCGCCCAGGGAGTGGTGCAACCTCGTATGCACTGCTCCGGGATATACCAGGTGGGCCAGTGCCATTTGTTTAATACGGCGCAGTCGCTGGTACCAGGGATGAGATATTAATTCGAAGACCAGCGGGTGCTGAATGGTAATAAAACCATATACCGGATCGTTGATAATTTTCTTAAAAGCCATGCTAAAATGTTAAAACGGGCAATTAAACCCGTGCAAAGGTAAAAACGGGAGAATGAATAACTACATTTGAAACATTAATCATTAAATAAAAATCCAATGTCTCAGGCAAAAATTCTGTGGGTAGATGATGAAATAGAGAGTCTTCAATCACAAAAACTCTTTCTGGAAAACAAAGGATACCAGGTACACACACTTACCAACGGATATGATGCACTGGACTATGTGAAAGAAAATATCATTGATGTGGTACTGCTGGACGAAACCATGCCGGGCATTACCGGACTGGAAACGTTGGCAAAAATAAAAGAGATCAATCAGCAATTACCGGTAGTGTTGATTACCAAAAACGAGACAGAAAACCTGATGAATGAAGCCATCGGGTCGCAAATCAGCGACTATCTTATTAAACCGGTAAACCCTAACCAGGTATTATTAAGTCTGAAAAAAATTATTGAGAACCGGCGGCTGGTTGCTGAAAAAACCACCAGCACCTACCAACAGGAGTTCCGCAACCTGTTTATGACCCTCAACAGCAATCCTAACTATAATGAATGGATGGAATTGTATAAAAAATTGGTATACTGGGAGCTGGAAATGGAAAAAAGTGACAGTCCGGAAATGCAGGAAGTATTTCAATCTCAAAAAAGTGAGGCCAATACAGAATTTTTTAAATTCATCAGCAAACACTATGCTTCGTGGCTGCATCCTAAAAGCACGGATGCGCCGATTATGAGTTCTACCTTATTCCGGTACAAAATTCTGCCGCATCTCGAAAAAGGAAAACCGCTATTTGTAATATTGATCGACAATCTTCGCTACGATCAGTGGAAAGCCATACAGCCAATTTTCTCTGAAAGCTTTCGGATACAGGAAGAGGAAACTTTCTACTCCATCCTGCCAACGGCTACACAATATGCCCGTAATGCCATTTTTGCAGGTATGATGCCGGCAGAAATTGAGAAAAACTTTCCGCAACAATGGAAAAATGATGATGAGGAAGGTGGTAAAAACCTGGCGGAAGCCGATTTTCTGAAAGCACAACTGAAACGAGTAGTAAGAGAGGATATCAAACACTCTTATACTAAGGTTTTGAATCATCAGGATGGACAAAAGCTGGTGGACAATATCCATAACCTGATGCAGAACGACCTGAATGTGATAGTATATAATTTTGTAGATATGCTTAGTCATGCCCGTACCGAAATGGAAGTATTGAAAGAACTCGCCAGCGATGAAAGCAGTTACCGCAGTCTCACGGCCAGTTGGTTCGAGCACTCTCCCCTTCACCAGGCATTGAAAAAAATTGCCGACAAACCGTTGACCCTTATTATAGCCACCGATCATGGAAGTGTACGTGTAAAAACGCCCTGCAAAGTGGTAGGAGATAAACAAACCACCGCTAACCTCCGATACAAACATGGGCGCAACCTGAACTACGAACCCAAGGAGGTACTGGCTTTCCGCGATCCAAAAGAGGTAGGTTTGCCGGTGCCCAATGTAAATTCTTCATTCATATTTGCCCGGGAGGATGGCTATCTTTGTTATCCGAATAATTATAATTATTACTCCAACTACTATAAAAACACTTTTCAACATGGTGGCGTTAGCCTGGAAGAAATGATCGTTCCTGTGATCAGAATGACGAACAAATAATAATGGATAGCTGATTTTGGATTGTGTTATGGTTGATTGGAGGCTTCTTCCAAACTGGCGCACGTCTTCCGCATATATTTATGCCAGCGAATTCTACCAGACTGTGTCCGGCATAAATATATGCCGGACACAATACAATCAGAGGAAAACCCTAAGACACAAATGATCAGTATTACTGAATACTTGTGCCAGTGAGCGGGCGTAGTTTTGTTGGTGTTATCTCCATAGCCTTCAACGTAAGCAAAAGATGCACATCGGCAAGTAACTTAAAACAAGATGTTGCAGACTGGTGTATGCAGATTGTTTTGCAATGCCCGCTGCCAGGCCAACTTGAAATGTATACTTGTTATCAGAGGGAGAATTTTCCCTACATTTGTTATGGCTTTAGGGGTATTCTGAAAAGAATTGAGATAGTCCCTTTGAACCTGACGCGGTTAATACCGCCGGAGGAAAAAGCAGGTAACTTTGCGGTAATAACACCTGCCCACCTACTGTTTCAAAGAATATTTCTGGCCATTAAAACAATTTTCAATGGAAAAAATTCTTTGGCAACACATTCAATCTGTAAGAGACCAGTCGCCTTTGGTTCACAACATTACCAACTTTGTAGTCATGAACAATACCGCTAATGCGTTGTTGGCTGCCGGCGCTTCACCCATTATGTCGCATGCACTTAGCGAAGTAGTAGAAATGACCGGGATCTGTCAATCACTCGTGATCAATATTGGAACGCTGGATTACTATTTTGTAAAATCGATGTTACTGGCTGCACAAACTGCACAGGAATTGAAAAAACCATGGGTGCTTGATCCCGTAGGTGCCGGTGCAACCAGTTACCGAAACGATACACTTTCTCAGTTGTTGACCTTTCAGCCAACCGTTATAAGAGGTAATGCCTCGGAGATATTGGCATTAGCAAAAGCTAATACGAGTATTACTAAGGGAGTAGATAGCACGGCTGTTAGCGAAGAGGCTGTGCAGGCGGCTATTTCGCTACATCAAAAATTCGGCGCAGTGGTTTGTATCTCGGGAGCTACCGACATTATTGTAAAAGACAAACCGTTGGCTTATTTAAACAATGGAAATGTAATGATGACAAAAGTAACCGGACTCGGTTGTTCGGCGTCCGCACTTACCGGTGCATTCCTGGCCGTAGTACCGGATATTATGGAAGCGTCCACCGCCGCTATGGCCTTGCTCGGCGTATGCGGTGAACTGGCAGCACAGAAAAGTAACGGTCCGGGTAGCCTGCAGGTACACCTGCTTGATAGCTTGTACAGCCTCGATGAAACCACTTTTCTGCAAACCCTGAAATGGTCTGATCATGCATAAGTTGTTTCCATATCCATTATACCTGGTGATTTCGGAAGCCGATTGCATACACCATTCCTTTACCACCGTATTGCATGAAGCATTGCAAGGTGGGGTAGACATTGTACAACTCAGAGAGAAAAAGCTGTCTACGGATGCTTTTCTTGAAAAAGCCCTTATGGCAAAAAAAATAACCGATAGCTATGGAATTCCGCTGATCATTAATGACAATCTCGAAGTAGCTCGTTTATCGAATGCTTTCGGTATTCATGTAGGCAATAGTGATACCCCGCCTGCGGTTATCCGTCAGTCCTGGCCCGAATGCCAGTGCCTGGGGTACTCGGTAGAAACAGTAGGGCACTTAGCCAACGAATCAGCTGCAGTATCTGACTATCTCGGTATCAGTCCCGTTTTTAGTACCCATACTAAACAGGATACTATAACCGAATGGGGAATCAACGGCGTGCGAAACATTCGTTCTGCCACCACCCTGCCGCTGATTGCCATTGGCAATATGCATGCCGGCAACGCTGCTACTGTTATCAAAGCCGGAGCCGACAGTATAGCAGTCGTGTCTGCAATATGCGGTAGCAAAGTACCATTGCAGGCGGCCAGGTTACTCAAATCCATTATCACGGATGCCCTTCATCATCCAAAGCATACAACTCATGAAACAATATAGTTACCCTTCGGTATTAACCATTGCCGGTTTTGATGGCAGTGGTGGCGCAGGTATTCAAGCCGATATCAAAACTATTTCTGCTTTGGGCTGTTATGCAACCTCTGTACTAACAGCACTGCCGGTGCAAAACACACAGGGCGTCAGGTCCATCTACCCTATACCAATAGAAGTTGTGCGGGAACAATTAGATTGTATTTTCAATGATATTGTACCCCATGCAATTAAAATAGGCATGGTACATAGTTCCGCTTTGGTGGATGCAATAGCCAATTGCCTGGCGTCGTATCCGGAAATTCGGGTAGTGTTTGATCCGGTGATGGTATCTACCAGCGGACACAGATTGATAGAAGAAGATACTGTCACGGCTATCGTAAATCGTTTGTTTCCATTGGCTACACTTATAACACCGAATATGGACGAAGCGGCTGTATTGGCAGACATGAAAGTATCTACCTTGGATGATATGCATATCGCCGGACGGAAAATACAGGCACTGGGATGCCAAAACCTTTTGCTAAAAGGCGGGCATCTTGATGACAATAATATTACTTCCCTTCTCTTTCTGAAAGATGGAACTGTTCAATCATTCGTCAGCAGTAAAATAGTTACCCGCAATATGCATGGATCCGGTTGCACTCTCTCCTCGGCTATTGCCAGTTGGCTGGCAATAGGGAAGCACCTGCAGGAAGCAGTAAAAGAAGGGCAAGATTATGTACATCAGGCAATACAAGCGGGCAGTGATGTAGTGATAGGCAAGGGGAATGGTCCGCTGAATCATTTTTTTAATCCTCAAAAGCTTATCAAAAATGAAATGGAGTGAACAGAGCTGGAAAAATATACAACCGGTATTTGATAAAATCATCCAAATGCCATTTATTACCGAACTGATGGCTGGAACTTTGCCAAAAGAAAAGTTCCAGTTTTACATCATGCAAGACTCTTGTTACCTGGAACACTTCGGAAGAGCGCTTGCTTTTACTGGAGCTAAAGCAACCGACATAGAACATGCCCTTGCATTTATACGGTTTGCCGAGGGAGCCATTGTAGTTGAAAATGCGCTACATACATCTTATTTCCAAGATTACGGGGTAAGTGACAGAGGTATCATTCAGCCCGCTTGTCATCATTATATACACTTTTTAAAAAGTACCGTGGCGTATGAGCCAGTAGAAGTCGGCATGGCAGCACTTCTACCCTGTTTTTGGATCTACAAAGCTGTAGGTGATTATGTATTTGCAAAAGCTTCTGCTGACAATCCTTACCAAAAATGGATAAACACCTATGCCGGTGAAGCATTTGGTATCTCAGTACAAAAGGCCATACAGATATGCGATGCTGTTGCCAGCCAGGCAACCGCTTTTACCCGTACACGCATGACGGAAGCATTCACCACCGCCACAATCCTGGAGTACGATTTTTGGGACGCAGCATATACCCTGCGCGCCTGGGCCTAACTCTCTGATTCTCCGACAAATTACCAGCCCAATCCTGCGACGCAACGGATGCCTGTTGGTATACCTTGACCTATAGGTTTTCCATGACGTATATAGTGGGAGACAAATCCATCTCGATGTACATGTCCGACAAACCAGCTTCCGGCGACCTCACCACACTTGTTTTTAAGCCGGTGACGAGCATTTCATAAAAAATTATTTTCATTAACAAGTTTTTTTATAACATAGTGTTAAACTTGTAGAGCATTAACATTATTTAACCAAAATTAAGGCGCCATGTTACACTACCTCACACTAGTGCTACTTCCTCCATCCCTCACAGGTTGACAACTAAATAATTTTGACTAATCAAAATTGATTTTTTCCGCTTAAAAGTGCGGAGTGGCTTTTTTGTGTCCTTTATTTTACACCAATACTTTTAGAATTGTATGTTGAAGAACTATTTACAAAAACTGCTTCCTCTGATTATTCTAACATTTTGTGCTATTCAGGGATCTTCGCAAACCAAACCTTTAACAGGTGTTGTTAAAGATGCGGTAAGCGGTAGTATTTTATCCGGGGTAACTATTAATGTTAAGGGTAAGGATGTAAGCACTCAAACCAACGAAAACGGAGAGTTCGCATTGGAAGCTGCCATAGGCGATACGCTTGTTTTTACATACGTAAGTAAAAAACTTTTTGAAGAAATCGTGGGATCAAAGAATATCCTCGAAATTTCGATGTTTGAAGATGATAGCCAATTGGGCGAAGTTACTGTAGTTGCCTTCGGTAAACAGAAAAAATCGAGTCTGGTAAGTGCAATACAAACGGTGAATGTGGGGGAATTGCGAACCCCGGCCACTAACCTTACCAGTTCATTTGCTGGTCGTATACCGGGCATTATATCCTATACACCCAGTGGTGAGCCAGGTGCAGATAATGCCATGTTCTTTATTCGTGGGGTTACCACTTTTGGATACCGTACGTCACCACTTATACTCATTGACGGATTTGAAGCTACAACTGATGCTTTAGCCAGGATTCAACCTGATGATATCGAAAGTTTTTCTATTTTAAAAGATGCATCTGCTACCGTGTTATATGGAGCGAGGGGGGCAAACGGAATCATCATGGTTAATACTAAATCCGGGAGGGAAGGGCCTGTAGCTATCAATGTACGTGTGGATTACAACGTAGCTACACCTACCAAATTGCCTGAATTGCTGGATGGCATCGAGTATATGCGTTTATATAATGCAGCTCGTATTACCCGTGACCCGATCCTGGGCAACTTTTATAGTGAACAAAAAATTCAGTCTACTGCGCAAGGGGTAGATCCTATGATTTATCCTAATGTAGACTGGCAAAAAATGTTGTTTAAAAATCATACCAGCAACACGAAAGCCAACGTCAATTTATCTGGTGGTGGTCAGGTGGCAACCTATTATGTATCCGCTGGCTACGATAAGGAAACGGGTCTCCTAAAGGTGGCCGACAGGAGTAATTTTAGTAACAATATTGATATCAATCGTTTTCATATTCGGTCTAATGTCATTTTCAAATTGAGTAAAACTACTACTTTGGATACCCGTATCCAGGGTAGGTTCGATCGTTACAACGGTCCGTATACGAGTGCAGGTAACATCTTCGGAATGACAATGTTTAGTAATCCTGTTGATTTCCCTGCCGTTTGGGCACCAGATTCTGCCAACCTGTACAACAATAATATTCTTTTTGGCAACACTTATGCGAATGGCATTCTGAAGCCTAACCCCTATGCTCAAATGGTACGTGGGTATGAGGATAGAAATGAGAGTACCATTACAGCACAAGCAACACTTGCACAGGATATGGGTTTTATTACCAAAGGATTGAAATTTCAAGGAAGGGTGTCTGCCAATACCTGGAGTCGCTATTCAAGTTTTAGATCATTTGATCCTTTCTATTATGACCTTGATACCTACAACCAGATTACCGGAGAGTACAAACTGTTTCCACTGAATGAATTTAGCGGATCGGGTTATCTCGGCGGTATCGAGCCTTTTAGAGACGCCAATGCACATTTCTATGGCGAAGCACGTTTCAACTGGGATCGTCGTTTTGATAAGCACAGTGTAGGCTTCATGACTGTATTTATGCGAGAAGAAAAGTTGCTAACAGGAGGAACCAGTAACTCTATATACGAAACCTTACCTGAAAGAAATATGGGCAACTCAGGAAGGTTGACCTACGACTACGACAACAGATATTTCTTTGAACACTCTTATGGATACAACGGATCAGAAAAATTTGCAGGGGACCGGAAATTTGGATACTTCCCATCTGTGGGCGTGGGTTGGATGGTAAATAACGAGAATTTTTGGAAAGTGGACGAAAAGTACATCACTATGTTGAAATTCAGGGCTACCTGGGGTCGTGTAGGGAATGATGCGATTGCCGGAAGATCAGGAAGATTCTTTTATCTGTCCGATATAAGTTTGGGCGGGCGGCCTTATCGCTGGGGCACCACCTTTATGAATGCCTACAATGGATACACCATTAACAGGTATGCGAACCCCGATATTACCTGGGAAGTTTCTGAAAAGTATAACCTTGGCATGGATTTAAACCTGCTTAATGATGCCTTGAAAATTCAGGCCGATGTATTCAACGACATCCGTAGTAATATATATATGGTGCGCGAAAACTTTCCCTCTACAGCAGGCCTTGAAGCCGCTATTAGCGGGAATGTGGGGAAAGTGAAATCTGAAGGACTTGATCTTTCCATCGACTATCAGCACACATTCAGCAGAGATTTGTGGTTGAGCGGTAGAATCAATTACACGTATGCCACTAACAAATACTTAGAACTGGACGAGAGGGATTATCCCGATGCCTATTTGAAACGTATAGGGCATAATATCAACCAACAATGGGGTTTAGTGGCAGAAAGACTTTTTGTGGATGAAAAAGAAATTGAAAACTCCCCCTTACAAGACTACGGTCGCTATATGGCTGGCGATATTAAATACAAAGATATCAACAACGATGGCGTGATTAACGATAACGATAGAGTTCCGATGGGTTACCCAACAGTACCAGAAGTTCAATATGGTTTCGGAATGTCCGGTGGATACAAAGATATCGACGTCTCTTTTTTCTTTCAGGGAAATGCCAGGGTTTCATTCTTTATTAATCCAAGTGTAGGTGGCGGAGATGATGGCATGGAGGGTATTGCTCCTTTTGTGCTGAGAAGGAATGCTTTGGCTATAGTGGCCAGAGATTACTGGAGTGAAACAAATCCAAACGTACATGCATTTTGGCCAAGGCTTTCTACAGAGCCCGTTCCTAACAATATACGGCAATCTTCCTGGTGGTTGCGTGACGCCTCTTTCTTGAGACTGAAAAGTGTAGAGGTAGGATATAACCCTAAATGGCTTAAGAAATTTGGCATACTAAACGGTACCCGTATTTACGCAAGTGCTATTAACCTATTTGTTTTGAGCCCATTTAAGTTGTGGGATCCTGAAATGGGCCGCAGAGGTCTGGGGTATCCTCCAAACAAACGCTTCAACGTTGGTATACAACTGTTCTTATAAAAAGTCACCTGAATTTATAGCGAAAGACAAAAACAGAAAAAGTTGAAATATGAAAGTTATTAATAAAATAATCATAGCTTTTTGTCTGGTGGCACTAGTGTCATCTTGCAGAAAGTATCTGGATGTTGTGCCTGACAATACACTGAGACTAGAGAATATTTTTGAATTAAGAAAGGATGCCTGGAATGCCCTTGCAACCGTATATAGCTATATTCCCCAAAACGATCAAACACATATAACGGAGTGGACGCTGGGCGACGAATGGATTGGGCGCCTGGATCTTAGTGACAATCCGGCTAACCTTAGAGCAATACGCATTATGCGGGGCCTTCAATCGCAAACAAACCCACAGCTAGGTTTATGGTCTGGTACTGAAGGCGGAAAACATTTATATCGCGGTATACGTCAGGCAGATTTATTTCTTGCGAATATTGACAATGTGCGTGATATGTCCACGCAGGAAAAATCTGACTGGAAAGCACAAGCTTTGTTCTTGAAGGCATATTACTGTTTTCTGCTGGTACAGCATTACGGGCCGATTGTAATTCCTGAAAAGATGATTACTCCAGAAGCAGTAAAAGATGAATTGTTTATTCCAAGGTCTAAAGTAGAAGATTGCTTCAACTTTATCATTGGGCTAATGGATGAGGCAATTCCCAAATTGAGCGAACGTGCCGGAGAGAACGACAGAGGGCAGGTGGATCAAATAGCCGCAAAAGCAATTAAAGCCCGTGTACTATTTTTTAGGGCAAGTCCCTTCTTCAATGGAAATCAGGAATACTTTGGCGATTTTAATGATAGTGACGGACAACCTTTTTTCCCATTACAATATGATAAAGAAAAGTGGAAAATTGCAATGGATGCTATTCAGGAGGCTATCGATATCTGTAATGCAAATGGCATACGACTTTATAAATTCGACAGAGAGCCCTTGCTGTATGACAGAGCTGACTACCTTGCCAACACAGATAAAATGAAAACCTTGTATGATCTGAGATTAATGATTGTTGATCCCTGGAACTCCGAAGTAGTTTGGGGGTATTCTAATATTAATTACTATGGGCAAGGTGAACTAGCCCATTCTTCTAATATAAGGCTTCCTCAAGGATATGGTGATGGCGTCGTAAATACTCCGGAATACTCTTGGCAGTGGATGGCAGCTACCTATCAGATGGCAGAGCGGTTTTATTCCAAAAATGGCCTTCCTATTACAGAAGATTTGACCTACGACTGGAATGGTCGTTATCAAATAATAACAACACCAGGCGCTGCCGATCCCGAATATACGGCGTTAAGAGGCTTCATGCAACCAGGCGTGGATGTCGTTAAGCTTTATACAAATAGAGAAACAAGGTTTTATGCGCACCTTGGTATTACGGGTGGTTATTGGAGAGGTCACACGGTTCGTATCAACTCAATGTTTTGGGCTGGCCGTGACGGTGGATACAACTCCTCCCAACATTCAACAGACTTTTTGACGACTGGTATTGGTGTACAAAAATTTGTACATCCTGAATCGCAATCAGGGGCATGGCAGCGTACTATCAAATACCCTTATCCGATAGTACGCATGGCAGATTTATATTTGATGAAAGCCGAAGCACTAAACGAATATAATGACGCACCCAATGGGCAGGTATACGAAGCCATTAATGTTATAAGAGAAAGGGCTGGAATACCTAATGTGGAAACGGTATGGTCTGATGCAACATTGGCCAGAACTGTTAACAAACACCGAACAAAAGAAGGCATGAGAGATATTATTCTCGAAGAGCGAGGAGTTGAGCTGGCGTTTGAAGGAAGTCATTTTTGGGATATGCACCGACACAAAAGAGCTACTTCTGAATTCTCTTCTCCTATCTGGGGGTGGACTCATACAGGAACTACAGCACAGACTTTCTTTAATTTGGAAATTAAGCAACCTCGCAGGTTTACCATTACGGACTGCCTTTGGCCAATTGATTTAAATGAAATGAATACAAACGGCAAACTCATTCAAAACCCGGGTTGGTAATTAAACAATAATCTGTAAAAGAAATTATGTATGAATATCAAAACACTTCTTTTAATATTAATTGTTGTAATGTTCGCTACCTGCAAGGAGAAAGAACGTTTTCAACCTAACAGCAATGATAGCACACCTCCGGGGCAGGTAACTAAGGTTACATACATTCCTTTATATGGCGGGGCACGCTTTTACTTTACAGCCCCTGCTGATGAAGATCTTTTAAGCATCGAAGGAGTATATACCAATGCCAATAACCAGAAGTTTAAGTTTGCAGTATCCTACTTCTCCGACTCACTAGACGTATATGGATTTGCAGATACCAAGGAATACACGGTACAGCTATTTGCAGTAGACCGTGCGGGTAATCGTTCTGCCCCAACTGATGTAAAAGTCACTCCCCTCGAGCCAGCCTTCAGTCGTGTGGCTAGCTCGATAGTGGTAAAAGCCGGGTTCAGTTCCTTTTTGTTGGATTGGGAAAACGAATTGGAGCAAAACATCAATGTATATGTCGATTTTAGCTATACACAAAACGGAGAAGCCAAAACTTTCACATCTGTATTTTCGTCCAATCGTGACAAGGATAGACGATTTATCAATGACTTATACTTAACACCACAGGAGCAGGTAAACGTTAAAATTAGGGTTGAAGATACTTTCGGGAATATTACAGAATCTATGGATAAAGGTTCTCTCAGTCTTCTTGAAGATACCAAAATAGCAAAACAAGCTTGGACACTACCCAACCCCAATGACACCATTGCTGGCGTGCCAATGTGTTTTGGCAACGGTTTAGAGGGTCGCAACAGGTATGTTATAGACGATATTATCGATAGGGGAGATAACCTGAATTTCATGCATACCCACAGTCGAGGAAAAACAGGACGTTCTTCTGATGGGAATATGCCTTGGAATTTTATTATAGACATGGGTGATTATTACGATCTCAGTCGCATCATTACTGTGCAAAGACACTCAGGCGGGTTGGCCAACATTAACAGAGGGCAGTATTATCAGTCGGAAAATGTCGGTATTTACAATATTTATATTTTAGATAGAAATACCAATGAGTGGGAGTTGGTAACCCAGCATAAAATAGAAGTTCCGGTAGGATTAAGCGAATTGGAGTTTGTTAAAAAAGGGGAAGCAGGCGATATGGCATATATGTATCCTGAAGACCCTAAATATACAAAGCCTACTCGTTGGGTTAGATATGAAGCAGTAAAAAGTTTCAATGGTAACTACACCCTTGAAGATGCCAACTGTCTTTCAGAAATTACCTTGTATGGTAAAAAAAGTAATCCCTAATTATTAAAGAACAAAGAATTGTATGCGTTATAAATTATTAATTGTATCTGCAATCTTTGCGTTCGCATTTTCAGCGTGTAGCAAGATGTATGATGGAATAGAAAAATATGGCAACGAGCAGGTGTATCCTGCCCGGTATGACACTATTATAGGGTACATTGGATTTGAACGTGTGGAAATTGATTTGATGAAGGCTGGTCGTATCAATTCAAGTGAAATTAAACTCGGCAAAGCCCAAAAGACTGTAATCGAATACGAAAATAAAGTGATTACCATCGACTCGTTGGTATCATGGGTGAATATAACAGGGCTTACGCAGTCTAAGTTATATCGCTTTCTTGTATATACGATTGATGAGTTTGAAAACAAGTCGGTTCCGCAGGAAATAGCATTAATACCTTATACTAGCACTGATTTTGAAGGATTAGCAATGACCGCTCCAAGAATCATGTCATCTCCTTCTGCTGCGGTGATAGAGTGGCCAAACGGTTTAAACTCTCCTCTGCTAGATTATACGGGGCTCCGCTATGCATATACTGATAAAGAAGCTGTTGAAAGGACAGGCGTCAGAGAAACCGATCCAAGGTTTTTAGTGGCGAATGTGGCACCAAGTCAACAGGTAACCGTCAACGTTACTTACAGGGTGATTCCAAAAATGAACAATCGTCGCATTATAGATACGCTCGAGCTTACACAGCCTTTGCGTTTGGAAATGCCCACAGAGTCTACTCCCTTTACACCAGCAGAAAGAGCCATTTTGGAAGCCAATGGTGTAACGGTATTTACAGCAGCAGGTGTTTCAGCCTTTGATAAACTGACGTTCCCAATTCACACTGGTTCTTTGGCGGATATTTTTTACTTTCCTAATATTAAAGAAGTTGATCTTACCGGCGGAACAGTTTTTGAAATGCCTAAAACCACCTACACAGGAAACGGTGTCACGAGTATTGTAGGAGGGGGCTATTGGCTTCCATTTGCCAAAAAAGTAAGCAATATCTCGGCCGGAAATCAACAGGCTTTAAAAGACCTCTTAGAACTGGGATTATTGGATAAGGTTAGATACGTACCCAACTCCATGGGTCTGGATGATCTTTTAGCCCCATACATTGCTACAGGTGTAGTAGAGTTGGAAGAAATGCCCAATGATGTCCTTATTCCTCCGTCAAGATTCTTCCTTAATGGACAAGTACAAACAAATGATTGGCGGATGGACATTACTTATCCTGCTACAGATGCACCTAATGCAACAGGACTGAACAATATTGTGAAGACAATTCTTCGTTCAAAAAATGCCAGTTTCGGATTCTCTTTGCCAGTGGAATATGCGTTTAATGTGCAAGAATATCGATACCTGAAATTTAAAGTATATATGCCCGCCAAATCTGCACTATCGGGTACATATGAACCTTATCAGCGGTTATGGCCTAGAATAATGAACTATATCTGGGCATTTAGCGGTCAGTCTAGCTTTGGGCAGGAATATTGGGCGCCCAATGCAGACGACTTTAGGATACCAGATGCAGACCTTCAAACATGGAAAGATGTAACAGTGGACCTGAACGATGCACTGAATCGGCACAATCGGGTGATTGTAATAAATATTGGCGGAGAGCCGAATCTTACTTTTAGTCCGGCTGCCGACATGGTATACTACTTCTCTGATTTCAGATTTACGAAAGAATAAATAAATTGTGAATACCTTAATAAAGAGGATAACAAAAGTTGTTATCCTCTTTATTAAGTGTAGTAAAGTGATGCACTCCTTCTGTGAAATATCACTTTGAAATTTACCCTCGTGGTGAAAGTAGTTTCTTTACAACTGTAACAACTTCTAACACTATCAGTCCTGCTTCAATACCTAGGAGAAGTTCTTTTACTATTGAAGAAATTTCAGGTAACAGATGATGGAAATAATCTACACTGTTTGAAAAAATTACCCCGTTACCAATAAAAGAGCAGGAGTAGCTGCTACAGAAAGCATCCGACAATAACGAGTAGTGCTTTTAACAAGAGTTGTCCCGCGAGGATACAAACCCCATAGTTTTTCTACATTGACTGCCAGCCCATCATCACCTCATATACCCACTGTTTTTCTGGTTGCTATTTTGCTGGCAACTGCTACATCATCCATAAGAGCAGCTATATCATCCAGTGCAGCAAAAATTCCAGAAGCCATTTTTGTCAATATGCATGGAGTAACAATATACATTTTAATTGATTTTTGATTTGTATTCCGTCGCCGACTACAAACCTGAATTTTATTGTTACCATCGGATAAAAAACGCACTGCAAGTCTGTTGACTATTGATAGCTTTCTACGTCCGGTAAAATGGTATCTATTATAAATACGTTAGATAGCTGAAAAATCAATCCGGTGAAAACACAGCTACTTATTTTATTTATTTTAGTGCAGTCTTATATGGGCATTGCCCAACCCTTAGCAACAGACACCAGCGTTAAGCTGATAAAGCAGGAGGAAAATATTATAACAGAGTCTACTATCGTCAAGATTCAGAACCTGGGTGTAAAAGTAAATTCTAATTTGCCCGAATTGCGTCCCACTGTTTCTGCAGACGGTAATCTCTTGTTTTTTATCTGTGAAAATCATCCGGCTAATACCAAATATGGTGCTGTACCCAATGCACAAGACATTTGGTATTCAGAAAGAGACAGTTTGGGGAACTGGGGCGAAGCAATACATATGGAATATCCATTAAATACAGCTCACTACAATGCGGTGTATTGGGTATCGCCGGATAAAAACAAATTGCTGATTCGTGGAGCGTATGATGAGGGCGCATTTCTGGGCAAAGGGCTGAGCATGTGTGTAATGCAGGAAGACAGCACCTGGAGTGTTCCCAACCAACTGCCCATCAAAAACTACTACAAATATGACAAAGGTCGCCATTCCGGCGCAACAATGAGTCATGATGGTAAAACGCTGCTCATGTATATGACACCCAAATCGGGCAGTCCATATAATGATATATATGCAAGCTTTCTTTTGCCAGAAGGATATTGGAGCGAACCAAAATCGATAGGGAAAAAGATAAATCTGCCGGACTATGATGAAATGACACCTTACCTGGCAGCCGATGGTGTTACCATGTATTTCAGCAGCGACAGACCCGGAGGGTTGGGTGACAATGATATATGGATGACCAGAAGGCTGGATAATTCCTGGACAAAATGGACAGACCCGATAAACCTGGGCAATCCTATCAATACCGACGGCTGGGATGCATTTTTCACGCTTGATGCCGGCGGCGAATATGCCTATCTTACTACGTACGAAAATACCTATGGAGAAAGCGATGTAGTGCGGGTGGCTCTGATGGCGGAAGAAAAACCAGATCCAGTAGTATTAGTCAGTGGTAATGTTTACAATGCAAAAACTAAAAAGCCCATTAGTGCATCGCTGCTGTATGAAACACTGCCGGAGGGTACAGAGGTCGGAAACGGACTGGCCAGTCCAATTGATGGCTCATTTAAAATCGTACTGCCCTATGATAAAAACTATCTTATCCGGGCTACGTCCGACAAATTCTTTGCCCAATCTGAAAACCTGAACCTGGATTCATTGATAAAAGAAGGGTACAAAGAGATACACAAAGACCTTTATCTCGTTCCTATTGAAATAGGGCAGGTAGTCCGTTTGAATAATGTCTTTTTTGATTTTGATAAAGCGGATCTCCGACCGGAATCTTTTATCGAATTGGACAGGGTGGTGAAACTATTGGCTGATAACCCTTCAATTGAAATTGAGTTGAGCGCCCACACGGATAGTAAGGGGTCTGATTCCTATAATTATACGTTAAGTGACAATCGTGCCCGTTCGGTATTGAACTACGTTGTGTCAAAAGGTATCGCCTCTGCCCGCTTGATTTCCAAAGGCTATGGAGAGCTTAAGCCGGTCGCTACTAACGACACCGATGAGGGAAGACAATTGAACAGAAGAGTGGAGTTTACGATCCTAAAAAATTAAATTATTAATTTGAATACCGCCCATTGAACCGGCAGTCATGCCGGTTTTCTTCTCATGATCTTTAAATATTTAAGTAAATAAAATAGCTACTAAATTTTTCTTTTGGCTCTTATCTAAATGTGGAATGAGCCCCTTTTACTTATGATAACTTTCGTCGGACCAGTTAAATTTCTGCATAGAAAGCTTACCTATCGGGTATTTCAAGTGTATTTTTAGGGATCTAATTTATACGTATAAACACCACAGAATGAAAATTGGAATCGTCTTACTGTTAAGTTTAGTATTTGCTGTTGGCATGGATAGGGTGCCGTCAAATGTTGAACAAACCGTTTCTATATTTTCAACAATAGAGCCGCCATCACTGGAAACATTCGTCATTGAAGATAACCTCAACGAAAATAGGCTTATTGAAACTACATCGAATATTGAGCTTCCAAAAGAAGACAAACAGCCTGAAGCGAAATCAAAATCAAAGAAAATAGTTAATATACGCTCTTCTCAAAATTTAGTTAACCACTCCCTTCACGAGAAATTGAGAAAAGAAGGAAATGCCCTTGTCGCAGAAAAGGTTCTTTTCGATTTTGACACCTACGAATTAAAAAGTAATGAGGAATTTAACAGGATACTTCAACTGGCAGACAAATTGATTTTTGACCCGTCTCTAAAAATAAGTATTGCCGGTAATACTGACAACATTGGTACTGATTATTACAATGAAGTGCTTTCTTATAACCGGGTAGAGAACATAAAAACTTATCTCCTAGAACTGGGTGTATCGGCTGATCAAATCATTGTGTCTTTTAACGGAGAACAACACCCGCAGTCCGATAATGATACGGAGGAAGGACGTTCTGTGAATAGAAATGTAGAAATGTTTGTCTACCAATAACAAAATGGGTTATGACCACTTAAGATCACAACCCATTGATTAAAGAAGACTTAATTATTTTTTTGACTTTTTAGCCGCCACTTTGCGATTGGCGGTAGCTTTCTTACGGGCAGCTTGCAGCTGTGTTTTACGGATACGTAACCTTCTTTTAGCGGCATCGGCGGCTTTTAGCACAGCATCTTCAAATATGGTAGATTTAGATTTGATATATTCATCTTTGCCTGGTACTCGTATATTCAAAGTACAGTTTACAACTTCTTTCGATCCCTTCGTTTCGTTTAAGAGAGTAACTTCTATTTCCTGGATATCTTTATAATATTTATCAAGATTACTCAGCTTGCTGGTAACAAACTCTTTCAATGAGGGGCTCAGTCTGTGTCCAGGGGATTCAATGCGAAATTTCATACACCTTAATTTTTTAATGAGTTAGAAATTCAAAAGTACAAATAATAGACCGTATAGAGCTCCATTCTATGGCTTTTCCATTGTGATTTTGCTCACTATCATTAAGATTAAAATATAGTATCTGCGTCGGCTTATACCGTAAAATGGAAACCAAAGGGGTGACAAGACTCAGGTATTAGTATACGATTACGGTATGTACTTTTGTAAGATGGCTACTAAATTACCAGGCATGCAAAAAAAAGACATCGAAAACTCGGGCGACATTGAGTTGTTGATTAATTCATTTTACGACAAAGTGAAAGCCAATAAGATTATTGGTTATATTTTCAACGATATCGCCAACGTAGACTGGGATCATCATCTTCCGAGAATGTATGCATTTTGGGGTAGTATTCTGCTAGGCGAGCATTCTTATTCCGGTCATCCTATGAGCAAACATATTGAACTCAGCAGATTGACTTCCCTGACCGAAAAAGAATTTACAGAATGGCTGTTATTATTTACACAAACCGTTGATGAGCTATTTGAAGGCGATAAAGCACACGAAGCAAAACTGAGGGCTGCCAATATTGCCCGCCTGATGCTGCATAAAATTAGAAATGCATCTCCTGGAATAAGCATTCGCAACAATAATGAAAATTAGTGACGCAGCATCGGTGGAATACTGTCTTTATATAAAAGTAGTAATGGTGCGTCTATATCAAAAAATCGTTTTGCGGTGGCGATAGGGACTGCTGCTACATGGCTAAATTGAGATCTGGTATAGTTGCTATTAGCTTCTGCTATCGTCATGATTTTTCCTTCTACCCATACTTTGCAATCGGTAAACCCCTCCATATCTTTTTTGGAAAACCAGGCAACCGCAGCATTGGCAAATGCATAGGGTATGCCATCGATGATCTGAACGGGTTCATGACCTTCATACGGTGTTTTTGTTTGTTGTTCTTTTATTTGCTGCATTTTGCTCAATAGAAAATTATAATTACCTGCTTCTTCCATAGTTTGGGTCATAATGCCGTGTATTCCTACTGCATTTGTTTGGCCCTTATTCAGATCTTCTGTCTTTGCCATGGTAACAAGTACTGCTGTCGATTTTTCCTTTGCGGTATTACCAAGTATAAACCTACCCAGGTTTCTTTCCGGATAACCTTCCGCCGACACCACAAACTGCATTTCCATTGTATCCGTTGAAACTGGAATATATACCTGATAAAATCCACGTTCATCTGTAACTACCGAAATTCCGGAGACAGAATCTTTTATTCGTGCATTATGAATAGGTGTATTATAAACTCCATCGTAAACTAATCCTGTCAATAAAAAATCGTCATTTGTTTGTGGTTGTTTTGATGCCCTGAAAGCCAACAACATTAATACAACCAACGGAAAATGGCATCGCGTTTTATATTATTGTTTCATAAATCTACGATAAATTCGTAATAGTAGAAATTTATTTTCTCGTTTATTAATGGGGTACGGATTATTGGGGGTTCTCTTCACCTACTATATCTTCTCGTCTTTCGCCAACCTGCTGTCGCCACATAGCATAGTAAAGCCCCCGTTTTTCTACCAATTCGTTATGAGTGCCTGTTTCAACAATTTTTCCCTTTTCCAGTACATAAATGGTATCCGCATGCATAATGGTGGAAAGCCTGTGGGCAATCAGGATAGTGATAGGGTCTGTTTTACCTGAGACTTCTTTAATGGTTTCCGTGATAGACTCTTCGGTGATAGAATCAAGAGCGGAGGTGGCTTCGTCAAAAATAAGCAATCGGGGTTGGCGGAGCAATGCACGGGCGATAGCGATTCGTTGTTTTTCGCCGCCTGAAAGTTTCATACCTCCTTCCCCCAGGAGTGTGTCCAACCCTTTTTCGGATCGAGACAAAAGCGTATAGCAGGAAGCCTGTTGTAACGCTTCTATCATTTCGCTTTCGGTAGCATCGGGTTTTACAAACAGAAGATTATCTCGTATGGTGCCGAAGAACAGTTGTGTTTCCTGGGTCACAAAGCCTATCTGTCGCCGCATCTCATTGTATCGTATATCCGTTGCCGGTATACCATTGAAAGATACCTGTCCAGACACCGGTTTGTACAATCCTACCAACAATTTCAATAAGGTTGATTTACCTGATCCGGAGGGACCGACAAAGGCAATGGTATCTCCACTTTTCAGCTGGAAGCTGATGTTGTCGATGGCATTAACTGAAGCCGTATGATGCTTAAAGATTACGTGATTGAATTCGAGGGAGGTTAGCGGTCCCAGTTCTATAGGCTCCTCGGGACGACGTTCTATCGGCTTTTTCATTAGTCTATCGAAGTTCATGATAGAGGTTTCAGCTTCCCTATAGGAAAGGATGATATTGCCTAACTCTTGTAATGGTCCGAAAATGGTGGTAGAGATGAACTGCATACTGATGAGTTCGCCTGGCGAAAGGGCATGACGAAAAATCAACCATAGTAGTATAAAAAGTATGGATTGCCGTAACACAGTAAGCGCTGTACTCTGCAGGAACCCCAGGGTTCGTACTTTCCGGGTTTTCTCCATTTCCAGGTCAAATATTTTCTGCGTGTAGGTACGCAAACGCTTTATCTCGGGAAAAGTGAGTCCCAAACTTTTTACCAATTCGATATTTCTCAGAGACTCTGTAATCGTACCCGACAGTTGGTAGGTCTCCTTATTGATTGAACGTTGTAAAGTTTTTATCCTTTTACTGAGAAGCCCCGTAAGTCCACCCAGTACACCCACACCAACGATGAATACCGGAATCAGCAGCCAATGCTTGGTAATAGCATACCAAACCAGAAAGCCAATTCCGATAAGCGAGGAAAAAAGAATATTGATAAACGCGTTGATGAATCGTTCCGTATCGGTTCGTACTTTTTGAAGTGTCGATAACGTTTCACCGCTACGTTGTCCTTCAAACTCCTGAAAGGAAAGCCGGAGCGTTTGCTTTAGTCCGTCGTTAAAAATCTGCATTCCAAATTTCTGTACTACCAGTCGGGTGACGTATTCCTGAAAAGTTTTAGCAGCCCTTGCAAGCAAGGCAATTGCCACGGCTATCAACAGCCAAAATACAACACCTTTTACCAGTTCATCTTCTGCCTTTGCATTCGGATTGATCGCATAGTCGTCGATTATTTTCCCAAATATCAGTGGATCGATTAGGGTAAGTAGTTGTGCTACGCCTGCGAGTGCAAGAGAAACTACAATCAGCCAACGATGCGGTTGCAGATAACGCCAGAGTATTTGCATAGGACAAAGATACTCAAGTCGTCAGTTTTAGCCGTTTCCGTTAGAAAGGAGAAAAATATTGAATCCAGCGCTACGAACGCCGGGCAGCGAAAAACAGCGTCCGGACAGCTATTAATCCTTCATCTTATGCTTGAAAGCCTTTTCAAACTTCTCCATCTTAGGCTTGATTACATAATAACAATAGGGAGCTTTGCCGTTTAGTTTGTAATAGTTTTGATGATAATCTTCAGCAGCATAGAAATTTCTATAGGGTTCTATAGCGGTTACTATTGGTTTGCTGAAAGCACCGGTTTTGTTAAGCTCAGATTTGTAGTGTTCAGCCTTTTCTTTCTGCGTGTCATTTAGATAAAACACCACGCTTCTGTACTGCGGACCAACATCGTTCCCCTGGCGATTGAGTGTTGTGGGGTCATGCGTTTGCCAGAAAATTTCCAATAAATCATCATAGCTGATCACTGTAGGATCGAACATTATTTCAATAGCTTCTGCATGCCCGGTATTTTTTTCACCCACCTGTTCGTAGGTGGGGTTTTCTACATGCCCACCGCTATAGCCGCTGGTAACCCTATATACGCCCTTCAACTGCTGAAAAATAGCCTCTGTACACCAAAAACAGCCATTTCCCAGAACGGCGGTTTGTTTATCCCCGGAAGATTCCGGTACGTTTTGTTCGGTAGTCATATCTTTTTTGGCTGTGTTTTTTTTCTGCGCGCAGGACGTAAATACATTGAACAGCAGTAGCAGCGGCAATAAGCCCTTTCCCCAATATCTATAAAAAACAATATACCTCATATATTTCACAGCATCAGGTAAGCAACTTACGAAATTTTTGGAGTTCTGTCACTTCGCTGGATGTTAGCGTTTCGTTATTGTCGTAACGGGCCTTAAAAAATAGTACTCTTTTATGTTGGGGATATTTCGCTAGAATACTGTCGATCAATTTACCTGTTTCTTGATCTTTTGTGTACAGTGGAGTAGGCGGTGGTGCTTCTGATTTAAACCGGGTAGGTTTCTTTTTAATAATAGCTTGCAGCGTGGTCAGTTTTTTCTCAGGGATGTCTTTTACTTCTTCTGCCTTGTAATATAATCCTTCCAATTGTTTCTTACTGAGTCCGCCTCTTTCCTGGTATTGAAACAGCAGGCTTTTAATGAAGGTAGAATGTGGTTTGGCCTCACTCACCAGTTGCAGGAGGTCCAGAACAATATCTACGTCAGGCTTTTTTTTCTGCATCATTGGGCAATATTACAAAAAGCCCACTTATATTCTTCTAATTATCAGGATAGATTCCTATTGGATCTGGCATATGCCTTTTCTACCCATTCCATAGTGTGAATACAATCTTCAACAGAATTATCTGGTTTTGAAGTGATCCGTTGCTGAGCTTTGATGATCTCATGCATGGAGCCAATAAAGCCATGGGGAAACCAGGAGCCGTTGATCGGCAGTGTCCTCCATTCCGGGTGTTCGTCTTCAAGCAGAATATATTCAAAAATGTCTTCCTTTCCCTGTGGATAATTCATCAACACGCCTAATTTTATCTTTATAGCACCGAGCGTGCCTTCTATTTTAATAAAAGCATCCTGGTGCTTGAGTCCGAAGTCGTGCACGTGATTGGTGGCAATGCTTACCCTTGAGAATTCTCCGTAATCCATAATGATGTTGGACCGGACGGCCTGGAGATGTGACATACGCGGGTGACGGGTGGTTTTTGCATAAATATCATTCGGCTCACCCAGCATATTTCTGATCAGGTCGATATAATGAATACTGTGGTATAAAATTTCGACCCGGTTGGCATTCTTGAGAAAGTCCCACAGATGCCAGGGGGTGTATACGTTGGCATATACTTCAAAATCGCAGACCTCGCCAATGATTCCCGCAGCAATCATTTGCTTGGCCATTAAAATATAGGGGGCATACCGCAACTGAAAATTAATACCTGCTACCAGGCCTTTTTGCCGGCAGAGTTTGAGTATCTCTTCTGCCTGCTCCAGGTTTTCGCCCATAGGTTTCTGAATAAGTACAAAGCTCTGGTGGGGAAGCTGTTTTATCACCTCTGACACTTTGTTACCGGGAACAGCTATGTCGTAAATGCAATTGGTGTTGTTTTCTACAACTGCTTGTGCTAAACTATTGTAAACTTTTGGAATTTCGAATCGGTCAGCCAGCTTTTCAGCTTTTGTGATGTCTTTGTCAAAAATTCCGGAGACCGTTATGCCTGCCAATCTATAAGCCGGAAGGTGAGCGGCTTCTACTATTCCGCCGGCGCCAATGATTGTTATAGGAAAAGGCGATTCGATAACGGGTAAGTCAAACCTTATCTTTTCAATAGTTTTCATATTACACGTTTAGTTTCCACCTAAATGATTTCCCCATGTAATGACGAGTACAGAACAAATTAGTACAATTAAGGCCGATGTTAATACAAGGGTTGTTTTTCTTTTCGTTCCGGTCCACTCCTTTAATATAATTCCAATAACAGCACTTATCAATACGAGCATGATCATGTGGATTGCCCAACTGGTGAATTTATAACTTCCCATATTATTATGTCCCAATCCATAGAAAAAAAATTGTGTATACCACAATACGCCCGTAATAGTTGCCAGCAAATAGTTTCTATATAAGCCAGCTTCCGGTCTGTTAATGATTTCGCTTTTGGCAACCGGTAACAATTTTCTATATTCCCCCCAGGTTTTATTTCGCTGGTGAAGATAGACACAGTAAATAGCTGTTGTTACAAATGCACCAGTATTAGAGAATATATATATAACATTGCCCTGTAAATTGCCGGCACCGTATTTAGCCGCCACATCCGCAATTGGCTGTCCCTGAAACAGTGAGAATCCATAGAGCGCGGACATGATACCGGATATAATACAAAGTGTAATGCCTATTGAAAATGAATAGTTTTTTTTCTCAACCAATTGGCTTCTGTAGTCTTGTTCTTTCATCCTGCCTGCCATACCGCATAGCGCAATGCCCAATGCACCACCTGCAATACCTGTCATGATAATGTTACCTCCGCTCCCATTTAAGACAGTCCCAAGCGTGCCCTCATATAAGGGAGGAAGCAAAGTGCCCAAAACGCAAGAAATACCAACCGATATGGCATAGGTAAGTGAAAAACCCACATACCGGATTGCCAATCCAAAAGCCGTACCACCAATGCCATACAAAGCACCAAAGAAAAAAGAACTCAGCATAGCTGAAGTGGGCGCTTCGGACAACACCTGCCTCAATTGAGGTATCGTGATAACAGCAACTATGACGGGTAGGAGTAGCCAGCAAACCAAAGCCTGCATCAACCAATAAGTTTGCCAAGACCAAAGTTTGGTTTTCTTTTGAGGCGTATAACATACAGAGGCGGCAAAGGCTCCGGTAAAATGTAACGCTATCCCAGACAACAGATTCATGTGTTCATCGGGTTTTTAGTATAACTTATAAAAATGTGTAGCAGCTTTGGAGTAAATGGTACTTGCCTCTTCAGTACTTAACACGCTGTTAATGGCGGCAGTATATTTCTCCCAATGGCTGGCATAACTGCCGGCTAATGCTGAAACCGGCCAATCTCCACCGCAGAAACATCGGCTGATGCCAAATGTTTCAATTACGTAGGCAATGTAGGGCGCTACTAAAGCAGCGGTCCAGTTTGCCGGGTCTCCGGATGCGGTACCCAACCCGGATATTTTCGCATATACATTACTGTTGTTACTGATCTCTTTCATCAGATCGCCCCATGTACCGAAACGAGCATTATTTTTGATAGGAGGTTGGTTCAAATGATCCAACACCATTTTTAGTGACGGAATTTTTTCGCCAACTTTTATCGCTGTCTTCAGATGTTCGTCATTGATTCCCACCACATCGTACGGAATATCAAAGGAAGCCAGTATCTGCAGGCTTTCTATTACCGGCTGCTGTAGAAGCCATTCCGTGTCACTTTCATTATGTATCAAATGTCTGACACCCTTAAATAAAGGTTCTTTCAGATATTTTTCCTCCAGCAGCTTTGCCGTTTGAACGGGATCGGTTAACGGAAGCCAACCTACAACACCGATTATCTCCTGGTGTTGTCTTGCCGTTTCCAACATTAGCTCGGTGTCTGCAAGGTTATTGGCTGCTTGTACCAGTATACCCGTACTCACCGGACTTTTTATCATTGCTGGTTTCAATTCTTCAAATCCATAGGTACGATTGAGAATACTGGCATCTCCATCCAGCCACGAATAGCGTACCCTGTCAAGATCCCAAATATGGATATGTGTATCAATAATCTCCGTTTTCATTGTCAACTTATTGTAGTTTCTTTTCACTAAGTGATGCCCTGTACATTTGATTCACTTTTTCCAATACCAATTCGGGGTTACCACCTTCTCTTAAAAAAGTTTGTATGGGTAAGCCAGCATGATCTTGAAAATGCAGATAGCCATTATATCGTGGACGTACATAGGCAGCATCAAGCGCTGGCAGGGTGTTTGCAAAATAATGGTTAGTGTCGTTATTGTTTTTGGCGTCGGTCCAGGCAGCCCTGTAGCCTGGTTGCCCACCCGCCTCAGTATACAGTGTTTGTTGTACATCTCCCGAAACAATCCATTCTGCAAAGGCTACCGCTTCTTTGGGATGAGCAGCAGAAGCCGAGACAGAAATCCCTGTTCCTCCCAATGTACTCTTTAATGGTCGGTTATTAAACTGCACCAATTTAGTATAATGTAGCAAATGCCTGGCATATCCTCTTCTGGAATAATTTGAATAACCGTAAGCGAATGGACAATACCAATAATCATCTGTTGTAGTCATCCATTCTGCTACTGCTATCGGGTTGCAATCAAACATCTTCTCGTCCACCCGACTCCATAATTCTGTCATTGCCTGTAAAGCCTGCACACCGGTTGCGCTATCTATTACTTGTGTTTGGTCTTGAAAAGGTGCTTTGCCGAAGGCCACACAAAACATATAGAAATTCATCAACAGGTCGATGGGAATTGCAGGAACAGCTACTTTCCCTTTTTCTGCCAATCGTATAAGTTCAGACCAGTCGCTAGGTATAGGGTGATCATTCTTTTCCAACAAATCTTTTCTATAGCTTGCTACCGGTGTCGCTGCATCGATAGCCAACGCCCATTGGTGTCCTTGATAGGCATAACTTTCGTGTGAGTAGCCAACGGAATTTTCCAATTGATCATCGAGATATGCCTTTGTCAAAAACTTGTCAAGCGGCAATACGCATTGGGTTGCCGCGGCACATCCTACCCATGGATGATCTATAATTAATAGATCGTAATCGTTTACAAGTCTTTCGATCGGGAAGTCAGCAAATTCTTGAAGTGTTCTTTTTCTCCAGGTGATATGTATATGTGGGTGCAGCTCTGTGAATCGCTGCGCACAGGCTACCAATGGCGTGTAGCCTCTGCTATGCCCCCATGTAATACCCTTTAGCTCTATGTGTTCACTCATCTCACTACTGTTTATACTGGGCCAGCAATATGTGTTCGCACACCATTACAATTTCTTGTTGTTGGTTGAATACTTCCACCAATTCGGTTACCAAACCCATTCCAGGTTTCTTATGTGTATTTTTATCCTTAATGGTTATTTTCACTTTTATTGTATCGCCAATAAAAACGGGTTTAATAAACCGCAGCCTGTCATAGCCGTAGCTGAAGGCTACTTCGTTGATTAGCGATGCTGTCATTCCAATCGCAACGCTAAATATTAAAGTACCATGGGCAATTCGTTCTTTAAATGGTTGGGTTTTGCACCATTCTGCATCCATGTGATGTGGGAAAAAGTCACCGGTTTGACCAGCATGCATTACTATATCAGTCTCGGTAATGGTTCTTCCGATCGTTTCACGAATGCTTCCCTCCGTATAGTCTTCAAAATAGATTTTTGTAAACATGTTTAGTCTTTTTTAAACAAATCGGGATTGCGGTATTTTACCGTTTGAATGTGTTCGCAGTACAAAACCAGTTCACCTTCATTTTTGAAAATTTCATAACTAGCGCGGTACAATCCCATGTCTTTGTATTTGGGTTGTTTGTCAAGGTCCGTTTTGATGGTATAGATCGTATCGTTGATGAAGACAGGTTTTATAAATCGAAGTTTATCATAACCATAGCTGAACGCGTTCACACAATTGGTGGCTACCAACCCCAAACCCGCACTAAATACAAAAGCTCCGGCAACCAGTCTTTTTCCAAAAAGCCCTTGTTCTTTTGCAAATATTTCATCCGCCACATAAGGGTGCATATCCAGCACCAGCGCATTGAACTGCATACTTTCACCTTCGCTGATCGTTCGTCGGATAGATCGTATGCGTTTCCCTATTTCTATATCTTCATAATACCAGTCTTCTGCATTCCAGATGGGTATATCCTTATGTTTAGATGCGTCATTATTCGGATTCATATAACAATCGAGTTAGTTTAGTGAAATGCTTCTATCAGTTCAGTGCTATTACCGGAAGGAATTTTCTTTGATGAAATTAGTTTTCCGTTTTTGAATTCGGCTTCTACCTGACCGTTGTTGGGTGTATGTAATTTGAACTTCACATTCCAGTCCTTTGGCCATGCCGGTAACAAATAAGTTTTATCACCTTCCGATTGCATCAACATCAACTGGATGGTATTGATATAATTTCCTGCATGACATTGGTCTGGAGTATAATCGTAATTGGGACCCCAGAAACCAGGAAAGCGGAAACGTTTATCGTACGCCAGCCCATTTGTTTTCATCACTTTCATGGCGCTATCGGTCAGCCCGAGCATGGCAGCTTGCATACCCGTTTGCTGCCATCCCTGGTAAGCCAGTTGTTTGTCTTTAAAAGTATTGACGGCTATATCAAGATCCGGTTTGCCTATGCCATATAACCGGAATGGAAAAATGGGATAGAGCTCGGGATATTCTACATTGATGATTCTTTTGTAAGCATGTATGGGCGCTATTAGTTTTTTTCCATTTTTTTCCTTCATAGGTATTGCCGGAATCTGCTTTTCAAGTTTGTTACACAAATCAATTAGTGCGGCATCTTTAGCCAATTGTTTTGCTTTTGGAATAACCACCATCAAGCCGGCAATATCCGGTGTCGGATTGATACCTTCAATATATGTTTCTAATGATTGTGCAGAAGCGATCAGCAATTTGCCATCGGTGCCCCTGAGGTAAAATTGATCGTAGAACAGCAGAACTTCTTTTATAAATGGTAGTGTTTTTTCCTGCAGCATTTTTTCGTCACCGGTATAGGTGTAATAGTCCAAAAGGAAATGAGCCATTTCCAGACCAGTTATGATGAGGTCTTTGATGTAGGGATTGTTTGACATACCGGCCTGTAGATTGGTTCTATTCCAACTGATATCTCCACCCCGCCATGCTCCCCAGAAATGAGCGGTTTCTATAAAACGGGCACCATCAACTTTATAGAATTTTTTGGTCATTTTTTTCATCACGGGTAAAAGGTCGTCTACATAGAACCGGATGAAAGTTTGCAATTGATCAAAATCACCGGAAGCCAACATGGGATAATATATTACCCGGGTATTTTGCCACCAATAAGCACCGCCCCAAAGCCTGGCATCTGCGGATTTTCCGGATACCCTTCCTATAGCCTGTTTGTAAGTGTCCAATACCAATGTGGATCCATTAAACTTTACCGGCAATTTTCCCCGGGCACCTATGGCATTTACATACCGCTGCAGTATATAACCCCTGTTCAGTATTTGCAGTGTATCATTGGTGTCCTTATTTTCTGAATTGAAATACACATAACTTCTTTGCCAGTAGTCGGACCACCATTTTTTGTGTGCCGATAACCTCGTGGATTCTGTTTTTTTATCCAGGCTGCCAGTTAATGCCCTGAGTGCTTTTATATAGTCCTCTTCTGTTTCTGTTTGCTGCACGAGCACCGTGGCCTTGATAAAAATTTGCTTTTGCGAACCTGATACCAATACGGTATCATTAATAGCTTTCAAACCGGCACCTTGTACCAATGCACCGGAGGTCCTGTTCTTTAAAGGATTGGCTATTCCGTCATTCAACAGGTCATTTACTTTCATCAATTCATTCCAGAAAATTTCATTTTTATTTCTGTGAAACCAGAGCATAGTTTCTCCAGAAGCGATGGATTTGTCTGCTTCCATGAATGGTTTGAATGGCATTTGATTGTCGCCATATTCTTCTATATATTCATCCTTGTTCCAATTTCTTGTTTCACTTCTCCAGATATTGTTGGTAACTGAAACTTTTACTGGTATGCGCGAAGAACCTGAGATGACAATCTCAGGATGGTTAGCGTCCACTCTTAACTGTATATCCGCTATGGAATTTTTTATGCGAAATATCCCTTCATTGAGCAACAACTCTTCACTATAATTTGCACCATTTACCAGAATGTTTGGTTCAAATGCAATGGTCAATTTTCCAATCTTTATTACGTTGTCCATTCCGTCTCTACTGTCGGTTGTGCCCAGATAGAATTGAATTTGTCCATCTTGTGTTGTCCAGGCTTGGGTAGCTATTTCGCCATTGCCGATAGGGAGCGAACTCCAGGAATCGGTGCCTTTACTATTGAACTTCAGGTTGAAGTCGGCGGTCTTCTGCCCAAATGCATAGTTCAATGTTATCATAACTACAATCAGGCAGAGCAGCATTTTCTGTTTCATACATTTCATTTTTATCACTTCAGAGGTTAAATTCTTCTTTTATTTTTTTGGTGTGCTCTCCTAACAAAGGAGCACCTTTTTCTGATAACAGCAATTCTCCATTTACTCTTACCGGACAACGGGTTGTTTTTACATTTAGTCCGTTTGAACGGACGCACTGTTCCATTTCCAGCACTTTATAAGCCTCGCTTGCAATCAGTTTGTTATAATTGTATACATCAGCACACCAAATGTCTTCTGGCTCCAGTATTGCCAACCATTCAGCTGTGGTTCGTTTTTTCAGTTCGGCAGCCAGGATAGATTTGATTTCATCTCTCTTGCTAAACCAATCTTCAGGATTGGTATATTGTTCTAAGCTTTCAATTTTCAGCAAGTTAGATAGTTTTGCAATAGGCGCCATCGCTATGGCTAAGTAGCCATCGTTTGTTTGGTATATACCATAAGGAGCAGCTATATATGCATGTGCATTATTCACTTTGCTTCGGACTGGTAGTGTATAACCATCGTTGAAAAAGCAGGTTAGTACTTCAAACTGAAAATCGAGCAGACTCTCCAACATGCTTACCTGGATAAGGCTGCCTGTATTGGAGCTCATCCGTTGCAGGAGGGCTGCAAGAATGCCCTGTGTGAGGTGTGTGCCTGCAATGATATCTGCCACAGCAACGCCCATCGGAACGGGTTGTTCTTTTTCGCCTGTAAGGTAGGTGATACCCGAAACAGCCTGCACCAACAGATCCTGTCCGGGCAGGTTTTTCCATTCGCCTTCCTGTCCGTAACCACTGATTTCACCATATACTATAGACGGGTTGATGGCTTTAATGCTCGCATAATCGAAGCCTAGTCTTTCCATAACACCCGGTCTGAAATTATGGATAACCACATCTGCTCTCTCCACCAGTTTTTTAACACTGTCTGCAGACTCAGATTGCTTTAAGTCGGCTGTAAAGCTTTCTTTATTCCGGTTGATAGCGTGAAAGATGGTAGATTGACCACCATCCAATTTTACATCTGATACATAAAGTACACGGCAAATATCTCCGGTTCCTGTTTTCTCTACTTTGATGACCCTGGCGCCCATATCTGCCAATCGCAAACTTGCACTGGGTCCCGAAAGAAACTGACTAAAATCTACCACTAAAATATCTTCCAACAGCTTGTTCATAATATCAAATCAAAGATCTTTTTATAGTTGCATTGTGTTCTCCGACTGCGGGAGCGGCCTTATCTGATTTTAATATTTTCCCGTTTATGCGAATAGGGCATCGGGTTGTGATAAACGTTTGATCATTCTGTAATTTTATTTCCTGTTCTATTTGTAAAGCTTTGTAGCCTTCACTGTCTCTCATTTCTGCCCAGTTCAATACAGGCATTATCCAAAGATCCAGTTCTTTTGCCTTAGTTACCCAATAGGTGGTAGTATTGCCCGCAATTTTTTGGGCTATTAGTTCTTTTATTTCGTCTCGTTTCCGAAAACTATCTTCTTCGGTGTAGCTATCTAATGGATCGCAATAGAGTATTTTGTTTAACTCCCCCAATGGCACCATAGCGATGGCAATATAGCCGTCATTCGTTTGGTAAATTCCATAAGGAGCACTTAAAAGTGCATGGGCATTATTAAAGCCTGCTCTTTCCGGCAGCTTCCCCGATTGAAAAAAAGTAGTGAGAAATTCAAATTGAAAATCAAGCAAAGATTCCAAAAGACTTAATTGCAATTGTGTTCCCTTGCCCGTTTTTTTTGCTTTTATCAGGGCTGCCAGTATAAATTGCACCGCCTGATTGCCAGTCAGGTAATCGCCAATACCCAGCCCCAATGCCGTAGGAGCATCGGAGGCACTGCCAGTAGTATAAGTCAACCCCGATAAACATTGTGCCAGCAGATCCTGCCCCGGTTTTTTTTGTAAAGGACCCGCCGCTCCATAGCCGGATATCTGCGCATATACTATGGACGGATTGATTTTTAGAACATCTTCAAATGCCAGTAATTTTCTTTCCATGGCACCCGGTCGAAAATTATGGATCAGAACATCTGCGGTGGCTATCAGCTTTTGCAGCCATCTCATATCCTCGCTATTATTCAGGTCTATTGCAAAACTTTCTTTGTTTCTATTGATCGTATTAAACAGCAATGAGCTGTCATCAACCCAAAGGTTTTTAATTGCCAATCTTCTTCCCGCTTCTCCCTTTTGGGGAGCTTCAATTTTAATAACCCGTGCGCCGAGATCTGCCAGGCGTAATGCGGCGCATGGTCCGGAGAGGTATTGGCAAAACTCCAACACAACAATATCTTTTAAGGGCAAGTTCATAAGGTGCATATTAATGTACTATAATTTAATATAGATATAATTATCGAACGAATACTCACTTTCAAATAAATAATCTTCGCTTAGTGATGCTTGAAAGTATTTATTCTTCCAACGTTATAACTTCTCCGGGAGTAGTATCTATTTCAATCAATTCTGTAGTAATAGAAGTACGTTTTCCTCCCTGAACTATTTTTCCTGATTTTCCCCAAGGAGAAGACATTTTTAATTTGCCCCCTTTTTCACTGAGTATGGATACACTGATATTGCCATTCTTAACCGAGCCACTCACCAGGAAAGCGCCTACTGCTCTCAGATTTAAAAAGGCGGCATCTTTATTTAAATCCCAATTGGGGAATAGTCTTATTACCCCATTATAACTTTGCATAAGACACTCATTGATTACTGCCGGCAGTGCAAAATTTTCGAACCAGATACCCATGGCGCCCATATAGTCATATTTCGTTTGATCTCCATAGCGTCCATGTACCTGCATTACTTTGTCGGTAGCTGTTCCATTGGGTAGTAACGAATAGTTTACGTGTCGTTTAAATTGATCCAGATCTAATAAGCCTATCCTGGCTGCCTGGAGATTAATGAATACGAGGTCATTTCCGCCTTCGTTTTGTTGATTGTAGTATGTATTTTTCAAGATTTGCATCGTTGAGTCATCAGAATGCAGACCCTGATCTTCTCCCGGAAATACATTCATCAGCGGTGAGGGAACATTATATACCACCTGGCTATGTTCTTCGGGTACCGACACCAGTACAGTTCCGTATTTTTCAGAAACCGCTGTCGGGTATTCAGGGTAATGATTCAGTATGTCTTTTACATCATCAACAAGTTTTTGATCAGTGGCATTTGTTTGCAAAATGTTTACCATTTCTACAAAAGCGTTAAATACAAACTTTGTCAGGGTGAGGTCCACATTACAATCATAATTGTACTTAAAGCCTGGTCTTAGAGCATAAATTTCAGGCGGTATAGTCGGGAAAATATGATACTTATCATCGTTCCATCTTGTTCCCCCTCTTGCTTCCGGACGTTTCATATACGCTACTAAAAACTCAACAGCTTCTTTGATAGGCGTATAGGCTCTGCTTTTCAAAAAACTAGTATCTGCACTGTACAAATAGTGCCACCATAACCCTTGTACAGACCAGGGCGTTTCGCATATTTCCCAGCCCCAATGCGGAACGGGGTAAGGATTCATGGTCATTTCTACCGGATAGGCAGAATGGGGAAAATAAGCTCCCGGTAATTTGTAATATTCTTTAGCCCAAATTCTACTCACAGGCATCAAAAACTCAATCAGATCTACATAGGGCAGATTTTTTTCGAGGTGATTGCTGGAAAATGTCATCCAGAATGGTTGTTGTGTATTGTAGTTCATATGGTAATCACCATGCCACGCAGTGCCAATTTTATTATAACTCCAATTAGCAAAAAGTCCCGGAGTGGTAACGCCATCTTTTGCGGCACAATTAAAAAAGTAAAGATTTCTATACCATATTTCTTCAAGGAAAGAATCAGAAAGCTGCACACCAGATTTAGACCAATACGCTTTCCAACTGTCGTCTGAAGATTGACGTAATTTATTCCATGTGTCTGTACCCGGACTTTGTGTTTTTGCTGTTTTACTTACGATACTATCCATTCCTTCTTCTAACGCAACTGTTACCAGGAAATCTTTTCCATTGTCTTCAAATGCCGCTTCTAGTCCCTTCATCCCCTCTTCATTACCATCCCAGTTTATCCTTGTCGTTTTTTTTAAACCCAGACTGCTGCTGGCTGTAAGACGAAAGGCTTTGTCTTTCAGATGTCCTTTTTCAATATTGTATACATCAGCTTCCTGAGATGGGAGGGTTTGTCTGAATGATAAAGTGCCTTCTGACAATTGTTCCTCAGTCGCAAATTGGGGAAACTCTTTAGGAGTAGAAGGATCTGGCATGATCCGCATACGTTTGAAAATATTGGGTACTTTATCTCCCTTCTCATTTACCAGTTGCATTAGTAATTTATCCTCCTGCATATCGGTAAATACCTGCAACTTGATTTTATTTTTATCTGCATCCAGCAGGTACACTTCACATAGTCCGTTGGAAATATCAAGAGAGTGTCCTAGCAATTCGGCATCTCTTCTATCGAAACCAAGTAACACCGAACCGCAAGGGAAAGGACGTGGATAAGGCTGACGGTAGTTTTCCTGTGCCATATCGCTATACTGCTTGTACCAGGGATCGTCGGTGAGATTTTTTAGGGTGTCGGATATTTTGCTCACTTTATCGAATACATAATCAAAGGTTCCGATAGCTTCCCGGTTTTTTTCTGCAATCCTGATATCCCAAACATTATTGTGTCCAAAGTATAACATGATGCCATCGGGTCTTGTTGTCACCACTACGCCCATTCCCCCATTTCCCAATAGTGCGCCTTCAAAAAAATCGACTGCTGGTTTATCATATTGTAAGGAGTGTTTTTTAGCCTGCTCATAAGAAGAAAAATTTACTTCTTGCTTTTTATTGTTGCAGGATAGTAGAAGACTAAGAATAAAAACCGATAGTAACTTAATTTTCATCTGTTATACTTTGTTATGCGTAAAAATCGAATATTCTCTGGTTAGGAGATGGCAAAAAAATGGCAGCTTTTTAGCGAAGTGCTATAAAAGCCGCCAAATCAAAACCAACTGTTGCTATGAAAAACTATCTTGGATAATTCGGATTTTGTTCCAAATTGGGATTTCTATCTATTTCGGTTTGTGGGAAAGGAAACAGGTAGTTTTTGGATGGATCAAAACGACGTTGTGCTCCCCCTGGATCCACCAATGTTGGGATATAAGTTTCTGCTGTTTTCCAGCGTTTAACATCCCAGTACCTTTTGCCTTCCAAAGCCAATTCTATTCTTCTTTCCTGACGAATGCGTTCCCGCATCTGGTCTTTTGATAAGCCGGTTGGAATATTGGGCATACCAATACCGGGTCTGGATCTGATGGCATTGATTGCATCATAAACACTTTGATCGGGCCCGCTGTCTTCATTTTTTGCTTCTGCATAAATTAATAGTAATTCAGCATAACGCATATGGATCCAATCCTGCTCGCTTCTTGTGCTGTAGTCTACAGGAAGGGCATCCCAATTCAGACCTTTCACCGGCATATACCCTGTTCCCGAAGGAGCATTGTAGGCAAAACCTACTTCTGCACCAGATGAGTTGATGACATTTTCTTCAAATGTTTTTATTGTCAACACCAGTCTCGGATCCCTGTTTTGCTTCCAATTGGCCGGATTATACAAAGGAGAAGATGTGATGGGTAATCCATCCGTACACTCATACGCGTTCACCAGTTCTAACCTAGGGTTAATGGTACCATGCCATGCGAATTGAATATCTGGTCCGGTTGCTGCGCGATCCGGATTTAGGTATTGTGCCGAAAACATAATTTCCGGATTGTCCTTTTGTCCTGAAGCGAGAAACAGCGTACGATAGTTATTAAAGATGCTGAAATGTCCGTCATCAATTACTTGTTTTGCAGCTGCCGCGGCAGGTCCCCATTGCTCATTATGCATCAACACTTTTGCTTTTAAAGCCAATGCAGAACCTTTAACAGCATGTCCTTTATACGGTGTGTTAGGCAAACTGGCTATTGCATCGTCTAAATCAGCCAAAATTTGTGCCACCACATCTGATTTTGAAGTTTGTTTCACTTTTGCCTCTTCTATTAACGGCAGACTAGTATACAATGGTACACCACCATAGAATTCCGTAAGCGTAAAATAAAATAATGCTCTCAAAAACTTTACTTCTCCTTTGTAACTAGCCTTCGCGTTATCTGATATCGGTGCCCGATCTATATTGTCAAGAAAAAAATTGGTAGAACTAATGCCTCGATAAGCTGCGGAAAATACAGAACTGACAAGACTACCTGAATTCGGCTCCAACTGTCCTTGGGCCAGAGGAATGACATCTGAACCCTGGTTGGTATTGAGGTCTCCGCCCATAACGTCCCAGAACATGGTATTGTGATCGAATGTACTGGTTAAAAGTCTGGAGTAAACTCCAGACAAAGCGAGATCTACATCCTTCTGGCTGGTCCAGAAAGTCTCACTGGAAATCTGGTCCAGTGGATTTTTGTCCAGGAATTTTGAGCATGAACTTATTGAAATTCCTGCTGTTACTAATATCGCAGTTATATATTGCTTCATAATTGTTATACTTTTTGGTTATAAACTGGCTTTCACTCCTACTGTGTAAACGGTTACTTGTGGATATACACTGAACCTGCATGTCACACAAGCTCTTTCTGGATCAGCACCTGGATATTGTGTGATGGTAAACAAATTGTCACCGGAAGCATATAGGCGCAGAGCACTCAATCCCAATTTTTTCGGAATGCCATTTCTGAAAGTGTATCCTATAGCCAGATTTTTAAGCCTAACATAAGAAGCATCTAACAGCCAGTAAGTTGAAGCTGTTCCCGTATTGGGTCTGTACTGTGATTGATAAATAGCCGGAGTAGTATTAGAAGGATTTTCCGGTGTCCACATATTATTCAAGAAATCCAATGTGGGAGGTGACCCTTGTGTAAAAGGTGTATAACCCCATGCCATATGTGTGCCACCTACATAATGTTTAAATCCTTCAACGCCCTGAAAGAAAGCAGTCAGATCAAAACCATTCCAGGCGAGGTTAAGACTTCCACCATAAAAAAACTTGGGGTAAGCGCCTTCAACCACTACACGATCTGCCGGACTAATTTCGCCATCACCATTCACATCTCTATATTTTAGATCACCAGGCTGTGGATTATAAAGGTGTGTCGGAGATCTGTCAATATCATCCTGGCTTTGGAATATACCATCCCATGGAATCAGGTAATAGGAGTTCCAGGGCAACCCCACTTGCGCAATCTTGTTACCATCATAAACAGTGCTTGGAATTTCTAACACTTTATTTTTAACGGTGGTGAGGTTGAAATTTACATTATAATCTAACTGACCGATACGGTTACGATGTCCTATTTCAAATTCCCAGCCTTTATTCCCCAGTTTACCATAGTTGATGGTGGGAGCATCCAGTCCCATACTAGCTGGAATAGGGATTTGGGCTAAGATGTCATAAGTCGTTTTGTTGAACCAATCAGCAGTTAATGTAAATAGACCATTTTTGATACTCAGGTCAATACCTACGTTTATTGCTTCTGTGGTTTCCCACTTCAATCGTCTATCTCTCAGGGCGTTTAACCTTGCACCTGGTGCCAAAGCATCAAAAGGATAAGAAGTGTTTTGAAGTACATCTTGATAAGGGTATAATCCTACTTCCTGATTACCCAGTTTCCCCCAGGATGCTCTGAACTTTAAGTTGTCTAACCATGTAATATCCTGCATAAAATCCTCTTCAGAAACTCTCCAGGCTGCAGACACAGAAGGAAAGGTTCCCCATCTGTGTTCAGGAGCGATCCTGGACGTTCCATCTCTTCTCACATTGGCTTCAAACAAATACCGCTCTTTAAATGCATAGGCTATTCTTCCAAAAAGAGACTGGATACCCCATTCGGACGAATGTCCAGCAGTAGACTGAGCCAACTCAGCACCTGCATTCAACTCGGAAATTGTAGTGACAGGGAACGCAATTCTGGAGCCATATAACCTTCTGTAGTAGTTCGACTCTTGATTATAGCCTACTAAAACATTGATATCGTGGTTGCCGATTGTTTTCAGATAGTTCAATGTTGAGTACAGAGTGGCTTCATAATTCTGGGTCATTTCATCTCTTACACCTTCCTGCCATACCGAGTTGTTGTGCGCAAAACTACCGTCATCGAAATAATAATTGTTGACAGCATGCTCAAATCTTTTGTTGAAAGCACTTGTAAAATCAATAGCTCCTTTGGTGTACCAGGTTAGATCTTTTGTCAATTTTACATCAGCATACAATTGCGGACGAACATTGTAGGAATTCTTATAGCGAAAGCCGCTGGCATTAAGGGCGTCAGGGTTACGAACAGTCCATTCTTCAATAGAATTGCTATAACGGGCTACATAACCAATAGTGCCATCCGGTAATGTCATTGTCGGCGTATAGTTAGGTCCTGAGTAAGCACTCATTACATAATCATTGTCGCCGAAATTATCTTCCATAATATCACGCTTGGTGAATTGTACCATACCACCAAATTTCAACCATTTATTTACTCTTGAATCTACCGATAAAAGCGCGTTGTAACGTTTGAAATCGTAGACGCTCATAATACCATCCTGGTCCAAGTAACCCAATGACAGATTGTAAGTAGTTTTTTCGTTACCACCACTAACATTCAAATGATGATTCTGAGCAATGCCTGTTCTGAAAACATGGTCTACCCAATCAAAATTGGGATGTTTAACGGGGTCGTTGCTATTGCGGAAAGCGTCGATGGTGGCATCTGAGAAGTATTTTGGAATGCCACCCCGTTCGTTAGCCTGATTCCAATACATCATGTAGTCGGCAGAGTTCGTCAATAGTTTCGGAAGCCTGGTTGCTTGCTGCGCTTGTACGTTTCCGTGATATGAAACTGTAAGATCACGGGCTTTTCCTCTTTTAGTAGTTACTAAAATCACCCCATTCGCAGCACGGGCACCATAAATTGCTGCAGAAGCAGCATCTTTCAGTACAGAAACTGATTCAATGTCGTCAGGGTTTAAAGCCATCATATCGCCACGTACACCATCAATTAATACCAACGGTGCTGCACTCCCCCCAAAAGAACCCGTTCCGCGAATCAGCATTTCTGCACCATCACCCCCCGGTTTGCCAGAGCCTTGTGTTACCTGCAAACCGGTTACTTTACCTTGTAAAAGGTTCTGTACGTTTGCAGCAGGTCTCTTGGTAAGTTCAGCACCGCCGATTTGTGATACAGATCCGGTTAAATTTACTTTTTTCTGCGTACCGTATCCTACTACTACCACCTGCTCCAGTTCAGAGAGGTCATCCTGCAATACTACATCATAGCTAAGCGTAGCACCCACCGTAAATTGAGAAGGCAGAAAACCAATAGAGGTGATTTCTATTACATCATTGTCGTTTGCATCAATGGTAAATTTACCAGAAGCATCTGTTTGTGTGCCAGAGGATTTCCCCTTGACTTTTACGGATGCACCGGGTATCGGATCTCCATTCTGGCTGGTAACGGTACCGGAAATAGTTTTGAAATACATCGGATCTGCCAGCACATGCTGACTCCCGAAGCCGGTAAAAAGAAGTAATAATAAGCAGCGGACCAGCGAGGCATATAGCCAGCTGGCTCTCCCCCGTTTGGGATAGGCTTTGGTTGCAAGCATATCGAATTAATTTTTGAGTGACTGATAAAATTTATCGGGACAAACCTATCTTTAATGGCTGCCAATGGAGTTGTGCATTTTAATAAATTTGTAAAGTTTTTTATCCTTTCCCGCCAAATCATGTTTTTTATTAGCATATATCGATACTATATTAATATGATAGGCTTCTCAAATATATTTGTCCGACTTTTATCAGATAAATGATAACAGAGTCGGATAGATTTGCTACATTGTAGATTGATTTTACCGAATGATTTCCACCTGATTCCCTCCAATATCAGTTTTTGATTGACAAAATAAATGATTGCTATGAAGCCTGAGTTGATTGTGGACGCACCCATTATTGGGAAAAAAAAGATTTGGGTAAAAAGGATACGCAAACCACATTTTGATCATCCATTTCATTTTCACCGATTGTGCGAACTTACCTGGGTGGAAAAAGGTAGGGGACAACTGATAATCGGTGACTATGTGGGCAATTTCTCACCCGGAGAAATTATCCTGGTAAGCCCCGAATTACCCCATCTGTGGAAATGTGATGATATTTACTACAACGGACATAAGAATTATTATACCCAGGCTTTCGGCCTATACTTTCCCGATACACTGGCAGACATGGTTACGGATGATGATACCAGCATACACCTTTACAATGATCTAGTCAGAAAATCGGAACGGGGATTACGTTTTTTTGGGAAAACAAAAGCCGTAGTGACCGAAAAGTTAACTGAACTTGTGGAAGCCAGTGGTCTTTTGCAATTGGGGATATTTCTGCAAATGATAGATATATTGGCGCGTTCGGAAGAATACGATGTATTGGCTAGTGTGGGCTACCGGAAGTCGTTCAATTTTAATGATGTAGACAGATTTAATGATGTGTACCAGTTTCTTTTGAATAATTTTCACCGGGATATTGCCCTGGAGGAAGTTTCCCGCATTTGCAATATGACTCCAAATTCTTTTTGCCGTTTTTTTAAGCAAAAGACACAGAAAACATTTACCCTCTTTTTGAATGAGATAAGAGTCGGGCATGCAAAAAAGATGTTGCAAAACAAAAACTACACAATTAAAGATATCTGTTATGCATGCGGCTATAATAACCCGGTTAACTTTTTTAACTTCTTCAAACAAATTGTAAAACAGACTCCAAAGGAATTTAGAGACAGCATACACAAAATGAATGGTGAGTAGCAGTATTTTTCTATAGCAGTAAAATTGTCAAAGGAATGTTATAGTCTTGTATATCATCAACCATTTTTTAAAAATTGTTTTTATCGGTACGGTTTTTTGTATACTAAGAATATATTGTTAACCTTCAAATTATTGTTATGCTAAAAAATGCACAAACAGATGAAATGAAAACATTGTCCGGTTGTATTAATTCGCTTGTTCGTGAGGGTTATACCGATGAGTTGAAAGCCGAAGATAAAGGAATGATCATTATTTCTTCCGGGAAGGTATACCAACCAGCAGATGTAAAAATTGTAGACTTTTACAGGTTTGAAGGAGCCAGTAATCCTGATGACAATGCAATTCTATACGCCATTGAAACAAATGATGGTGTAAAAGCTACCTTGATTGATGCATATGGAACCTATGCTGATGAACGGGTAGGGAAATTTATAGTAGGGGTTAATGATATAGAAAAGAAGACAAGTAGTTAATGTCCTTTACTTCTTATATAAAGAAAAAATAGCAGGATCAGCAATAGTATAATAATAGTGGTAATCACGGGAACCATCAGATTAAAGGATCGGTTGCTTCTCTTCCTGCGTTTGGAGAGTTTTTTTATGAGCTTCCGGTTCAATTCGTTCATTACCACCGGCAATTTTGTTTTATCCTTTACTTCTCCCAATCCTTCTGCCGCATCATTGTCAAAATCAGAATCTATCAACAGTTTTTCTATTTCGTGCCGTTCTTCTTCAGACAGCTTATCCTGCAAATAGTCCAGCAACTTTTGCTGATCTATTTCTTTTGCATTCGATAATATGTCTAATAATTCCTTGCTCATATATGGTGCTGTTATTTTTTTACAGCATTTAGTTTTTTTTCAATCAGGTTCTTCAGGTTTCGTTTGCCATTCTGAATATAACTTTTCACCTGCAACAACGAGTAGGTGGTAATGGATACTATATCGTTGTATGATTTCTTTTGCAGATAGAATAGTTCCACACATTTTTTCTGATCTTCGTTCAGCTCTTCCAGTGCTTCGTTCAAAATATCCAAGGTGGCATCTTTCAAATGATGCACTTGCCTCCCCTCCTCTTCTCCTGTGTCTACCAGCATTTTTTCTGTTACTGGTAAAGGTGTTTTATTCTTGTCCCGCAGTTGCATCAAACAATAGTTACGGGCAATCATGTATATCCAGCTTTTAAAATAAGTAACAGGATATTTCTGCAACTCAGCAATAGCTTTTAGAAATATCTGCTGCACGGCATCTTTTGCTTCCTCCTCATCTTTCAGGTACTTCATGCACACGCCATATAACAGTAAAGTATAGCGTTGCATTAAAACACCCAACCACTCATTATTCTTATCCTTGTAGAAACTCTCCAATAAGCTGGCATCTGTTATATGGCTAAATTGAGAATAGGTCACTCGCTTAGTCAGGCTTTATTATACAGATGCTTTCATGGCAGAAATTCCATACGAAAGATACAAGAATTAACAAATAGCAATAGCAGCTACTTGCCTCCGAAGCTTTTTTTGTAAAACTGCACAGCCTCTTCTATAATTTTCAAAGCCGTTGCTTTATCCTGAAATTCGTTTACGCTTACGGATTTGTTTTCTAACTTTTTATATTCTTCGAAGAATTGGCGAAGTTCACTAAAGAAATGTTTCGGCATTTCTTCAATGTTGTTGATATAATTAACACCGGGATCGTTATTGCCTACAGCAATAATCTTATCATCTGCATCCCCACTGTCAATCATCTGCATTACGCCTATCACCTTTGCTTCTACCAGGCAAAGCGGCTGAATGCTTACACTGCTAATTACCAGGATATCGAGAGGATCTTTGTCGTCGCCGTAGGTTTGTGGGATAAAACCATAATTGACCGGGTAATAAAAAGAAGAATATATAACCCTGTCCAGCTTCAGCAATCCACTCGGTTTGTCTATTTCATATTTTTGTCTTGAGCCTTGAGGAATTTCTACTACTGCATTTACGATTCGTGGAGCATTGTCTCCGGTGGTAATGCCGTGCCAGGGATGTAAAACTGTCGTCTGCATATTTGTTATTGAGATTTGAATCTTGTGTGCCTTAATTGTCTATTGCGGCAGCGAATCGAGTGCATTTTCGCCTGTAAAAGTATATTTAAAGTCAACCCACCATTCCCCGCCTTTCTTCACCAGTTTAATCTGGTTGTCTTTGTTTTTGTAAGAGTTGGAATAGCTGATGAGCATCACGCTATCATTCAGCGCTTCTGACTTCTTAATTCTGATACTGGAATTGCGGTATTCTGTTTTTTCTTCTTTATTTCTTTCGGCGAAATTTTTCTCTGCCTCTTTAAAGAGACTTTCGTTGTCGGCATCTTGCAGCACAAAGGTTTTAGCTTTAACCATATCACCATCCAATGCAAATCTTATGAAATCGGTGCCAGCCTCAATTGGATCATCGGGTTTTTTATACCCTTCATCACAGGCAGACAAGAATATGAACAGCGAAACAAGGAGCAGCGATACATTCTTTAGCATGTTGGATTTGTTAGTGGTACAAAAGTATGAACAAATACGATCAGAAGCCGGTAGTACCATCCCGTACTTTTACCTTTTTCTTACCCGAGTTTTTCTTTTCCCAATCTTCTACTTCTTTGGGCCTCTCCGGTGCTTTTTTGTCGGCAGTAACACCTGATTTTCCCCCAATGATACTGTTTTTATCCACCTGTCCAAAAAAGTAGGTCTCCTGTTTAGTGATAAAACCTGTAGCCGGTTCGTAGTACTTCCAGGTGCCATGTGCTACCGTAGAAACTTCCATCTTTATTACTTTTGTTTCCCACTTATCAGGCACTTCCGGATCAGGTACCTGAAGCGTATCATAAGGATTTTCAGGATTAGTGGCGCGCCAACTCTCTTCTCTTAGCAGATCTCCCATCTTTGTGAAATATTGCTGTTTCCCATCTTTTTCGCCCCATTTGTAATTTTCTATTCCCGTAAGATCACCCATAAGCGAGTAGCGTCTCCATGGACCTTCTCTTTTGCCTTCTATATAAAAGCCCTCTTCTTCGTAGCCAGGTTCTCCACGCAGGTCTTCCACCCGTATCACCCACGGACCCTGCTTTATATTGTTGGCATCTACCATATTTAAAGTATCGCCGTTGGGAGAAATAATATAACTCTTTAGCTGTCCCTGCGTTGCCAGGCAGGAGCAAACCAATGTGAATATTAATAAGTGCCGCATAATGAATGTTTTAAACATGAGCAACATCAAAAATACCAACAATGATGCCATATTAAAGGTATATCAATTTACCCTGTAGATTTGTTAATTCCCGATCCCCTGCCTTTCAAAATCGTCAGACGGGCTTATTTATTGTTTTTGAAGATAATAACCGGTAGAAACAGTAGCGATTTTGCCATTGGCAAACAAAGTCATTTTAGTTTGATCTCCAGAAGTATTGGCCAATATTTGCCGGTGACGAACATCCTTCTTGTAGCAACATCCCAGGCTATTCCATTTAATACGGCCCCTTCATCTGCAGCTTTCCTATCCAGATTGATATTTGCCAATTTTTTCAGTGCGTCTTTAAAGTTTAGCATACCCACTACAAAACCTGTTGCCGGATCAATCTTAAGAATGTGATCCGCTCCCCACTGATTGGCGTATACATATCCATCTATGTATTCCAGTTCATTTAACTTGTCAACAGGCCCAACGTGGCTATTTACATTTAAAACCCGCTCCAGTTTAAAATCGCCCGGGCGAACAAAATACAGTTTATCCGAACCGTCACTAATAATCAAGTTAGTACTGTCATGCGTGATGCCCCAGCCCTGATTTTGCCAAAAGCCTCTTCTGACAAGTTTCATGTCCTTGAGCGAATACACCAATATAATATGCTCCTCCCATGTTAACTGGTAAATGGTATCATTAAGAATGGTAATTCCTTCTCCGAACAAAGAGGGCTCCAGGTCTACTTTTTTATCAATTCTACCCGAACCAAGATCCACCTTTCGTAAACTGGATTGACCTTTATGTCCGGTACCTTCATATAGTTGTCCATTATGAAATACCAATCCCTGCGTGAAGGCGGCGGTATCATGCGGATAGATATTCAATACATCGTATCCAACATTCACGGGTGGGGGTATCGCACTTTTGACTGGAGTATCATTGGGCGTAGTATCATTATTATTGGACTCACCATTGCAAGCTAGAAAAAGCAGTATACTGGCGTAAAAGCCTGTCTTTTTAATAAACCGTACCATAACTACAAAAATACGTTTTCCAGAGAATTGTATCCCTGTTTAACAAATTAACAGTAGATGCTTATTGAATGGGTTAATTAGGGTTGAAATTATTGATTTTCCTGTAGATAAGACGGACCCCCGCATCATTGGGAAAGTACCCTCCAACTATAATAAGTTCGTCTCCTTTATGTTCAAAGAATATTTTGTTATGATACCAGGGGATACTTGAATCAATGAACGAGATTCTCTTTAAAAATTGCCCGTTAGAAACCAAGCCCACCGATTCCTCAAGTGTATTATCGTCTATTATTGTATATGTGCCTTCGTCTGCAAGCATTCCTTTGTCATACACTTTATATTCTTCCCTTGCAAAATATAAAACATTCCCTTTGTTCGGTTCGTAGTGAGTAACTATAAAACCAACAGAACTCCTTAACTCCCAATAGCCCTCAAACGGAATTTCCTTTGAATCATGTTTTTTACACGAAGAAAATGAAGTAAGTAGAAGCAAAAAAATTGCAATGCTTCGGATGTATTTCATGCAGTATTATTTCATTGTTGACATTGCAAATGCCTGAACCGTTGCATTGGGGTACTTGTCTTTGACTTTACCTGTTTAGATTTAGTTTCGATCATATTGCATCGTATATTTAGGAAGTAAAATCTAATATGCGTTTATTTTTCTTTTTAACACTAGGTATAGGCTTTGGTTTGCTTGGGTATGGGCAACAGTTTGGTGGTATCCCGTCCTCATTGAAGTGGCAACAAGTAAATACACCAGCAGCGCGTATTATCTTTCCGGAAGGTTTGGCAAGAGAAGCCTTCAAAACGGCGGATATTATTCGTTATACAGACAGTGCTACAGCGGCTACTATTGGTAGTAAGCATCGAAAAATTAATATTCTGTTTCAAAATCAGACCACCATCTCCAATGGTTACGTAGCTATGGCGCCGTGGCGCAGCGAGTTTTTTATGACGCCACAATTCAATAGTTTTCAATTGGGAAGTTTACCGTGGGTGAAAAACCTGGCTTTGCATGAATTTCGACATGTACAGCAGTATATGAATTTTAGAAAAGGATTGTCAAAAGTGGCCTATTATATATTGGGAGAGGAAGGTCAGGCAGTGGCCAACAGTGCGGCTATTCCGGACTGGTTTTTTGAAGGGGATGCTGTTTTTCAGGAAACGCTGTTGAGCGGTCAGGGAAGAGGCCGTGTGCCGGCTTTTTTCAATGGTTACCGGTCGTTGTGGAAGGACAGCAGGAACTATTCTTTTATGAAGTTGAGAAATGGTTCAATGAAACATTATGTACCAGATCATTATGCGCTGGGCTACCTGCTGACAAGTTATGGCAGAGAGCATTACGGAGACGAGTTTTGGGCGAATGTAACGGACGATGCGGCCCGTTTCAAAGGTGTTTTTTATCCTTTCCAGAAAGCAGTAAAAAGGCATGCGGGCCTACAATATAAAAACTTTGTCAATGCGGCCTTTGACTTTTATAAACAACATCCGGCGGCAAGCGAACGGGCTAAAGATGAAGCACCGGATTCAGATAACTTTATTACCCCTGTTAAAAAGCGATATGTATCGGACTATACATTACCCTACGTTGCAGGCAATGACTCTTTGCTGGTGTTGAAAAGAACCTACCGGGATATCCCTGCCTGGTACTGGCTGGTAAATGGAAAAGAATACAGGATACGAACAAAAGATATAGGTATTGATGACTACTATTCTTACAAAAACGGAAGAATAGTGTACACTGCCTACGAACCTGATGCACGTTGGGGGCAACGCAACTATAATGTGATAAAAGTATTGGATGTATATACGGGAGAGGTGTCTGCCATAACCCAAAAAACCAAGTATTTCTCTCCCGATATTTCTGCGGATGGTCAATCAATTGTTGCGGTACAATACCTACCTAATCAGTCTACCGCATTGCATGTATTGGATGCAAACAGCGGAAATATAAAGCAGGTGGTGCCGGTCACGGATAGTGGAATAGTATATACCTATCCAAAATTTTATGACGGGGAACATGTAGTTTCCTGCGTAAGGAATAAGGACGGATTGATGAATGTAGCATTAATAAATCTATCTACCGGCTCGATGGAAAGCCTGACGGATTGGAGCTATGAAGTGAAGGCCTATCCACTGGTCAAAGGCGATACCGTATATTTTTCTTCTAGCGGGGGATACTACGACAATGTATATGCAATTGATATTAAAAACAGAAACCGCTATCAACTAACCAGTGAAGTGATGAGTGCGTACCAGCCCGCTATTCGTGACAATGGCAATTTGGTTTGGAGTAGCTTTACGTCTAATGGATATCGATTGAAAGAAAAACAATTGAGTATTGAAGACTGGCAGCCTGTTATGCGTACAACCGCAATACAAACTACTGATTTATATATATTAGATGCACTGCAAAGAGGGAATGATATATTGCCTACATTAGATGAAGGAAAATACAATGTAACGCGATACCGCAAGATTACTGCGCCTTTCAATTTTCATAGCTGGCGTCCATACTATTCGCAACCAGAGTGGTCGATGACGCTTTATGGACAAAATATCCTTAATAATTTTCAGTCCACATTACAATACACTTACAACGAAAATGAAAGTAGCCATACTACCGGGTTCAATGCCTTGTTAGGTACCTGGTATCCCTGGATTACGGGTGGCGCATCGTATGCATTCAATCGCAATGCCATTAGCGGCAACCGGCATATTTTTTGGAATGAGTTAAATGCTGGCGGTGGGGTTCAGCTACCACTTAATTTCACTAAAGGACGGTGGAGTAAGGGACTGACGCTGGCTTCAACGTTTAATGTTTTACAGCAGTCTATAACCGGAACCTATAAGGATAGTATTCAAACCCGAATGTTGCAATATGTACAAGGCTCTGCGAGTTGGAGTAGCCAGGTGCAAACGGCAGTACAACATATTAATCCACGTTGGGCGCAAAGTTTTTTTGTGCGGTACCGTCAATCGGTGTCCATACATGCAGCTAATCAGTTTTTGGCATCAGGCAGTGTATACCTGCCCGGTATTTTTAAGAGTAATAGTCTGGTATTAACCGGTGCTTATCAGGAAAGAGATACTGTCAATCGTTACAGATTCGGTAATAGTTTCCCTTTTGCAAGAGGGTATAATAATGTAGAGAGTCCGCAGATGTTTAAATGGGCAATCAACTATCATTTTCCCTTGTTCTATCCCGATTGGGGGTTTGGCAACCTTGTATATTTTCAACGTGTCCGGACTAATTTGTTTTTTGATTATGCCTATGTTCGTAATACTATCTACCATGTGCTGGATTCCTATAGAAGTATGGGTGGCGAATTGTTTTTTGATACCAAATGGTGGAATCAGCAGCCGGTAAGTTTTGGTATTCGGTATAGCTACTTACCCGATCATTACAAAGCGAGACTAGTTTATCCGCACCGGATAGAATTTGTACTCCCGGTAAACCTGATCAGTCCGTAGTAGAGTTGATTGCTGATGTGTTAACCCATTTTCAATACTGATTTAGATATACTTGAAGGCATTTAATGTAGATTCAATACCGTATAATTAAGTTTTTTATTTATATGCCAGATGTCCTTGAAAAAGTCTGGTGAGTGAGGATACTTCTTAAATGGGACAGGAATTATTTCAATGCTTTCAATCATTTTTATTTTTCTAGTGGTTGGTGTCTTCACCGACCATAGCATGAGCTCCCGACTGGTGAGGACTACAGCCGATAGGCGGAATTTCAAAAAGACAAATTGCTTATCTTATAAAACCTAAGGCGCATTCTATTTTCTAATGGTTGGTGTCTTCACCGACCATAGCATGAGCTCCCGACTGGTGAGGACTACAGC